>NZ_JBFUDG010000006.1:0-388027 GCF_056404835.1 Allobosea sp. P2_B12 | reverse complement strand
TTGTCGAGCGCAACCTTGGCCGAACCCTTGGTGATCGGGATGTCGTCGCCGGGGAAGTCGTACTTCGACAGAAGCTCGCGGATCTCCATCTCGACCAGCTCGAGCAGCTCGGCGTCGTCGACCAGATCGACCTTGTTCATGAACACGACCAGCGCGGGAACGCCGACCTGGCGCGCCAGCAGGATGTGCTCGCGGGTCTGCGGCATCGGGCCGTCAGCGGCCGACACCACCAGGATCGCGCCGTCCATCTGGGCGGCACCGGTGATCATGTTCTTCACATAGTCGGCGTGGCCGGGGCAGTCGACGTGAGCATAGTGGCGCGCAGCCGTCTCGTACTCGACGTGAGCGGTCGAGATCGTGATGCCGCGGGCCTTCTCCTCGGGAGCCTTGTCGATCTGGTCATAGGCCGTGAACGTCGCGCCACCCGACTCCGCCAGAATCTTCGTGATCGCAGCCGTCAAAGACGTCTTGCCATGGTCAACGTGACCAATCGTTCCAATGTTGCAATGCGGCTTCGTGCGAGCGAATTTCTCTTTGGCCATCGTAGCCTCCGTCAGTCAAATCGTTGTTGCGTTTAAAGCAGGTCGGGCTGGTGATCAGGCGTATTTGGCCTGGACCTCGGCGGCCACCGCCGACGGAACCTGCTCATAGTGATCGAATTGCATGGTGTAGTTCGCCCGGCCCTGGCTGAAGGACCGCAGCTGGTTGACGTAGCCGAACATGTTGGCGAGCGGGACCATCGCATTCACGACGACCGCGTTGCCGCGCATGTCCTGGCCCTGGATCTGGCCGCGACGCGAGTTCAGATCGCCGATGACCGAACCGGTGTAGTCTTCCGGGGTCACGACCTCGACCTTCATGATCGGCTCGAGCAGCACGGAGCCGCCCTTCTGCAGACCTTCACGCAGAGCGGCGCGCGAAGCGATTTCGAAGGCCAGGGCCGACGAGTCGACTTCGTGGAAGGCGCCGTCGATCAGCGTCACCTTGACGTCGACCACCGGGAAGCCGGCGATCACGCCTGAGCCGATGACCGAGTTGAGGCCCTTTTCGACGCCGGGGATGTATTCCTTCGGAACCGTACCGCCGACGACCTTGGACTCGAACTCGAAGCCCTTACCCGTCTCATTGGGCTCGACCACCAGCTTGACGCGGGCGAACTGGCCCGTACCGCCGGTCTGCTTCTTGTGGGTGTAGTCGATCTCGACCTTCTTGGTCAGCGTCTCGCGATAGGCCACCTGGGGAGCGCCGATATTGGCATCCACCTTGTAGGTCCGGCGCAGGATGTCGACCTTGATGTCGAGATGCAGCTCGCCCATGCCCTTGAGAATGGTCTGGCCGCTCTCCTGGTCGGTCGAGACGCGGAAGGACGGATCCTCGTTGGCGAGCTTCGCCAGCGCCAAGCCCAGCTTCTCCTGGTCTGCCTTGGACTTCGGCTCGATCGCGATCGTGATGACCGGCTCGGGGAATTCCATGCGTTCCAGGATGACGGCCTTGATCGGGTCGCACAGCGTGTCGCCGGTGCGAACATCCTTGAGACCGGCCAGGGCGACGATGTCGCCGGCGAAAGCCTCCTTGATGTCCTCGCGGTTGTTCGCGTGCATCAGCAGCATGCGGCCGACGCGCTCTTTCTTGTCACGGGTCGAGTTGATCACGCCCTGGCCGGTCTCGACCTTGCCGGAATAGACGCGGCAGAAGGTGATCGTGCCGACGAACGGATCGTCCATGATCTTGAAGGCGAGCATGGAGAAGGGATCCTCGTCCGTCGGGTGACGAACGGTCTCTTCCTCGGTCTTGAAGTCGATGCCCTTGATCTCGCCGCGATCCACCGGGGACGGCAGGAAGTCGACGACGGCATCAAGAAGCGGCTGCACGCCCTTGTTCTTGAAGGCCGAACCGCAGAGCACGGGATGGAAGGCGCGACGCTGCACGGCCGTGCGGACGAGACGACGCAGGGTCTCGGCATCCGGCTCGGTGCCATCGAGATAAGCTTCCATAGCCGCATCGTCCATGTCGACGGCGGCTTCGATCAGCTTGCCACGATACTCGACGGCCTTGTCGAGCAGATCGGCCGGAATGTCCTTCTCCTCGAAGGAGGCGCCCAGCGCTTCGCCGTTCCAGACGATCGCCTTCATCTTGATCAGGTCGATCACGCCGGCGAATTCAGCCTCGGCGCCGATCGGGATCTGCAGGCAGACGGGCTTGCCGGCGACGCGGTCGATGATGTCCTGGACGCAGCGATAGAAATCGGCGCCGGTCTTGTCCATCTTGTTGACGAACACGACGCGTGGAACGTCGTACTTGTCGGCCTGGCGCCAGACGGTCTCGGTCTGGGGCTCGACGCCCTGGTTGCCGTCGAGCACGCAGACAGCACCGTCGAGCACGCGCAGCGAACGCTCGACTTCGATGGTGAAGTCGACGTGGCCGGGGGTGTCGATGATGTTCAGGCGATGCTCGCGCCACAGGCAGGTCGTCGCAGCGGAGGTGATCGTGATGCCACGCTCCTGCTCTTGCGTCATCCAGTCCATGGTGGCCGCGCCGTCATGGACTTCGCCGATCTTATGCGACTTGCCCGTATAGAACAGGATGCGCTCGGTCGTCGTCGTCTTGCCGGCATCAATGTGGGCCATGATGCCGAAGTTGCGATAACGGTCGATGGGATGGGTACGGGCCATGAGAATGCTTTCGTCTTTCCGAGGTCGAGCCGACGATTACCAGCGATAATGCGAGAAGGCGCGGTTGGCTTCCGCCATCCGGTGCGTGTCTTCACGCTTCTTGACCGCGTTGCCACGGTTGCTGGCCGCATCCATCAGCTCCGAGGAGAGACGCTCGACCATGGTCTTGTCGTTGCGGCCGCGAGCGGCCGTGATCAGCCAGCGGATCGCCAGCGCCTGACGGCGCTCGGTGCGAACCTCGACCGGAACCTGATAGGTGGCGCCGCCGACGCGACGCGAACGCACCTCAATCGCCGGAGCGACGTTCTCGAGTGCGCTCTTGAAGACGGCAAGCGGGTCGCTCTTCATCTTGCTCTCGATGATATCGAAAGCGCCGTAGACGATCCGCTCGGCGGTCGACTTCTTGCCTTCGTACATCACCGAATTCATGAACTTCGTCACGATGATATCGTGGAACTTCGGATCGGGAATGATCTCGCGCTTTTCGGCGCTATGGCGGCGGGACATCGTCTAGTCTCCGGTCAAATCTTCAACGCTGCGAACCGGCCCGGGCCTTGATGCCCCTGCCGGTCAGGCAGAAATTACTTGGGACGCTTGGCGCCGTACTTCGAACGGCGCTGCTTGCGGTTCTTGACGCCCTGGGTGTCGAGCACGCCGCGCAGGATGTGATAGCGCACGCCGGGCAAGTCCTTGACGCGGCCGCCGCGGATCATGACCACGGAGTGCTCCTGGAGGTTGTGACCCTCACCCGGAATGTAGCCGATCACCTCGAAGCCGTTCGTCAGGCGCACCTTGGCGACCTTACGCAGCGCCGAGTTCGGCTTCTTCGGCGTCGTCGTGTAGACGCGCGTGCAGACGCCACGCTTCTGCGGGCAGGACTCGAGCGCCGGAGCGGTGTTGCGCGCCTTGACGGGCGAACGCGGCTTGCGAATGAGCTGGCTGATTGTCGGCATTCTGGCCTCTCGCTCCCATTGAGCGTTTGGAAATCGCTAAATCTTGGCCCAGGCCGGTCGTTGCCATGACACAAACGAAGCCGCGCCATCGGCTCCCCGCAGGGGGCCTCAGGCGCGTTCGCCAGCAGAGGATCACGGATCGCTCCGCGTTCATGCATCTTGCCATGTCGTCAATCGACGCTGGAATTCCGGTGGAGTTTCGGCCGCGAAATTCGCCGGCAACAAGGCCAAGGCGACATACGTGTCCGACAACCACCGATAGTGGCGCGCTTATGCATCGGGGATAGATTCGCGTCAACCCCCAATCTGTAGGATCGAAACGCGAAAAGCCCCTGCCCTGCGGGTTTCGCGCCCCGAAACACCGCATTCGCTCAAATGCGACATGGCCGCCCCCTTGCGGGAGCGGCCATGTCCAACTGTTGCAGTCCGCGCGGGCGCGGACGAAGGATTACTCCGCCGCGGGCAGAGACGCCTCGACCGCCTTGGCGGCAGACGCAGCCGCCCTCGCTGCGGCTTCCGCCTTCTGGCTGACGATGAGATCGTCGCGACGCGTCGCTACCTGCTTGATGCGGGCAACCTGCGCGCCGGTTCCGGCCGGGATCAGCGAGCCGACGATGACGTTCTCCTTGAGGCCTTCCAGCGTGTCGTACTTGCCGTTGACCGCCGCCTCGGTGAGGACGCGGGTGGTCTCCTGGAACGACGCCGCCGAGATGAAGGAGCGCGTCTGCAGGCTCGCCTTGGTGATGCCGAGCAGCACGGGGACGCCGGAAGCGGGCTTCTTGCCCTCCTCCTTCATCTTCGCGTTGATCTCCTGCAGCTCGATGCGGTCGATCTGGTCGCCGGTCAGGATGTCGGTATCGCCGCCATCCGTGATCTCGACCTTCTGCAGCATCTGCCGGACGATCACCTCGATGTGCTTGTCGTTGATGCCCACGCCCTGGAGGCGATAGACCTCCTGGATTTCGTTCACCAGATAAGCCGCCAGCTCCTCGACGCCCTTGATCGCGAGGATGTCGTGCGGGGCCGGATTGCCGTCGAGGATGTAGTCGCCCATCTCGACGACGTCGCCGTCCTGGAGATGGATGTGCTTGCCCTTGGGGATCAGGTATTCGAGCCCCTCGGAACCGTCATGCGGCGTCAGCGTCACGCGACGCTTGTTCTTGTAGTCCTTGCCGAAGCCGATGACGCCGGCCTTCTCGGCGATGATCGCCGCATCCTTCGGACGACGGGCCTCGAACAGCTCGGCCACCCGCGGCAGACCGCCGGTGATGTCGCGGGTCTTGGCCGAGTCGGTCGAGACACGCGCCAGCACGTCGCCGGCCTTGATCGAGGCGCCGGGCTCCATCGAGATGATGCCCTCCACCGGCAGGATGTAGCGAGCCTCGCCGCCACGGGCCAGCTTGGCGATCTTGCCGTCGGGGCCGTGGACCGTCAGCGCCGGACGCAGGTCCGACGTACGGGCCGAGCCGCGCCAGTCGATGACGACGCGCTTGGAGATGCCGGTCGCCTCGTCGGTCGTCTCGGTGATCGACATGCCGTCGACCAGATCCTCGTAACCGACGGTGCCGTCGACCTCCGCCAGGATCGGGCGGGAATAGGGATCCCACTCGATCAGGCGCTGGCCGCGCTTGACCTTGTCGCCCTCGTCGATCCGCAGCTTCGAGCCGAACTGGACGCGATGCACCGCGCGCTCCGCCCCGTCCGGGCCGACGATGACCACGGCGATGTTGCGCGCCATGGCGATCAGGTCGCCGTCCGTGTTGCGGGCGAGGTTGCGGTTGCGGATCTTGACCGTGCCTTCGAAGTTCGACTCGGTGAAGGACTGGTCCGCGATCGTCGCCGCGCCGCCGATGTGGAAGGTGCGCATGGTAAGCTGCGTACCCGGCTCGCCGATCGACTGCGCCGCGATGACGCCGACGGCCTCGCCCATGTTGACGGGCGTGCCGCGGGCCAGATCGCGGCCGTAGCAGGTCGCGCAGACACCGTTCTTGGTGGCGCAGGTCAGCACTGAACGGATCTTCACCTCCTGCACGCCGGCAGCGTTGATCGCCTCGATATGGCTTTCCTCGATCATCGTGCCCTTCGGCACCAGGACCTTGCCGTCGATATCCGTGACGTCCTCGGCCGCGGAGCGACCCAGGATACGGATGCCGAGCGAGGCCACGACCTGGCCGGCGTCGATGATGGCACGCATCTTGATGCCGCTCTCCGAACCGCAATCGGTCTCGGAGATGATGGCATCCTGCGCCACGTCGACGAGACGACGGGTCAGATAGCCGGAGTTGGCCGTCTTCAGCGCCGTATCGGCCAGGCCCTTGCGGGCGCCGTGGGTCGAGTTGAAGTACTCGAGAACGTCGAGGCCTTCCTTGAAGTTCGAGATGATCGGCGACTCGATGATCTCGCCCGAGGGCTTGGCCATGAGACCGCGCATCGCGGCGAGCTGCTTCATCTGCGCCGGCGAACCGCGCGCACCCGAATGGCTCATCATGTAGATCGAGTTGATCGGCAGATCGCGACCGTTCTTGTCCTTCTTCACGGTCGAGATGCGCAGCATCATCTCCTGCGCGAGCTTGTCGGAGCACTTCGCCCAGGCATCGACGACCTTGTTGTACTTCTCACCCTGGGTGATCAGGCCGTCCTGGTACTGCTGCTCGTAATCCTTGGCCAGCGCGCGGGTGGTATCGACGATCTCCCACTTGTTCTCTGGCACGACCATGTCGTCCTTGCCGAAGGAGATGCCGGCCTTGAAGGCGTGGGTGAAGCCCAGCGACATGATGCGGTCGCAGAAGATCACCGACTCCTTCTGACCGCAGCCGCGATAGACGGCGTCGATCATCCCGGAGATTTCCTTCTTGGTCATCAGGCGGTTGCTGACGTCGAAGGTCATGTTCGCGTGCCGGGGCAGCGCCGTCGAGAGAATGACGCGGCCCGGCGTGGTGTCGTAGATCTTGGTGTAGTCCTTGCCGTCGGCGCCGAGGCCGGTCCAGCGGTATTTGATCTTCGAATGCAGCGTCACGACTTTCTCGTGCAGCGCGTACTCGAGCTCGCCGAAATCACCGAAGATCTTGCCCTGGCCCGGCTCGCCGTCCGAGACGATCGAGAGGTAGTACAGGCCGAGCACGATGTCCTGCGACGGCACGATGATCGGCAGGCCGTTGGCGGGGTGCAGGATGTTGTTGGTCGACATCATCAGCACGCGCGCTTCGAGCTGCGCCTCGAGCGACAGCGGGACGTGCACGGCCATCTGGTCGCCGTCGAAGTCCGCGTTGAAGGCGGCGCAGACCAGCGGGTGAAGCTGGATCGCCTTGCCTTCGATCAGCGTCGGCTCGAACGCCTGGATGCCCAGGCGGTGGAGCGTCGGCGCGCGGTTCAGCATCACCGGATGCTCGCGGATGACCTCGTCCAGGATATCCCAGACCTCGGGCTTCTCCTTCTCGACGAGCTTCTTGGCCTGCTTGACCGTGGTCGAGTAGCCCTTGGCGTCGAGGCGCGCATAGATGAACGGCTTGAACAGCTCGAGCGCCATCTTCTTGGGCAGGCCGCACTGGTGCAGCTTCAGCTCCGGGCCGACGACGATGACCGAGCGGCCGGAATAGTCGACGCGCTTGCCGAGCAGGTTCTGGCGGAAGCGGCCCTGCTTGCCCTTCAGCATGTCGGCGAGCGACTTCAGCGGGCGCTTGTTGGCACCCGTGATGACGCGGCCGCGACGGCCGTTGTCGAACAGCGCATCGACCGATTCCTGCAGCATCCGCTTCTCGTTGCGGATGATGATGTCGGGCGCGCGCAGCTCGATCAGCCGCTTCAGGCGGTTGTTGCGGTTGATGACGCGGCGATACAGGTCGTTCAGGTCCGACGTCGCGAAGCGGCCGCCATCGAGCGGCACCAGCGGACGCAGATCAGGCGGGATCACCGGGATGATGGTCATGACCATCCATTCCGGCTTGTTGCCCGAGAGCTGGAAGGCCTCGATGATCTTGAGGCGCTTCATCAGCTTCTTGGGCTTCAGCTCCGACGTCGTCGTCGCGATCTCATGCTTGAGATCGGCGTTGATCTGGTCGAGGTCGAGCGCGCGCAGCATCTCGCGGATGGCTTCCGCGCCGATCATGGCGGTGAAGGTGTCGGCGCCATACTCTTCCTGGCAGCGGACATACTCTTCTTCCGAGAGCAGCTGACGGTCCTTGAGGGGCGTCAAGCCCGGCTCGATGACCACATACGACTCGAAATAGAGGATGCGCTCGAGATCCTTGAGCGGCATGTCCATGAGCAGGCCGATGCGCGAGGGCAGCGACTTCAGGAACCAGATATGCGCGACCGGGGCGGCGAGCTCGATATGGCCCATGCGCTCGCGCCGGACCCGGGCGAGCGTGACTTCCACGCCGCACTTCTCGCAGATGACGCCCTTGAACTTCATGCGCTTGTACTTGCCGCACAGGCACTCGTAGTCCTTGATCGGCCCGAAGATGCGGGCGCAGAACAGACCGTCGCGCTCCGGCTTGAAGGTCCGGTAGTTGATGGTCTCCGGCTTTTTGATCTCGCCATAGGACCAGGACAGGATCTTCTCCGGGCTCGCGATCGAAATCTTGATCGCGTCGAAGGCCTGCTGCACCGGCTGCTGGCCGAAAAGGTTCATGACCTCTTGCTTCATCGCCTGTCTCCTCTCGCCGGCGGGGGTGGAGCACCGCCCTGCCCGGCTTCGTCAATTCAATGGCCGGCGGCGTCAGTGCCGCCGGCAAATTATCTCTAGCGCGGCGCGAACCGGCTCACTCGGCCGCTTCAGCCGGGGGCAACTCGCCCGGCTTCACCTTGTTGCTGATCAGCTCGACGTTGAGGCCGAGCGAGCGCATTTCCTTGACAAGAACGTTGAAGCTCTCGGGGATGCCCGCCTCGAAGTTGTCCTCACCGCGCACGATCGACTCGTAGACCTTGGTGCGGCCCGCAACGTCGTCCGACTTCACCGTCAGCATTTCCTGCAGCGTGTAGGCGGCGCCATAGGCTTCCAGCGCCCAGACCTCCATCTCGCCGAAGCGCTGCCCGCCGAACTGCGCCTTGCCACCCAGCGGCTGCTGCGTGACGAGCGAGTACGGACCGATCGAACGCGCATGGATCTTGTCGTCGACGAGGTGGTGGAGCTTCAGCATGTAGATGTAGCCCATGGTGACCTTGCGGTCGAAGGGCTCACCGGTCCGGCCGTCATAGAGCGTCGACTGGCCCGACGAATGCAGACCGGCCTGCTCCAGAAGCCGCTCGATATCGGCCTCCTTGGCGCCGTTGAACACCGGCGTCGCCATCGGCACGCCGCGGCGAAGGTTCTGGCCCATCTCGACGAGTTCGGCCTCATCCATCGAGGCGATGATCTCGTTGTCGTCGTAGACGGCTTCGAACGAGGCCCGCAGCGCCTTGTAGTCGCTCGACTTCTTGTAGGCGTCGAGCGCCGCGCCGATCTGCTTGCCGAGACCGGCAGCAGCCCAGCCCAGATGGGTCTCCAGGATCTGCCCGACATTCATGCGCGACGGCACGCCCAGCGGGTTGAGCACGATATCGGCATGGGTGCCGTCCTCGAGGAACGGCATGTCCTCGGCCGCAACGATGCGCGAAACCACGCCCTTGTTGCCGTGACGGCCGGCCATCTTGTCGCCCGGCTGGATCTTGCGCTTCACCGCGACGAAGACCTTGACCATCTTCATCACGCCCGGGGGCAGTTCGTCGCCGCGCTGCAGCTTCTCGACCTTGTCGAGGAAGCGCTGCTCGAGGCGCTTCTTCGACTCGTCGTACTGCTTCCGCATCGCTTCGATCTCGGTCATCAGCGGGTCGTCGCCGACCGCAAACAGCCACCACTGCGAACGCGGGAACTCGCTCATGCCCTCGCGGGTGATGACCGTGTCCTTCTTGAAGCCCTTGGGCCCGGCGAGGCCGACCTTGCCATTCAGGATGTCGCCGAGACGCGCGAAGGTGTTGCGGTCCAGGATCGCCTGCTCGTCGTCGCGGTCCTTGGCGAGACGCTCGATCTCCTCGCGCTCGATCGCCTGGGCGCGCTCGTCCTTGTCGACGCCGTGGCGGTTGAACACCCGGACCTCGACAATCGTGCCCTGCACGCCCGGCGGGACACGAAGGGAGGTGTCGCGGACGTCCGAGGCCTTCTCGCCGAAGATGGCGCGCAGCAGCTTCTCTTCCGGCGTCATCGGGCTTTCGCCCTTGGGCGTGATCTTGCCGACGAGGATGTCGCCAGCCGCCACTTCGGCGCCGATATAGACGATGCCGGCCTCGTCGAGGTTCTTCAGCGCTTCTTCCGAGACGTTCGGGATGTCGCGCGTGATCTCCTCCGGACCCAGCTTGGTATCGCGGGCCATGACCTCGAACTCCTCGATATGGATCGAGGTGAAGATGTCCTGCGAGACGATGTTCTCAGAGAGAAGGATCGAGTCCTCGAAGTTGTAGCCGTTCCACGGCATGAACGCGACGAGCACGTTGCGGCCGAGCGCGAGCTCGCCGAACTCGGTCGACGGGCCGTCGGCGACGATGTCACCCTTCTTGATGATGTCGCCAACGCGCACCAGCGGACGCTGCGTGATGCAGGTCGACTGGTTGGAGCGCTGGAACTTCTGCAGGCGGTAGATGTCTACGCCCGGCTTGGTCGGGTCCATCTCGTCGGACGCGCGGATGACGATACGCGTCGCATCGACCTGGTCGACGACACCCGAGCGACGGGCCGCGATGGCCGCGCCTGAGTCACGGGCGACCACGGCTTCCATGCCGGTGCCGACGAAAGGCGCGTCGGCGCGAACCAGCGGCACCGCCTGACGCTGCATGTTCGAGCCCATCAGCGCGCGGTTGGCGTCGTCGTTCTCGAGGAACGGGATCAGCGCCGCGGCGACCGAAACCAGCTGCTTGGGCGAGACGTCCTGGAAATCGACCTTGTCGACCGGCGTGACGATGACTTCACCGGCGCGGCGGCAGACGATCAGGTCGTCGGTGAGACGGCCTTCCTTGTCGACGGCGGCATTGGCTTGGGCGACGTTGTACTTCGCCTCCTCCATCGCCGAGAGATAGATGATCTCGTCGGTCTGCTTGCCGTCGCGGATGCGACGATAGGGGCTCTCGATGAAGCCGTACTTGTTGACGCGCGCGAAGGTGGCGAGCGAGTTGATCAGGCCGATATTCGGGCCTTCCGGCGTCTCGATCGGGCAGATGCGGCCGTAATGCGTCGGGTGCACGTCGCGCACCTCGAAGCCGGCGCGCTCGCGGGTCAAACCACCCGGTCCAAGCGCCGAAAGGCGACGCTTGTGAGTGACTTCTGAGAGCGGGTTCGTCTGGTCCATGAACTGCGAGAGCTGCGACGAGCCGAAGAACTCGCGCACCGCGGCAGCCGCGGGCTTGGCGTTGATCAGGTCCTGCGGCATCACCGTGTCGATATCGACCGAGGACATGCGCTCCTTGATGGCGCGCTCCATGCGCAGCAGGCCCAGGCGGTACTGGTTCTCCATGAGCTCGCCGACCGAGCGCACGCGGCGGTTGCCGAGATGGTCGATGTCGTCGATCTCGCCCTTGCCGTCGCGCAGGTCGACCAGCGCCTTGACGACCGCGAAGATGTCTTCCTTGCGGAGAATCCGGACGGTGTCCTCGGCGTCGAGGTCGAGGCGCATGTTCATCTTGACGCGGCCGACGGCCGAGAGGTCGTAGCGCTCCGAATCGAAGAACAGCGACTGGAACATGTTCTCGGCGGTCTCGAGCGTCGGCGGCTCGCCGGGACGCATCACGCGGTAGATGTCGAACAGCGCCTCTTCACGGCGCGAGTTCTTGTCCACGGCGAGCGTGTTGCGGATATAGGGACCGACCGTGATGTGGTCGATGTCGAGCACCGTGATCTCGTTGTAGCCCTTGGCGATCAGGTCGACGAGGTTGCCCTTCATCTCGCCGGTCTTCGCCTCGGCGGCCATCGTCAGCTCTTCGCCGGCCTCGGCATGCACTTCGCCGGTCTGGAGATCGACGATGTCCTCGGCGATGTACTGGCCGACGAGATCCTCGTCGGTCGCGCGCAGGAACTTCAGGCCCTTCTCGGCGAGCTGGCGCGCGGTACGGGCGACGAGCTTCTTACCCGCCTCGACCACGACTTCGCCGGTGTCGGCGTCGATCAGGTCGACGGTCGCCTTGAAGCCCTTCATGCGCTCGGCGTCGTAAGGCACGCGCCAGCCCTTGGCGTCGCGCACATAGGTGATGTGGTTGTAGAAGCGGCTGAGGATCTCCTCGCCGTCCATGCCGAGCGCGAACAGCAGCGACGTCACCGGGATCTTACGCTTCCGGTCGATGCGCGCGTAGACGATGTCCTTGGCGTCGAACTCGATGTCGAGCCACGAGCCGCGATACGGGATGATGCGGGCGGCGAACAAAAGCTTGCCCGAGGAATGGGTCTTGCCCTTGTCGTGGTCGAAGAACACGCCCGGCGAACGGTGCATCTGCGAGACGATGACGCGCTCGGTGCCGTTGACGATGAAGGTGCCGTTGTCGGTCATGAGCGGCATGTCGCCCATGTAGACATCCTGCTCCTTGATATCCTTGACCGACTTCGCCTGGGTGTCGGGATCGATATCGAACACGATCAGGCGCAGCGTCACCTTGAGGGGCGCGGAGAAGGTCATGCCGCGCTGACGGCACTCGTCGACATCGTATTTCGGTGGCTCGAAGGTGTACTTGACGAATTCGAGCAGCGAGGCGCCCGAGAAATCGCCGATCGGGAACACCGAGCGGAAGACCGACTGCAGGCCTTCGTCGCCGCGGCCGCCCTTGGGCTCTTCGACCATCAGGAACTGGTCATAGGACGCCTTCTGAACCTCGATGAGGTTCGGCATCTGCGCCACTTCCTTGAGTTTTCCGAAGAACTTGCGGACGCGCCTGCGGCCCTGGAGGGAATCGACCATGTTGTTCCTCGCAATCTCGGACGGCTTACCCGGCGATCCGCCGAGGGCGACAAGGGTCGCCGGGTAAGCCGCTCGACGCATCATCGCGCCGACATCATCTCAAAAACGGACCCCGCAACGCAAAGCTGCACCCAGGGCCTTTGCAACCTTCCCGCACCACCATGCGGAAACGACGCGACAGCCCCGGAGGTGGAGGCCACCCCGGGACTGTCAGGTCTTGACTAGGGTCGGACCGGCATCAAGCCGGCCCTGCTCACTTGAGCTCGACCTTGGCGCCGACGGCCTCGAGCTGCTTCTTGAGCTTCTCGGCCTCGTCCTTGGTCACTGCTTCCTTGACAGGCTTCGGAGCGGCTTCGACCAGGTCCTTGGCTTCCTTGAGGCCCAGGCCGGTGATGGCGCGGACTTCCTTGATGACCTCGATCTTCTTGTCGCCGATGGCGGCAAGAATGACGTTGAACTCGGTCTGCTCTTCGACGGCGGCGGCAGCGGGGCCGGCGGCCGGGCCGGCAACCGCAACGGCGGCAGCGGCGGAAACGCCCCACTTCTCTTCGAGAAGCTTGGCGAGGTCGGCGGCCTCGAGGACCGTGAGGGAGGACAGCTCGTCGACGAGCTTGGCAAGATCAGCCATGATAGGCTCCTATAGGGTTAAGAGGTTCGAACGGTTTTCAGGGGTAACTGGCCTGGATCAGGCCGCATCCTTGTCGGCATATGCCTGGAACACGCGCGCCAGCTTTGCAGCCGGAGCGGTCGAGAGCTGGGCGATCTTCGTTGCAGGGGCCAGCAGGAGGCCGAGCAACTTGGCGCGCAGTTCATCGAGCGAGGGCATGGAGGCCAGGGCCTTGATGCCTTCGGGGTTCAGGGCGGTCTTGCCCATCGCGCCGCCGAGGATAACGAGCTTGTCGTTTTCCTTAGCGAAAGCGATGGCGACCTTCGGCGCCGCGACCGGATCGTTGGAATAGGCGATCAGGGTGGGACCCGTCAGCAGGTTGCCGATGGACGCGACGTCGGTGCCTTCAAGAGCGATCTTGGCCAGCCGGTTCTTTGCGACCTTCACGGTGGCGCCATTGGCCTTCATCTCGCGACGAAGCTTCTGGAACTGAGCCACCGTCAAACCCGCATAGTGGGCCACGACAACGACCGACGTGTTCGCAAACACGCCGTTCAGGGTCGCGACGGCATCATTCTTTGCCGCTTTATCCACTGGGCTCTCTCCGGTAGGCGGCAGGCCTTTGGGGGCTCGCCGCCGGTTGCACTTGCCACCCCTCAAAAACCCCGGTTGACACCGGTGCTTCATCGGAGCGACGCTCAGTGCCCTGTCCCCTCTCCGGCTTCGAAGCCGCGATCGGGCGAGATGGTTCGAACCGTCTTCGGGATCTCGCGACCCCGCTTGAGCTCTTGCACCGTCTATGCAGGCCTCTTGGCGAAATTATGCCCTCGGGCGAACCCTCGGAGCACCTGCAGTCTCAGACAGGACTGGGTGATTCGAACCGGAAGATCGCTCTCCAGGCTCGCACAACCCATTCTTTGGCGGTAAACCGCCAAAAAACGCGAAACGGACCCCCTCGTGCGAAGCACGCTGGAGCCCACATCACTTATGGAAACAGGCAAGCGTCATAGCGCCTTCGCCCGCCTCTGCCAAGTGGCGTCTCGACCCGCAAAGGTCAAGACGCATGCTTTGGCCAGCGCGAACCGGCCAAAGCGCAGGCAAGCCCGGATCAGCCGCCGAGGACGGTGTTGGGCTCGATCTTGACGCCCGGACCCATCGTCGAAGAGATCGCGACGCGCTGGATATAGGTGCCCTTGGCGCCGGCCGGCTTGGCCTTGGCGACCGAGTCGGCGAAGGCCTTGATGTTCTCGGACAGCTTCTCGGCTGTGAACGAGACCTTGCCGACGGCGGCATGCACGATGCCGGCCTTCTCGACGCGGAATTCGACCGAACCGCCCTTGGAGGCGGCGACCGCGTTGGTGATGTCCATGGTCACGGTGCCGACCTTCGGGTTCGGCATCAGGCCGCGCGGGCCGAGCACCTTACCGAGACGGCCGACCAGCGGCATCATGTCCGGGGTCGCAATGCAGCGATCGAACTCGATCGTGCCCTTGGAGACGATCTCGACCAGCTCTTCCGCGCCGACGATGTCGGCTCCGGCCTTCTTGGCCTCTTCCGCCTTGGCGCCGCGCGCGAACACAGCGACGCGCAGGACGCGGCCCGAGCCGTTGGGCAGATTGCAGACGCCACGGACCATCTGGTCGGCGTGACGCGGATCGACGCCCAGGTTCATCGAGACCTCGACGGTCTCGTCGAACTTGGCGGTGGCGCGCTCCTTGACGAACGCGATCGCGTCGTTGAGCGGGTAGAGCTTGGTGCGGTCAATGCCTTCACGGCCCTTGACGACGCGCTTTCCGATATGTGCCATGTTCGCCCCCTCAGCCCACGACTTCCAGGCCCATGGATCGGGCGGAGCCCTTGATCATGGACGAGGCGGATTCGACCGAATCGCAGTTGAGATCGGCCATCTTCTTCTCGGCGATCTCGGTGATCTGGGCGATGGTGACCTTGCCAACATTGCCGCCGCGACCGGGGGTCTTGGAACCGGCGGTCAGGCCGGCGGCCTTCTTCAGCCAGTAGGACACCGGCGGCTGCTTCATCTCGAAGGTGAAGGAGCGGTCTTGATACGCGGTGATGATCACCGGGATCGGCATGCCCTTTTCCATCTGCGCGGTCTTCGCGTTGAAGGCCTTGCAGAATTCCATGATGTTGAGGCCGCGCTGACCCAGCGCCGGACCGATCGGCGGCGACGGATTGGCCGCGCCCGCCGGAACCTGAAGCTTCACGTAACCCGTGATCTTCTTTGCCATGATGGCTGCTCCTGCCGTCCGCCCCGATGCCTATCGGAACGACGACGACCCTGCCCGGACATTGCTTGTCCCGGACCCGGGTGGTTGCAGAGCGTGGTGCGGCATGAAGCTCCGGCTGGCGAACCGGCATGCCTCCCACGCATGTGAGGCGCGGCCTATGACACAGGACCGCGCCGAAGGGAAGAGACTAAAGCTTCTCGACCTGGCCGTATTCGAGCTCGACCGGCGTGGCGCGGCCGAAGATCGAGACGGCGACCTTCAGGCGAGCGCGGCCGTGATCGACATCCTCGACGACGCCGTTGAACGACGCGAAGGGACCGTCCGCGACCTTCACCTGCTCGCCGATCTCGAAGACGATGGTCGGCTTGGGACGCTCGACGCCCTCGGCAACCTGCCCCTTGATCCGCATCGCCTCGCTCTCGGGGATCGGCATCGGCTTGGCCTTGTCCGCGCCCAGGAAGCCCGTGACCTTCGGCGTGTTCTTGATGAGGTGATAGACCTCGTCGGTCATCTCGCACTTCACCAGCACATAGCCGGGGAAGAATTTGCGCTCGGCTTCGACCTTGCGGCCGCGGCGAACCTCGATGACCTTTTCGGTCGGGACCAGCACCTCGTCGAACTTGTCGGCGAGATTGCGCTGCGCCGCCTGATCGCGGATCGACTGCGCGACCTTGTTCTCGAAGTTCGAATAAGCGTGGACGATGTACCAGCGGGTGCTCACGTTCTTGATTCCGTTCAACGGGCGCCGAGGATGATGCCGAGCGACCAGCGGATGATGGTGTCGGTAAAGAGGAAGAACAGGCTGGAAACGACGACCATGGCGAGCACGAGGCCCGTGGTGATCAGGGTCTCGCGCCGCGACGGCCAAGTCACCTTGGACGCTTCGGTGCGAACGTCCTGCAGGAAGCTGAAAGGGCTGCTCTTGGCCATGGCACTCGCCTTAGGGTTCCGGTCATCCCGCCGCGAGCTTGTCGCCGCGACGCCGAATCGACCGTCCTGAAAGATTCGCGGCGCGGGGCTCAGGGAGCCGCGCGCCGTCATGGGATGCGTCTTACAACGGGCCGGGCCGTTAGCCAAGCACCTTTTCAGAAGGCGCGCGGCAGGTGTGTCAGACCCGCTGCGCCGCCATCAGCAGGAAGGCCGGGCGCTCCCGCTCCCTCGCCCATTCGCGATGCGCCAGAACCTGTTCCGGGCTCGGCCCCCATTCGACGAGCCGTTGCAGGGCAAAGCCGTTGCGGCTCAGCAGATCGAGATAGGTCGCGATCGTCCGGTGCTGTTTGACGACGCCCTTGGCGAGCCAGTCGGTCGTGCGCGGCCCCTCGTCGAGATAGCCGTTCACCGGCCAGGTCGCCCGCCCGGCGCCGTCCTGCGACCAGCCTTGCAGCACAGGCGCCGTCATCAGCGGATGCTCGACCGAACAGACCAGCCGCCCGCCGATGGGCAGCGCTACGGCGACGCGGGCGAGCAGGTCGCCGAGATCGACGAGATAATGAAAGGCCAGCGAGCTGTAGGCGAGGTCGAAGCCGGCCGGTTCCGGCACGAAGCCTTCGAGATCGGCGCGCTCATAGGTGATGGCAACGGCGTCGGTCTCCGTCCATGCCCGCTCCAACATTCGCTCCGACACGTCGATTCCGAGCACGCTCGAGGCGCCCTGCCCGGCCGCCCAGCGGCAAAACCAACCGAAGCCGCAGCCGAGATCGAGAACGCGCGCGCCGGCGAGATCGGGCAGCATCGCCTGGAGCGTCGGCCATTCCGGCGCGCCGTCGAGACCGTGAACCGATCGCGGCAACGCACTGTAGGCGCTGAAGAATGCGGGAGAGTCGTAGATGTTCTGCGTCATCGTCGTCCGACGGTGGCAGCGCCCGGCCGAAACTGGCACGAGGAAACTGGCAGGGGCGGTAGGGCTCGAACCTACGACAACCGGTTTTGGAGACCGGTACTCTACCAACTGAGCTACACCCCTGTAGTCGGCGGTGGTTTGCCTCAACCGCTCCGGCTTTTCAAGTCGAAAATCGCAGCAGGCCTACCGCCAGACACGAAAAAGGGCGGCGTTTCCGCCGCCCCTTCAAAGCTCTGCAGTCGGTGCCTGATCAGGCAATGATCGAAGCGACGACGCCGGCGCCGACGGTCCTGCCGCCTTCGCGGATGGCGAAGCGCAGCTTCTCTTCCATCGCGATCGGCACGATCAGGTGGACTTCCATGGCGATGTTGTCGCCAGGCATCACCATCTCGGTGCCCTCGGGCAGGTGCACCACGCCGGTCACGTCCGTCGTACGGAAGTAGAACTGCGGGCGGTAGTTGGTGAAGAACGGGGTGTGGCGGCCGCCCTCCTCCTTGGTCAGGATATAGGCCTCGGCCTTGAACTTGGTGTGCGGCTTGACCGAACCCGGCTTGCACAGGATCTGCCCGCGCTCGACATCCTCGCGCTTGGTGCCGCGCAGAAGCGCGCCGATGTTGTCGCCGGCCTGGCCCTGGTCGAGCAGCTTGCGGAACATCTCGACGCCGGTCACCGTCGTCTTCACGGTGTCCTTGAGGCCGACGATCTCGATTTCCTCGCCRACCTTGACGATGCCGCGCTCGACGCGACCGGTYACCACCGTGCCRCGRCCCGAGATCGAGAACACGTCCTCGACCGGCATCAGGAACGGCAGGTCSAGCGGACGCGCCGGCTGCGGGATGTACTCGTCGACCGTCTTCATCAGCGCGATCACCGCGTCATGRCCGATGGTCTTGTCGCCRTTGTCGAGCGCAACCTTGGCCGAACCCTTGGTGATCGGGATGTCGTCGCCGGGGAAGTCGTACTTCGACAGAAGCTCGCGGATCTCCATCTCGACCAGCTCGAGCAGCTCGGCGTCGTCGACCAGATCGACCTTGTTCATGAACACGACCAGCGCGGGAACGCCGACCTGGCGCGCCAGCAGGATGTGCTCGCGGGTCTGCGGCATCGGGCCGTCGGCCGCCGACACCACCAGGATCGCGCCGTCCATCTGCGCCGCGCCGGTGATCATGTTCTTCACATAGTCGGCGTGGCCGGGGCAGTCGACGTGAGCATAGTGACGCGCTGCCGTCTCGTACTCGACATGGGCCGTCGAGATCGTGATGCCGCGGGCTTTCTCCTCGGGAGCCTTGTCGATCTGGTCATAGGCCGTGAACGTCGCACCGCCCGTCTCAGCCAGAATCTTCGTGATCGCAGCCGTCAAAGACGTCTTGCCATGGTCAACGTGACCAATCGTTCCAATGTTGCAATGCGGCTTCGTGCGAGCGAATTTCTCTTTGGCCATGACACCCTGTTCCTGATCGACGGCCCTACGCGGCCGGAAAACGCGGTCGCATTAGGGGGTTTTCACCAGCAATGCAAGGTTTGCGCAGATCGGGTCCTTCAACCGGCCGCTGCCCCGGCCGCAGCGCTACACCCGACCAGATGCCGTGCGGCTCACGGGATGACTGCCAGCCCCTCGGGACCGAGCCTGTAGATCAGTTTGCTCACCGGAAAGCCGCCATCGGGAACCTTCGTCAGCGATCGCAGCGCCGCCACCGCCTCGGGATCGTCGGCGTCGGCAAAAACGAGCATGTCGCGCGACGGCACGCCGATGGCGACACTGCGCGGCAGATTCGGGACGTGCTTCCAGGGATTTGGCAAGATCAGGATCGACGCATTGTAGTCGCCATTGCCGACATGGAAGGCACGCAGCTTACCAAATTCCCGAATCTCCAATTTGTTGACGCGCCGGATCCAATTGTCCATGGCCGCGCGGAGCATGTCAGCGTCGCTCATCCCGTAGTCTGCGCCCTCGCCGACGGTGACGAAGCGCATCATCTTCGGCAGATCGCGCGCCACCGCGACGATGATGTCCCCGGCGAGCGGAACATGGACCAGCCGGGCCTGGGAGACGCCCTGCTTCCGCGCCATGCCGGCGAATTGCTCGAGATAGGACCGGTTCTTCAAAACCAGCACGAGTGTCGAGCGGAACCGCGCCGCCTCGGCCTCCGGCTTGGGGACCCGCTGGCCTGCCACCGCCTCGGCGACGCGTTGCGCCAGCTTGTCGAAGGCGCCCTGCCGGCTCTTCGCGTCCGGCAATCCATTGAACTTCGCGCTGAGCTGGGCCAGCCCCATCCTGACTTCATGGCCGCGAGGCGCCCGGAAGACGACATCGCCGCGTTCAATCCGCAAGTCGGTGACGCCGGTGCGACCGCTTAACAGGCCGGTCAGTAGCGCCGCCATCTCGGCCTCGCTCAGCGCACGCGGCTGGTCGAGCCGCTCGCGTCCAAGCGTCTGCGCTTCCGAGATCGTCGCGGCCGCGAGTGCGACGACGATCGCCACCAACATGGTCAGCCAGCGTGCCATGACGAGTTCCCCAACCCGCGATCACCATCGCACAAAAGAGAACATTATGGCAACATTCTTCATCGGTTCTTACGCCAGCATGGCCCCGAACACCCGCCGGTAACGAGCCACCGCTTCGTCCTCGCCCGAGACCTTCTCCGGGTTATCGGAGAGCTTGACCGCGGGCCGCCCATTCGCCTTCGAGACCTTGCAGACCAGCGACATCGGATCGAGCGCGCGCGAGCCGTCGGGCGAGCAGCCGACGAGGTCGTTGGTCAGGTCCGTGCCCCAGCCGAAGGCCATGCGGACCTTGCCGTCGAAATGGCGATGGACGCGCTCGATGGCATCGACGTCGAGCCCGTCGGAAAAGACCAGCAGCTTCTCCTTGGGATCGCGCCCGCGCTCGCGCCACCACGCGATGATCTCCTCGCCGGCCGGGATTGGCGGCGCCGAATCCGGACGAAAACCCGTCCAGTCGGCGACCCAATCGGGAGCATCGCGCAGGAAGCCCGTGGTGCCGAAGGCGTCGGGCAGCGCGATCAGCAGGTTGCCGCCATAGACCTGACGCCATTCGTCGAGGACGCGATAAGGCGCGCGCCCGAGCTCCTCGTCGCCATCGGCGAGCGCGGCCAGCACCATCGGCAGTTCATGGGCGTTGGTGCCGATCGCCTCGAGATCGTTGTCCATCGCCAGCAGCACGTTGGAGGTGCCGCTGAAGGCCGGTCCCAGCCCCTCTTTCAAGGCCTCGACGCACCAGCGCTGCCAGAGATGGCCGTGGCGCCGCCGCGTGCCGAAATCCGACAGGCGAAGATTCGGCAGCTTCTGAAGCCGCTCGACCTTGTCCCACATCTTGGCCTTGGCGCGGGCATAGAGCACATCGAGCGCAAAGCGCTTCTGGCCGTTCATGACCCGGCGTGCCCTGAGCTCGTTGATGATCGCCAGCGCCGGCACCTCCCACATCGTGGTGTGGGTCCAGGGCCCCTCGAAATGCAGCTCGTACTGCCCGTCGACCTTGCGAAGGTCGTATTCGGGCAGACGGAAATCGGCGAGCCAGGTGATGAACTCCGGCGAGAACATCTGCGTCTTGCCGTAGAACGAGTTGCCCGCCAGCCAGATCAGCTCCTTCTTCGAAAAGCGGACCTCGCGGGCATGGTCGAGCTGGGCGCGCAATTCCGCCTCGTCGACGATGTCGGCGAGGCGAATATGCCGGGAGCGGTTGATCAGCGAGAAGGTGACCTCCACCTCCGGATGGAAGGCGCGGATCATCTGCAGCATCAAGAGCTTGTAGAAATCGGTGTCGAGCAGGCTGCGGATGATCGGATCGAGCCGCCAGCCATGATTATAGGTTCGCGTCGCGATGTCGGTGAGCGTCATCGTCAGATCCTGTCGGCGTCTCGGCGCATCAGAACAGCGCCTTGAGCGCAAGGGCAAGCGAGGACGGCGCAAGCGAGGGCCAGGCCGCCGCGCCCAGCGAGAGCAGCGCGAGCGCGACCAGCAGTACGCCGAGCAGCGGCAGCACGGCCCGGAACACCGCCCCGGCCGGAACGCGGGTGATGCCGCTGACGACATAGATGAGTATGCCGAGCGGCGGCGTCAGACCATGGATCATCAGGTTGACCACGAGGATGACCCCGAACTGAATCGGATCCAGCCCCGCCGCGACCGCGACCGGCAACAGCAGCGGCGCCAACAGGAGGATCGCGGCGCCGATATCGAGGAACAGCCCGGCGACCAGCAGGACGAGGTTCGACAACAGCATCACCGCATAGGGTCCGCCACCCAGCGCCGTCACCAGCCCCGCCATCAGGTCCGAGACCCGGTCGAGCGCCAGCAGGAAGGCAAAGGGCGCCGAGGCACCGATCAGCACGCCGATCGCCGAGGCTTCCGTGGCGGTGCTGCGCAGCGCGGCGAGAACGCCCCGGCTGTTGAGGCTGCGCAGCGCGAGGCAGGTCACGAGCGCATACGTCACAGCCAGCGCCGAGGCCTCCGTCACCGTGACGACGCCGAAGCGGATGCCGACCACGACCACGATACCAAGCCCGATCGCCGGCAGCGCGCCGATGAGGCTCGATGCCCGCTCGCGCGTGGGCGCCTTTGGCGTCGCATCGACGACGTCGCGCACCGTCAGATGGATGCCGATGGCAAGCGCCAGCGCCAGCACGCCACCGGCGACGAAACCGCCGACCAGCAGCGCCCCGACCGAGAGATTGGTCGCCGTCGCCAGCAGCAGGAAGGCGATCGAGGGCGGAATGATGTTGTCGAGCATCGAGACGCCGGCGACGATCGCCGCCGCATGGGCCGGCGGATAGCCGCGCGCCACCAGCGTCGGCGCCATCACCTTGGCCCCGAAGGCGGCATTCGCGACCGATGAGCCCGAGGCGCCCGAGAACAGCACGCTCGAGACCAGCGCCGTCTGGGCAAGCCCCGCACGCCGATGCCCCACAAGGGCCGCCGCAAACCGCACCAGCCGCTCGGCGAGACCACCGGAGGTCAAAAGCTCGCCCGCGAGCAGGAAGAACGGGATCGCCAGCAGCAGGAATTTCGAGACGCCTGCGACGGTGTTCTGGACGATCGCCGGTTCCGGCAGCAGCCCCCCAAAAGCCCCGGCAATCGACGCGCCCGCGAGCAAGGCCAGCGGCAGCGGCGCGCCGAGCAAGAGCCCCGCGCCGGCCAGCACGGCCGCGGCAAGGCTCGGCGCCGTCAGGAACAGCCCGCTCGAAAGCTGCGCCAACCCGTAGAAGGCCAGGCCGAGCAGGAGCGCAGCCAGCGCATCGGCCCAGCCGCGATCCAGCGCCGCACGCAGCAAGAGCACTACCACCGTCAGCCCACCGCCGAGCGCAAACATCGCAAAGCGCAGCGATTCCGGCAGGCCGAGCACGGTGGAGGTGCCGCCGACGAGCGCGGCGACATTCGCGCCGCCGACCGCCAGCACCAGCGCACCCTGCACGGCGATGCCCCCGGCCAGCGCATCAGCAAACCGCCGGCCGCCCGCCGGCAGCAGCCGCACCAGAACGTCGAGCCGCATCGACAGGGCACCCGTGACGGCCAACGGTGCGCCGACGGCGATCAGCGCGACATGCAGCCAGATCGCCAACTCATCCGACCAGACGAAGCCGCCACCGAACAGGTAGCGCCGAGCCACGGCCGCCATCACCACGACGAACAGCGCGGCGAGAATAGCGGCACCGAGCCCTTGCAGGCAGGATTCCAGCGTGGCGAGGACGCGCGCCAGCCGGCGGGCGCCCTGCCCGCCTTCGTCCTGCCGCGTTATGCCAGAATCGCCCGCCACATCGAATCCTGTTCTGCGCCTGATCCTATATCGCCTGACTCCGGCTATGGGTCGCCCTTAGATGCGCAGCGGGTCCCGCTCGCGTTGACACAAAGGTTGATCTCGGCAAGGACCAAGCCTTGCCGGCGCCTCCTCGGTTGCGATGTCCGCCGCATATGACAATGGCCGGAGTCGGGGCTGATGGTGATGGCGCAGGCGGCGCAGTCTTTCGTCGAGAGGGTGCGCGACCGTTCGGTGGTGATCGGCGTGGTCGGGCTCGGCTATGTCGGCATCCCGCTCGCGCTGGCTGCGCTGGGCCAGGGCATCAGGGTCGTCGGCTTCGATATCGACCAGGCTCGCGTCGAGCAGATCAATGCCGGCCGCGAAACCATCAAGCACATCCCGATGGACCTGATCGTCGAGGGACTGGCGAACGGGCGTTTCGAGGCGACCACCGATTTCGAGCGGCTGGCCGAACCGGACGCCCTGCTGATCTGCGTGCCGACGCCGCTCTCGCGCCATCGCGAGCCCGACCTGTCCTATGTCGTGAAGACCACGCAGGAGATCGGTAAGCGCCTGCGCCAGGGCCAGCTCGTCGTGCTGGAATCGACGACCTATCCCGGCACCACCGACGAATTGATGCGCCCGATCCTCGAACAGGCGACGGGGTTGAAGAGCGGCACCGATTTCTACCTCGCCTATTCGCCCGAGCGTGAGGACCCCGGCAACGCCCAGTTCGGCACCTCCGACATCCCCAAGGTCGTCGGCGGCGACGGAGCCGATGCGCTCGCCATGGCGGATGCGCTTTATGCGGCGCTGGTCGTCAAGACCGTGCCGGTCTCGTCCACGGCCACCGCCGAGGCGGTGAAGCTGACCGAGAACATCTTCCGCGCCGTCAACATCGCGCTCGTCAACGAGCTGAAACAGGTCTACGCCGCGATGGGCATCGACATCTGGGAGGTGATCGACGCCGCCAAGACAAAACCTTTCGGCTACATGCCGTTCTATCCGGGGCCTGGCCTCGGCGGCCACTGCATCCCGATCGACCCGTTCTACCTGACCTGGAAGGCGCGCGAATTCGACATCGCCACGCGCTTCATCGAGCTCGCCGGCCAGATCAACACCGAGATGCCCTATCTGGTCGTGGACAGGCTCGCCGAACTCGTCGACCGCCAGCTCGGACGCAGCTTCAGCGGGGCGCGCATCCTCGTTATCGGCCTCGCCTACAAGAAGAACGTCGAGGACATGCGCGAGAGCCCGGCCCTCAAGCTGATCGAGCTGATCGAAGCCCGCGGCGCGCAGGCCGCCTATCACGACCCGCATATCCCCGCGATCCGCAAGACCCGCAAGCATGGCGGACTGACCGCCCGAACCAGCACGAAGCTGACGGCCGAAAGCCTCCAGGGCTTCGACGCCGTGCTGATCGCGACCGACCATGACGATGTCGATTACCGGCTGATCGTCGCCCATGCGAAACTCGTCGTGGACACCCGCAATGCCTGCGCCCGCCACGGGCTGGCCGGGCCGACGATCTTCAAGGCCTGAAGGCGGCACGAGCGAATCTGAGCCGACTTACGATCTCGCGGCCTAAAGACTGTCCCGGCGGATCAGGTCGGCAGCTTTTTCGGCGATCATCAGCACGGCGGCCTGGGTGTTGCCGGAGACCACCGCCGGCATGACCGCGGCATCGGCGACGCGCAGGCCGTCGATGCCGCGGACGCGCAATTCCGGATCGACGACGGCGCCGGGCCCCTGCCCCATACGGCAGGTCCCCGACGCGTGATAGATCGTCTGGCCGTTGTCGCGGGCGAAGGCGAGCCAGTCCGCATCGCTGTCGCACTCCGGCCCCGGCGCCATCTCATGGCTGCGATAGGCATCCATCGCCGGCTGTCCGACGATCTCGCGCGCGATCTTCATGCCGTCGACCATGCATTGTTGATCGGCGGCGATTGCGAGGAAATTCGGCCGGATCGCGGGGGCCGTGTCGGCGTCGGGCGCGCGGGCATGGATGGTGCCGCGCGATTCCGGCCGCAACTGCGTTACGCCGATGGTCATGCCGGGCTCGCGGTCGAGCCGGCGCTCGGCCGCGTTGGCGTAGCTCGCATGCATGAAGAAGTACTGGACGTCGGGCCCTTCGATCTCGGGCCGTGTCCGCACAAAGCCATGCGCCAGCCCGGTCCCGAGCGTCAGGATGCCCTTCCGCGTCAGGAAATACTGCGCGACCGCCGCCGCCAGCCGCCAGCCGCGCGTCGTCTCGTTCAGCGTCACCGGCAGCTTCACCCGCCAGTTCATGCGCGTGCAGAAATGGTCGCTGTAATTGGCGCCGACGCCCGGCAGGTCATGGCGGAGAGGCAGGCCGGCCGCCGCCAGCACGGCGGGGTCGCCGATGCCGGACAGTTCCAGCAGATGCGGCGTCTGGATCGCGCCTGCCGCCAGGACGACGCTGTGGCCCGCGGCCGCCTGTCGCTCCGTGCCATCCACGCGATAAGTCACGCCGGTAGCGCGCGCGCCGTTGAGATCGATGCGCAAGACATGCGCGCCGGTGATGACACGTAAGTTTGGGCGGCCGCGGGCCGGCGCCAGATAGGCATCGGCGGCGCTGACCCGTCGGCCATGGCGCTGGTTGACCTGATAATAGCCGAAGCCGTCCTGCGTCGGGCCGTTATAGTCGCGGTTGCGCGGATAGCCGGCCTGCCCGGCTGCCGCGATGAAGGCCTCGGCGATTTCCGGGCGCTCCTTGACTTGCGTCACCGGAAACGGGCCATCGCGGCCGCGCGTCGCGTCACCCTCTCCGTCATAGGCTTCGAGCTTGCGGAAATAGGGCAGCACGTCTGCGAAGCTCCAGCCGCTGCAGCCAGCCTGAGCCCAGCCGTCGAAATCCTGCGCCTGGCCGCGGACATAGATCATGCCATTGATCAGCGTCGAGCCGCCCAGCCCCTTGCCACGCGGGATCGCGATCTCGCGATTGCGCGTGCTCTCCTCCGGCTCGGTCTGGAAACGCCAGTTGAAGGTTGGATTGACCAGCAGCTTGCTGAAGCCTGCGGGGATCGGAATCCAGAAGCCCTTGCCCTCGCCGCCCGCCTCCAGCATCAGCACGCTGCGGCGGCCATCCTCGCTCAGGCGGTTGGCGAGCACGCAGCCGGCCGTGCCGCCGCCGACGATGATGTAGTCATAGGCCTCGTTGGCAGGCATTGTCATGCGGTCGCCCCGGCAAGCGGCGTGCCGCGCTCGGCCATCACCCTGACGATGCCCGCCATCACTTCTTCGCGCCCGGCGAAGGCGGCGCGTTCGAGCACCTTCGAAATCGTCGGCGAGGCCTCGCGGCCATGGACGCGCTGGACCGGTTGGTCGAGCCAGTCGAACAGGTGGCGGTGCAGCTCATCGGCCAGCATCGCGCCATAGGAGGTGCCGCGCGCGCCCTGCTCTACGATCAGGACGTTGTGCGTCTTGCGGACGCTTTCGCCGATGGTCTCCCAGTCGAGCGAGGCGCGGTCGAGCGTGCGCAGGTCGACGATCTCGGCGTCGACGCCGAGCGCCTCAACGGCCTCCAGGCTGCGATGGACCATGGCCGAATAGGTCAGGATGGTGAGGTCGCCGCCCTCGCGGACAATCTGCGCCTTGCCCAGCGGGATGGTGTAGTCGAGGTCGTCAGCGGGGATCATGCCGTTCATCTGGTAGAGATCGACATGCTCGATCACCAGCACGGGGTCGCTGCCCCTCAGAGCCGCGTTCATCAGGCCGATATAGTCCTGCGGCGTCGAGGGCGCGACGATGCGCCAGCCCGGCGCGGTCGCGAAGACGCCGGCGGGGTCGAGCGAATGCTGCGAGCCATAACCCGTGCCCATCGCGATCTTGCTGCGCAGCACCAGCGGCACGTCGGTCGTGCCGCCGAACATGTGGCGGGCCTTGCCGATCTGGTTGAAGACCTGATCGGCCGCGACCCACATGAAGTCCGGATACATGAACTCGATGATCGGACGGTAGCGCCCATCCATGGCAAGCCCGCCGGCGAGGCCCGTAAAGGCGTTCTCGCTGATCGGCGTGCCGAGCACGCGGCCGGGAAAGGCGGCGGCCAGCCCGCGCGTGGCGCCATTGGTGCCGCCCTTCAGGCGGTGGATGTCCTCACCCATGATGACGATGGACGGATCGCTCTCCATCCGGCGATGCAGCACATCGGCGATGGCATCGACGAATTTGCGCTCGACCGTCGGTCCGGCAGGCGGCCCCTCGGAAGGCAGCGCCGGCAGTTCGCCGCGCAGGCCGATATCGACAAAGGCAGTGTCGGGCCACAGATTGGGACGGATGCGGCGGCGGTTGCCCTCGGGCTCCAGCAATCGCCCGGTGATGTCCTTCATCAGGGCGACCGCGCGCTCACGTAGATCGGCCACGGCTCCGTCATCGATCAGCCCCAGCGCCGTCATTTCGGTCGCGACGCGCGCCAGCGGATCGCGGGCTCGCCAGGCGGCCTCCTCGTCCTTGGTGCGATAGCCGAAAGCGGAGCCGGGCAGCGGCCCGTTCTGGTGGAAGTAGCGATAGACCTCGAGTTCGATCAGGGCCGGCCCCTTGCCGGCGCGCGCGAGCGCTGCGGCTTCCTGCGTCGCCAGATGCACGGCGAGCGGGTCCATGCCGTCCACGCGCCAGGCGGGGATGCCGAAGCCGGGCCCGCGCCCCGACAGGCGCGTCTCGCAGGTCGCCTCATCGACATGGGTCGCGACGGCATAGAGGTTGTTCTCGACGACGAAGAGCAGCGGCACAGCCCATGCTGCGGCGAGGTTCATCGTCTCCAGCGTCGAGCCGATATTGATCGCGCCGTCGCCGAAAAAGGTCACCGCGAGATCGCCGGTGCCGGCGAGCTTGTGGGCCATGGCGGCGCCGGCCGCGAGCGGCACGCCGCCGCCGACGATGGCGTTGGTGCCGAGCGCGCCGGCTTCGATCCAGCGCAGATGCATCGAGCCGCCGCGGCCATGGCCGAAGCCGGGTTCGAGGCCGAGGATCTCCGCCAGGCTCCGGTGCAACATGCCCTCGACCGGCAGCGCGAAATCCGAGACCGGATCGAGCGTCGGCGCGAGATAGGACAGTGTCTTGGCCAGGAACTGGTGGTGGCCGCGATGCGAGCCGTTGACCTGATCGGAGGCACGCAGGCCGATCACGGATCCAACCGCCCCGCCCTCCTGCCCGATCGAGGAATGGGCCGGGCCATGGACCAACCCCTCGCCGGCGAGTTCGAGCACGCTCTCCTCGAAGGCGCGAATCAGGTGGAGCTGCGTCAGCATGCTGCCGAGCAAGGCAGGATCGGCAGCCTTCCAGTCGGCCGGGGTGGAGCGCAGCGCCGTCCAGGGCGCCTGCGCGTGGAGCTTTTCGCGGATGGGCATCAGCACCCTCCTCCGACCGCCGAGGCGAACAACACCCCATCCGAGCCCTCATCCTGAGGAGCGCCGCAGGCGCGTCTCGAAGGAGGTTCCAGATGGTTCGGGAACCTCCTGAAGCATCCTTCGAGACGCCATTCCCAAGGGAATGGCTCCTCAGGATGAGGGCTGTAGGAATGGCTGACCAAATTCTCAGAGATAACCATTGGCGCTCCAGCCTCCATCGACCCCGGCGACCTGCCCCGTAATCGCGCTCGCCTCGTCGCTGGCGAGGAAGGCGGCGAGATCGGCCACCTCTCCGGGCTCGATGAAGCGGCCGATCGGCATGCGATTCGTCAGCGCGTCGGCATCGAGCCGGCCGCGTGCGATCAGGTCGTCGAGGAAAGGCGTGCGGACATAGCCCGGCGCGAGCGCGTTGACGCACAGGCCATGGCGCGCCCATTCGAGCGCCAGCGCCTTGGCCATCATCGCGACGCCGCTCTTGGAGACGCAGTAGCCGATGCGCTCGGGCGCGGCGACGACGCCATACATCGACGCCATCAGCAGGATGACACCGCGCTTGCGCGGGACCATGCGGCGCCCGGCGGCCTGCGCCGTCAGAAAGACGCCGTCGAGATTGACGGCCATCACCCTGCGCCAATCGGCGAAGCTCAGATCCAGTGTCGGAGAATTCTGCGAGATGCCGGCATTGGCGACGACGATGTCGAGCGGGCCTGTCCCGGCCTCGGCCTGGCCGAAGGCCGCGTCAACCGCTTCCGGATCGCAGACGTCGCAGGTGATGAAGGCCGCGTTCTCGATACCGGCCAGCGCCTCAGTGGCAGCCGCGTCCCGGTCGAGCACGACGACACGGGCGCCGCGTCCGGCGAAACGCCGGGTCATCGCGAGCCCAAGACCGGAGGCGCCACCCGTGATCAGCGCGACCTTGCCGGCGAGGTCGCGGTTGCGATCGGGAACCGGGGTGGCGCTCATGGCGTGATGCCCGGTGACGTCATGCCCATGAAATCGCCCATCATCTCGAGCTGGCATTCGAGCATCGGCAGGCCGTAATGGATGCGGCAGCCCCTGGCCTGGGCGGCTGCGAGCAATGCGGTGACGCGGGGCTGCATGATGACCTCGGCGACGATCTGGCCGGGCACGAGCCGCGAAGCGTCGAGCGGCAGAGGATCCCCCCCGGCGAGGCCAAGCGAGGTGCCGTTGACGACGATGTCGGGGGCGGCCGCACCGGGTTCGTCGAGATCGATGGGCAGCGCCGGAAAGGCCGATGCCAGCCGCCGCGCCAGATCCTCCGACTTCGCCCGCGTGCGGTTGGCGATCGAGAGGCCGGCGACACCCGCTTCGGCGAGTGCGAAGGCCACCGCATTGGCGGCACCGCCTGCCCCAAGCAACAGAACCCGGCGGCCCTTTGGCTCGAAGCCCTCGCGCCGCAGCCCCGCGACGAAGCCGAGCCCATCGAGGATTTCGCCGACGAACCGGCCATCGGCCCCGCGCCGGACGCAGTTGACCGCGCCGACCAGTTCGGCCTGTCGGGAAACCGCGTCGCAGAGCGCGACGATCGCCGTCTTGTGCGGGACGGTGACGACGAAGCCGCCGAGCGTCTTCATCCGTTTGAGGCCGGCGACCACGGTGGTGAGGTCATCGACCCCGACATGGACCGGCACCATCACTCCGTCATGGCCACGCCTCTGCATCAGCGCGTTCAGCTTCTGCGGCGTCTGCACATGATGGACCGGGTCGGCGAGGATCGCATAGATCCGGGTGTGGCCGGAGATCTCCGTCATCTGCTCTAAATCCCGAGATAGGCGGTCTTGATGTGGGGATCGGCGAGAAGGCCGGCGCCTGTGTTCTCCATGGCGATGCGGCCGTTCTCGATCACATAGGCGCGCTGCGCGATCTTGAGCGCGTGGAAGGCCTTCTGCTCGACCAAGAGCACCGTCGTGCCCATGGCGCAGATGCGCTCGACGATGCCGAACATCTGCTGGACGATGATCGGCGCGAGGCCGAGCGAGGGTTCGTCCAGCATCAGCAGCCGGGGCTTGGCCATCAGCCCGCGCGCGATCGCGACCATCTGCTGCTCGCCGCCCGAAAGCGAGCCGGCGAGCTGGTCGAGCCGTTCGCGGACGCGCGGGAAGATCTCCAGCACCTCCTCGAAGCGGGCGGCCGAGCCGTCGCGGGCATTGGCGTGGTAGCAACCCATCATGACGTTGTCCCGGACGGTCATGACCGGGAAGAGCTGGCGGGCTTCCGGCACCATGACGAGGCCGCGCCCGACGATGTCGGCGGGCGTCGCGCCTGCGATCTGGTGGCCGTCGAACTCGATTGTGCCGGAATCGGGCTTCACGAGCCCGGAGATCGCGCGCAGCAGCGTGGTCTTGCCGGCGCCGTTGGCGCCGATGATGGTCACGACCTCGCCCTTGCCGATCCTGATCGAGACGTCCTGGAGGATCGTGGTGCGGCCGTAGCCGGCCGTCAGCTCAGAGACCTTGAGCATTGGCGAAATCCTCTCCGAGATAGGCCTCGATCACCCGGCGATCCCTGACCACGGATTGCGGATCGCCCTGCGCGATCACCTTGCCGGAATCGATCACGATGATGCGGTCGGACAGGCTCATGATCGCCTGCATGTTGTGCTCGATCGCGATCACCGTGACGCCGGCATCGCGGATGGCGCGGATCAGCGCGACCATCGTCTGCGTATCGGTCTGACTCTGGCCGGCCATGACCTCGTCGAGCAGCAGGATATCGGGCTCGGTCGCAAGCGTGCGGGCGACTTCGAGGCGCTTGAGATCGCCAATCGGCAGGTTGCGGGCCTCGACCTCGCGGACATGCTGCAGGCCGACCAGCGACGACACCCGCAGCGCCACTGCACGCGCCGAGGCGACATCGGGATTGCGCATGAAGGCGCCGATCATGATGTTCTCGATCACCGTCAGCTTGCCGAACGGCTGAACGATCTGAAAGGTACGCCCGACACCGGCGCGGGCGAAGGCATCCGCGGTTGCCGGCGTCGTCGCCTTCCCGCCCGAGACGATGGCGATGCTGCCGGACGAGGGCTGGAGGAAGCCGGAGATCTGGTTGAACAGCGTCGTCTTGCCGGCGCCATTGGGGCCGATGATGCCGAGGATCTCGCCGCGCTTGAGCACCATCGAGACGTCGTCGGTCGCGGTCAGGCCGCCGAAGCGCATGACGAGATTCTTCGCCTCCAGCATGGTCTCACCGGGGGTGCCGCCGATCTGGCGCAATGCCGGAGCTTCCTGCTCCGGCCGGGGCTGCCCGCCCGGCAGCCTGTCGATCCAGCGCCCGACACGAGTCCCGAAGGTGCCGACCAAGCCGCCCGGCAGCGTCAGGGTGATCAGCACGAGCACGGTGCCGTAGACGAAGCCGTGCAGGCCGTTGGCGGAGGCGCCAAGCCAGCCGCGCGCCAGTTCCGCGATCGGAACCACCAGCACCGTGCCGAGCAACGGGCCCGCGACCGTGCCGAGCCCGCCGATCAGCGAGAACATCGCCACCTCGATCGAGGTCGAGAGCGAGAACATCGTCGCCGGCTCGAGGAAGGTCGTATACATCGCGTGGAAGGAGCCGATCAGGCTGGTCAGCGCGGCCGAGATCACGACGGCCTTCAGCTTGACGTCGGTCGGGCTGATGCCGGCGGCGGAGGCCGCGTCCTCGCGCTCGCGCACCGCCGTCAGATAGTAGCCGAGCCGCGCATTGCGGATGACCCAGGACACGATCAGCGTCAGCAGCAGCAGGCCGAAGGCAATGATCAGGTAGTTGAATTTGTCCTGGAAGATCATCCAGGCCCAGCCGATCTTCAGCGGCACGATCAGCCCCGCCGATCCGCCGGTGACGCCGTGGAAGTGGATCGCCAGCAGGCGGATAACCTCGAGGAAGGCAATCGTCGCCAGCGAGAAGAACGGCCCGCGCAGGCGAAAGCAGGGATAGCCGATACAGACAGCGACCACAGCCGAGAGCGCAGCGCCCGCCCACATGCCGATCCAGGGCGAGAGGCCGACATGCTGGATCAGCAACGCGGTCGTGTAGCCGCCGATGCCGTAGAACATCATATGGCCGAGCGAAAGCTGGCCGGCATAGCCGCCGACGATGTTCCAGGCGGTCGAGAGGCCGGCGAAGACGCAAATCGTCACGAAGACGTGGATGATGAAGGCTGAATCGCTGAGCGCCGGGATGATCAGCAGCAGCGAGAGCAGCAGCAGCGCGACGTAGACGCGCGGATGGGTCAGCGCGGAAAGCCGGCTTGGCTTCACCACGGCGACGGGTGCTGCGGTTGCGATCGGGGAGGTCATGCGCTCACTCCGTCCCACGGCCGAAGCCGAACAGGCCGGTCGGCTTGAAGATCAGGATCAGGATGAAGATCGCGAAATAGACGACCTCCTTGAGATCGGGCGCGATGTAGTAGCCTGACAGGCTGTCGACGATGCCGATGATCATCGCGCCGGCAAAGGCGCCGTACATGCTGCGCATGCCGCCGAGCACGACGACGACGAAGGCGGTCAGCACGAAATAGGAGCCGATCGTCGGCGTCACCGGGAACAGCGGCATGACCAGCGCGCTGGCGAGCCCGACGCAGGCCGCGCCCAGCCCGAAGGAGATGATATAGATGCGGTCGACCCGCACGCCCATCAGCAGCGCGGCGTTGCGATTCTGCGCCGTGGCCCGGATGGCGCGGCCAAGCGGCGTCTTCTGCATGAAGAGGTGCAGACCTGCGACCAGCGCCAGCGCGCAGGCGAGGATGACGATCTGTCCCGACAGCACCGTGTAGCCACCGAGCGAAACCGACTGGCGGGCGCTGGGCGTCGAGACCGAATAGAGATCGGCCCCGAAGATCATCAGCGCCAGGTTCACCAGCGCCGTCGAGAGGCCGACCGTGGCGAAGATCTGGATGTGCTCGTCGGCATTCAGCAGCGGCTGGATGATGAAGCGCTGCACCAGCGCGCCGACGCAGAACAGCAGCACGACCACCGGCACAGCCGAGACGTAAGGGTGCCAGCCCAGCTTGGTGGCGAGCAGATAGGTCGCGTACATGCCGATCATCAGGAATTCGCCATGGGCGAAGTTCACGACGCGGACGATACCGAAGATCAGCGTCAGGCCGACGCTGATGATGGCGTACATGCTGCCAAGCATGATGCCGTTGAGCAGCAACTGGACAAGCACGTCCATGAAGGGCGTCTCCGAAGTCGAATCTGTCGAAGCAAAGGATGTCGGACGCGGAGCATGAGAGGGCCGCTGTCGGCGGCCCTCAGCCTTCATCATGTCCGCAAGGGGTAGACCGGGCCGCGGCGTCAGTTGGTGCCGATGCCGACCTTCATCTTGGCCACGGCCGCATCGGCCGGGAACACAGTGACGAGCTCGCCGCTCTGCCACTGCATCAGGAAGGGCACGGCGCGGCTGTTCTGCCCGCTCTCGGCGAATTTCGCACCCCAGCCCGTCGCGGTGCCGCCGACGGGCACATCGACAGCCATCACGGCCGTGCGGATCGAGGCCGCCTTCAGGTCCGGCGCCTTCTCCATGGCGTCGAGGAAGACCAGCGCGCCCATGTAGTTGGCCAGCGAATGGCCCGAGCGCGGCGCCGTGCCGTATTTGGCCTGGTATTTCTTGACGAAATCATCGACGCCGGGCGCCGCCTTCGGATTGGTGCGGAACTGGGTGAAATCGACGTTGAGCGCGCCTTCCATGTGCTCCGCGCCGATTGCCAGCATGGTGTCGCGCAGCGAGTAGCCGCCGCCGGCGCCGATCATGGCCTTGGGCTTGAAGCCCTGCTCTTTCATCTGGCGGAAGAACAGCACGGTGTCGTTCTGGTAGGAGGTCTGCAGCACGACATCGGCACCGGCCGTCTTGAGACGGAGGATCACCGGTGTCAGGTCGACCGACTTCGCCGAATAGGGCAGCGTCTCGACGATGGTGACACCCTTCTCCTTGGCCCGGGCCGTCTGGTAGCCGGCGACGGTCTGGCCGTAGAGCGAATCCTCGTGGATGATCGCGACCTTGAGCGACTTGGCCTCGACGCCGAGCGCCGGCGCGATGGCCTCGCCCACGGCATCAACCATGCGGGCGGCGAAATCGCGCGCGGTCGGGTTGGTGCGGTAGACGTTCTTGAAGCCGCGCTCGGTGATCGGGTCGGAGATCGCGCCGAGCTCGAAATAGGGCACGCCGGCCAGCTCCGCGACCTGCGTCGCCGCGATCGAGAGCGAGGACGAATAGGTCCCGAAGATCACCGGTACCTTGTCGACCGAGGTCAGGCGCCGCGCCTCGCCGACGGCCTGGTTGGGCTCGACCGCATCGCCCTTGACGATCTCGATCTTCTGCTTCTTCAGCCCGCCGGCGGCATTGCGCTCCTCGATCGCGATCTCGAGGCCCCGGAAGCTTTCGTCGCCGAGCAGCGCGAGGCCGCCCGAGAATGGATAGAGTGCGCCGATCTTGACCTGGGCAACGGCTGGTACGGCCGACAGAGTCAATACCGCAGCCAGCGCTGCGCGCGTTACGAACCTCATCATGTCCTCCCTGGGACCGCTGTCACGAGCATTTCTTGCGGTCCCCATCGTCTGATGCGTCCCGGCCGGACGTTTCGCCGACGGCCGGATAATGCAGATAACCAAGTTGCCTGACAAGTAGGGTTTTGCTAACGCTTGAACCAAGGCAGGGCGAACGGCACAAGAGCGGTTCAAGCCCAGGCTGGAGCATCGTTTGGTCCAGCGATAAACGAGCCCGAATTCAGGGAGAGACGACGATCATGGCATTGCCGCAGACGATGAAGCAGGTGCGCTTTTCCGGGCCGGGCGGCCCGGAGGTGATCGAGATCGAGACCGCGCCGCTGCCGAAGCCCGGCCCCGGCCAGGTGCTGATCGCGGTCGCGGCAGCGGGAATCAACCGGCCAGACTGCCTGCAGCGCGCCGGCGGATATCCGCCTCCCCCCGGCGCGACGCAGATTCCCGGGCTCGAGGTCTCCGGCCATATCGCTGCCGTCGGCAACGGTGTCGCGGAAAGCCGCATCGGCGAAGCCGTCTGCGCGCTGGTGATCAGCGGCGGCTATGCGCAATACGCCGTGGCCGACGAGCCGCTCTGCCTGCCGGTGCCGAAGCCGCTGTCGCTGCTGGAGGCCGGCGGGCTGCCCGAAACGTATTACACCGTCTACGACAACGTCTTCACGCGTGGGCGCCTGAAGAAGGGCGAGACGATCCTCATCCATGGCGGCTCCAGCGGCATCGGCTCGACCGCGATCCAGCTCGCCAGGCATGCCGGTGCGACCGTCTATGCGACGGCCGGCTCGCCAGAGAAATGCGCCTTCTGCCGCTCGCTCGGCGCCGAGCAGGCGATCGACTATCGCGCCACGGACTTCGTCGAGGAGGTCAAGCGGCTGACCGACAAGAAGGGCGTCGATGTCGTGCTGGATATGGTCGGCGGCCCCTATATCCAGCGCAACATCAACATCCTGGCGCTGGAGGGGCGGCTGGTGCAGATCGCCTTCCTGCAGAGCAGCAAGGCCGATCTCGACCTGATGAACGTGATGCTGCGACGCCTGACGCTGACCGGCTCGACGCTGCGGGCGCGCTCGGTCGCGCTCAAGGCCGAGATCGCCGCGCACTTACGCCGCGATGTCTGGCCGCTGCTGGAAGCCGGCACGGTGAAGCCGATCATCCATGCCACATTCCCGCTGGAGCAGGCGCGGCAGGCGCATGAGCTGATGGAATCGAGCGCCCATCTCGGCAAGATCATGCTCGAGGTCGGCAAGTGAGCAGCCATCTGACCAGCCATCGCGGCAAGGTCGTGCTCGTCACCGGCGCCGGGCGCGGCATCGGCCAGGCGATCGCCGACGCCCATGCCGCGGCCGGCGCCAGCGTCGCCTATCTCGACCATGATCCTGCGCTCGCGGAGGCGGCGGCCGAAGCTGCGCGGGCCCGCGGTGCGACGACGCTGGCGGTTTCCGCCGATGTCGCCGACGAGGCTTCGGTCAACGCGGCCGTGGCGCGCATCACCGACGTGCTCGGGCCGATCGGTGTGCTGATCAACAATGCCGGCGTCTCGCCCAAATCAGGGGCGGACGGCAAGCGCGCCGTTCTGGGCGAGATGAGTGCCGCCGAATGGCGCCGGGTGCTCGACGTCAACCTGACGGGCGCGTTCCTTTGCGCCAGCGCGGTCGTGCCCGCGATGCGCGCGGCTGGGCGCGGCTCGATCGTCAGCGTCTCCTCGGTCGCCGGCAAGACCTATTGCGACATTGTCGGCGTCCACTATGCCGCGACCAAGGCGGCGCTGATCGGCTTCACCAAGCATCTGGCGGGCGAACTCGGCCCCGACGGCATCACCGTGAACGCGGTGGCGCCGGGCCGGATCGACACGCCGCTGATGCGGGGCACGGCTCCGGAAGCCAACGAGGCGGCGCGGATGGCGACGCCACTGCGCCGGCTCGGCAGCCCCGAGGATGTCGCCCAGACCTGCCTGTTCCTGACCTCCGACAACGCCGCCTTCGTCACCGGACAGGTCTGCGACGTGGCCGGCGGCTGGCTGATGACCTGAGGCGCGCCGTGATCGACTTCTCCCGCAAGGTGCTGCTGTTGACGGGCGCGAACGGGGCAATCGGACGGGCCATCACGACGCTCTTTCACCGCCACGGCGCGACGTGCGCGCTGACCGACCTCGATATCGATGGCATGACGGCGTTCGCCCGCGAACTCGATCCCGGCGGAGAACGCGTGCTGGCGCTGCGGCAGGATGCGGCGCTGGCCGTGGACGCCGAGCGCGTGGTCGAAGCCACGGTGGCACGCTTCGGGCGCATCGATGCGCTGGTGACCGCAGCGGGGCTCTATCGCGACCGGCTGGTCAGCGAGATGAGCGAGGCCGAATGGCGCCAATCGATCGCGATCAATCTCGACGGCGTCTTCCATAGCTGCCGCGCCGCCATCCCACATCTGGCGGAGGGCTCGACGATCGTGAACATCGCCTCGATGGCCGGCCATCGCGGCAGCTACGCCCATGCGCATTATGCGGCGGCCAAGGGCGGCGTGCTCAGCCTGTCGCGCTCGCTGGCGCTCGAACTGGCGCCGAAGATTCGCGTCAATGCCGTCTCGCCGGGGCTGATCGAGGGGCCGATGGTGCAGCCGCTCATCGCGAGGAAGCCGGAGCTGATCCAGACCACCCCGATGAAGCGGTTGGGAACGGCTGACGAGGTCGCGGGCGTCGTTGCTTTCCTGTGCTCCGATCTGGCACGGTTCGTCACCGGCGAGACCATTCACGTCAATGGCGGCCTGCACATCGCCAGCTAGGATCGATTGAACCTCATGGTCGCCGACAAAAGCCGATCCGAGCAGCGTGACATTCTGGGACGAGCCCCCTCGCTCGCCGACACGCTGGCGCTCAGGCTGCGCGACGAGATCGCATCGGGCCGGCTCCAGGCCGGCGAGCGCCTGCCGACCGAGCAGCAACTCGCCCTGACCTATGGCGTCAGCCGCCCGATCGTGCGCGAGGCGGTCGGCCGGCTGAAGCATGACGGGCTGGTGCTGTCGCGCCAGGGCGCCGGGGCCTTCGTCGCCGAGCCCGGATCAAGCTCGGTCTTCCGGCTCGATGTCGCGGATTTTTCGGACAAGGCGGAGCTGCGCCACATCGTCGAATTGCTGATGGCGGTCGAGGCGTCCGCGACCGAGCATACGGCCGAGCGCCATAGCGAGGCCGATCTCGCCACGATCCGCACCCGGCTGGACGCGATGCAGGCCGCGATCGACCGCGGCGAATCCGGCGTCGACGAGGATGTCGCCTTCCATCGCGCCATCATCGACGCCACCGGAAATCCGTTCTTCCGCGATCTCTCGGAGTTTCTCGACCGGCGCGTGCGAAATTTCATCCGCACCGCCCGGGCCAACACGGCCCGCCTCGCCGGCATGGCGCAGATGGTGCAGGGCGAGCATCAGGCCATCTTCGAGGCGATCGTCGCGCGCGATCCGCAAAGGGCCCGCGTAGCTGCCGAAACGCACCTCAAGAACGCCGCCGCGCGACTCGCGCTCTATCTCGGGCGGTAACGAGGGCGGGGCGCTACATCGCCCAGCCGATCGCGCTCGCGCGCCGGCTGGATCAGTCGCTGCGCGCTGTGGCCCGCCCGCGCAAGGACAGGGCGGCACGGCCGATTAGCGGCATCAGCAGCAAGGTGAGGCCGATCGCCATCAGCGTCGAGACCAGCGGGTTGGACCAGAAGATCGAGAGCGAGCCCTGGCTAAAGATCATCGACTGGCGGAAGGCGTCCTCAGCCTTGTCGCCGATGACCATGGCGAGCACCAGCGGCGCGATCGGGTAGTCCAGCTTCTTGAAGACGTAGCCGACGAGGCCGAAGATCAGCGCCAGCCAGATGTCGAAGCCCTTGCCCGCAGCGGTATAGGCGCCGATGAAGCAGATCACCACGATCACCGGCCCGATGATCGAGAACGGGATGCGCAGGATCGAGGCGAAGAGCGGCACCGTCGCCAGCACGACCACGACCGCGACGACATTGCCGAGATACATCGAGGCGATCAGGCCCCAGACGAAATCGGGGCGGTCGGTGAACAATGTCGGGCCGGGGTTCAGCCCCCAGATCATCAGGCCGCCCATCATCACGGCGGCGGTCGCGGAGCCGGGAATGCCCAGCGCCAGCATCGGCAGCATCGCGGCCGAACCCGCCGCATGGTCGGCCGTCTCGGGCGCGATCACACCCTCGGGCTCGCCCTTGCCGAACTTGGCCGGGTTGCGCGAGGAGCGCTTGGCCATGGCGTAGCTCATGAAGGAGGCCGCTGTAGGCCCGCCCGGCGTGATGCCCATCCAGATGCCAATCAGCGAGGAGCGCAGCAGCGCGAGCCAGTAGCGCGGCAGCTTGGCCGCCGTCAGCACCACGTCGCGGATGCGGACCTTGGCGGCGACGCCCTCGAATTTGAGCCCTTCCTCCATCGTCAGCAGCAATTCGCCGATGCCGAACAGGCCAATCACCGCGATCAGGAAGGAGACGCCGGCGAGCAGCACGTCGAACTCGTAGGTCAGGCGGACATTGCCAGAGACCGAATCCATGCCAATGGAGGCCAGGGTGAAGCCGATGCCCATCGAGACGATGGTCTTCAGCGGCGAGGCGCCGCCCAACCCTATGAAGCTGGCGAAGGTCATGAAATAGACCGCGAAATACTCAGGCGAGGAGAAGCGCAGCGCGAATTTCGCGACCCAGCCCGACAGCAAGGTGATCAGGATGACGCCGGCCAGCGCCCCGAATCCGGCCGAGAGGAAGGCGAAGGACAACGCTTCCGTCGCCCTGCCCTGCTTGGCCATCGGGTGGCCGTCGAATGTCGTCGCCACCGATGAGGGTTCGCCGGGGATGTTGAACAGGATCGAGGTGGTCGAACCGCCGAAAAGCGCGCCCCAATACAGCGAGGTCAGCAGGATGATGGCCGAGACCGGATCCATGCTGAAGGTCAGCGGCAAGAGCAGCGAGACGCCGTTGGGGGCGCCCAGCCCGGGCAGGACGCCGACGAGCACGCCCAGCAGCACGCCTGCCATCATCAGCAGCAGATGATGCGTGGTCAGGGCGACCGAAAAGCCGTGCATCAGATTGGCGAGGTTATCCATGGCTCACGGCACCGTTCGTGGTTGCGCGTCGGTCACAGGCCGAGCAAGGGCTCGAGCGGCCCCTTGAGCAGGCTGATCTGGAAGAATTTCTCCAGCGCGAGATAGAAGAAGGCGGCCGTGCCCAGCGCCGTCGCGAGCGTTCCCAGCCAGCCGTAACGACCTTGAAAGCGCATGGTGAAAACGAGGTAGAGGATCGTCGCGACATACATGCCGAGCGTGGCGCTGAACGCGACGAAGGCGAGCAGCGGCAGGAGAAAGGACAGGACCCGCAGCCCGCGCTCGCGATCAAGGAAGAGCTCATCGAGCCCGGCCGAGCCTGCGAAGCGACCGGCCGCCGTGACGACCAGTGTGCCCAGGCTCGCCAGCGCGACCAGACCGCCGATGTAGAACGGAAACGCGCCGGGCTGGGGACCCGAGGAATCCCAGCCGATGCCGAATTCCAGCGCGCCATTGACGATGACGAGGCCGAACGCCAGCGTCGCCAGCGCGGTCGCGATCTCGGCCCAGAAGCGGGTGATCATGGCTGGGATGCCCCTTCCTGCAAAGCTAGGCGGCTGATTTTCCTCGCGCCGTCATCCCGGGCGGAGCGAAGCGGAGACCCGGGATCCATGCCGGAACGGTTCAGGCATGGACCCCGGATCGGCGCCGCTCGGCGGCTTGTGCGGGATGACGTGGAGGTTGGGGTGCTTACTTCGCGACCCAGCCTTCGTTCTCGAAGACCTTCTTGTTGGCGGCGTCATCCTTGGCGACGAAGTCAGCCAGGTCTTGGCCTTTCATGAACTTGGCCGTCTGCGCGGTGCGACCCACGAACTCCTGCCATTCCGGCGTCTTGGAGACCTTCTCCAACACGTCGGCGTAGAAGGCGACGGCGTCGGCCGGGACTTCGGCCGGCAGCCAGACGGTGCGCGGCATCTGGAAGGTCTCCAGCGGCAGGCCGGCTTCCTTGCAGGTCGGGATGTCGCCCCAGCCCTTGCCCTCGAAGACCGGATCGCTCTTGGCGAGCCGCACTGGCGAGAAGACGCAGAGCGGCTTGACCTGCCCGGCCTTCCACTGGCCGATATTCTCGTTGGGATTGTTGACGTTGGAGTCGATATGGCCGCCGGCGAGTTGCACGGCCGCCGCGCTGCCGCCCTGGAACGGGACATAGATCCATTTCACGCCGGTCGCGTCCTGGATCATCGAGGTCAAGGTCTGGTCGGTGTCCTTCGACTGGCTGCCGCCCATCTTGAAGCCCATCGGCTTGGCCTTGACGGCATCGAGATAGGCCTTGGCGTCGGCATAGGGCGCATCGCCCTTGACCCAGAGCAGGAATTCGTCGAGCGCGAGACCGGCGACCGGGGTCAGATCGCTGTACTTGTAGCCGAGCTTGGCGACATAGGGCAGTAGATAGGCGTTGTTGGTGCCGAAGATGACGCGGTTGGGATCGCCCTTGGCGCCCTTGCCGTAGACATAGCCCTCGGCGCCTGAGCCGCCGCCCTTGTTCACCACAACGATCGGCTGGTCGATCAGCTTGTGCTTGCTGATGATCGACTGGATCATGCGGGCGAAGTTGTCAGTACCGCCGCCGGCACCCGAGGTGACGACGAATTCGACGGGCTTGGTGGGCTGCCAGGCCTGCGCTGCGCTGGTGGCGCCAAGCGCGAAGGCTCCAACGAATGCGGCTGTGATGCTGATGGTCTTCATGCGTTTTACTCCCTGAAGGATTGGTTTTTCGCGACCGCTCTCGAGCGGCGGTCTTTGAAAGAACGTTCTGGTGTCAGGCGGCGGCCTTGGCCCTCGCCTTGCCGTCCTGGGCCATCTTGATGGCGAGCGCGAGCGCGGCGCGGGTGGCGCCGAGATTGGCGACGCCTCGGCCTGCGATCTCATAGGCGGTGCCATGGGCCGGCGTGCAGATCGGGAACGGGAAGCCGCCGATCAGGGTGACGCCGCTGTCGAAGCCGATCAGCTTCATCGCGATCTGGCCCTGGTCGTGATACATCGTCAGAACCGCGTCGAAATCGCCGTTCCGGGCGCGCAGGAACACCGTATCGGAGGGGAACGGCCCCTCGACGGTGAAGCCTTTCGCCTTGGCTGCCTTGACCGCGGGCTCGATGGTGTCGATCTCGTCGCGGCCGAAATTGCCGCCGTCGCCGGCATGGGGATTGATGCCCGCAACCGCGATGCGCGGCGGGTCGAAGCCGGCCAGACGCAGATTGGCATCGGCCAGCGTCAACGCCCGCAGGATGCGCTCCTGCGTGATGTTGGCGGCCACCTCCGAGAGCGGGATATGCGAGGTCACCCGCGCATTCCAGAGCTTGTCCAGGATGTTGAATTCGCTCGCAGGCCCCTCGAAGCCGATCGCGTCGCGCACGAAGCGTATCTCGTCGTCATAGCCGGGATAGGCGAAGCGCATCGCCGCCTTGTTGAAGGGCGTGAAGAAGACGGCATCGGCTTTGCCCGAGGCAGCGAACTGCAAGGCATGGCGGAAATTGTCGGTCGCAGCCTTGCCGCCGGCCAGCGTCGCCGTGCCGCGCTGCAGATCCGCCGGATCATGGTTGCCGAGATCGATGAAGACGGGCTTGTCGCCAAGCGGAAGGGCATCGCCCTCACGGATGACGCGTACCTGCGGATCGACCGCACCATCCTTGATGCCAAGTTCGAGCAGGCGCGCATCGCCGAAGACGACGTAACGCGCCGCCGCGCGCAGATCGGGCTCGGCGAGGATGCGCGCGGTCAATTCCGGGCTGATGCCCGAAGGATCGCCCATCGCGACGGCAATCACCGGCAACTCGTTCTGCGCCCGATTGTCCATAGCCCTGCTCCGCTGACTGGCCCCGCTGACCTCTGGCTAGCACAGGGCCCCGCAGCTCACAAGTATGCTGTATGCAGCATAATCACCGTGGTATAGGCATGCCGGAAAGGCATGGAGTCGCCAAGGCAGTCACGATGCGGGTAGACGAAACCATAAACTCCCACGCGCATGACGCGAGCATCAGCGCCGGGGCCGCCGGGAGCGCTTTCGTGGCCGTCGGTTTGACAGCGCCGGGTCCGCGTGCCGTAACCGGCACGGACACAGCCCTGGTGGAGCAGCGATGAGCGAGCCTGCGATCGACTATCCCCGGATCACGCGCCGGACCCTGCATGACGAGGTGCTGGAGCGGCTGCGCGACATGATCATCGAGGCGCGTCTCGCCCCCGGCCAGCGCATCAACGAGGGTCTGGTCGGTGCCCAGCTCGGTGTCTCCCGGACGCCGTTGCGCGAAGCGATCAAGACGCTCGCCAGCGAAGGCCTGGTCGAGATCCTTCCGGCCAAGGGCGCCATCGTGCGTCGTTTCTCGGCGCAGGATCTCGCCGACATCCTAGAGGTGCTCAAGACGCTGGAGCAGCTCGGCGGAAAGATCGCCTGCGAGCAGGCGAGCGATGCCACGATCGAAGCGATCCATGCCATGCATCGGCAGATGATGGTGCTCTACGAGACCCGCAGCCGGCTGGAGTATTTCAAGCTCAACCAGGACATTCACAGCGCGATCGTGGCAGCGTCGGGCAATGCGGCACTGATGGAGATGCACGCGACCCTGCAGGCGCGGATCAAGCGGCTGCGATTCGTCGGCAATGAGGGGCCGGTCAAATGGGCCGGCGCCGTGGCGGAACACGAGGAGATGATGGCGGCTTTGCTGAAGCGCGATGCCACGGAGCTGAGCCGGATCATCGGAATCCACATGGACTCGACGCTGCTGCGGGTTCGCGAGGTGCTCTGACCGGCCGCGGCAGGGCGCCGGCTCTCAGCTTTCCGAGGCCTGGTCCGCAATGGCCTTGTCAAGGCGGCTGACGGTCTCGTCCAGGCTTTCGGCGACGCCGAGCATGAAATCCTTGCCGAATGCGATGATCGTGTCCGGCGGCTCGCCCTTGAAGGTATAGACGACGCTGACCAGGAGCGGATTGACGTAGACGGGCTTGCCGTCGGCGGGGGAGGTGAACTTGCAGAGCTTGGGCATGGGCGTCTCGCGACTCGATGCAGGAGCAGGAGCTATACGACAGACGAGCGTCGCGCGCTGCCACGCGAACCCTCGTGCATCGCCCCGGCTTGAGGCGGGCGAACAAAGCTCTACCATCGGCGCGGACTCAGCAGGTGGCGCGAGAACAGCGATCAGATGACGAATAGCGATGCTCGCGAGCCCGCCTCCCCCTTGCAGATCTATTTGGTCCGGCATGGCCAGACCGAATGGTCGCTGTCGGGGCAACATACCGGCCGCACCGATATCCCGCTGACGCCCCGGGGCGAGGACGAAGCTCGGGCACTCGAGGCCTCGTTTCGGGGGCTGGCGTTTTCGCATGTGCTGGCCAGCCCGCGCCAGCGCGCGCGCCAAACAGCGGCACTGGTTGGGCTCGGCGCGGCGGTCGCGGTCGAGCCCGATCTCGCCGAGTGGGATTATGGCGATTATGAAGGCCTGCGCTCGGTTGAAATCCGTGCCCGGCGACCTGGCTGGAGCATCGTCCGCGACGGCTGTCCCAACGGCGAGTCGCCGGCCCAGATCGCGGCGCGCGCAGACCGGCTTGTGGGCTTTTTGTCAGCGCTGACGGGCAATGTGGCCGTGTTCACACATGGGCATTTCGGCCGCTGCCTCGCGGCACGCTGGATCGGCCTCGACCTCACGGCCGTGCAGAACCTGCTGCTCGGCACGGCCTGCTACGGCGTGCTGGGCTACGATCCCGGCCATCCGGAGAACCGCGTCATCGCCCACTGGAACATCGCCGCCGCCTGATCGGGCCTCCCTAAAGGCCGACTTTGCCGGATGTCAAAGCGCCGTGCTTCATTGTAAGTCCGAACCCTCATGGACCTCACCGCGCCGCTCATGAGCCTTGCCGATCATGGCCCGCTGCTGCTGACGACGCTGCACATCGTCACTGCCGGCACGGTGACGATCCACGCCCTGATCCGCAAACGCGACGTGCCGGCCGCGATCGGCTGGATCGGGCTGGCCTGGCTCTCGCCGTTCTTCGGGCCGATCCTCTATTTCGGCTTCGGGATCAACCGGGTGAAGCGCCGCGCGATACGCCTGCGCGGCGTCGCCGGCGGTGGCGGCTTCCCGGGTCAACCTGGCGCCACCGCCGGTGAACCGGCCGGCAGCCTTCAGACCGCCGTCGGCCGGATCATCCGCTCCGGCATCGCATCGGGCAAGGTGGCGGCGGTGCTGGATTGCGGCGACGAGGCCTATCCACGCATGCTGGCCGCGATCGACGGCGCCCAGACCAGTGTCGCGCTCTCGACCTTCATCTTCCGGACGGACGAGGTCGGGCTTCGCTTTATCGACGCGCTCGTTCGCGCCCATCGCCGCGGCGTCGCCGTGCGGGTGCTGATCGACGGGTTCGGCGGCGGCTTCCTGTTCTCGCGGGCCTATCACCGGCTGCGGCTGGAGGGTGTTCCCACCGCCCGCTATCTGCACTCCCTGCTGCCGTGGAAGATGCCGCTGCTCGATCTGCGGCTGCACAAGAAGATCCTCCTCATCGACGGCGAGACGGCGTTCCTCGGCGGGCTCAACATCGGTGCCGACAATCTGCGCGCGACGATCCCGAGAGACCGCGTGCGCGACATTCACTTCATGATCGAAGGCCCGGTCGTGAAGCAGGTCGCCGAGAGCTTCCAGGACGACTGGGCCTTCTCGACATCCGAGACTCTGGAAGGCCCGTCCTGGTTTCCGGCCGAACATCGCGAGGGCGATGCGCCGGCGCGGGTGATCTCGTCAGGCCCCGACCAGAGCGTCGATCAGCTCATGCTCGTCCTGCTGTCGGCGATCAACTCCGCCTCGGCGTCGATTCGGATCGCGACGCCTTACTTTCTGCCCGACGAGCAGGTGCTGACCGCGCTCCAGCTTGCGGCGCTGCGGGGCGTCGCGGTCCATGTCGTCATCCCGGCCGTCAACAACCATCGCCTGATGGGTTGGGCGATGCAGGCGCATATCCGGCCGCTGCTCAAGGTCGGCTGCCATGTCTGGCGCTCACCACAGCCCTTCGACCATTCGAAGCTGGCAACGGTCGACGAATCATGGAGCCTGATCGGCAGCGCGAACTGGGATGCACGCAGCCTGCGGCTGAACTTCGAAATCACCATGGAGTTCTATGATCAGGAACTGGCCAAACGGCTTAACGGCATCATCGACGGCAAGCGCGGCGATGCCGTCACGCTGGAACAGATCGACGCGCGCTGGCCGATCGTGAAAATTCGTGATGCGGCGGCCCGGCTGCTGATGCCCTATCTTTGATATCGACGAGCGAGGTCGCGTGAAGGTCGCATCCTACAACATCCACAAATGCCGCGGCACCGACCGGCGCGTCCGGCCCGACCGGATCGTCTCCGTCCTCGCCGAGATCGGCGCCGATCTGGTGGCGCTGCAGGAGGTCGATCGCCGCTTCGGCCAGCGCACCGGCCTGCTCGATCCTGCCGCCATCCTGCGCGAGACCGGGCTGCACCTGCTCGTCCAGTCCGATGTCGTCGACGGGCATGGCTGGCACGGCAATGCGCTGCTCGTGCGCGGCGAGCCATTGTCCTACCGGCGCTTCCGCCTGAAGCTGCCGGGGATCGAGCCGCGCGGCGCGGTCGTCGCCGAACTCGACCTCGGCGAAGGCAGGTTCCGCGTCATCGCCGCCCATCTCGGCCTGTTGCGCCGCTCGCGGATCGACCAGGCCACCGCGCTGCTGCACGCCTTCCTCGAACTCGCGCCGATGCCGACGATCCTGCTCGGCGATTTCAACGAATGGCGGCGCAGCCGCAGGTCGGCGCTCGATGTGCTGGCACCGCACTTCGCCAATATGAGGCCGCCGGCCAGCTTCCCATCGCGCCGCCCGATGCTGCCGCTGGACCGCATCCTGGCCTGGCCGGACGGGCTGATCTCCGAGCTGTGCGTGCATGACTCCGCGCTGGCGCGAAAGGCATCGGACCACCTGCCCCTGACGGCCCACGTCGACATCGCGGGCTGCCAGCTCGGCCTGGAAAGTGCAGCCTGACCGCTGCCCCCAGCCCACTTGCCCTAGCCCACTGCCAGGCGCCCTGAACTCGGGGCCTCAAAGCATTCTTCCGGAGATGTCAGACGATGAGCCGCAACGGGCAGCCGATCAGGGTCGGGGTCGATATCGGAGGCACCTTCACCGACATCGTCATGGAAGTCGGAGACATGGAAACCGGCACGCAGCTGCATTCGACCAAGCTCCTGACCACCTATGCCAATCCCGAGCAGGCGATCATCGACGGCGTGCTGCAGGTGGCCGGGATCGCCGGCGTCTCGCCGAGCGAGATCGACATCATCATCCACGGCACGACGCTGGCGACCAATGCGCTGATCGAGCGCAAGGGCGCGCGCACCACCTTCATCACCACGAAGGGCTTCCGCGACGTCATCGAGATGCGGACCGAGAACCGGTTCGAGCAATACGACCTCGACATCGTGCTGCCGCCGCCCTTGGTCGAGCGCAACCATCGCCATGTGCTGGACGAGCGCATCGGCGCCGATGGCAGCGTGCTCAAGGCGCCGTCACAAAGCGACATCGAGGAGCTGGCCGAGCGTATCGTCGCGGGCAGCTACGAGAGCGTCGCGATCGGCTTCATGCATGCCTATCTCAACGGCGCGCATGAGCGGCTGATGCGCGAGGCGCTGCTGGCGCGCGCGCCAGGCCTGTCGGTCTCAATCTCGTCGGAGGTCTCGCCGCAGATGCGCGAGTTCCAGCGTTTTAACACCGTCTGCGCCAATGCCTATGTGAAGCCGCTGATGGCCTCATACCTGAACCGGCTGGTCGAACGCCTGGCCGGCGTCGGAGCGACCTGTCCGGTCTTCATGATGCATTCGGGCGGCGGCATCATCAGCGTCGAGAGCGCCGCCGAGTTCCCCGTACGCCTGCTCGAATCCGGTCCGGCGGGCGGGGCGATCTTCGCCGCCCATATCGCCGCCGGGCACGGGCTCGACCAGGTGCTGTCCTACGACATGGGCGGGACCACGGCGAAGATCTGCCTGATCGAGAAGCAGGTACCCAAGACGGCCAAGACATTCGAGGTCGCGCGGACCTATCGCTTCAAGAAGGGCTCGGGCATGCCGATCTCGATCCCGGTGATCGAGATGGTGGAGATCGGTGCCGGCGGCGGCTCGATCGCCACCATCGATGCGATGCGGCAGATCCGCGTCGGGCCGCACAGCGCCGGCTCCGAGCCCGGCCCGGCCTGCTATGGCCGCGGCGGCGACAGGCCGACCGTGACCGATGCCGATCTGCTGCTCGGCAAGCTCGATCCCGACGATTTCGCCGGCGGCACGATCAGGCTCGCGACCGAGGCTTCGCGGCAGGCAATGCACAGCGCGCTCGGCGAGAAGCTCGGCGTCGACGAGACGACGGCCGCCTTCGGCCTCTGCGAGATCGTCGACGAGAACATGACCAATGCCGCCCGCATGCATGCGGTCGAGAACGGCAAGGAGCTCTCCGGCTTCACCATGATCGCCTTTGGCGGCGCTGCGCCGCTGCATGCCGCGCGGCTCTGCGACAAGCTCGGCATCGACCATCTGCTGGTGCCGCCCGGCGCCGGCGTCGGCTCGGCGATCGGGTTCCTGCGCGCGCCCTTCGGCTTCGAGTCGGTGCGCAGCGCCTATCTCCGGCTCAGTCGCTTCGACGCCGGCAAGGTCAATGCCGTGCTCGGCGAGCTGGCACAGGAGGCGTCGGGCTTCGTCCATGCCGGAGCGCCTGACGTGACGCCGATCCTCGAATGCGTCGCCTATATGCGCTATGTCGGCCAGGGCTGGGAGATCCCTGTCGCGATCGAGATCCGCGACTATGGTGCGGATGGCGGCGCGGTCTTCCGTACGCTTTTCGACGAGGCCTATGTTGCGCTCTTCGACCGGCTGATCGACGGACTCGACGTCGAGATCGTGAGCTGGTCGCTGCGAGCGAGTTCGCCGGTTCCGCCAGCTCAGGCCGTAGCCAGGGTTGCCGGCGGCCGCGACATGCCCGCCTCCGGTAGGCGCCCGCTCTTCGAGGCCCATGACGGTGCTTTCGTCGCGGCGGCGATCGTCGCACGCGCCGGGATGCAGCCTGGAGACAGGGTCGCAGGCCCCGCCATCGTCACCGAGCGCGAGACCACCACGATCGTCACATCCGGGCGCGAAGCCGTGATGCAGGCCGATGGCTGCCTGCTGCTGCGGCGCAAGCAAAGCTGAGCGGGATCAAGACCATGGCACAGACAGCATTGTCCGATGTCCGCATGCAGATCATGTGGAACCGCCTGATCTCCGTGGTCGAGGAACAGGCGATCACGCTGATCCGCACCGCCTTCTCGACCAGCGTGCGCGAATCCGGCGACCTGTCGGCGGGTGTCTTCAACAAGGCCGGTTTGATGATCGCGCAGGCGGTCACCGGCACGCCCGGCCACGTCAACGCCATGGCCGAGGCCGTCGGCCATTTCATCCGCGACATCGGACCCGAGAACATCTTCGAGGGCGACGTCTACATCACCAACGATCCGTGGAAGGGCACCGGCCACCTCCACGACATCACCATGGTGACGCCCTCCTTCCGCAAGGGCGCGCTGATCGGCTATTTCGCCTGCACGGCCCATGTCGTCGATGTCGGCGGACGCGGCTTCGGTCCCGATGCCAACGAGGTCTATGAAGAGGGCATCTTCATCCCGATCATGAAGTTCGCCACGCGCGGCACGGTCAACCGCGACCTCGTCAACATCCTGCGCAACAACATCCGCGAGGCCAACCAGGTCATCGGCGACATCTACTCGCTCGCCGCCTGCAACGAGACCGGCCACAAGCGCCTGATGGACATGATGGAGGAATTCCGGATCGACGATCTGGAGGCGCTGGCCGATTTCGTCATCGAGCGCAGCCATACGGCGACCGTCGAGCGCATCGCGGCGCTGCCGCATGGCGTCTACGACAATGTCATGCGCGTCGACGGCTATGGCGCCCCGGTCGAGATCGCCGTGCGCGTCACGGTCGACGAAAGCGGCATCCTGACCGATTTCTCCGGCACCTCGGGACCGAGCCCCAAGGGCATCAACGTGCCGCTGATCTATACAGTCGCCTATGCCTGCTACGGCCTGAAATGCGCGCTCGCGCCCGATATTCCCAACAATGCCGGCTCGCTGTCGCCGTTCCGGATCACCGCGCCCGACGGCTGCATCCTGAACGCGAAGCACCCGGCCCCCGTGGCGGTGCGCCATGTGCTCGGGCATTTCGTGCCCGATGCGGTGATGGGCGCGCTGCACAAGATGCTGCCGGGCAGGATTCCGGCGGAAGGCGCCGGCGCGCTCTGGAACCTGCATCTCAGCGCCCGTGCGTTGACCGGCAAGGACGCGCCCAGGGATGGCGGCCAGCGCGCCGAGGTGCTGCTGTTCAACAGCGGCGGCGGCGGCGCCCGGCCGACGCTGGACGGGCTCAGCGCGACGGCCTTCCCGAGCGGCGTGCACACCATGTCGATCGAGGCGACCGAGCATGTCGGTCCAGTGATCTTCTGGCGCAAGGAACTGCGCGAGGGGTCGGGCGGCGCCGGGCTCCGACGCGGGGGGCTCGGCCAGATCGTCGAGATCGCCGCCACGGCCGGGCACGAATTCCACTTCAACGCGATGTTCGACCGCGTCGCCCATCCCGCACGCGGCCGCGAGGGCGGTAAGGACGGCGCGCCGGGTTCGGTCTCGCTCGATGACGGCACCGCATTGTCGGCCAAGGGACGCCAGCATGTGCCGGCCGGCCGGCGGCTGGTGCTACAACTGCCGGGCGGCGGCGGCTACGGCAGGCCCGAGGAGCGCGAGGCGGCCGCGGCCGAACGCGATGTTGCCTTCGGCTATGTCAATGCGACCTGAGCCGCGCAAGCTGCGTTACCCGCGCGGCGCGGCGATAACCGCTCCCGGCCGGGCGAAACGGGCTTCGATCGCGGCGATATAGGCGTCCCGCGATGGCCCGAGATGCTGGCGGCAGAGCGCGACGAGGCGGTCGCGGTCGCCGGCTGCGAGCGCGTCGACCATCGCGGCGTGCTCGTCGCGGGCGAGCCGCAGATGCTCGGGGCTCGCGGCGGTGATCGAGCGCGCGCCATGGACCTTCTGCGCCAGCCCTTGGATCAACTCGACGAGATGAGGATTACCGCAGGCGCCAAATAGCGTCTCGTGGAACTGCATATTGGCGCGGAAGGCCGCGCGGGCATCGGCGCTCTCGACCGCAACCGCATGGCGCTGCTGGACGGCGCGTAGCTCGTCCAGGACGGTGGCCGAGGCCGGGAGGGGAATCTGCTGCGCGGCCAGCGTCTCCAGCGCCTCGCGCACCGAATAGATCTGCCTGACCTCGACCGGGTCGAGCAGCTTGACGACCGCGCCGCGGTTGGGAATGCGCTCGACCAGCCCGACCCGTTCCAGATCGGCCAGCGCCTCGCGCACCACATGGCGCTTCACGGCAAGGCGTTCGGCCAGTTCCTCCTCGACCAATCGCTCGCGCGGCAGGAGCCAGCCGAGGACGATCTCCTCCTCCAGCATCGCCGCGACACTGCGCACGCGCTCGGCGGTTTGGGCCTTCAAAACTGTCGCGATCATGCCAGTTTATAACCTTTCGACATAATTGTTGACAATCCCGTCGACGGCCATATTCCTACCCGCCATGAGCACGTCCGACGATACCTCAATCCTGAAGCCCGCAGCACGCGGCATGCGCCGCAATCTCGCGACCTATGGCGACCCCGGCTTCTCGCTGTTCCTGCGCAAGGCCTTCATCAAGGCCGCCGGCTTCTCCGACGATGCGCTCGACCGGCCGATCATCGGCATCACCAACACCTTCAGCGACTTCAACCCCTGCCATGGCAATGTGCCCCGGCTGATCGAGGCGGTGAAGCGCGGCGTGATGCTGGCAGGCGGACTGCCGATGGAGTTCCCGACGATCTCCATCCACGAATCCTTCGCCAACCCGACCTCGATGTTCCTTCGCAACCTCATGGCGATCGACACCGAGGAGATGATCCGGGCGCAGCCCTGCGATTCCGTCGTCCTGATCGGCGGCTGCGACAAGACCGTGCCGGCCCAGCTCATGGGCGCCGTTTCAGCCGATGTCCCCGCGATCCAGCTGATCACCGGCCCGATGCTGGTCGGCCATCACAAGGGCGAGGTGCTGGGCGCCTGCACCGATTGCCGCCGGCTCTGGGGGCAGCATCGCGCCGGCCAGATCGACGAGGCCGAGATCGAGGTTCTGAGCGGGCGCCTCGCGCCGACGCAGGGCACCTGCATGGTGATGGGCACGGCGTCGACGATGGGCTGTCTCGTCGAGGCGCTCGGCATCGCCCTGCCTGGCTCGGGCACGATTCCCGCCACCCATGCCGACCGCATCCGCGCCGCCGAGGCGAGCGGACGCGAGGCGGTCCGGCTGGCACAAGGGGGCCCGAAGCCCAGCGAATTGCTGACCGAAACCGCCTTCCGCAATGCGCTGACCGTGCTGCAGGCGATCGGCGGCTCGACCAATGGGCTGGTGCATCTGGCGGCAATCGCGCGCCGTGCCGGGCTCTCGATCGATCTCGAGGAATTCGATGCGATCGGCCGCAAGGTGCCGGTGCTGATCGACCTCAAGCCCTCCGGCGACCATTACATGGAGCATTTCCACTGGGCCGGCGGCGTGCCCAAGCTGATGAAGGAGCTCGGCGACCATCTCGATCGCTCGGCCCCGACCATCGACGGCCGCACCATCGGCGAGGTCGCCGACGCTGCCGAGGACGTCCCCAACCAGACGATCATCCGCACCGCCGCGAGCCCGGTGAAGCCGACCGGCGGCATGGCGGTTCTGCGCGGCAATCTCGCTCCGGGCGGCGCGGTCATCAAGCATTCGGCCGCCTCCCCTGCCCTGCTGAGCCATACCGGACGCGCCGTGGTCTTCAGCTCGGTCGAGGACATGGTCAACCGCATGGACGATGCCGATCTCGACGTGAAGGCGGACGACGTGCTGGTCCTGACCAACGCCGGCCCGCGCGGCGCGCCCGGCATGCCGGAGGCCGGCTACATCCCGATCCCGAAGAAGCTGGCGCAGGCCGGCGTCAAGGACATGGTCCGGATCTCCGATGCCCGGATGAGCGGCACGGCCTTCGGCACCATCGTCCTGCACATCACGCCGGAATCGGCCGTCGGGGGCCCGCTCGGGCTGGTCCGCAATGGCGACATGATCCGGCTCGATGTCGAGGCGCGCGAGATCGCACTCTTGGTCGAGGATGCCGAACTGGAGCGGCGCAAGGGCGAATGGCAGCCGCCGGCCCATCTGGCGGAACCCTCGCGCGGCTACCGTCATCTCTATCTCACGACCGTGCTGCAGGCCGATGAGGGCTGCGACTTCGACTTCTGCTGACAAGGCTGCCGCGCGCGGCCCCTGAACCGTCGAGGCCGGATGAACCGGCCCGCCAACCCATCGGAGGAATTTCGTCCATGCTCAATTGCTCTGTCCTGACGGGCGCGCTCGCCGCGTTTTCGCTCGCGCTGGCCGGCCCTGCCTTGGCGCAGGCCTACCCGACCAAGCCGATCACGCTCCTCGTGCCCTATGCGCCGGGCGGCGCGACCGACATCATCGGTCGCGTCATCGCCGAGGAACTCTCGCAGATACTTCCGCAGCGCGTCGTGGTCGAGAACCGTGCCGGTGCGGCCGGCAGCGTCGGAGCCGCAGCCGTCGCCCGCGCCCCGGCGGATGGCTACTTCCTGCTGATGGGCGCACTCACCAGCCATTCGATCAATATGGGGCTACAGGCCAAACCCGGCTTCGACCTCAAGAAGGACTTTTCGCCGGTCACCATCGCCGGCACGGTCGGCCTCGCGCTCGTCGTGCATCCATCCGTCCAAGCCAAAACGATTCCGGAACTGATCGCGCTGGCCAAGGCCAAGCCCGACGAGTTCAACTACGCCTCTTCGGGCAACGGATCGCCGCAGCATCTGGCCGGGGAGATGTTCAACGCCAAGGCCGGCACCAAGCTCGGCCATGTGCCCTATCGCGGCTCGGGTCCGGCCATGACCGACATGATCGGTGGTCAGGTCAAGGTGATGTTCGACACGATTCCCTCGGTTTTGCAGCACGTCAATGCCGGCACTCTGAAGGCGCTCGCCACCACCGGCCGCGAACCCTCGCCCTTCATGCCGACCTATACAACCGCGATTTCGCAAGGGCTCGCCGATTTTGAGATCGGCTCCTGGTTCGGCGTGCTGGCGCCCGCCGGTACGCCCCAGCCCATCATCGACAAGCTCAATGCCGAGATCGGAAAGGCCCTGCAAAGCCCCAAGGCGCTCGAGGCGATGAAGCTCCAGGGCGTCACGCCCAAGCCGGGCACGCCGGCCGAAGCCGCAACCCTGATCGATAACGAGATGAAGAAGTGGAGCGACCTGATCAAGGCCACTGGTCTGAAGCCGGAATGAAAAGGCCGCGTAGCGCAGAGCCAGCGATGACCAACTCCGTCAGGCGCCTCGCCATCGTCGGCGCCGGCATGATCGGCGCCAGCTGGGCGGCGCTCGCCAGCGCGCATGGCGTCAGCGTCTGCGCCTATGATCCCAACACGGAAGCCGAGGCGCGCTTCCTCTCCCATGTCGAACGGGCGCGGGCGCAACTGGCCGAACTCGGTCTGACCGGGGATGGCGCCGTGTCCTTCTCCAGCAGCCTTGAGATCGCGCTGGATGGCGCCGGTTTCGTCCAGGAGAACGGGCCGGAGAACGAGGCGGTGAAGCGCGGGCTTCTCGCCGAGATCGACGCACTTCTCCCCGCCGACGCAATCATCGCCAGCTCGACCTCGGCGCTGGTCCGCAGTGCCATCGTCGCCGATTGCGCGAGGCCGGAGCGCATCATCGTGGCGCATCCGTTCAACCCGCCGCATCTCGTGCCGCTGGTCGAGATCGTCGGGGTGGATACCGAGGTTGTGGCGCGGGCGGCGGATTTCTATCGTTCGCTCGGGCGGCGCCCCGTGTTGCTGAACCGCGAGATGCCCGGCCATATCGCCAACCGGCTTGCCTCGGCGCTCTATCGCGAGGCCGTCCATCTCGTCGAACAGGGCGTGGCGAGCGTCGCCGACATCGATGCGGCTTTGTGCAACGGGCCCGGCCTGCGCTGGGCCCTGATGGGTCCGCACATGACCTATCATCTCGGCGGCGGCGAAGGCGGAATCGCCGGCTATCTCGCCCATCTCGGCCCGAGCCAGGTCCGGCGTTGGCAATCGCTCGGCAATCCGTCGCTGGACGCGGATGTCCAGGCGAAGATCGTCGCCGGCGTTGCTGAAGAAGCCGCCGGCCGCTCGATCGCTGAACTGGAAGCGCGCCGCGACGAAGGCTTGCTCGCCCTGCTCAAGGCGCGCAGGCTCGTCAGCGACTGACAAGGTTTTGCCTATGACTGACCCGATCGAACTTGCCCCGCGCATCGCGCTGATTCATGCGCTCGAAGAATCGGTGCTGCCGGCGCGGGCGGCTTTCGCCGCGCAGTGGCCGCAGGCGAAAGCCTTCGACCTGCTCGACACTTCGCTGGCCACCGATCTCGCCGCGCGCGGCAGCCTCGACCAGGCGATGACCAAGCGCTTCCTGACGCTGGGACGCTATGCGGCAGCGACTGAAGGCACGGAAGGGCCGGCGCAGGCGATCCTGTTCACCTGCTCGGCCTTCGGACCGGCGATCGACGCGGTCAAGCGTGGCTTGCCGATCCCGGTGCTTCGCCCCAACGAGTCGGCCTTTGCCGAGGCGCTGGCGCTCGGCGGACGAATCGGCCTGATCGTGACCTTCGCACCCTCCCTGCCTTCGCTGACACAGGAGCTCGCCGAGATGGCGGGCAAGCCGGTCGATGTGACCGGCATCGTGGTGGACGGCGCGCTGGCTGCGCTGAAGGCGGGCGACGGCGCGACCCATGACCGACTGGTGGCCGAGGCGGCGGCGCGCCTTACGGGGATCGATACGCTGATCCTCGGCCAGTTCTCGCTCGCCCGTGCCAAGTCGGCGATCGAGGCTGCGACGGGCCTGCGCGTCGTGACGACACCGGAGGCGGCGATCAGAGGGCTGAAGCGCGCTTTGCTGACAGAAGGTTCTGCTTCTCCGCAATAGAACATGATGGTGTGGAAACGCTACGTCATCCTGGACAAGCGGCGCAGCCGCGTAGCTCCGGGATCCATCATAGGGTGATGACGTTGCCTTATGATGGATCCCGGGACGACCTACGGTCGCCCAGGATGACGCGTGGTTCCGAGTCCCATCGTCTCGTCCCCTCAATCCTCGTCTTCGCGTGCTCGTCCGGTCTCGACGAGGATGTCGCGTTTTCCGGCGTGGTTTGCGGGTCCGACGATGCCTTCGTTCTCCATGCGCTCCATGATCGAGGCGGCGCGGTTGTAGCCGATCTGGAGGCGGCGCTGGATGTAGGAGGTCGAGGCCTTCTTGTCGCGCAACACCACCGCAACCGCCTGGTCGTAAGGGTCGTCGCTCTCGGCCTGGCCCATGCCGGTCTTGTCGAAGACGGCGCCGTCCTCGCCCTCGGCTCCGGCCTCTTCCTCCTCGGAGGTGACCGCCTCGAGATATTGCGGCCGGCCTTGCGTCTTGAGATGGGCCACGACCTTCTCGACCTCGCCATCGCTGACGAAGGGGCCGTGCACGCGGGTGATGCGGCCGCCGCCGGCCATGTAGAGCATGTCGCCCTGGCCGAGCAGCTGCTCGGCGCCCATCTCGCCGAGAATCGTGCGGCTGTCGATCTTGCTGGTGACCTGGAAGGAGATCCGCGTCGGGAAGTTCGCCTTGATCGTGCCGGTGATGACGTCGACGGACGGACGCTGCGTCGCCAGCACGACATGGATGCCGGCCGCGCGCGCCATCTGGGCAAGGCGCTGGATCGTGCCCTCGATCTCCTTGCCGGCGACCATCATCAGGTCGGCCATCTCGTCGACGATCACGACGATGTAAGGAAGAGGCTCGAGGTCCATGACCTCTTCCTCATAGATCGCCTCGCCGGAATGCCGGTCGAAGCCGGTCTGGACGGTCCGCGTGATGACCTCGCCGGCAGCCTTGGCCTCGACCACGCGCGCATTGAAGCCGTCGATGTTGCGCACCGAGAGCTTCGACATCTTCTTGTAGCGCTCCTCCATCTCGCGCACCGCCCATTTGAGCGCCACGACCGCCTTCTTCGGGTCGGTGACGACAGGGGTGAGCAGATGGGGAATGCCGTCATAGACGGAGAGCTCGAGCATCTTGGGATCAACCATGATCAATCGGCACTGCTCGGGGGTCAGCCGGTAGAGCAGCGACAGGATCATGGTGTTGATCGCCACCGACTTGCCCGAGCCGGTGGTGCCGGCGACGAGCAGATGCGGCATCTTGGCGAGATCGACGATCACCGGCTCGCCGCCGATGGTCTTGCCCAGCCCCAGCGCGAGCTTGTGCTTGGAGCTCTCGAAATCCTGGCTGGCCAGCAATTCGCGCAGGAAGACCGTCTCGCGGCGGGCATTGGGCAGTTCGATGCCGATGGCGTTCTTGCCGGGGATCACCGCCACGCGCGCCGAAATCGCGCTCATCGACCGCGCGATGTCGTCGGCCAGCGAAATCACGCGCGAGGACTTCGTGCCCGGCGCAGGCTCAAGCTCGTAGAGCGTCACCACAGGGCCGGGGCAAGCCTGGACGATTTCGCCCCGGACGTTGAAGTCTTCCAGAACACCTTCGAGGACGCCGGCATTCTGCTGGAGGATATCGACCGGGATCGCGGCATCGGCCTGTTTCACCGGCTCGGCGAGGATCGTGATGGGAGGCAGCTCGAACCCGGCCTGCAGTTGCGGTTCGGTAACGACGGCGGCGGGCGCGGCAATGCGGCGGCGCGGCTTCTCCGGTCTCGGAGCAAGTTCCGGACGGGTTCGTCGGGTGACATCGATGCCACTTCTGGCGACAGAACCATCGGCCGGTACGGCGCCAACCGCGACCGGCTGCGACACCGGACGTGCCGTCTGCGCGACAGCGTCGGGCCGAGGAGGCGCCGCGAGCCGCAGATCGACGCGATAGGCCGGCGCCCAGGAAAAACTCGGCTGAGTCAGCATCGTCGTGACGGGAACCGAGACCGGGATGGACATGGGCATCGCCGTCGCGAAACCATGCGACTTGACCGAAGGAGAGACTTCATCGTCGCCCGGCAGGTCGCGTTCGTCGGGCCCAGCCGCGCTTCGTTCGGCCTGGGACCCGAACTCCCAAAAGGCGGAATCGGACAGGAAGGCGAACGGCGTCGCAGGCGTCTCGGCGGCGGGTTCGACCGCGCTGACCACATCGACAGCCTTTGCCTCGGGCCAGGCGCCCTCTCCTGTCTCCTGAGCGAAATCGTCCTCTGGCTCGCCCGATGCCAGGGCGATCGGAGCCGGCGCATCGGTCGTGTCCGGCGCGACCCAGATCTGCTTCAGCAGATGGTTGGGCGTGCGGCCATAGCGGACGCGGCTCCCCGGTGAGGGCAACGCTGGAGACGGCACGGGCTCGGATGCGACGGGGGCGGCCGCCGCGTTTCGCAGCGCTTCCATCTGGGCCTGTCGAACCTTGTCGGGCGTGCGGACGAAGCGAACATCGGGCGGAAAGGACGGCGCCGACAGAGCCTCGGCCGGGGCAAGGGATCGACCATCCCGGGCCGTTGCCGGCTCGCCCGTTGCAGGACCGTCGACGAGGAAGGGTACGCTGAGCTTACGCATGGATTCGGACAGCACTGCAATCTGTTGGCCAGTGTCCGAGACCTATGGCGACAGGGTTAAGGCTCCCTGAATTCGCGAGCGGTTTCGCGCGCCGTGGCGCTTTCCCTGCAACGGCTTTTGAAGCGGGATCGCTACAGGGAGCCAACCCAGAGCACGCGGGTCTCGCCTTCGGCCGCATTGGCGAAACGATGCGGTCGCGAGGACAAAAAGCGGAAGCTGTCGCCCTCCTGCAGGGTCCAGCTTTCGCTTTCGACGCTGAGCGCCATCGCACCGCTCATCACCAGCCCGGCCTCCTCACCATCATGGGTGTAGAGTTCGTCCCCCGTGCTGGCTCCCGGCTCCATCTCGACGATATAGAGACTGAGCTTCGAGCCCTCGCTGTGCGGCGTCAGCAACTGCTTGCGAATCCCTGAGCGCCACAGCTGGAGTTCGCTGCGAGCCGCGCTGCGCACGATCGTCGCCGTCTGGTCGCCGGCAACGCCGGTCGGGGGAAAGAGATCGGCAAGGCCGACACCGAGCGCATCGGCCATGGTGACGAGCGCACGCAGCGTCGGCGAGGACTTGCCGCGTTCGATCTGGCTGAGGAAGCCGATCGAGAGGTTGGTACGGGCCGCCAGATCGACCAGCGACAGGCTGCGCTCCCGCCGCAGACGGCGCAGGCCCGCTCCAATCTCCCGATCGACCTCTGGCTGGGACGTCGTGGCCGCAGGGCTGCTCATGAAGGCTCCATTCGTCGCTTCTATTTCATGCACATGAAATCGCTTGCCGGCAAGATCGTCCTATGCTGGTATCTTCATGCTCATGAAAATCATGGTGGCCGCGCAGAGCGCGCGCAATAAGCAGGGGATCATTGCGATGGAACGTCGGACCTTTCTGTCCATGCTGGCGGGCAGCGCCGTGGCTGCCGGCATCCTGCCCGCCCAGGCGCAAGGCGTGCTCAAGGTCGGCTCGACGCCGACGGGCAGCCCGTTCACCTTCCTCGACACCAAGACCAACACGATCGAAGGCGTGATGGTCGATTTGATCAAGGCTATCGCCGCATCCTCCGACTTCAAGGTCGAGGTCGAGGGCATGCCGTTCGCGACGCTGATCCCGTCCCTGACCGGCAACAAGGTCGATATCGTCGCCGCCGCGATGTACATCACGGCTCCGCGCAAGGAGGTGATCGATTTTTCCGACCCGATCTACACCTATGGCGAAGGCCTGATCGTCCCGGCGACCGACACCAAGGACTATGTCTCCTTCGAGGACATGAAGGGCATGTCGATCGGCGTGCAGATCGGCACGGCCTATGTCGACGTGCTGCAGAAATCCGGCCTGTTTTCCGAGGTCAAACTCTACAAGACCCTGCCCGACATCCTCGCCGACGTGAACGCCGCCCGTGTTCAGGCCGCCGTTTTCGACCTGCCGATCATCGGCTACAACCTCTCACAGGGGCAGTTCCCGAAGGTCCGCATCGTCAAGTCCTACAAGCCGGTCATCTCGGGTTCGGTCGGCATCGGCGTGCGCAAGAGCGACGGCGAATTGCTGAAGAAGATCAACGTCGGTCTCGCCAAGCTCAAGGCCGACGGCACGGTCGACAAGATCCTGGCGAAGTGGGGCCTGGTCTGATCTCGCCTCGACGATCGATCACTCATGCCGTCATTCCGGGCGGAGCGAAGCGGAGGCCCGGAATCCATCGTAGGAAACTGAACTCCACGATGGATTCCGGATCGGCGCCGCTTCGCGGCTTGTCCCGGATGACGGCCTGGGGTTCGCAAGCCTCTTCCGAGACCCCTTTGACCGCCGGAGTTCCATGCAGACCTTCCTGAGGGATGCCACGCAGTTCCTGCCGCTGCTGCTGCAGGGCGTGAAGTTCACGCTGATCGTGGCGCTGGGCTCGCTGGCGCTGTCGACCGTGCTCGGCCTCGTCTGGGCACTGATGCGGGTATCGAGCATCGGTTGGCTCGGGACGATCGCCAAGGTGATCGTCAACACGCTGCGCGGCATCCCGATCCTGGTGCAGCTGTTCTACATCTACTTCGTGCTGCCCGAATTCGGCATCGCGCTGACCGCCCTGCAGGCGGCGATCATCGGGCTCGGCGTCGCCTATTCGGCCTACCAGTCCGAGAACTTCCGCGCCGGCATCGAGGCGATCGACCATGGTCAGGTCGAGGCGGCGCAATCGATCGGCATGGGCTGGGGCCTGACGATGCGCCGGGTGATCCTGCCGCAGGCGATCCGGCTGGTCCTGCCGCCCTATGGCAACATCATGGTGATGATGCTGAAGGATTCCTCCCAGGCTTCCACGATCACGGTCGCAGAGTTGACGCTGCAGGGCACGCTGATCGCCTCCTCGACCTTCAAGAACATGACGGTCTATTCGCTCGTCGCCCTGCTCTATCTGGCGATGTGCCTGCCGCTGATGGGCCTGGTGAGCTGGCTCGAACGGCGCTTCGGCAAGGGGACACGCCGATGAGCCAGGTCGAGCGCCACTCCATGATCGAGATTGCCGGTGTCACCAAGAGCTTCGGCGCCTTCCCGGTGCTCAAGGGCATCACGGCCAATGTCGACAAGGGCGAGGTGGTCTGCCTGATTGGGCCGTCGGGCTCGGGCAAGTCGACCATCCTGCGCTGCATCAACGGGCTCGAATCCTATGATGGCGGCGCCATCACCATCGACGGTGCCCGTGTCGAGCGCGACAAGCCCTCGATCATCGGCATCCGCACCGCGATGGCGATGGTGTTCCAGCGCTTCAACCTGTTCCCGCATCGCACCGCGCTGGAGAACGTCGTCGAGGGTCCAATCTTCGTGAAGAAGGAGCCCCCGGCGCAGGCGATGGCGCGCGGCCGCGAACTGCTGGCCCGCGTCGGCCTCGCCGACAAGGTCGATGCCTATCCGGGCCAGCTGTCGGGCGGGCAGATGCAGCGCGTCGCGATCGCACGCGCGCTTGCCATGCAGCCCAAGGCTATCCTGTTCGACGAGCCGACCTCGGCGCTCGACCCCGAACTCGTCGGAGAGGTGCTGCAGGTGATGAAGAGCCTCGCCGATGACGGCATGACCATGCTCGTCGTCACCCATGAGATGGGCTTTGCCCGCGAGGTCGCCGACCGCGTCCTGTTCCTCGACGGCGGCGTCATCGTCGAGCAGGGTCCGGCCCGTGAGGTTCTCAGCGCGCCCAGCCATCCGCGCACCCAGGATTTCCTGCGACGCGTGCTGCGCCCGATCTAAGCATCGGATTGATCCGATGCTGCACATGAGGAGGCCGCGATGGCCGAACCGTTCCCGCTCAACCCGTCGCTGTGGTATGCGACCGCGCCTGCCGCCGCCCCGACGCCGCCGCTGGCAACTGACGCCAGCGCCGATGTCTGCGTGATCGGCGCGGGCTTCGCCGGGCTCTCGACGGCGCTGCATCTGGCGCAGGCCGGTGTTTCCGTCGTCGTACTTGAAGCCCATGAACCCGGCTGGGGCGGCTCCGGTCGCAATGGCGGCCAGGTTATTCCCGGCATCAAATATGATCCCAGCGAAATCGTCGCGAAATTCGGCCCCGCCGCCGGCGAGGCGCTGATCCGCTTCGCCGGCTCGACGGCCGATCTCGTCTTCGACCTGATCGAGCGGCACGGCATGGATGTGCCGCACAAGCGCGCCGGCTGGATTCAAGGCGCGCACACGCCGGCCATGGTCGAGACGGTGAAGCGGCGCGCGGGGGAATGGCAGGCGCGCGGCATCGATGCGGCCTTCCTCGACAAGGATGCGATCGCAAGGCTGCTCGGCACCGATCGCTATCTCGCGGGCTGGATCGACCGGCGCGCCGGTGGCGTGCAGCCGCTGGCCTATGCGCGCGGGCTGGCCAAGGCCGCGCTGGATGCGGGCGCCACCATCCACGGCCAGAGCAAGGTCGTCTCGCTGAAGCGCAATGGGACGAATTGGACGGTCCGCACGGCGCAGGGCGCGAGCGTCTCCGCCCCGCGCGTCGTGGTCGCGACCAATGGCTATACCGGCGACCTGATCCCGAAGCTGCGCCAGACCGTGATCCGTCCGAACTCCTTCATCTTGGCGACGGAAGCCCTCTCGGACAACATCGCCGGTACGATCCTGCCCGAGGGCCAGGTCACCTCCGATACGCGGCAATTGCTGCTGTATTTCCGCAAGGATCATCAGAACCGGCTGCTGATGGGCGGGCGCGGCCCGTTTCGCGAGCCGAAGGATGCCTCCGACTGGGCCCATCTCGAGCGTGTCGTCGGCAAGATGTATCCCCAAGTGAAGGGCGTGCCCTTCGATTTCCGCTGGTGCGGGCGCGTCGCGCTGACCCGCGATTTCCTGCCGCATCTGCACGAGCCGGAGCCAGGTCTGCTCGTCGATATCGGCTGCATGGGGCGCGGCGTCGGCCTGCAGAGCGCCATGGGCAAGGCGATGGCCGAGTATCTCGTCAGCGGCGACAAAAGCCGCCTGCCCTTCCCGGTCGTGCCGATCACGCCGCTGCCGCTGCATGCGCTCAACGAGCTCTACGTTTCGGCGATCATCGCCTGGTACCGGCTGACCGATGGCGGCATGAAGGGCAAGGCGGCGTGAGGCTCGCGGCCGCACATACAAGCTTCGACCATGCAATCTATGATCGGAAACACACCGTCATCCTGGGCGACCAAAGGTCGACCGGGATCCATCCTAGAGCGCGACGGAGCCCTACGATGGATCCCGGATCTGCGCCGCTACGCGGCTTGTCCAGGATGACGCGGTGTCTCCGCGCGAAAACAGCGTGCTCGAAAAATTAGCGCGACCACGCGGACTATGGCAGGTCGATGATCTCGACCCAGTTCGGGTTCTTGCCGAGCGGATAGCGCTTCAGGTCCTTCAATGCACCGCTCGCGGCATCGATCGCGTAGAGCGTCGCGTGATCGGATTTCTGCCCGGCCGCCACCAGGAAGCGTCCGCTCGGGTCGATGTTGAAGCCGCGCGGCTGGGTTTCGGTGGCGAAATTGCCCGCCGGCGTCAGCGCGCCCGTCGCGCCATCGACGCGGAACGCCGCGATCGTGTTCGAGGTCCGCTCCGAGGCATAGAGGAAGCGGCCATCAGGCGTGATCCGCAATTCGGCGCTGGCTGGCGCCCCGCCCTGGAAGCCGGCCGGCACGACGCTGACGCTGCCGATTTCGGTCATCGTGCCCTTGCCGGCATCGTAACGGTAAGAATTCACCGTGCCGTCGAGCTCGTTGACGAGATAGGCGAATTTGTCGTCGGGGCTGAAGACGAAATGGCGGGGGCCTGCGCCCTTTTTGGTCTCGACGAAGGCGGGGTCATTGGGCGTGACCTTGCCCGTCGCGGCATCGAATTTGTACTGCAGCAGGATGTCGCCGCCGAGATTGCTGGCAAAAACATGCGCGTTGGCGCGGTCGGTCAGGATCGCATGCGCGTTCTTGCGGGTCGCGACAACCTGAACGGGCTCGGCCCCGACGATGCCCCCCGGCCCGATCGGATTGATCGCGATCTTGTCGCCGGAATAGGAGGCGCTGAGCAGGAAGCGGCCCGACCTGTCGGTCGCGACATAGGCCATGTTGTCGGGCAAGGGCACGGTTGCGAGCAGCGAAAGCCGGCCGGTCTTCGGGTCGATCGCGAAGGAGCTGACCGAGAAGGGCTGCGAGCGCAGCGAGACATGGAGGTGGCGCTTGTCGGGCGAGACCGCCATCGGCATCGCGTTACCGCTGACAGCGACCGTCTCGATCGGCTTCAGTTCCTTCGATTGCGCGTCGAGCTCCAGCACGCTGATCTCGCGGCTGTCGGCATTCGAGACATAGACGATGGTTTTCGCGGCGGCAGGCATGGCGGCCATCATGCCCGCAAGCAGCGCTGCCGCGCCAGTGGTCTTCGCAGGCGTCATGGTCGTCTCCCCCGATGGTCTTTTGGCCGCCGTTTGCCGGCGGCTCGACCTTTTGCTGAGGAGGCAGGTTAGAGGATCGGCATCGGCAGCGGACAGCTCAAAGGCCGTATCGACCGATCCAATCGACGCATCGCTGTCGCGTGCGGCTTCAACGAAAACGCTGCCGCACCGGGCGGGTGCGACAGCGTCGAGGTTCTCGCGGAGATCAGGCTCAGGCGGCAGCGCGCTCTCGGGTCGCGAACTCGCCCTTGTCGAGCTTGGCGACGAGGGCTGCGAGTTCCGCGATTTCGCTCTCGCCGAGATCGGTCAGGGGCGTCCGCACCGGGCCGGAATCGCGGCCGATGACCTTCATCCCCGCCTTGATGATCGAGACTGCATAGCCGCGCTTGCGGTTGCGGATCGCGATCAGCGGCAGGATGAAATCGCGCAAGCCGGCCTGGACCATCTCGCGGTCGCGGCGGCGCACGGCGGCGTAGAATGTGGTCGCGAACTGCGGAACGAAGTTGAACACCGCCGAGGAATAGGTGGTGACGCCCATTTCGAGATAAGGCAGCGCGAAGGTCTCGGCCGTCGGCAGGCCGCCGATATAGGTCAGGCGGTCGCCCATGCGCAGATGGATGCGGGTCATCAGCTCGATGTCGCCGATGCCGTCCTTGTAGCCGACGAGATTGGGATTGCGTTCACAGAGCTTCGCCAGCGTCTCCTCGGTGATGATGGCGTTGTCGCGGTTGTAGACGATGACGCCGAGCTTGGTCGCCTTGCAGACGGCCTCGATATGGGCGGCCAGCCCCTCCTGCTCGGAGAAGACAAGATAGGGCGGCAGCAGCAGGACGCCGTCTGCGCCGGCCTGCTCGACCCCGGCTGCAAGCTCGGTCGCGATCTGTGTGCCATGGCCGACGCCGGCGAGCACCGGCACGCGGCCCTTGGTCTCGGCCACTGCCGTTGCGACCACCTTCACAACCTCGGTGGGCGAGAGCGAGAAGAATTCGCCGGTGCCGCCGGCAGCGAAGAGGCCGGCGACGTCGTAACCGCAGAGCCAGTCGAGATTCGAGCGATACCGCGTCTCGTCGAAGAGATTTCCGGCTGCGAAGGGTGTCACCGGGAACGACAGCAATCCGTTGCCGATATGCCGTGCCATCTCCTGGGGGGTCATCTTGCTCATGATCGGCTCCTTCTCTGAATTGGGTTGAGCAGTAGACCAGGAACGATACCGGTGGAGACCAATCACTGTATCGGGCGATCCATTGATTGGATCGTTGCGTCCGATTTCGTCAGGTCCTGGGCCAGCCCCTTGGCCAGCGCCGCAACGATCGGCACGAGCGGATTGTCGTTGTCCTCGCGGCTGACGAAGAACAGCTCCGCCGGCCTTTGCCTCGGGAGGTCCACGGGGCGAAGCGCGACGCCGCTGAAATGCAGGTTCAGCGCGGCTTGCGGCACCAGCGCGACGCCGACGCCGGAATGGACCATGGCAAGGATCGAGTGAATCTGGGCGAGATGCTGGACATAGTTCGGCACGAGGCCTGCCCGTGAGAACAGCTCGACGAGCAGGTCGTGGAAATAGCGCGCCTCATAGGGCGCGTACATGACGAAGGGCTCGGCGGCGAGGTCGTCGATCGCGATCGTCTCGCGGCGTGCCAGCGCATGGCCGGCGTTCACCGCCGCGATCAACGGCTCGGCCGTCACGCGGAAGGCGCTGAGACCGGTGCGCGGGATCGGCGGGCGTAGCAGGCCGATGTCGATCTCGCCCGAATCGAGCCGCTTGAGCTGGTCGCCGCTGACCATCTCCTTGAGCGAGATCTCGACATCGGGCAGTTCGCGGCGACAGGCGGCGACGAGTTCCGGCACATAGGAATAGGCCGAGGTCGCGGTGAAGCCGATGTTGATCGAGCCGGCTTTGCCGTTGGCGACGCGCTTGGCCAGCAGAGCCGCGCTCTCGGCGAGCTTGAGCAGGCGACGCGCCTCGGCAAGGAAGCTCTGCCCCGCTGGCGTGAGCTTCACCGTCCGGTTGCTGCGCTCCAGCAGCACGACGTCGAGGACACGCTCGAGAATCTGGATCTGCCGGCTGAGCGGCGGCTGCGTCATGTTGAGACGCACCGCCGCCCGGCCGAAATGCAGTTCCTCCGCAACGGCGACGAAGCAGCGCAGCTGGCTCAGTTCGAACATCCCCAGCCTTCCCTCATGCCGTCTTTGTCTCGGGTATGGTCGTCTCGGGTATGGTCTTGGCCCGGCGCACCCGAGACGCGGCGTCAGTTCTGGATGGTGATACCGGCCTTGTCGATGATGCTCTTGAACTTGGCGATCTCGCTTTGCGCCTTGTCCTTCGCCTGCGCAGCGGTGGAGGGCGTCGCCGCCGCGCCCAGCTCCTCGAAGCGCGAGACCACCGTCGGGTCCTTCAGCACGGCCTGCATCTCGCCGACCAGCCTGTCGCAGATCTCCTTGGGCGTGCCCTTGGGCGCAATGAAGCCGTTCCAGGAGCTGATGTCGAAGCCCGGCAGCGTCTCGGCGAGCGTCGGCACCTCCGGCGCGATCTTCGCCCGCTCTGTCGTGGTGACGGCGAGTCCGCGCAGCGTGCCGGCCTTGTAGTGCGGATAAGGCGAGGTGAAGTTGTCGAACGAGACCTTGACGTTGCCCGCGATCAGATCCTGCACCAGCGCTCCGGACGAGCGGTAGGTCACATGCTGCATCTTCACCCCGGCGAGCTGCATGAACAGCTCGCCTGAAAGATGGATCGAGGTGCCGATGCCTGAGGAGCCGAAATTCTCCTTGCCCGGATTGGCCTTGAGATAGGCGATGAACTCAGGGACGTTCTGCGCCGGAATCGAGGGATGCACGCAGAGGAAATTCGGCTGCGACGAGGCCAGCGAGAGGAACTCGAAATCCTCGAACGGCTTGAAGGGCAGCTTCTCCTTGTAGAGGTTGGGATTGATTCCGTGCGTCGAGGGCGTCGTCATGCCGATGGTGTAGCCATCGGGCGTGGCGTGGGAGAGCGCGGCGACACCGGTGTTGCCACCGGCCCCGGCCCGATTCTCGATGATAAAGGACTTCCCCATCCGCTGGGTCAGCTTCTCGCAGATGATGCGGCCGACAAGATCGGTGGTGCCACCCGCACCGAAGGGCACGATCACCGTGACGGGCTTGGCCGGGTAGGCCTGGCCGAAGCCGCTGCGCGAAACCAGAGGCGCGGCAAGCGCGCCGCCGGCAAGACTGAGCGCCGCACGGCGCGTGATCGATCGGCTCATCGTTTCCCTCCCAGGAGCAGTCGCGGCTTATGCCGTCTGTCCGCCTAGATTAGGCGGCGGTGACGCTCGGGCAAGGTCCCAAGCGCTATCGTGCGATCCAAAAAAGATATCGTTCCATTGCCTTTCTAACTCACCAGCGCATCGTGCCTGACCTATCCTGCGGGGGACAAAGCAGCTTCCAAGACTGCCTGCGACCTCGGCTCACCGGCTGGTCCGCGCCCCACAGGAGGACATCATGACCCCAACCAAATTCCCGATCCGACTTTCCGCGACGCTCCTGAAAGGCCTCGCCGTCGCGGCGCTGGCAGGCGTCGCGCTCGCCGCCCCGCCCGCCGCCGCCCAGACTTTCGAGCGGCCCGTCCGGCTCGTCATACCCTTCGCGCCGGGGGGCACTTCGGACATCCTCGCCCGCCTGATCGGCCCCAAGCTGTCGGCCGCGATCGGCCAGCCCGTCGTGATCGAGAACAAGCCCGGCGCCGCCGGCAATCTCGGCGCCGACGCCGTCGCCAAGGCGCCGCCCGACGGCCATACGCTGCTGCTGATGGATGTCGGCTCGCTGGCGACGGCGCCCAGCCTTTTCTCCGACCTGACCTATGATCCCGTGAAGGATCTGGCGCCGGTCTCGATGGTGATGTTTGGCCCCTATGTGCTGGCCGTACATGAATCCGTCCCGGCCAAGACGGCCCAGGAGCTGATCGCCTACGCCAAGGCCAACCCGAACAAGCTCGCAATCGCCAATTCCGGCGTCGGCGCGGCCAACCACATCACCGCCGTGCAGATGGCCAAGGAACTCGGCATCACCTGGAAGAACGTGCCCTATAAGGGCGGCGCGGCCGCCTCGCGGGCCGTCGTCTCGGGTGAGAGCGGGGTCATCATCAACGGCTCGACCGCGACGCTGCCCTTCGTCTCCAACAAGCAGCTCGTCGGCCTGGCCGTCACCGGCGAGGAGCGCATCGCGGGCCTGCCGACCTTCAAGGAAGCCGGCCTGCCCGGTGGCGACGCCGGCACCTGGCAGGGCATCCTGACCCGCGCCGGCACGCCGCCCGCCATGATCGCCCGCCTCAACGCCGAGGTCGGCAAGATCCTGCAGGATCCGGAGATGAAGGCCAAGATCGCCGAGCAGGGCGGCGTGGTGAAAGCCGGCTCGCCGGCCGAGTTCTCGACCTGGCTCAAGGACGCCACCACGCGCTGGGGCGGCATCATCCGCGAAGCCGGCATCAAGGGCAGCTAGGGTGCAAAGCCCCGTGACCCGCTCCGGGATCGATTGGCGGGACCTGCTCTTCGGCCTCTTCCTCGTCGCTGTGGCGGCGGGCGCGCTGATTGCGACCCACAAGCTCAATGTCGGCAGCGCCGCCGATATGGGCGCGGGCTACATGCCCCGCGCCGTCTCGCTCGGACTGCTCGCCTTCGGCCTGTTCTTCTGCGTGCGGGGTGCCAGGCGGGCCGGCCTGGCGGAAGCCGCGCAGGCGATCGAGCCGGTGCAACCACGACCGCTGCTGGCGGTGCTCGCCGCGGTCGGCATCTTCGCATTGACTGCGGACCGTCTGGGGCTCGCCATCGCCTCGGTCGTCACCGTCGTCCTTGCGAGCTTTGCCACCCGCGAGGGACGGCTTCGCGAGACGGTGCCCTTCGCGCTGCTGCTCTCGGCCGCGGCCGTCCTTCTCTTCATCAAGGTTCTGGCGCTGCCGGTGCCTGTCTGGCCGCGCTGAAAGCTGTCCGCCATGGACTTGTTCGACAATCTGCTGCTGGGGCTCTCGACCGCCCTCGAGCTCAACAATCTCGGCCTGTGCCTGATCGGCGTGCTGATCGGCACCGCCATCGGCGTGCTGCCCGGTATCGGGCCGATCCCGACGGTGGCGCTGCTGCTGCCCTTCACCTTCGGGCTCTCGCCGCCGGGTGCCATGATCATGCTCGCCGGCATCTTCTACGGCGCGCAATATGGCGGCTCGACCACGGCCATCCTCGTCAATGTGCCCGGCGAGACATCGTCGGTTGTGACCTGCATCGACGGCCACGAAATGGCCAAGCAGGGCAAGGCCGGGACGGCACTGGCGATCGCAGCGCTGGCCTCCTTCTTCGCCGGCACGATGGCGACCGTCGTCATTGCAGTGCTGAGCGTGCCGCTCTCGGTGCTGGCGCTGAAGTTCACGGCGGTGGAGTATTTCAGCCTGCTCGTGCTCGGCCTGATCGCCGCCGTCGTGCTGGCGCATGGCTCGGTCGCCAAGTCGCTGGCGATGGTGCTGCTGGGCCTGCTGCTGGGCCTGATCGGCATCGATGTCTCGTCTGGCGCCGCGCGCATGACGTTTGGCGTCGCTGAGCTCTCGGACGGGCTCGACTTCGTCCCTGTCGCGATGGGCCTGTTCGGGCTCGGCGAAATCATCGCCAATCTTGAGCGGCCGGCAGAGCGGCGTGTGGTCAGCCAGTCCGTGCGCGACCTGATCCCGAGCCGTGCCGATCTGCGCGCTGCCTTCCCTGCGATGGTGCGCGGCACGATGCTGGGTTCCGTGCTCGGCGTGCTGCCGGGCGGTGGCGCGGCGCTGCCGCCCTTCTCCTCCTATGCGCTGGAGAAGAAGCTGGCGAAGGACCCCTCCCGCTTCGGCAAGGGCGCGATCGAGGGCGTCGCCGGTCCCGAGGCCGCCAACAATGCCGGCGCGCAAACGAGCTTCATCCCGCTGCTGACGCTCGGCATCCCCGCCAACGCGCTGATGGCGCTGATGATCGGCGCGCTGATGATGCAGGGCATCCAGCCCGGTCCGCAGATCATGACCGAACAGCCGAAGCTCGTCTGGGGCGTGATCGCCTCGATGTGGGTCGGCAACCTCATGCTGCTGGTGATCAACCTGCCGCTGATAGGGCTCTGGGTCTCGATGCTGAAGATCCCCTATCGCCTGCTCTTCCCGGCGATCGTGCTGTTCTGCTGCATCGGCACCTATGGCATCGCCAACAGCCTGTTCAATGTCTGGCTGATGATGGGCTGCGCGGCCATCGGCTACTTCTTTATCAAGATCGGCGTCGAGCCGGCGCCGCTGCTGCTGGGGCTGGTGCTCGGCCCGCAGCTCGAAGAGAATTTCCGCCGCGCGATGCTGCTGTCGGATGGCGATTTCCTGGTCTTCCTGTCACGCCCGATCAGCGCCGTGTTGCTGGGAGTCGTGGCGTTGCTCTTTTTGGCCATGCTGTCGCCGACGATCCTGCGCAACCGCAAAGCCGCACTCGCCGAGTCGAACTGACCGGCTGAACGCGGCCTTCCTGCCGGCCGCCATGGGAGGCCCTCATCCGGCCGGAGAGAATTTCACTCCGCCGGCGCTGATCTTTGAAAAGTCACTCTCTTGACCGGAAAGGGCGTCCGGAACAGTTAGAAGAACGATACGTCCCTTTAAAAGAACGACCTGAATGAGCGTCCGGTAGACCGCATCGATTGCGGCGATGGCCACGTCAGCCATGGCCAACGTCCGTGCTCGCGGGTTTTGATGGAATCCGGGTTTCCTCTCGCAGTCGGTCCATGTTGAGAGCAAGTCCGATGGCCGCACGGCACGGCTCCGATGCCAATCGACAGCATGAGCAGGACGTCGAGACGCGCCTGATCGCGGCGCGTGCGGCGTGTGGCGGCAGCATCGTGTTCACCACCAGCCTCGGGCTGGAGGATCAGGTGCTGACGCATGTCATCGCGCGGTTGGGCCTGGCGCGGGAGATCCTGTTCGCGACGCTCGATACCGGCCGGCTCTTTCCCGAGGTCTATGATCTGTGGGCTCTCACGGAAGAGCGCTACGGCATCGCCATTGCCGGCTATGCTCCCGAGGCTGGCGAGATCGAGCAGCTGGTGCTCGAGCAGGGCATCAACGGCTTCCGCAATTCGACCGACGCCCGCAAGCGCTGCTGCGCGGTGCGCAAGCTCGCGCCGCTCGATCGCGCCCTGCGCGGCGCCTCGGGCTGGATCACCGGCCTGCGGGCCGACCAGTCGCAGGCCCGCGCCGAGACCTCCTTCATGCAGCAGGATGCCGAGCGCGGGCTTCTCAAGATCAGCCCGCTGCATGACTGGTCCCGCGACCAGGCGCTCGATTTCGCGCGCCGCCACGACGTTCCCCTGAACCCGCTGCACGAGCGCGGTTTCGTCTCGATCGGCTGCGCGCCCTGCACGCGGGCGATCGCGCCCGGCGAGCCGGAGCGTGCCGGCCGCTGGTGGTGGGAACAGGACGCGGCAAAGGAATGCGGCCTGCATGTCGGGAGCGACGGGCGGCTCGTCCGCGCGGCTGCTGCGGAGGTCTCGCCATGATCGCGCTCAGCCATCTCCAGAAGCTCGAAGCCGAGGCGATCTTCATCCTGCGCGAGGTCGCGGCGACCTGCGATAATCCGGTGCTGCTGTATTCGATCGGCAAGGACTCGGCTGTTCTGCTGCATCTGGCGATGAAGGCATTCAGCCCCGGCAAGCCGCCCTTCCCGCTGCTCCATGTCGATACGACCTGGAAATTCCGCGAGATGATCGCGTTTCGCGACGAGACCGCGCGCCGGCTCGGGCTGGAGCTCATCGTCCACATCAACCAGGACGGGGTGAAGGCCGGGATCAATCCAGTCACATCGGGATCGCGCATCCATACCGATGTGATGAAGACGCAAGGGCTGAAGCAGGCCCTGGACACATACGGTTTCGACGCCGCTTTCGGGGGCGCCAGGCGCGACGAGGAGAAGAGCCGCGCCAAGGAGCGCGTCTTCTCGCTGCGCAGCGCCGATCACCGCTGGGACCCGAAGAACCAGCGCCCCGAACCCTGGTCGCTGTTCAACACCGCCAAGAAGCAGGGCGAGAGCTTCCGCGTCTTCCCGCTCTCGAACTGGACCGAGCGCGACGTCTGGGACTACATCGCGCTCGAAAGCATCCCGGTCGTGCCGCTCTATTTCGCCGCGCCCCGTCCTGTCCTGCGCCGTGGCGACGCACTGATCATGCGCGACGACGAGCGCCTGCCGCTGCTGCCGGGCGAGGTCGTCGAGACCCGCATGGTGCGCTTCCGCACGCTCGGCTGCTATCCGCTGACCGGCGCGATCGAGAGCGACGCGACCAACCTCACCGACATCATCGCCGAAATGCGAGCCTCCCAGAGTTCGGAGCGCCAGGGCCGGATCATCGACCATGACGGCACCGGCTCGATGGAGCAGAAGAAGCAGGAAGGCTATTTCTGATGACTGCCCTCAACGTCCGGCAGCGCGCCAGCGAGACGGCGCTGCCGGGAGACGGCCCGGCCAATGACGACGGCCTGCATGCGCGTTCCCTGCTGCGTTTCATCACCTGCGGCTCGGTCGACGACGGCAAGTCGACGCTGATCGGCCGCATCCTGTTCGAGACCGGCGCCGTCTTCGACGACCAGCTCGGGGCGCTGCAGCGCGATTCCCGCAAATTCGGCACGCAAGGCACCAAGGTCGACTACGCCCTGCTCGTCGACGGGCTCTCGGCCGAACGCGAACAGGGCATCACCATCGACGTCGCCTATCGCTATTTCTCGACGCCGCAACGTGCCTTCATCGTCGCCGACACGCCCGGCCATGAGCAGTACACCCGCAACATGGCGACCGGCGCCTCGACGGCCGATCTCGCCGTCATCCTGATCGATGCGCGGCTGGGCCTGCTGACGCAGACGCTACGGCATTCCTTCATCGTCTCGCTGGTCGGCGTCCGCCATGTCGTCGTGGCGGTCAACAAGATGGATCTGGTCGGCTACGACCGTGCGGTCTTCGACAGGATCTGCGCCGATTACCGGCGCGCCTCGGCCAATCTCGGCTTCACGCAAATCAGCTTCATCCCGATCTCGGCCCGCGATGGCGACAATGTCACCAGTCCCTCGGATGCGATGGAATGGTATCGGGGCGAGCCCCTGCTGGCCCATCTCGAAACGGTTTCGATCGAGGCCGGGCCCGATCTCCATCAGGGTACGGTGCTGCCGGTGCAATGGGTCAACCGGCCCGATTCCGGCTTTCGCGGCTATTCCGGCAATCTGGCGCTGGGGCATCTCAGGACGGGCGACGAGGTTGCCGTCCTTCCCTCCGGCAAAACCAGCCGCGTCGAGCGCATCCTGACGCCAGCCGGAGACACCAGCCACGCCGCCGTCGGCCAGGCCCTGACCGTCACGCTGACCGACAAGATCGACATCTCGCGCGGCGACCTGATCGTCAGCGCGGCACAGCGCCCGAATCTGCGGCGCAGCCTGCGCGCGCGGCTGCTCTGGACCGGCGAGACGCCGCTCGCACTGGGCGACCGCTACGGCCTGAAGCTTGCCAGCAGCCAGGTCAACGCCGTCGTCACGACCCTGCATCACAGCGTCGACGTCACGACCTTCGCGGAGATTGCGGCAACGAGTCTGGCGACGAACGATATCGGCGCGGTGACGCTCGAGCTCGACAAGGCAATCGGCACCCTGCCCTTCGCGGCCAGTACGGAACTGGGCGGCTTCATCCTGATCGACCGCATCAGCCATGAGACGGTTGCGTTCGGTTTCGTCGACGAGGACGCCCCGCCGCCGGCCGTCACGACCAGCAGCACGGCCGGCACGGTCGCCGTCCTGATGGCTGGCCTGCGCCGCCGCATCGGACCCGCCGGATCGCTGGCGCGGAGCGAGGTCGCGGGCCTTCTCCTTGGCAACCTGCTCGCCAGCCTGATCCCGGCAGGGCTCGTTTATGGCTTGACCGGAAGCCTGTCCTGGGCGCTGCTTGTCGTGGCAGCCGATCTGCTGCTTCGCCCGCTGGTTCTGGGCGGGGCATGGGCCGGGGCCCGCAGATTGTGGCGCCGGCGCCAAAGCCGGAACCAACTGGCTTCGGAAAATGTTCTGGGTGACGGAATTTGATGGTCCGCGACAACCGGAATCGGTCGGATTGACGGGAAAAGACAAGCTTTTCGAAACCGAGCCAAGCAGCAGCAGGGCCTTCTCCGGAACCGGCCAAGTTTGAAACACAGTGCTGCCTCAAACTGTTGTCCGCCGCGTTGCCACAGCATACGATTTGTTCTGTAAAAAGAACGCCCGATGATCCTGCCGGGCTGTTGGTCACAACGGAGAGCATGATGACTCGCCCCACCATTCGACGACTGGTCCAGGCCGGCCTCATCCTAGGAGCGTTCTCGGTGTGCTTCGGCGTCGTCGCCGGCGCGCGCGCGCAGACCGAACTGCTCAACGTCTCCTATGATCCGACCCGCGAGCTCTATCGCGAGATCAATGCCGCCTTCATCGCGGAATGGAACGCCAAGAACGCGAAAAAGATCACGACGATCCGCCAGTCCCATGGCGGCTCCGGCGCGCAGGCGCGCACCGTCATCGATGGGCTCAACGCCGACGTGCTGACGCTGGCGCTCGCGGGCGACATCGATGCCGTCGCCGAGCGCTCGAAGAAGCTGCCGCTCGACTGGCAGAAGCGCCTGCCGCAGAACTCCTCGCCCTATACCTCGACGATCGTGTTCCTCGTCCGCAAGGGCAACCCCAAGGCGATCAAGGATTGGGGCGATCTGGTCAAGCCCGGCGTGCAGATCATCACACCGAACCCAAAGACATCCGGCGGGGCGCGCTGGAACTACCTCGCCGCCTGGGCCTATGCCGAAAAGGCCTTCAACAAGGACGACGCCAAGGTCCGCGACTATATCGGCAAGCTGCTGGCCAACGTCCCGGTGCTCGACACCGGCGCGCGCGGCGCCACGACGACCTTCACCCAGCGCGGCATCGGCGACGTCTTCCTGTCCTGGGAGAACGAGGCCTTCCTGGCGCTGAAGGAGTTCGGCGAGGACAAGTTCGACATCGTGGTGCCGAGCCTCTCGATCCTGGCCGAACCGCCGGTCACGATCGTCGACGGCAATGTCGATGCCAAGGGCACGCGGTCCGAGGCGCAGGCCTATCTCGAATTCCTGTACTCGCCCAAGGGCCAGGCGATCATCGCCAAGAACTTCTATCGTCCGCGCAATCCGGAAGCCGCCGATCCGAAGGACATCGCCAACTTCCCCAAGGTCGACCTCGTCACCATCGACGCCGTCTTCGGCGGCTGGGCCAAGGCACAGCCGACGCATTTCGGCGATGGCGGCACCTTCGACCAACTCTACAAGCCGGCACGCTGAGCGATGGCAGCCAGCGCGGCCTCATCTAGCTGGCGGCAGCCGAGCGTCCTGCCGGGTCTCGGCCTGTCGCTCGGCATCACGCTGACCGCGCTGTCGCTGGTCGTCCTGATTCCGCTCGCAGCCCTGTTCATCAAGGCCGCGAGCGCCGGCCCCGCCGAGATCTGGGCCATCGCGACCTCGTCGCGCACCCTGGCGGCGCTGCGCCTCTCCTTCCTCGGCGCGCTCTTCGCCGCATCGGTGAACGCCGTGTTCGGCCTGATCCTGGCCTGGGTCCTGGTGCGCTATGAGTTCCCAGGCCGGCGTCTGGTCGATGCCGCGGTCGATCTGCCTTTCGCGCTGCCGACGGCCGTGGCCGGCATCGCGCTGGCTGCGATCTATGCCCCCAATGGCTGGGTCGGCAGCCTCCTCGCACCATACGGGATCAAGATCGCCTATACGCCGCTCGGCGTGATGGTGGCGCTGATCTTCATCGGCCTGCCCTTCGTCGTGCGGATGGTACAGCCGGTTCTCGAGGAATCGCAGGGCGACATCGAGGAGGCGGCAGCCCTGCTCGGCGCCAGCCGCCTGCGCACGATCTTCAAGGTGGTGCTGCCGCCGGTGATGCCGGCGCTGCTGACCGGTTTCGTGCTCGCCTTCGCGCGGGCCGTCGGCGAGTACGGCTCGGTGATCTTCATCGCCGGCAATGTGCCCATGGTCTCGGAGATCGCGCCGCTCCTGATCGTGATCAAGCTCGAGCAGTTCGACTATGCCGGCGCAGCCGTCATCGCGACGATGATGCTGCTGATTTCGTTTGCACTCATCCTGCTGGTGAACCTGATCCAGGCGCGCACGCGACGGAAGCTCGGCGATGTCTGAAGCCACCCTGCCCGATCGCGCCACCAACCTGGCCGCACCGGCGGCGCGGCCGCGCACAGCCCGCCGCACCGGTGCCGAGGGACCCGTCGTTCAGCTTCTGCTGATCACGGTCTCGCTCGCCTTCCTGCTGCTCTTCCTGCTGCTGCCGCTGATCTCCGTCTTCGTCGAGGCCGGGGCGCGCGGCTGGGCCGCCTATCGCGAGGCCATCACCGAGCCGGACGCGGTCGCCGCGATCCGCCTGACGCTGCTGGTCGCAGCCATCGCCGTGCCGTTCAACGTCGTGGTCGGCATCGCGGCTGCCTGGGCAATCGCCAAGTTCGAGTTCACCGGCAAGAACCTGCTGATCAGCCTGATCGATCTGCCCTTTTCGGTGTCACCGGTAATCTCGGGACTGGTCTATGTGCTGCTCTTCGGAGCGCAGGGCTATCTCGGCCCGTTCCTCAAGGCCAACGGCATCGAGGTCATCTTCGCGCTGCCGGGGCTCGTCCTCGCCACCGTTTTCGTCACCTTTCCCTTCGTGGCCCGCGAACTCATTCCGCATATGCAGGCGCTGGGCTCGGCCGATGAGGAGGCGGCGCTGACGCTCGGCGCCTCGCCTTGGCGCGTCTTCTTCTCGATCACGCTGCCGAACGTGAAATGGAGCCTGTTCTACGGCATCCTGCTCTGCAACGCCCGGGCGATGGGCGAATTCGGCGCCGTCGCGGTCGTCTCCGGCAAGATCCGGGGCCTGACCAACACCATGCCGCTGCATGTCGAGATTCTCTACAACGAGTACATGGGCGCCGCGGCCTTCGCTGTCGCCTCTTTGCTGGCGGGACTCGCGCTGGTGACGCTCGCCCTCAAATCCCTTCTGGAATGGCGCTATGGCGATGCGATCGCTGCCGCGCGCCGCCACTGATCGCGGGAACCGCTGATGTCCGTCGCTGTGACGATCGAAGCCATCGACAAACGTTTCCTCGCCTTCCAGGCGCTGCGGAACGTCTCGCTCGATATCCAGCCTGGCGAACTCGTCGCCTTGCTCGGCCCCTCCGGCTCAGGCAAGACCACTCTGCTGCGGCTGATCGCGGGCCTCGAGCAGGCGGATGCCGGCCGGGTCCTGTTCGGCGATGTCGATACCCGCGACCTGTCGCTGCGCGACCGGCGCATCGGCTTCGTCTTCCAGCACTACGCCCTGTTCAAGACGATGACGGTGGCCGAGAACATCGCCTTCGGCCTGCGCTCGCGACCGCGCGCGGAGCGGCCGGACGGCGCAGAAATCACAAGGCGCGTCAAGGCGTTGCTCGAACTCGTTCAACTGCCCGACCTGGAGCGGCGCTATCCGAGCCAGCTCTCCGGCGGCCAGCGCCAGCGCGTCGCTTTGGCGCGGGCGCTCGCCATCGAACCGCAGGTCCTGCTGCTCGACGAGCCATTCGGGGCGCTCGACGCCAAGATCCGCAAGGATCTGCGCGCCTGGCTGCGCGACCTGCACAGCCGGACCGGCCACACCACCGTCTTCGTGACGCATGACCAGGAGGAGGCGCTCGAACTCGCCGACCGGGTCGCGATCCTCAATGAGGGCAAGCTCGAACAGGTCGGCACGCCCGACGATGTCTACGACCATCCGGCGACGCCCTTCGTCTGCGAGTTCCTCGGCGAGGCGAACCGGCTGCCGGTCAAGATCGTCGGCAGCCAGGCCTTCCTCGGCGACAGGCCGGTTCTCGGCGGGCTGACCCAGAACCAGAGCGGCCCAGCGGCGCTCTATGTCCGGCCCCATCACCTCAAATTCGTCGATGAGACGCCGCTCTCGATCCCCGGCGTGGTCGAGCAATTGCGCCGGACCGGCGCGCTGCGGCGCGCGGAAATCGCCGTCGCCGGGCTGACCAAGCGGCTCGATCTCGATCTGACCAGCCAGGTCGCGCCTGCGATCGGCGAGCGGGTGCGGGTCAAGATCACCCATGCCACGGCTTTCGCCACCGCCTGAAATCCGGGGATGAGAAACGCGCGCTCAGGAGATCGGCCGAGAAATTCCTTTCACCGTGACAAAGCACGGGCTGGACGTGGAGTTTATTCTACTTCCAGGCTGTGAAAATTTGGCAAATCCATCCATTGGATGTGAATTGAACCGAAAGGCGCGATAGCCTAAATTCCGTTCGGAATACAGAACGGGAGCGCGATCCTTTGGCGACTCAGCATGTCATCGACAGCCCAGGCCCGGCGCCTGAGCGCAGGCCCGTCGCGGGCCGGCGAGTCGTCGGGCTCGCGTGATGGCAAGCTCAGCCACCCGCCCGCCCCTGCCGGCGATTCTGCTCGCCAACGACCTGCTCGATGGCGATGTCGTCTTCGCCATCGGCGAGGCCGATGGTTCGCTCGGCTGGACGCGCGATCCGGGCCTTGCGCTGGTCGCGACGGATGACGCCGCAGCGGTCCGGCTGGAAGGGTTCGCCACCGCCGAACTCGCGGCCCAGCATGTGGTCGACGCCTATCTGGTCGATGTGGAACTGGGCGCTGCCGGACCCGTACCCCGGCATTTCCGCGAGCGTTTCAAGACGCTGGGCCCAAGCAACCGCCCTGATCTGGGCAAGCAGGCCGGCGAAGGCATCGCCGCCCGCCGGAGCGTATGATTCATGTATCGCTATGATGAGTTCGACGAGCGTTTCGTGCGCGAGCGCGTCGGCCAGTTTCGCGACCAAGTTGCCCGACGCCTGGACGGCTCGCTGACCGAGGACGAGTTCAAGCCGCTGCGGTTGAAGAACGGCGTCTATCTGCAGCTGCACGCCTATATGCTGCGCATCGCCATTCCCTACGGCACGCTCTCGGCCCGGCAATTGCGCCAGCTTGCCCTGATCGGCGAGCGCTACGACCGCGGCTACGGCCATTTCACCACGCGGCAGAACCTGCAGTTCAACTGGCCGAAGCTGCGCGACGTGCCCGCCATCCTCGACCTGCTCGCCGATGTCGAGATGCACTGCATCCAAACCTCGGGCAACTGCATCCGCAACGTCACGGCCGATCATTTCGCCGGTGTCGCGCAGGACGAGATCGAGGATCCGCGCGCCGTCTGCGAGCTGATCCGGCAGTGGTCGACGGCCCATCCCGAATTCAGCTACCTGCCGCGCAAGTTCAAGATCGCCGCCACAGGCGCGCAGCATGACCGCGCCGTGATCAAGGCGCACGACATCGGCATCCGGATCCTGAAGCATCCGAAAACCGACGAGATCGGCTACGAAATCAGCGTCGGCGGCGGGCTCGGCCGCACGCCGATGATCGGCAAGGTGGTGCGCGACTTCCTGCCCAAACCCGATCTGCTCGCCTATCTCGAGGCGGTCATGCGGGTCTACAATCTCGAGGGCCGGCGCGACAACAAGTACAAGGCGCGGGTCAAGATCCTGGTCCACGAGATCGGTACGGATGAGTTTCGCTGCCGGGTCGAGGCCGAGTTCGCCCGGCTCGACGGCCCCTCGGTCAATGCCGACCCCGAGGAACTGGCCCGGATCGAGAGCTATTTCACGCCGCCGGCCTATCAGTCCCTGCCGGACGACAGCCAGGCGCTGGCCGTGGCGAAGGCAGCGAACCCCGATTTCGCCCGCTGGGTCGATACCAACCTGACCCCGCACCGCGTGCCCGGCTACAGCGCCGTGACGATCTCGCTGAAGCCGGTCGGTCTGGCCCCGGGCGATGCGACCTCCGAGCAGATGCGGCTCGTCGCCGATCTCGCGGAGCGCTACTCCTTCGACGAACTGCGCGTCACCCATGCGCAGAATCTCGTCCTACCGCATGTCCGCAAGGATGATCTCTTTGCGATCTGGCAGGCGCTGGTTCCGGTTGGGCTCGCCACCGCCAATCTCGGCCTGATCACCGACATCATCGCCTGCCCCGGGCTCGACTATTGCGCGCTCGCCACGGCCCGCTCGATCCCGATCGCACAGGCCATCGCGCAGCGCTTCGCCGATGTCGAGCGTCAGGCGTCGATCGGCGAACTCAACATCAAGATCTCCGGCTGCATCAATGCCTGCGGCCATCACCATGTCGGCCATATCGGCGTTCTCGGCCTGGAGAAGCGCGGCATCGAATCCTACCAGATCACGCTCGGCGGCGAGGCGACCGAGAACGCTTCGATCGGCGAGATCCTGGGCCCCGGCCTGCCGGCCGAAGAGGTGCCCAACGCGATCGAGGCGATCGTGGGCGTCTATGAGCGCCATCGCCATGACGGCGAACGCTTCATCGAGACCGTGAAGCGCGTCGGGCTGGTTCCCTTCAAGACTGCGTTCAAGGAACTGGCCGATGCTGCTGCTTGATCGCGACGGGGCCGCCACCGATGGCCGGACACGCACCGAGGGAGCCGCGATCGGCAACCTGTCGCGGGCGCTGGTCGGCTTCGACGCGCTGCCGGAGGCATTGGCCCAGCTTGCGCCGGATCAGCAGATCGGGGTGCTGATCTCCAATGCGCTGGCCGTCTCCGAGCTCGAACCCTTCCTGCCCCGGCTGTCGCTGATCGCCATCGGCTTTCCCGCCTTTGCGGATGGCCGCGGTTTCAGCCAGGCCAAGGCGATCCGGCGGGCGGGCTTCACGGGATCGCTGCGTGCGTCGGGGCCTCTGATCCCCGACCAGTTCGACTATGCCCTCGCCTGCGGTTTCGACGAGATCGAACTGCCGGACACCAGCGCCGACCGGCAGACCGTGCTGCAATGGCAGCAGGCGCGCGGGCGCCTGAGCCAGACCTACCAGCGCGGCTACCGCCGCGACGGCAACATCCTGGACCGTCGCAGGCTCGCCCGGAACGCTTCCGGCAGCACGGCACGCTGACGCGATGAGCGAGCGCGCCAGCGACAAGGAGACAGTCGAGATGGGCAAGGCGACAACCTGGGACGACGACACCTCACCGCGCGAGATCGCGGATTTCCTGCCGCGCAAGCCCGGCGAGCGTTGGCTCGACCTCGGCTTCCGGCTGCTGGTCGTCGCGCTGCTTTGCGGCTGGTTCTTCATGCCGCGACCGGCCGCCGATCCGACGCGATCGACGCCTCAGGCGACGACCCGGTAAGGGCTTTCGTCCAGACAAGCGACCTCGCAGAAGCGCGCGCCGGCCTGGTCCTTGGGCCCCGCGCGCCCTCGGCGGCATGGAGCTTGCTAGGCCTTCTTCGATTCCAGAATCGAGAGATCGTTTTTTATAAAGAACGACAGCGTTTGACCCATTGATCGGAACGTTTGGCGCGTCGCTGGCCGCCACCGCTCACGCTAGGCCCAGCTCATACGCAGGAGCCGGAGATAAATATTCCACTCTAGCCCCCGCCCTCAAAGGCTATCTACTCTTTAGATTGTTCTTTTAAAAGAACGTTTCATTGACGCGGTGCGTTTTGGAGGCGCACTGTCTCGGCCAATCGAAGCGACATCACCGCCGGAACGGCGCCGATGTAGCCACCGTCGATGCAACCATTCGGGAGCAGGATCATGATCAGCCGTCGCACGCTACTTCGGTCGGGGACAGCCGCCCTCCTGGCGAATTCCGTCGGCCGCTCGATCGCCGCCGAGCCTACCGGCGAGCCGATCTATCTCGGCGTCAGCGGGCCGTTGACCGGGCCCAATGCCCAATACGGCGCTCAGTGGAAGCAGGGCTTCGACCTGGCGCTCGACCAGATCAACGGCTCGGGCGGCATCAAGGGCCGGCCGCTGCGCTACATCTTCGAGGACACGCAGAGCGACCCGAAGCAGACGGTCGCCGTGGCGCAGAAATTCGTCGCCGACAAGCGCATCGTCGCCGAACTCGGCGATTTCGCCAGCCCCGCTTCGATGGCCGCCTCGCCGATCTATCAGCGCGCCGGGCTCGTCCAGTTCGGCTTCACGAACTCGCACCCCGCCTTCACCAAGCCCGGCGACTTCATCTGGAGCAATTCGGTCAGCCAGGCCGACGAGCAGCCGCTGAACGCGACATATGTCGTCAACAAGCTCGGCTTCAAGCGCATCGCAGTGCTTTACCTGAACACCGACTGGGGCCGCACTAGCAAGGACCACTTCGCCGCCAAGGCCAAGGAACTGGGCGCCGAAGTGGTAGCGTCCGAGGGCTACCAGCCCGACGAGAAGGATTTCCGCTCGACGCTGGTGCGGGTGCGCGACGCCAAGCCCGACGGGCTCTTCCTGGTGTCCTACTATGCCGACGGCGCCCTAATCGTGCGCCAGGCACGGCAGACCGGCGTCACCGTGCCGATCGCGGCATCGAGCTCGATCTATTCGCCCAAATTCATCGAGCTGGGCGCCGAGGCTTCGGAGGGCGTCTTCACCAATGCGCGCTTCTTCCCCGAGGATCCGCGCCCGGAGGTGCAGATTTTCGTTACGGAGTTCAAAGCCAAATACGGCAAGGAGCCCGACGCCTTCAACGCCTATGCCTATGACACGGTCGTCCTCTTCGGGCAGGTGCTGCGCGAGGCGCCGAACCTCGACCGCACCACCATCCGCGACACGCTGGCCAGGGTGAAGGACGTGCCCAGCGTGGTCTACGGCAAGGCGACCTTCGACCCGCAGACGCGCCGCGTGCTCGGCGCCCAGAGCGCACAGCTCGTCGTCCGCAACGGACGCTTCACGCTGTGGGACGGGGTGAAGACGAACTGACGCGGCAAACGCTCCGATGACCTCCTGGTTCGACCACACCATCAACGGCCTGATCATCGGCAACATCTACGGCCTGCTGGCGGTGGGCTTGGCGCTGATCTTCGGCGTCAGCCGCCTGATCAACTTCGCGCATGGTTCGGTCTATGTCGTGGGAGCCTATGTCGGCTGGGTCGCGGTCTCGGTGCTGCACACGCCGTTTCCGGTGACGCTTCTGCTGGTTGTGGTCCTCACCGCACTGCTCGGCATCGCCATCGAGCGCTTCGGCATCCGGCCGCTGGCTGGCGCGCCGCGCATCGCGCCGCTGCTCGCCACCATCGGCCTGAGCTTCGTGCTCGACCAGACGGTACAGATCCTGTTCAGCCCCGACCCGCGCGCCGTGCCGATGCAGCTCCCGAACTGGCGGCTCCAGATCGGCGGCGGCAGCATCGGCGTGCTCGACCTGCTGATCGGCGGCATCGGCATTACGGCGGCGAGCGCGCTCTTTGCCTTCCTCAAGCTGACGAAATGGGGCTGGGCGGTGCGGGCCACGGCGCTGGACCGCGAGGCCGCCCGCGTGGTCGGCGTCGATGTCGACCAGGTCAACCGCATCGTTTTCGCGATCGCGGCTGCGCTCGGCGGTGTCGGCGGCGTGCTGGTCGGCATGTATTACAATGTCATCACCCCGACGATGGGGTTTGAGGCGACACTGAAGGGCATCGTCGCCGAAGTCGTCGGCGGCGTCGGCAACGTACCCGGCGCGATCGTCGGCTCGCTGCTGCTCGGCATCATCGAGAGCTATGGCGTGGCCCTACTGGGCACGAGCTACCGCAACCTGTTCGCCTTCCTGCTGCTGATCGCGATCCTTGTGCTGCGGCCGAACGGCCTGTTCGCCAGCCGCCACCAGCTCCCGCCCGAGCCGATGACGGGCACCTTCATCGCGCCCAGCAAGCCCATCCGCCTGCCCGTGCCGCTGCTGGCAGCTCTTGCAGCCTTCGCCATCGCCCTGCCCCTACTGATCGACAACGGCTACCTGATCCAGACCCTGACCAATGCCTGGCTCTATGCCCTGCTGGGCCTGAGCCTGACGCTGGTCGCGGGCACCAGCGGGCAGGTTTCGCTGGGCCATGCGGCGCTGCTCGCCATCGGCGGCTATACCTCGGCGCTGCTGGCTGCCGATTACGGCTTCCCGGTCTGGCTGACCATCATTGCCGGCGGTCTGATGGCGGCGGGCCTGGGCACGCTTCTGGTCTCGCCGGCCTTCCGCCTGCGGGGGCACTATGTCTCGATCGCCACGCTCGGCATCGGCGAGATCGTCGCGCTCGTCATCCTGAACTGGGAGAGCGTCACGCATGGTCCGATCGGGGTTGCCGGCATCCCGCCGCTCGAATTCTTCGGGCGCCCCCTCTACGACACCAATGCGATCTACTGGGTGGCATTCGCAATCATGCTGGCGCTGGCGCTGCTGCAGGTCAGGCTGCTGAGCTCTCATCTCGGCCGCACCATGCGCGCGGTGCGCGACGACGACGTCGCCGCGCGCTCCTTCGGCATCAGCCTGAACCGCTACAAGGGGCTGGCCTTCGCGTTCGGGGGCTTCGTCGCCGGGATCAGCGGCGCCTTCACCGCCCATATGTACTCCTTCATCAACCACGAGACCTTCAACACCCACATCTCGGTGCTGGCGCTGACGATCGCCATCCTCGGCGGCATGGGCAATGTCGGTGGCGCGATTCTCGGCGCCGTCGCGCTGATCGGCCTGCCGGAGGTGTTCCGCATCGCCGCCGAATACCGGATCCTGCTCTACGGCATCGCCCTGCTGCTGCTCGTCCGTTTCCGGCCCCAGGGCCTGCTCGGCACCGTCTGACATGAACGCACCCGTGAACGCTTCACCGATCACCACTGCCCCCCTGCTTGAAGCGACCGGGCTGGTGCGGCGCTTCGGCGGCGTCACCGCCGTCGGCGGCATCGACCTCTCGGTCTTCGAGGGTGAGCTCGTCAGCGTCATCGGCCCCAACGGGGCCGGCAAAACAACCGCCTTCAACCTGATCAGCGGGCTCGACAAGCCCGACGCGGGCGCGATCCGCTTCGCGGGAGCCAACATCGCCGGGCGCTCGCCGGAAGGCATCGCGGCGGCCGGCATCGCCCGGACGTTCCAGCATGGCCGCGTCTTTGCCAATCTGAGCATCGCCGACAACGTCCTGATCGGGGCGCATGGCAGGCTGCGCGCCGTGCGGCCGGACTGGCCGATCATCGGGCCGCTGGCCGAGCTTGCCCTGGCGCTGGTCAGACCTGCCAGCGTAAGGGCGGAAGAGGCAGCGCTGCGCGACGAGGTGCGCGAGATCCTGACGCTGTTCGGCGACCGGCTGCTGCCGCGCATCGACCAGCCGGCGCACAGCCTGTCCTATGCCAACCGCCGCCGCGTCGAGATCGCCCGGGCGCTCGCGGCGCGGCCCCGCCTGCTGCTGCTCGACGAACCGACCGCCGGCATGAACCCGACGGAGACGGCGGAAATGCTCGAGATCATCGCCAGCCTGAAGGCGCGCGGCCAGACCATCCTGCTGATCGAGCACAAGCTCGACATGGTGATGCGTCTGTCCGATCGCGTGATCGTGCTCGATGACGGCCGCAAGATCGCCGAGGGCAAGCCCCAGGCCGTGCGCACCGATCCCGCCGTGATCGAGGCCTATCTCGGCCACGGCAACATCGGCGCGGCAGCCCCTGCCGGCAACGCCGCGACCGCCGCCCCGACGCTTCCTGTCACAGCCTGAGCCGCGCCATGACACAGACGCCTCCCATTCTCGAACTGCGCGACGTCGATACCTTCTACGGTCCGGTGCAGGCGCATTTCGGCCTGTCGCTGAGGGTCGAGCGCGGCGAGATCATCTGCCTGCTCGGCGGCAATGCCAGCGGCAAATCGACGACGATGAAGATCATCCTCGGGCTGGTGAAGCCCAGCGCCGGTGACGTGCTGATCGACGGCGTCTCGGTGCTGGGGCTGTCGACGCCGCGCATCGTGCGGCTCGGCGTCGGCACCGTGCCCGAGGCGAGGCGGCTGTTCGGCGCCATGAGCGTGCGCGAGAACCTGCTGATGGGCGCCTTCACGCGCGACGACAAGGCTGCGGTCGCGGCCGATCTGGAGCGCGTGCTGGCGCTGTTTCCGCGCGTGGCGCAACGCATCGGTCAGCAGGCCGGCACGCTCTCGGGCGGCGAGCAACAGATGGTGGCGATGGCGCGCGCCTTGATGGCAAGGCCCCGCATCATCATCATGGACGAGCCGACGATGGGCCTGTCGCCGCTCTGGGTGGACCGCGTGCTCGCGCTGATCCGCGACATCAACGGCGAGGGCGTCAGCGTCTTCATGGTCGAGCAGAACGCCAATCTGGCTTTGCAGATCGCCGATCGCGGCTATGTCCTGCAGACCGGGCGCGTGGTGATCGAGGCCGCGGCAGCCGACTTGCTTGTCGATGCGCGGATCAGGGACGCTTATCTCGGCGGAGCGGAAGCAGCATGAATACGAAACGACTGGGGTTCTTCACCCGCCTCCTCGACGATGCGCCGGCCGGCGAACGCTACCGGCTCGCCACGGAGCAGATCGTTCATGCCGAGAAGCAGGGCTTCGACTCGGCCTGGGTGGCGCAGCACCATTTCCATCGCGACGAGGGCGGCCTGCCCTCGCCGATGCCGTTCCTGGGCTTCGTTGCCGCGCGCACGTCGCGCATCCGGCTGGGCACGGGCATCATCATCCTGCCGATGGAGGATCCCATCCGCATCGCCGAGGACACGGCGGTCCTCGACCTGCTTTCGGGCGGGCGGCTCGAACTGGGCTTCGGCACCGGCGCGACGCCCGAGACCTTCCTGGCCTTCGGCCTCGACAAGGACCAGCGCAATGCCGCGTTCAACCGCAATTACGAGCGGCTGCACGAGGCCTGGAAAGGCGCGCCGCTCGGCCACGACGACAACCGGCTCTACCCCGAGGCCGGCTCGCTGGCGCAGCGGGTCTGGCAGGCGACCTTCTCGGCGGCCGGGGCCGAGCGCATCGGGCTGGCGGGATCGGGGCTGATGCTATCGCGCACCCAGCCGCGCAGCGCGGACGGGTCCTGGCAGACGCTGCCGGAAATCCAGCACCCGATCGTCGATGCCTATCTCGCCAACCTTCCACCGGGAATCGAGCCCCGCATTCTGGGCTCGCGAACACTGTTCGTCGCCGATACGCGCGAGGAAGCGCTGAAATATGCCGAGATCGGCCTCAACCGGGTGCTCGATCGCTTTATCGCCAACGGTCATCATGTTCCCGATCGCAGCCTGCCCGCGCTGATCAAATCCTTCGACGTTCATGTCGGCACGCCTGACGACGTAATCGCCTCGCTATCGGCCGACAGCGTGTTGCCGCGCGTCACCGATCTCGTCTTCCAGGCCCATTCCGTCGATCCGCCGCACAAGCTGATCCTGCGCTCGCTCGAACTGACCGCGCAGCATGTCGCACCGGCGCTGGGCTGGGCGCGCCAGCATTCCAGCCCCGGCATCAAGATCGCGGCCAGCGCAGGCTGACAGGCCGCCGGCACCTTCCCTTGAGAATTATGAGGCAAGACCCATGACCATCGAAACCACGCCCGACGTGCTCGACACGCTGGTCGGCGTCGTCCCCGGCACCGGGCTGGATCGGCTGCGCCGCGAGCGGCCGGTCACCCGGCTCAATATCCAGGCGAGCTACGAGGCGCTGTTTGCGGTCGGCGACCAGGGTGGCGTCAGCCAGAGCGAGCGGCTGGCGCTGGCGCTGTTCGTGACGCTGCTGCATGGCGACGTTTCCGGGGCAGCGCATTACGGCGTTCTCCTGAAAGAGCAGTCCGGCGGCCCGGAGCTCGCAGACCTGATCGCGCGCCAAGCGCAGTCGGCGCGCACGACAGGGCCATACGGGGCTTATCCGGCGGGGCCGCTCTCGGTGGAGGACGTCGCCGGGCCGACCTTCAGCGTCGAGGGCGCGGACAAGGGCGTCCTCGGACAGCGACTCGCAGCGCTCTTGGCGCATGCCCATCTGCTGGTCTTTCACCCGCGCGATGCAAGCCCCACAGCGCTGGCGGCCCTGCAGGCGGCCGGCTGGAGCACGCCCGAGATCGTGACCGTTTCGCAGATCGTGGCGTTTCTCTCCTTCCAGATCCGCGCGGCGCATGGCCTGCGCCTGCTCAGCGCCTGACCCCTGTTTTCGGAGCCACCTCGATGACCACCACCACTCTAGACACCGTCTCGACCGGCGCGCCGACGGTTTTCACCCAGGCGCATCTCGGCTGGAACGCCTGGATCGAGCCCGTCGCCGAGGACGCGCTGACCGAGCGGCAGAAGGACGGGCTGGTCGACATCGCGCGTGCCAAAAGCCCGTATTTCCGGCTGCTGGCGCATGATCCCGATATCCTGAAGACCCGTACGCTGGCCGACAAGGACATCTTCTACAACACGAAGGAGGGTCTCCCCCGCGCAGAGCGCGAGCTAGCGGCGGCCGCCGTCTCCCGCAGCAATGGCTGCATCTACTGCGCCTCGGTCCATGCCCGCTTCGCCACGACGTTCTCGAAGCGTCACGACGACGTCCAGCGCCTGCTCGACGAAGGCGTGGGCGCCGATATCGACCCGCTGTGGAATGCCATCATCGCGGCCTCGGTGGCACTGACGGCGACGCCGATCGCTTTCGGCCCGCAGCATGTCGCGACGCTGCGCGATCTCGGCCTCGCCGATCTCGCCATCGCCGACCTGATCCATTCCGCAGCCTTCTTCAACTGGGCCAACCGGCTGATGCTGTCGCTTGGCGAGCCGGAGCAAGCGGCCTGAACTGTCTGGCAACGACAGCCTGGATGCCGGGCCGGGGATGAGCGCGAATCGCTTTGGGCAGCGTCGCGCTTTTGCGCGCAAATGACGTTGCCACATGAGTGGCGCGACCTACGGGAGTCGAACCCGTCTCCCCAGCGTGAAAGGCTGGTGTCCTAACCGATAGACGAAGGTCGCGGGCTTCCGAACCGCGAGGGCTCGTGTCGAAGCGGGGCGAGGTATAGTGGCAGCTTTCCGGCTCCGCAAGCGCCAGTTTCCGGTTCCCTGTGAGCAATCGCCGCGCGAGCACGGATTTCCGCGCACCGGCCCACGATACCGGGCCTCGCCCTCAGCCCGACCGCGCCAGGTCGAGGACGCGCAGTTCGGCCGATTCGTTGCCGCCCCAGCGGTTGAGGGTCAGGGTCGCGGCGAGATGGACGCTCTCGCCGCGCGCCGCCATCAGCGCCTGGCCGAGCGGTTCCTGCGCGACGCGGAAGGCGATGCCGCCAATGGTCGCGCCATCGCCGCTGCGCAGCTTGACGCGGACATGGCCGCCGCTGCCGATCTCGACAACGTCCGTCAGCCGGTGCGCTGGAAAGACGAAGACCGGCTCGGGACTGCCGGCGCCAAACGGACCGGCCCGCTCGATCTCGGCGAGCAGACGCGGATTGGCGCCGCCGGCGCTGAGCGCGGCATCGATCAGCAGCGCCTCGGAGGCGCCGGCCTCGCCGACTTCGGCTGCCAGGCGCTGCGTCAGGAAGGCGTGGAAGGCCTCGCCTTGCCCGGCCGCCAGCGTGACGCCCGCCGCCATGGCGTGGCCGCCGCCCTTGACCGCGAGCCCGGCCTCGACGGCGGCACGCACGGCGCGGCCGAGATCGACCCCGGCGACGGAGCGGCCCGAGCCCGTGGCACCGCCCTCCCCGTTCAGCGCCAGCGCGAAGGCCGGCCGGCGGAAACGCTCCTTCAGCCGCGCCGCGACGAGCCCGACGATGCCGGGGTGCCAGTCCGGCGAGCCGGCGAGCAGCACGGCGGTTTCTGCATCGCGCATCAGGGCATGCTCGGCCTGCGAGGTCGCCTCCAGCACGGCCTGGCGCTCGATCTCCTGGCGCTCCTGATTCAATCGGTTGAGCTCGGCCGCGATGCCGCGCGCTTCGATCTCATCCTGCGTCAGCAGGAGACGCGCGCCGAGCGCCGCATCGCCAATGCGGCCGCCGGCATTGATGCGCGGACCGAGCAGGAAGCCGAGATGCCAGGGCTGTACCGGCCCGTCGAGGCCAGCAACATCCATCAGCGCCGCCAGTCCCGGCCGGGCGCGGCCGCGCAGGATGGCGAGGCCTTGGCGGACGAAGGCGCGGTTGAGGCCGCGCAGCGGCACGACATCGGCCACCGTCGCGAGCGCGACGAGATCGAGCGCCGCCAGCAGATCGGGCTCGGTTCCGCGCGCGGCCCAGATGCCCTGCTGGCGCAGTTCGGCGCGTGTCGCGACCAGCGCCAGGAAGACGACGCCCGCGGCACAGAGATGGCCGAGCCCCGAGAGATCGTCCTGGCGGTTGGGATTGACCAGCGCCTCGACCTCCGGCAGCCGCTCGGGCGCCTGATGGTGGTCGAGGACGACGACATCGAGCCCGAGGCGCCTGGCCTCCGCCAGCGGCTCATGGCTAGTCGTGCCGCAATCGACCGTGACCAGCAGCGTCGCGCCCTCGGCTGCGAGCTGGCGGATGGCCTCGCTGTTGGGGCCGTAGCCTTCGATCAGCCGGTCGGGAATATGGATGCGCGGCCGGGCACCGGCCTCGGTCAGGAAACCCGCCAGCAGCGCCGCCGAGCAGGCGCCATCGACATCGTAATCTCCGAAGATCGCAACCTGCTCGCGCGCCGTCACGGCCCTCGCGAGCCTGGCCGCGGCGGCGTCCATGCCGACCAGAGTGCCCGGGTCAGGCAGGAGATCGCGCAGCTTCGGTTCGAGATAGAGCGCGGCCTCGTTGGCCTCGACCCCACGTCCCGCCAGCAGCCGGGCGAGGATGTCGGGGATGCCCTCGAGCTGCGCCAGGGCCTCGGCGCGGCCAAGTCCCGCGGCATCGAGCCGGTCGCGCCAGGGCCTGCCCAGCACGGAACGGGTGACACCGAGAAAGGCGCGCGGGGGTTCGAGACTCATGGGCAGAGGGCGTCGCGCAGGCGCAGCCGTTCGTCAACCGTGGCGTTTGCAGGAGGCAAGGCGGACGGTGCCTCGACTTGGCGTCATGTTGGCGTCAGGCCGCCTTCGCGCGAACCAGATCGAGCGCCGAGCGGACCGCCACCGCATAGCCCTGCGCGCCGAGCCCGGCGATGATCGCAGTCGCGGCAAGCGAGACATAGGAGCGGTGATAGATCGGCTCGCGGCGGTGGATATTGGTGATGTGTAGCTCGATGATCGGACCAGGAAACATCTTCAGCGCGTCGAGGATCGCCATCGAGGTGAAGGTGAAGGCGGCCGGGTTGATGACGATGGCGCGGCCGCCGTCGATGGCCTCATGGATCCAGTCGATCAGCTCGTATTCGCGGTTCGACTGGCGGAATTCCAGCGGAGTGTCGCCGGCAGCCTCCCGGCACATCGCCTCGACCTCTGCGAGCGTCGTCGAGCCGTAGAGATGCGGCTCGCGCGTGCCGAGACGATTCAGGTTCGGGCCATTGAGGACGTAGATCGGCTTGGTCACGCGAGCACCTGTGATGTGTTCAATCGAATGCGCCGCCCGTCAGCCCTGGTAGCCCAGCAGGCGCGGCAGCCAGAGTGTGAGGTCCGGCAGGAAGGTGATCAGCGCGAGTGCCGCGATCATCGCGAAGAGGAAGGGCATGCACTCGCGCACGATGTCCCTGAGCGGCACGCCGGTGATGTTGTTCATGATGAAGAGCAGCAGGCCATAGGGCGGCGTGATCAGCCCGAGCATGATGTTGACGACCACGACGACACCGAAATGCACCATGTCGATGCCGAGCGCCTTGGCCGTGGGAATGAAGACCGGCACGACGATGAGCAGGATCGCGGTGCCTTCCAGCAGGCAGCCGAGCACCAGCAGGATGGCGTTGACGAGGAGCAGGAAGCCGAGCGGCGTCATGTTCCAGCCCGAGAGCAGCACCTTCAGGCTCTCGGGGATGTTCTCGATCGTGACGACGTAGTTGAACACCAGCGCGCCGGCGATCAGCATGCCGATCGAGGCCGTGGTGCGGGCGCTGTAGGCGAGCGATGTATAAAAGGCGCGTAGCGAAACGCTGCGATAGAGCAGAACCGAGATCGCCAGCGCATAGGCGGCAGCGACCGCCGCGGCTTCCGTCGGCGTCGTCGCGCCGCCATAGATGCCGCCGAGCAGGACGACCGGCATCATCAGTGCCGGGAAGGCACGCCAGGTGATGCCGGGCCATTCCCGCAGCGGGATCGGCGGCTCGACCGGGAAGTTCCGCTTTTTCGCGGTGAAGCCGACGATGCCCATCTGTACGCCGGCCATCAGCAGGCCCGGAATGACGCCGCCCAGGAAAAGGAAGCCGATCGACGCGTCCGAGACCAGCGCGTAGAGCACCATCGGGATCGAGGGCGGGATGATCGGCCCGATGACCGACGACACCGCCGTCAGCGCCGCGGCGAAGCTCGGCGGATATTTGCCGTCCTTGGTCATCATCGCCTGCATCATCCGCCCGGTGCCGGCGGCATCGGCGATGGCCGAGCCCGACATGCCGGCGAAGATGACGCTCTGGACGATGTTGACCTGGGCGAGCCCGCCCCTGAAGCGCCCGACCAGGGCATCGCAGAAGCGCAGCAGCCGCTCGGTCATCGAGCCGATATTCATCAACTCGGCGGCCAGGATGAACAACGGCACGGCGAGAATGACGTAGTTCGTGTACATGCCGTTGAGCAGTTGCTCGGCGGCGATGCCGAGGTCCTGACCGGCCAGCAGCAGATAGAAGATCGAGCCCGCGATCATGGCATGGCCGATCGGCAGGCCGAGCAGCGAGAGCGAGACGATCGCGAGGATGCAGAGCGAGAACGGGCTGGTCATACGCCTGATCCCGCCTTGGTCGGATCGAATGCCTCGGGCGCGGTCCCGCGCAGCGCCTGCCAGCCGAGCCAGAGATAGCGGGCGATCGCGGCGACGGCGAAAGCGAGATAGATCGAGTAGACCCAGTTGAACGGCAGCTTGAGATAGGCCGTGCGCTCGACCTTCATGAAGGTGACGTAGTCGGCCATTGCCGGCAGGGAGATCGTGTAGAGCACCACCAGCGCGGCGGCGGTCACCACGGCCATCAGCCGCCGGGCGCGTGGGCCAACCGCGCCATAGATGATGTCGAAGCGGATTTCCTCACTTTCGCGCGTGACGAAGGCCGAGCCGAACAGCACGATCCAGAGCCAGAGGATCACGCTGATCTCATGCGTCCAGCCGATCGGCAGGTTGAGCAGGTAGCGGAAGATGATCTGGAGGATGAAGACGGCGAACATCGCGCCGAGCATCAGCACCAGGAGATTCTCGGCCCGGCGGGACAACCACCCGCCGAGCGCTTTCAGGCGACCCATCATCCCGCTCCCTGCCCGGCCCGCTCAGAGCTTGTTGATCTTCTCGACCATGCCGGGCTTCCAGCTCTTGGCGAGATCGGAAGCGAGGTATTTCTTCTGGGCGAAGTCGCGGAAGGCGGCGACGTCGGGCTCATAGACTTCGAGCCCCTGCTTCTTGAAGAAGTCGACCAGTTCCTTCTCCTTGTCGAGGTGCTGCTTGGCGCTCCAGTCCATCGCAGCGTCGGCCGCCGCCTGGAAGGCAGCCTGCTTTTGCGGCGACATCGCCTTCCAGACCCGGTCGGTGACGCAGAGCAGGTCGAAGCCGACGAGGTGCGAAGTCAGCACGATCTGCGACGAGACCTCGTAGAACTTCATGTTCTGGACGTTGGGCAGCGGGTTGTCCTGGCCGTCGATCGCGCCGCTCTGCAGGCCGGTATAGACCTCGGCATAGGCCATCGGCGTCGGGTTGGCGCCGATCGACTGGCCGAGGAACTGCCAGGCATCGCCACCGGGCATGCGCAGCTTGATCCCGGCCATGTCGGCGGGGGTGGTGATCTTCTTCTTCGGCTTCAAACCGACCTGGCGGGCGCCGAAATAGGTCGGCCCGAGAATCTTGATGTTGAGCTTGTCCTCGGCGGCCTTCTTGAGGTCGGCGCCGACATCGCTGGCGAAGACCTTCTTCAGATGATCCGCGTCGCGGAAGAGATAGGCCGAGGTCACGATCGACCATTCCGGGATCTGGTTCGAGACATCCTGTGGCGCGATGTTCCCCATTTCGAGGTTGTTGCGCTGCATGGCGACCAGTTCGGTGCCCTGCTTGAAGAGGTTGCCGCCGTAATAGGGCTGGAGCGTGAAGTCTTCTTTGATCGCCTCGCCGAAGCGCTTCATCATCTCGGCGCGGATGTCCTGCTCCGAGAACACCGCCGAGAAGCGCAGATTGGGCTTGGCCTGCGCGAAAGCGCCGCCACTGAAGCCAGCCGCCGCGACGGCCGCGCCGCCAGCGATCAAAGCACGCCTGTCGATTGAAATGGCCATGACGAACCTCCCCTGTAGGCGGACTGCAACGCCGCCTTATGAGGCGCACTATTGCCGCGCGTAGCGCAGGGCGCAACATGGATTCTTAGATTCATATGAGATTTTTTGTTTTGCCATATAATTTGATCTCGTTGGCCGTTCCGCTATGATGGGTTGCCCGTCGCGACCGCGCCTCCGCCTGTTGGAGTGCGCAATCCAAGGCCAAGTCATGCTCAGCATCACGCCCCCGCCCCCTTCGATCGGCGAGACGGCCTATCGGCGCATCCGCGCTGACATCATCTTCGGTCGGCTCGCTCCGGGACAGAAGCTGAAGCTCGAGGTGCTCCGCGAAGCCTACGGAGCGAGCGTCAGCACGCTGCGGGAACTGCTCAACCGGCTCGCCTCTGAGGGGCTGATCGAGGCGGAAGGTCAGAAGGGCTTCGTCGTCACGCCCGTCTCAGCGACCAATCTGCGCGAGATCGCGGCGATGCGCCTGCTGCTGGAAGGGCACGCGCTGGCGCAGTCCTTCGAGGCCGGCGACATGGAATGGGAGGGTCGCGTCGTCGCCGCCCACCACAAGCTCGCCCGGATGGAGCGGCGGATGCTGGCGCAGGATCGCGGCGAGCCCGAGACCTGGAAGCGCTATGACTGGGAGTTCCATCACGCGCTGATCTCGGCCTGCGGCTCGCAGGTGCTGCTCGAGACCCATGCTGCGATCTACGACAAGTATCTGCGCTACCAGATGGTGGCGGTGATCTTCCGCGGCGAGATCGCGGCGCAGGAGCACCAGACCCTGCTCGATTGCGCGCTGCGCCGCGACACGGCGAGCGCGGTCGCCGTGCTGACGCGCCATGTCGATGGCTGCGTCGAGCACACGCTTGTCGGCGGCACGCTTCCGCATGGCGCCGACGAACCCTGAGTAGCCCGCTCTGTCCAAAAAGCGGCCGGGATGCCCGACCGCTCTTTGCTGATCCTCAGACCGACCGCAGGACGGCTGCAGCGGCTATCGTTGCGCTCAGTCGAGCTTGAACTTGCCGAAGTCGCGGTGCTCGCCATGGATGCGGCGGACCGTCCCGGTGATCGAGCGATAGACGATGGTCTCGGTCTCGATCACGTCGCGGCCAAACTTCACGCCCTTGAGCATGCCGCCATCGGTGACGCCGGTCGCGCAGACGATGGTGTCGCCCGAGGCCATCTCTTCCATGCTGTACTTCTTGTTGGGATCGGTGATGCCCATGGTGAGGGCACGCGCGCGCTTCTCCTCGGTGTCGAGGATGAGGCGGCCCTGCATCTGGCCGCCGACGCAGCGCAGTGCCGCCGCCGCCAGAACGCCCTCGGGGGCGCCGCCGATGCCGAGATAAAGGTCGATGCCGGTCTTGTGCGGCTCGGTGCAGTAGATCACGCCGGCGACGTCGCCATCGGTGATCAGGCGGATCGAGCAGCCGGTCTTGCGGACCTCCTCGATCAGCTTGGCATGGCGCGGACGATCCATGATCAGCGTCGAGATCTCGCTGGGCTTGACGCCCTTGGCCTTGGCGAGCGCATGGATGTTGTCGGTGGCGGAGGCGTCCAGATCGACGACGCCGCGGGCATAGCCGGGGCCGATCGCGATCTTGTCCATGTAGACGTCGGGCGCGTTCAGGAGCTTGCCGGCTTCCGCCATCGCCATCACGGCGATCGAATCGGGCATGTCCTTGGCACAAAGCGTGGTGCCTTCGAGCGGATCGACGGCGATGTGGACTTTGGGGCCCTGCCGCGTGCCGACCTTCTCGCCGATGAAGAGCATCGGCGCCTCGTCGCGCTCGCCCTCGCCGATGACGATCTCGCCGTCGATCGGCAAGCGGTTGAGCTCGCGCCGCATCGCATCGACCGCCGCCTGGTCCGCCGCCTTCTCGTTGCCATGGCCGCGCAGGCGCGCAGCCGAGACCGCCGCGCGCTCGGTGACGCGCACCAGCTCCATCGAGAGATAGCGCTCGATGATCTGGGAGGAGGAAATGCGGAGATCGTCGGACATGGGTGGGTTCCCTGGTTTTTGGCGGTCGGCGGCGTGGCGGCAGGCAATCGTCAGGCCAGCCGCGCTGATGGCCTACTCCCGTTCGATACGGATGACTTGCGGCGGTTCGGCGACATGGCCGTCTGCGGAGACCTTTTCCAGCGCGGCGCGGATCGCGGACTCGCTGGTGGCGTAGGTGATCAGCACGACCGGCACGGGCGCGCCCGAGCGGCCTGCGGGATCGCGCGCGGCGGCGGCCTCGGAGCGGCGCTGAACGATGCTTTCCAGCGAGATCTCGGCCTCGGCCATGCGGGTCGCGATGGCCGCGGCGGAACCCGGCCGGTCGATGACCGAGAGCCGGACATAGTAGCCACCCTCATGGCGCTGCATCGGCGCCCGCACTGCCGCTTCGAGGCGCGCGACCGGCAGGCCGAAGGGCAGCCCCGCGGTGCCGCGCGCGACATCGGCGATGTCGGCGACGACGGCCGAAGCCGTTGGGTCGCCGCCGGCGCCGGGGCCGACCAGCGTGATCTCGCGCACCGCGTCGGCATCGACGGTCACGGCGTTGAGCACGCCCATCACCTGCGCGATGGCCGAGGATTTCGGCACCATGGTCGGGTGGACGCGCTGCTCGATGCCGGTCTTGGTGCGCTCGGCGACGCCGAGCAGCTTGATGCGGTAGCCGAGTTCGTCGGCCATCTTCAGATCGAGCGGGGCAATCGAGGAAATGCCTTCGACATGAATCGCTTCGGCGTCGATCTTCGTGCCGAATGCGAGGCTCGTAAGGATAGCGAGCTTGTGGGCGGTGTCATAGCCCTCGACGTCGAAGGTCGGGTCGGCCTCGGCATAACCCAGGCGCTGCGCGTCCTTCAGGCAGGCCTCGAAGGTCAGCCCTTCGAGTTCCATGCGCGAGAGGATGTAATTGCAGGTGCCGTTGAGGATGCCGTAGAGCCGCGTGACATTGTTGCCGGCCAGCGCCTCGCGCAGCGTCTTGACGATCGGGATTCCGCCGGCCGACGAGGCCTCGAAGGCCAAGGCCACGCCGTTCTGCTCGGCAAGCGTCGCCAGTGCGACGCCGTGATGGGCGAGCAGGGCCTTGTTGGCGGTGACGACCGATTTGCCCGCAGCGAGCGCCGCCTCGACAGCAGCCTTGGCCGGGCCGTCAGAGCCGCCGACCAATTCCACCAGGCAGTCGATCTCGCCAGACTTGGCCAGTTCGATCGGATCATCGAACCAGGTCAGCCCGCCGAGATCGACGCCGCGGTCGCGCGTGCGATCACGGGCGGAGACGGCGGTGACGCGAATGGCACGGCCACAGCGCGCTGCCAGGGCATTCTCCTGCCGGCGCAGGATGCGCAGCACGGATGCGCCGACGGTTCCCAGGCCGGCAAGGCCGATCCGCAGGGGCTGGGAGGCGGTCTGGGCGGTCGCATGTGTCATGGTCGCGGCGTCGCATGAGGGGGGCCCGCGAGTCAACGGCGAAGCCCTTTTCAGCCTCAACCGAACCGGCAGATGACCTCTGCCGCCAGCCGCCGCAGCTTGCCGTCGCCGAAGGTCAGGTGGATCCGCAGCAGATTGGTGCCGAAGGCCGTCGTCTTGATGGTGCGCAGCGCTTCCAGCGTGTCGCCGGTCCATGTCGTGGCGGTCTCGGTGGACGGCGTCCAGAACCAGGGCCTGGGCGGGACGATCACGATCGACTCCAGAATCTTCTCCGCCTGGGCCTGCTCGATGCCGGCCGGCAGGTGGCGCGACACGATCTCGGTCGCGTCGCGGCCACATTCGCGGGCGACCGTCGCAGCCAGGACCTCGGAGACGAGAGCTGAATCCGTCTGCGGCACGCGGCCGCGCGAATAATCATAGGTGGTGACGAGGCAGATCAGCGCGAACATGCCGACACCGATCGCGACCATGCGGCCTTTGCTGAACATAGCGCGCCGGAGCCCCACACCGGACGAGCCTGTCCGTGCTGAGGGGTTCCCATGTTTTCGAGATGGGGTCCAGCGTTCTCAGGCACCACAGCGTCATTCCGGGCAAGCGTAGCGCAGACCCGGAATCCATCGCAGGGGTCCGAACTCTACAATGGATTCCGGAGCGGCGCCGCTGACGCGGCTTGTCCGGAATGACGGCGCGGGTAGGCCTTGGTCGAGAGACCCCTACCCCGCCTTCGGCATCTGGATGACGTTGTGGAGCCGTTCATCCGCCGTCTTCAGGAAGCGGCCGACATTGCGGGCGGCCTGGCGGATGCGCTGCTCGTTCTCGACGATGGCGATGCGGACATAGTCGTCGCCATGCTCGCCGAAGCCAATGCCCGGCGCGACGGCGACCTCGGCCTTCTCGATCAGCAGCTTGGAGAATTCCAGCGAACCGAGATGGCGGAACTTCTCGGGGATCGGCACCCAGGCGAACATGGAAGCCGCCGGCGCCGGGAACTCCCAGCCCGCCTTGCCGAAGCTCTCGACCAGCGCGTCGCGGCGCTTGCGGTAGGTGTCGCGCATCTCGCGGATGCAGTCGTCGGGACCGTTCAGGGCAGCCGCGGCGGCGACCTGGATCGGCGTATAGGCGCCGTAGTCGAGATAGGACTTCACCCGCGCCAGCGCCGCCAGCAAGCGCTCGTTGCCGACAGCGAAGCCCATGCGCCAGCCCGCCATCGAGAAGGTCTTCGACATCGAGGTGAACTCGACCGTGACATCGATCGCACCGGGCACCTGCAGCATCGAGGGCGGCGGGTCGTTCTCGTCGAAATAGACCTCGGCATAGGCCAGGTCCGAGAGCAGGATCAGATCGTGCTTCTTCGCGAAGGCGACGAGGTCGCGGTAGAAATCCAGCGAGGCGGTGTAGGCGGTCGGATTGGCCGGGTAGCAGGTAACCAGCGCGATCGGCTTGGGCACCGAATGGATCATCGCCCGCTCCAACGCCGGGAAGAAGGCCGGCGTCGGCTCGGCCGGGACGGAGCGGATCACGCCGCCTGCCATCAGGAAGCCGAAGGCATGGATCGGGTAGCTCGGATTGGGCACGAGCACGACATCGCCCGGCCCGGTGATGGCCTGCGCCATATTGGCGAAGCCTTCCTTGGAGCCCAGCGTGGCGACGACCTGCGTCTCGGGGTTGAGCTTCACGCCGAAGCGGCGCTCGTAATAATGCGCCTGGGCGCGGCGCAGGCCGCCGATGCCCTTGGAGGCCGAATAGCGGTCGGTGCGCGGTTTGCCGGCGGTCTCGATCAGCTTCTCGATGACATGCCTGGGCGCGGGCAGGTCCGGATTGCCCATGCCGAGATCGACGATGTCGACGCCCTTGGCGCGTTCGGCAGCCTTGATCTTGTTGACCTGTTCGAAAACATAAGGCGGCAGGCGCTTGATGCGGTGAAAATCGGCCATTTCGAACAGTTCCTTCGCCGGAGCCGGCACATCCAAGATATGGCGAGGTCGGTTTTCAGCACCCTTCCGGTGCCTTTCCTGTCCAGCGCTACTCAAAATCGTTGCGCCGCAGCTCCCTCACGCCGCATCTTTGGTCACGACAGCCGGAAAAACGCAAGATTCAATCGACGCCACGCGATGTCCGCGGAGCTCCGCGCGGCCGGCTTCGTCAGTTCGTCGGCAGCTGCGCGGGCTTGGGCGGCGGCGTTGCGCCGAGCGACTTGGCCTGGGTTCCAGCTGCCTCGTTCGCCGCGCGCTTGGCGTCCAGCTCGGCCTCGATCTTCTTGAAAGCTGCCCTGGGCTTGCATTCACCGGGCTTGGCAGCCGGCGTCGGAGGAAACGAGAAATGCGCTGCCTGCCCTCCCGGCACGTAGGGCGGCGGTGCGGTCTCGCCCTGACAGAGGGGTTCGACCGGGAACGTCCGTCCGATCGGCATGTAGTCGGGATTGGCCGGTCGGGTTTCCTGGACGAAGGGCTTGGCCTCCTGCGCGGTCGTCGCCATCCCGGCGGCCTCCGCCACCACCTTGCTCGTTTCACCGGCGCAGCCCGCCGCGGCCGTGCCCAGCGTGGCCAGGAGCAGCAGCAACGGGAACGGCTTTTTCGTCGGCTGGTCGAACGGCATGTGGTGATCCGGCGGCGTTGTGGAATTCTCTTTGTACTCGATATCCGCTACGTCCTTAATAGGACCAAAATGGGGAGCACACAGCATCCCCACAGAAGACTGCGACGGGGAGAACGCGATGAACCGGCGAGCGGACGAGAAGCCCGCGGACGCAACCGCCTCAACCGAGGTGCCCGTGCCGGATTTCGACCAATTCGCGCAGAACATGGGCCGCCTCGTCGAGGAATACGGCAAGGCCACGGCCGCCTATCTCAAGCCGATCGAGCGCGGCGAGGCCAAGGGCGGCCAGGCCGACGAGGCCAGCGAGATGGTCAAGACGCTCGGCCGCGTCGCGGAAAGCTGGGTCTCCGACCCCCGCAAGATCATGGAGGCGCAAGCGTCCATCACCGGCGATTTTCTGAATCTCTGGAGCACGATGCTCAAGCGCGCCAGCGGCGAGGAAGCCAAGGCCGTCGCAGAACCCGACAAGCGCGATGCCCGCTTTTCCGACCCCGACTGGTCCGGCCATCCGATGTTCGACTTCATCAAGCAGGCCTATCTGATCGGCTCGCGCTGGGCCGAATCGATGGTCGACAAGGCCGAGGACCTCGATCCGCACACCCGCGAGAAGGCGCGCTTCTACGTCAAACAGATCGCCAGCGCGCTCTCGCCCTCGAATTTCATCGCGACCAATCCCGAACTGCTGCGCGAGACGCTGCGACAGAATGGCGAGAACCTGGTGCGCGGCATGAAGATGCTGGCCGAAGACATCGAGGCGGGCCATGGCGAACTCAAGATCCGCCAGTCCGATCCGGGTGCCTTCCAGGTCGGCGTCAACATCGCCTCGACGCCTGGCAAGGTAATCTTCCGCAACGATATCATCGAGTTGATCCAGTACGCCCCCTCCACGGAGAGCGTGCTGAAGCGCCCGCTCCTGATTGTGCCGCCCTGGATCAACAAGTTCTACATCCTCGATCTCAACGCCGAGAAGAGCTTCATCCGCTGGTGCGTGGCGCAGGGGCTGACGGTGTTCTGCATCTCCTGGGTCAATCCGGACGAGCGTCATGCAGCCAAGGACTTCGAGAGCTACATGCGCGAAGGCGTCTTCGCGGCACTCGAGGCGATCGAGCAGGCGACCGGTGAGACAAGCGTCAGCGCGATCGGCTACTGCGTCGGCGGCACCCTGCTCGGCGTGACACTCGCCTACATGGCCGCGACGCAGGACACGCGCATCGAGAGCGCCACCTTCTTCACGACGCAGGTGGATTTCTCCAAAGCCGGCGAACTCTCCGTCTTCGTCGACGAGGAGCAGATCCGCTCGGTCGAGGAGCAGATGACCAAGAGCGGCTATCTCGACGGCGCGCGCATGGCCGGCGCCTTCAACATGTTGCGGCCCAACGACCTGATCTGGTCCTACGCGGTCAACAACTACCTCAAGGGCAAGGCGCCGACGCCGTTCGACCTGCTGTACTGGAACTCGGATTCGACCCGGATGCCGGCGGCGAACCACTCCTTCTACCTGCGCAACTGCTATCTCGAGAACAAGCTCTCGAAGGGTGAGATGACCATCGGCGGCAAGACGCTCGACCTCGGGAAGGTCACGATACCGGTCTATAATCTTGCGACGCGGGAGGACCATATCGCTCCGGCGCAGTCGGTCTTCATCGGCTCGCAATGCTTCGGCGGCCCGGTCGACTATGTCGTCGCCGGCTCGGGCCATATCGCCGGCGTGGTCAACCCACCGGCCAAGGTCAAGTACCAGTACTGGACCGGCGGGGCCGCCACGGGCACCTATGAGGACTGGATCGCGGTGGCCAGCGAGCATGCCGGCTCGTGGTGGCCGCACTGGGTTTCATGGCTGCAGAAGCAGGCGCCGGAGCGGGTGCCGGCGCGCGAACCGGGCGGCGGCAAACTGCCGGCACTGGAAGATGCGCCTGGGACTTACGTGCGTATGAAGGCGTGAAGCGGAGCCTGCGACGCCCTCGCCTCGGCCCTTCATCCCCACAAGACCTCATCCTGAGGAGCGCTCCGCAGGAGCGCGTCTCGAAGGATTCTCCAGATAGTTCGGGTGCCTGCTGAAACATCCTTCGAGATGCCGCTTCGCGGCTCCTCAGGATGAGGGCTGAGTTTGCCCGGGCGTCCAGCGTCCCGGCACAAAAAAGCCGGCCCGAAGGCCGGCTTTTCGTCGATCGGGTGGTGAGCCGTCAGAACTTGCGGACGACCGGCTGCACCGGAATCGTTTCCGCAGGGTTGTCCCAGCGATAGGTCAGGCCGGCCGAGAGGATGTGGATATAGGGCTTGGCCTCGGCGGTGTAGAACACGGCCGCCTGCTGCGGATGGGCGCCGGTGTAGCTCACCCGCGCCTTGTTGACGTGGATGTAGGTGTAGCCGAGATCGAGCTTCAGCTTGTCGGTGACCTGATAGCTGGCGCCGGCCGAGAGCCAGAGCCGGTCGTTGTCGGAGATGTAGATCGTCCGGTTCTGGTCATTCACCGCCGAGAGCTCGTAGGCGACGCCGGCCCGCAGCGTCAGGTCGCGGTTGTACTTGTATTCGAGACCGGTGCTGAAGAACCAGGAATCGTCATAGACGAAGTTCAGGCTGGGCAAAGCCGCGAGCGGACCTCCCGTCAGCTCGTTGACGATCGGGATGCGGCGGAAGCGGCTCCAGTTCGTCCACTCGACGCCAAGATGGGCCTGCCACTGATCGTTGATGACCTGCGACACACCAAACACCACCGAATCCGGCAGGTTGAGATTCGCCTTGATCGGGACGATGCCGAGAGGCGTGCGGAAGGTGCCCTCCAGCGTCTGCCGGATCGACGAGCGATAGGCGATACCGATGGTGGTGCCGTCCCTCGGCGTCAGCGTCGCGCCGATGCGGTAGCCGAAATCGATCGTATCGCCTTCAACGATCACGGGCGCCGCAGTCGGAGCGATGCCGGAGGCGGTCTTCAGCTTGGTGTCGAAATACTGGACCTGCAGCGCGGCGCCGACCGACAGCCAGTCACTGACCTTGTAGCCGATCGTCGGGGAGACGTTGATCGTCATCACCTTGGCCGAGCGGCCATAGACCTGCGCGGCGTGCGCCTGATTCTCAGGCTTCGAGCGCAAGCCGTAAGGCGCCCCCGTGGTCAGGCCGATCCAGAACCGATCGGTCAGCTGCCAGGCGGAATAGGAGGCCGGGATGCCGGCGCCGTCGCCACCGATATTGCCGGTGCCGTTCTGGACCGGGCTCGCCGGGCCGTTCGGCGCACCCAGGCGCGTCGTCGAGGTCGGATCATAGGACGCATTGGCGTTGAGATAGGTGTAGTTCCACTGGCTGTTGCGGCCGGGGAACATCGTGATCGTCGCCGGGTTCCAGGCCATCGCGCCCATGCCGATGCCGCCCGAGGCCGCACCCGCATAAGCCATGCCGAGACCCTCGGCGCTCTGGCCGCTGCGAATGGCGAAGGAACTCGCCTGCGCCGCGCCAGCAGCAAGGAGAGCGGCAACCGAGACCGTGGCGGCAGCAGCTGTGCGAACGATGCCCTTCATCAAATCCATCCCGTCTCTCGTTTCTTCGAGGCTTCAGCGCCCCGCTCGATTGGGAGCATGGCCCGAGCCGATTGCCGCCGCAATCCCGCCTTCAATGCCGCGATTCCGCCACGGCGAGGTCTCTTTCCGCTAGGGAACAGCCAAAATCGACCGAAATCGCAGGTTTTTTGTATTGCCGGCTCGAAGTGCGGCTGAAAAATATCGTTTATATAAGAACTATCGTGCTTTTTCCCGATTCTGGTTCGAAACGCGCCAGCGGCGCACAATTCGCAGGCATGCAGCTTTCGGCGCGCTCGTTGCATTCGCGCAACAATCGCACCGGGTGCGGGGTGCAGCAGCGCCATGCGCGCGAACAGGCTTGTCTTTCGCGGCGCCATCTTGTCAGGATCGCCCCCCAATTAGATCGTTTGAAACGGGGGAAACGACGTGAAACTGCTACGTTACGGTGCGCTGGGCCAGGAAAAACCGGCTTTGCTCGATTCCAAGGGCGTCCTGCGCGACCTCTCGGGCACCATTCCGGATCTGGCCGGCAAGGCCCTGACTGCCGCCTCGCTGGCTAAGATTGGGGCGCTCGACCCCGAATCGCTTCCCGTCGTCTCGGGCTCGCCGCGGCTTGGCGCCTGCGTCGGTGATGTCAGAAACTTCATCGCGGTCGGGCTGAACTTCGCCGATCACGCCGCCGAGACCGGCGCCGAGATTCCCAAGGAGCCGATTCTCTTCAACAAGGCGCCGAACTGCATCGTCGGCCCCAATGACGACGTCGTCATCCCCAAGGGCTCGGTGAAGACGGACTGGGAGGTCGAACTCGCGATCGTCATCGGCGATGGCGGCTCCTACATCCCGGAAGACAAGGCCATGGCAGCGATCGCCGGCTTCTGCGTCTGCAACGACGTCTCGGAGCGCGAGTTCCAGATCGAGCGCGGCGGGCAATGGGCCAAGGGCAAGGGCTGCCCGACCTTCGGGCCGCTCGGCCCCTGGCTGGTCACTACCGACGAGATCAAGGACATCCAGAACCTCGGCATGTGGCTCGAGATCGACGGCGAACGCGTCCAGAACGGCTCGACCAAGACGATGATCTTCGGCGCCGCCTATCTCGTCCACTATATCAGCCAGTTCATGCGGCTCGATCCGGGCGACGTCATCACCACCGGCACGCCTCCCGGCGTCGGCCTCGGCTTCAAGCCGCCGCGCTTCCTGAAGGGCGGCGAGGTCGTGACCCTCGGCATCGAGGGTCTGGGCACGCAGAAGCAGAACTTCGTCGCCTATAAGGCCTGACGGTCATTCCCGTTGAAAACGAAAAAGGGCCGCGCAAGCGGCCCTTTTTTATGGTCGGCGGATGTGGGCCAACGGTTCACGTCTCCGAAAGACCCAGCATCAGCCGGATGTTCTGGACGGCCGCACCAGAGGCGCCCTTGCCGAGATTGTCGAGCTTGGCGACCAGCACGGCCTGCTTCAGGTCGTCGTCGCCGAAGACCCGCAGTTCGAGCTTGTTGGTGTCGTTCAGCGATTCCGGCTCCAGCTTGCCGCCCGCCTGGGCTGCGGGGACGACGCTGACATAGGTCGAGCCGGCATAGTGCTCGGCCAGCGCATCCTCCAGATCGGCCGCCTTCGGCTTGCCGGGCAACAGGTCGAGATGCAGCGGGATCGAGACCAGCATGCCCTGCCGGAAATTCCCGACCGAGGGCACGAAGATCGGCCGCCGCGTCAACCGGGCGTATTCCTGCAATTCCGGCAGGTGCTTGTGCTTGAGGCCGAGGCCGTAGAGCTCGAAGGCCGGCGCCGTGCCGGCTTCATGGGCTTCGATCATGCTCTTGCCGCCGCCGGAATAGCCCGACACCGCATTGACGGTGATGGGATGGTCCTGCGCCAGCAGCCCGGCATCGATCAGCGGCCGCAGCAGAGCGATGCCGCCCGTCGGATAGCAGCCGGGGTTCGAGACCCGGTTGGCGTTGGCGATCTTCCCGGCATGGCCGGGCGCGAGTTCGGCGAAGCCATAGACCCAGCCCGGCGCGACGCGGTGCGCCGTCGCCGCATCGACGATCTTGGGCGCGTCGCTGCCGAGTTCATCGGCGAGCGCCACCGATTCCCGGGCCGCATCGTCGGGCAGGCAGAGCACGACCAGATCGACGCCCGCCATCATGTCCTTGCGGGCGGCCGGATCCTTGCGCTTCTCAGGCGCGATGCTCTTCACCATGACCTCGGGCACGGCCGCCAAGCGGTCGCGGATGCCGAGGCCCGTGGTACCGGCCTCGCCGTCGATGAAGATGGATTTCAGGTTCTGGCTCATCTGGACCCCCGATGGGTGCGAAAGCTGGATGTTTCGTCGGCTTCAGGCATAAAAAAACCGCGCTCGTGGCGCGGTCGCGGACATTCGGGCTAACAGCCGAGCGTCATCGCGGTCGCGCAAGGGCGGCCGGGTTCGGGCGACGTCGGGACAGGTTCGTGGTCATGAGGTGGATATGATGGAGGGAGGGCCTGCTGTCAATGATGCGATCTCCCCGTCGATAATAGCCGCGGGGAACCCCTCTCCTGCATCGAAGTCGGGTATACCCGACTTCGACACTCAGAGTGCTGAACTCGGGTATTACCCGAGTTCAGTGAGAGGGGCAGGGGTGAGGTGTAGGCCCCTGGACCAGTTGCTTGAGCAAAAGCAGCGGTGAGGTCACGACCAAGACGTCAAACGGCCGACCCCTCACCCTGCCCTCTCCCTATGGGAGAGGGTTCCCCGCGCGCTTGATTGCAACGTGATTGGAATCGGTTGGCCCGTTCTGCTGCCTGCCTGATTCAACCAGCCTTCTTCAGCGCCAGCCCCTGGATGTAGTGCTGCGCCACCGCCGAGCCGGCGATCGCGGTGGCGTCGGCGTGGTCGTAGGGCGGCGAGACCTCGACGATGTCCATGCCGCGAAAATCGAGGTCGCGGATGCCCCAGACCATGCGCAGCGCCTGATCCGAGGTGAAGCCTCCTGCAACCGGCGTACCCGTGCCGGGCGCGAAGGCGGGGTCGAGCGCGTCGATGTCGAAGGTGAGATAGGCCGGCCCCGCGCCGACGCGCTGCCGGATCCGCGCGATCGTGCCGGCGACGCCGAGTTCATGCGCGGCATAGGCGTCGAGCACCTCGAGCCCGCAATCGCGCGGCGCGACCGTGCGCAGGCCGATCTGGATCGACCGCTCGGTGTCGATCAGCCCCTCGCGCACGGCCTCCAGGACGAAGGAGCCGTGGCTGATCGCGCCGACGCCGTCATCCCAGGTGTCCTGATGGGCGTCGAACTGGACCAGCGCCAGCCGGCCGTGGCGGGCGACATGGGCGCGCAGCAGCGGCAGCGTGATGAAGTGATCGCCGCCCAACGTGACGAGATGGGCACCTGAGGCGATGATGCCGGCCGCCTCGTGCTCGATCGCCCGGGCGCAGCCCTGCAGGTCGCTGCGCGGCAGCAGGCAGTCGCCATAGTCGACAGCGCTCAGCCGCTCGAACGGGTCGATGCGCGAGGGATATTGCGCGTCGCCATCGAAGATCACGCTGGCGCGGCGCAGAGCCTGCGGCCCAAAGCGCGTGCCCGGACGGTTCGAGACGGCGAGGTCGAAGGGCACGCCCCAGATCACCAGGTCGCAGCCGGAGACATCCTTGGAATAGCGCCGCCGCATGAAGGAGAGCGCGCCGGCATAGGTCGGATCCTGCGCCGGCCCTCGCCTGTCGCCGGTGAAGGCGTGGTCGATCGGCGGCGTATCGGCGGGCTCGGTCATGTCAGGGTCCGTTGCGAGTCAGCGGCGCGCGCCGGCGAGCCAGACATAAAGGCACCAGGGCAGGATCAGGGCGAGGCCGGACAGGACGAGCCGCAGCGTCGTCCATGCGACCGGGTTCTGGAGCGCGCGGCCATCGAGTTCCGGCACGCCATGGATCAGCCCAAGCGCGACGGCCGGCGCGAGGAAGATCGCCAGCGCGTTGCCGATGCGGCGGCCACGCGGCAGGTCATGGCGCGCCAGCGCAAGCAGGGCCGGCACGGCGATCATACCGAAGGCGATCAGGATCAGGAGGACGCGCATGAGGGAGCCGGACGAGAACGATTCGGCCCCTGTAGCATGAACCGCGTCGGCCTCAAGCTCGGCACTGCCGCAAAGCCGCGATCGGAGGCCGGCCGGTTCAGACCAGAACGCCGGCCGCCACGGACGCGCCGACATCCAGACCGGCGAAGATGCCGACGGCGACGCCGAAGGCCCCGGCACTTTTGAGTGCATCCGAGATGGTGATACTGCCGCCAGTGATATTGGTGCCGAACAGCACGAGCGCAAAACTTCCGCCGCCGGGCGCGCCCGGAAAGTTGGAGGACGCGGCGATGATCGAGGTCGCGCCCTTGAGGTCGTTGCGATTGTTCATCGGCCGGCGCGACATGATGCGCGACCCCGTGCTCGGAAAGCTCGCAGGCGCTACGTTCAATCCGAAGGGGAACGGACCCTTGCCCAGCGTCACGCCCGCGAAGTCGAACAGATGCTGCTCCGGGTCGCCATCCTCCAGGATGAAGAACCGCGCCAACGCGCCTCCGGTCGGCCCTACGCTGAACGAGATGCTTGCATTGCCGTCGATCACGAAGTTCGTCGCGGAGAAGCCCAGGATGCGTATGACAGCGGGTGTCGGCGGCGGCGGCGGGAGCGGCTTCGGCACCGGCTTCGGAGGATCGATTGGATCGACCGGGAACGGAAAGGGATCGACCGGGAAGACGCTGCGGGCGAGTTCGTTCAGCTTGCCCAGCGTAAAGCCATGGGGATCGACGCGACCGTCTCGAAACTTCAACGGCACATTCTTGTTCTGAAACTTGACGATCGCCGCGATCACCTCTTTCGAGGCCTGCCCGTTGGCGGTCGGAGGCGGCAGGATCGTGCCGGTGCCGCCGTCTTCCGGTAGAATCCGGTGCAGCAGCGTGATGATCGTTTGCTGATCCTTGACTGAGTTCAAGGCCGGCTGCCGGCCCACGGCCGAGCCGATCGTCTTCTGTGGCTTCTTGACGACATCCGGCATGACTAACCCCCTCAATAGAACAAGCGGATTCACTCGGCAGGCTTGGCCAGTCCAGAAACGTACCATAGCAGAGCCAAAGTGCCAGCCCCCCGCAGTACAGAAACCGCTGTGCCTCAGCGCCCGCCGCCGACGCGCAGGATCGAACCGACCACATAGGACGCCGCGCCCGACAGTGCGAACAGCACCACCTCGGCGATTTCCTCAGGCTGCGCGGCGCGCTTCACCGGGATCGACGGTGCGATGCGTGCGACGCGGCCAGGCTCGCCCGACGAGATCGCGTGGATGTCGGTCTCGGTCATGCCCGGCGCCACCGCGTTGACGCGGATGCCGGTCGGCGCCAGTTCCTTGGCAAGGCCGAGGGTGAAGGAATCGATCGCGCCCTTCGAGGCCGCATACCAGACGAACTCGTCGGCCGAACCGAGGCCCGCCGCGATCGAGGAGATGTTGACGATCGCCCTGTCCTTCGCCGCGCCATTGGCGAGCAAGGCGCGGGCGGCCTCGCGCGCGACCAGGATCGCGCCGGTGACGTTGACGTCGATGCAGGTGCGGATCACCTGCGGGTCGGCATCCGCCAGCTTGCTCGCCGGCCCGGTGATGCCGGCATTGTTGACGACATGGGTCAGCGGGCCGAGCGCCGCGGCGGCCTCCGCGAAAACGCGGGCGATGTCGGCGTCCTTGGCCATGTCGCCCTGGAGCGCCACGGCCTTTGCACCCGCCGCCTCGCAGGCCGCGACGACCTTTGCGGCCGCATCGGCATTGGCTTGGTAGTTGACCGCGACGTCGTAGCCGCGTTGCGCCGCCATGATGCAGATGGCAGCGCCGATGCCCCGGCTACCGCCGGTGACGAGGAGAACGGGTCGGGACATGGGCGGCTCCTTGGACGATGGCACTTCACACTCAAGCCCTCATCCTGAGGAGCGAGCCGAAGGCACGCGTCTCGAAGGATGCTTCGGGAGGCTCCTGAACCATCTGGAACATCCTTCGAGACGACCGCTTCGCGGTCTCCTCAGGATGAGGGCTGAGGGAGAGCAATGAATACGAAAAGGGCGGCTCTTGCGAGCCGCCCTTTCCACATACCGGGTGATCGAGAAACGATCAGCGCTTCGAGAACTGGAAGCTGCGGCGGGCCTTGGCCTTGCCGAACTTCTTGCGCTCGACGACGCGCGAGTCGCGGGTCAGGAAGCCACCCTTCTTGAGCGGGCCGCGAAGCTCGGGCTCGAAGAAGGTCAGGGCCTTGGAGATGCCGTGACGGACAGCGCCGGCCTGGCCAGAGAGACCGCCGCCCTTGACCGTGACGACGACGTCGTACTGGGTCATGCGCTCGACGAGCTGCAGCGGCTGCTGCAGGACCATGCGCAGCACGGGACGGGCGAAGTAGACTTCCTGATCACGGGTGTTGACCGTGATCTTGCCGGTGCCCGGCTTGATCCAGACGCGGGCGATGGCGTTCTTGCGCTTGCCGGTGGCATAGGCGCGGCCCTGGGCGTCGATCTTCTTGACGTGGACGGGAGCATCCGGCTGCGCGGCCTTGGCGGCGCCGCCGAGATCGGCGAGAGACTGGAGAACTTCAGCCATGGTCAGACCCTCGCATTCTTGCGGTTGAGCGCGGCGACGTCGAGCGCCTCCGGCGACTGGGCTGCGTGAGGATGCTCGCCGCCCTTGTAGACGCGCAGGTTGCCGAGGATCTGGCGGAACAGCGGGCCACGCGGGAGCATGCGCTCAACAGCCTTCTCGACGATCCGCTCCGGGAAGCGACCCTCGAGAATGAACTTGGCGGAACGCTCCTTGATGCCACCGGCATAGCCGGTGTGGTGATAGTAGACCTTCTGGTCGCGCTTGCGGCCGGTCAGGACGATCTTGTCGGCATTGATGACGATGATGTTGTCGCCGCAGTCGACATGGGGCGTGTAGGCAGCCTTGTGCTTGCCACGCAGACGCAACGCCACAACAGCGGCGAGACGGCCGACGACGAGCCCGGAGGCGTCGATCACAACCCATTTCTTTTCGACATCGGCGGGCTTGAGCGAGATGGTCTTCATCGCGGGCACCCCTTCGGTGGCTGGAGAAAAATGACAAGCCGCCGGAGACCGGCGGCGATGTGAGGCGGGGATAGAGAGCCGACGGCCGGGTGTCAAGCATGGATACAGCGCACGAAATCCAAAAAACGTCTATTTTTCAATTCCCTGCTGGAAACGGTATCCTGATACCGTAGCGCTCTCCCGCGCTGCTCTTGCGCCTCGCGCCGTGGTCGCGCGATCATTGGTGAGGAGGAACCATTCCATGGCCAAAACCACGATGCCCAACAGCACAATCATTCCCGCCGCGTTGACCGCTCTCACCCTCGCCTTCGCGCAGCCAGCCCTGGCCGATGTCCATGTCATGAGTTCGGGCGGGTTCACGGCGGCGTACAAGGATCTCGTCGCCGGCTGCGAGGTGAAGATCGGCCAGAAGATCGTGAGCGCCTATGGCGCCTCGATGGGCGCGGCGCCCGATGCTATCCCCAACCGCCTCGCCCGCGGCGAACCCGCCGACATCGTCATCCTTGCAGCCGAAGCCTTCGACAAGCTGGCATCCGAGGGCAAGGGCATACCGGGGAGCCGGGTCGATCTGGTGCGCTCGGCGATCGGCCTCTCGGTCAAGGCCGGCGCGCCGAAGCCCGACATCTCGACGGTCGCGGCCCTCAAGAAGACGCTGATGGAGGCCAAGACGATCGCCTATTCGGCCAGCGCCAGCGGGACCTATCTCTCCGAGGAACTCTTTCCCAAGCTCGACCCGAGCGGCGCGGTGATGGCGAAAGCCAAGAAGATCTTCAGCGAGCGCGTCGGCACGGTGGTGGCGCGCGGCGAGGCCGAACTCGGCTTCCAGCAGGTCAGCGAGCTGGTGACGATCGAGGGGCTGGATTTCGTCGGCACGCTGCCGGAAGAGGTCCAGCGCGTCACGGTGTTCTCGGCCGGGCTCGCCGCCGGATCGAAGGAGCCCGAGGCCGCCAAGAAGCTGATCGCCTGTCTGGGTTCGCCCGAATCCGCGCCGGCGATCCGGAAGACGGGGCTGGAACCCCTGCCGGTCAAGCAATAGGGGGCTCTGCCATGCCGTCATGCTCGCCCTTGTGGCGAGCATCCACGTCTTAGGCATAGAGCTCGACGAGCGAAGGCGTGGATGGTCGGGACAAGCCCGACCATGACGGAAGAGGTCAGCGCTCGGCGGGGATCGAATAGGTTCCCGTCGCATGCGCGACCATCTCGCTCTCGCCCTGCGAGAACAGCGCGACCTCGCCCACTGCCAGGCGCTTGCCGAGCTTGAGCAGCTTCGCCTGCCCAATCAGCGCCGTGGGACCCGGCTTGCGCAGGAAGTTGAAATTCAGGCTCGTCGTGACCGCGAGCGCGACCGGGCCGATCTGGCCGAGGATCGCGGCATAGAGCGCGAGATCGGCGAGTGCCATCATGGTCGGGCCCGAGATCGTACCGCCGGGGCGCAGATGCTTCTCGTGATAGTCGCAGCGCATCCGGGCGCTCATCGGCCCGACCTCCTCGACGAAATATGTTCGGCCGCCGAGATGGAGCTGCGGAAAGACCTGGTCGAGATAGGCTTCGAGCTCGGAGGCGGTCATGGCGATGGTCATGTCGGGCGGATGCTCGTGTCGGGGGTCGGCGCAGGCCCAGGTGAGGCCATGCCCCTTGCAGCATGAGGGAGCGCGGCCGACAATACGGCAAAAGGCAAAGGGAAACGCTGAAGGTGACGTCATGAATGCCCATCACAGGCCCGATGCCGCGCCGGCGCTGCGGCGCGAGGATGCGGAAGGCGTCGCGACGCTGACGCTCGACCGGCCACAATCGCGCAATCCGCTGAGCGAGGCGATGCTGGCGGCGCTCAGTGACGCCTTCGCCGCGATTGCGACTGACCGCACCATCAAGGCGGTCGTTCTGGCGGGTGAAGGGCCGGTCTTCTCAGCCGGTCACGATCTCAAGGAAATGAGCGCGCATCGCACTGACGCCGACCGGGGCCGCGCCTATTTCACCGATATCCTCGGGCGCTGCTCGAAGGTGATGCAGCAGATCAGCGCCCTGCCCCAGCCCGTGATCGCGGCGGTGGAGGGCACGGCGACGGCGGCCGGCTGCCAGCTCGTGGCGAGCTGCGACCTCGCCGTTGCGAGTGAGGCCGCGCGCTTCTGCACGCCCGGCGTCCATATCGGCCTGTTCTGCTCGACGCCGATGGTGGCGCTGTCGCGCAACCTCTCGCCCAAGCACGCGCTGGAGATGCTGCTGCTGGGCGAGATGGTGCCGGCCGGCGAGGCGCACAGGATGGGGCTGGTCAACCGCGTCGTGCCGGCGGGCGGCGCGCTGGCGGAGGCGCAGCGGCTCGCCGGCGTCATCGCTTCCAAATCACCGGCGACGATCCGCATCGGCAAGCGCGCCTTCTACGAGCAGCGCGAGATGGGACTTGCGGCGGCCTATGATCACGCCAGCGCGGTGATGGTCGAGAACATGCTCGCGCGCGATGCGGAGGAAGGCATCGGGGCGTTTGTGGAGAAACGCGCTCCGGTGTGGGAGGCGTAGGTCCGACTGCGCCGTGGTGGCGCGGGGAACCCTCTCCCATAGGGAGAGGGTAGGGTGAGGGGTCGGCCCCTCGACCAGTGACGCCGTGACCCAACCGCTGCCAAGTGCCAGCCAACGATATTTGGCCTACACCTCACCCCTACCCCTCTCCTTACAGGAGAGGGGGTCCCCGCGCCCTCGCCTTCCAGACCTGAGCCTAACATGACCCACGACGCCTACCCCGACAGCCTGATCCGCGACATCCTGAAGAGCGTGAAGCGCATCGCGCTGGTCGGCGCCTCCGCCAGCGAAGCGCGGCCGAGCTGGATCGTGACGAAATACCTGATCGATCGCGGCTATGACGTCGTCCCGGTCAATCCCGGCCTCGCCGGCCAGACCCTGCTCGGCCGGACGGTCTACGGCTCGCTCAAGGAGATCCCCGGCGTGATCGACATGGTCGAGATCTTCCGCAATTCGGAAGCCGCGGGGCCGATCACCGATGAGGCGCTGACGCTCGATCCGCTGCCCAAGGTCATCTGGATGCAGCTTTCGGTGCGCAATGACGACGCGGCGGCGAAGGCTGAGGCGAAGGGCGTCACCGTCATCATGAACCGCTGCCCCAAGATCGAGTATGGCCGGTTTTCCGGCGAGATCGGCTGGCAGGGCATCAATTCGCGGCTATTGTCATCGAAGAAGCCGGTCCTGGCCGGCAAGGGCTTCCAGAAGCTGACGATCCACCGGCCGGGGACGTGAGCGTAGAGGCACGCGACTGCTCGCCGTTATTGCGTGCCCGACTAAGCCATCCAGCCGGTTCGCGCCTCGCCCCTGAATTGACGGCCTTCGGAGCGTTCGTTAAAACGAACGCCATGTCTCGCATTCAGAAGATCGCAGGGAGTAGGCCATGACCGACCGGGCACCCGGATTTCACACGCTCGCCATCCATGCCGGCGCCGCGCCCGATGCGGCGACGGGCGCCCGAGCCACGCCGATCTACCAGACGACGTCCTTCGTCTTCGACGATGTCGACCATGCCGCCTCGCTGTTTGGGCTGCAGGCCTTCGGCAACATCTACACCCGCATCGGCAACCCGACGAATGCGGTGCTCGAAGAGCGCGTCGCGGCGCTTGAGGGCGGCACGGCGGCGCTCGCCGTCGCCTCCGGCCATGCGGCCGAATTCCTCTGCTTCCACGCGCTGATGCAGCCGGGCGACGAGTTCGTCGCGGCCCGCAAGCTCTATGGCGGCTCGATCAACCAGTTCAACCATTCCTACAAGAACTTCGGCTGGAACGTGATCTGGGCCGATTCCGACGATCTGGAATCCTTCGCCGCGGCCGTGACGCCGAAGACCAAGGCGATCTTCATCGAGTCCATCGCCAATCCCGGCGGCGTCATCGTCGACATCGCCGGCATCTCGGCGATTGCGAAAAAGCACAACATCCCGCTGATCGTCGACAACACGATGGCGACGCCCTACCTGATCCGGCCGTTCGAGCATGGCGCCGACATCATCGTGCATTCGCTGACCAAGTTCCTCGGCGGACACGGCAATTCGATCGGCGGCATCATCGTCGATGGCGGCTCGTTCAACTGGGTCGGCGATGCGCGCTATCCGATGTTGTCGAAGCCCCGGCCCGAGTACAACGGCATGGTTCTCGGCGAGACCTTCGGCAATTTCGCCTTCGCCATCGCCTGCCGCGTGCTTGGCCTGCGCGACATGGGCCCGGCGCTCTCGCCCTTCAACGCCTTCATGATCCTGACGGGGATCGAGACGCTGCCGCTGCGCATGCAGAGGCACTGCGACAGCGCGCTGTGGGTCGCGTCGCATCTGGCGAAGCACCCGGCGGTCGAGTGGGTCAGCTATCCCGGCCTGACCGGCGACAAATACCATGAACTCGCCAAGCGCTATTCGCCCAAGGGCGCCGGCGCGGTCTTCACCTTCGGACTGAAGGGTGGCTATGACGCCGGCGTCAAGCTCGTCACCGAGCTGAAGCTGTTCTCGCATCTGGCCAATATCGGCGACACGCGCTCGCTGGTGATCCACCCGGCCTCGACCACACATCGCCAGCTCAGCGACGAGCAGAAGACGGCGTCCGGTGCCGGCCCGCAGGTCATCCGCCTGTCGATCGGGCTGGAGGATGTGCAGGACCTGATCGACGATCTGGATCAGGCGCTGGCGTAAGATGAGCCGTAATTCTCGGGCGAAGCGAAGCGCAGACCCGAGAATCTCAAGCCGTAGACGCACGGGAAGCGGCGCAATCTCGTCACGAGATGCTCGGGTCAAGCCCGAGCATGACGGCGCGATTCAGGCGCGCGCCGCGCCTTCCGTCCGCGTCACATGCACCACGCCCATCGCCAGCACCATGAAACCCAGCGCCTGATGGGCCAGGCCGGCCCAAAGCGGCACGACCAGCAGCAGCGTGACGACGCCGAGCGCAGCCTGCGCGAGTGTCAGGCCGGCGATTGCGGTGACGCGCTTCGCGGGGCCTGAGCCCGGCGCGGTCCGACGCAGCGAGACCGCATGCCAGAGTGCCAGCGCCAGCAGCATATAGGCGCCGAGGCGGTGGTTGAACTGCACCAAAGCGGCGTTGTCGACGAAGTTTTCCCAGAATGACGGACGCACGAACAGCGTCTGCGCGCCCGGAACCAGCGCACCATCCATCAACGGCCAGGTGTTGTAGGTGAAGCCGGCGCGCGAGCCAGCGACGAGGCCGCCGAGCGCGATCTGGCCGAAGAGCAGCGCCAGCAGGAGCCAGGCGATCCCGCGTCCCCTCGCCGGCTCGACCCGCCGCGGCGGCGTCAGCCAGGTGGCGAAAGCGACGACGGAGGCGAAGAACAGCCCGGCGAAGGTGAGATGCAACGTCAGCTTCACGGGCGCAACGGCGACCATGCCGGGCTCCAGCCCCGAGGCCACCATGATCCAGCCGATCGCGCCCTGCAGGCCGAGCAGCAGGCCCATGCCGAACAGGATCAGCGTCTGGCGCCAGGGCAGCAGGCGGCGAACCGCCACGACAAGGAAACCGGCGAGATAGACCAGCCCGATGAAGCGGCCGAGTTGGCGGTGGCCCCATTCCCACCAGTAGATGAACTGGAACTCGCCGAGGCTCATGCCTTCATTGAGCAGCCGGTATTGCGGGCTCTCGCGGTATTTGGCGAACTCGTTCGCCCAGGCCTGGCCTGAGAGCGGCGGCAGCGCGCCGGTGATCGGCTTCCATTCGGTGATGGAGAGGCCCGAGCCTGTCAGGCGGGTTGCGCCGCCGACCACGACCATGACGAAGACCAGTGCCGCGACGATCCAAAGCCAGCGGCGGATGCCGGCATGCCTGCCACCCTGCAGAATGATCGGAGCGGGTTTTTCGAGGGCTATCGTCACGGAAGCGGGGCCTTCGGTCGCATCGGATACGCTTCACAAGCGCGGGCGCAGGTGACAGATAGTCCGCGCGCCGGGGCGGAGACAACGCCCGCATTGCCGCAGGCTGGCCCGCATTGCCGCAGGCCGGCAGGCGCTCAGGAGAATTCAGGATGAGGCAGACCCACCGCAAGCTGATCGGCACCATCTCCATCCTGGTCTTCGTCTGCGTCTATGCGCTCATCGCCATGGCATTGGCGCAGGGGCGGATCACCGAGGCGCCCAAGCTCGTGCAGACTGTCGCCTATGTCGTGCTGGGGCTGGCCTGGGTGCTGCCGCTGCTGCCGCTGATCCGATGGATGGAGCGGAAGGACGAGGTTTAGCCGCCGTCATTCTCGGGTCAAGCCCGAGCATGACGTGCTCTGGCTACCCCACGTTCAGCCGCCGCCGGCGATTCCAGAGCCAGAACGGCAGGCCCGACAGCAGCGCCCGCACGGCCGCTTCGCTCTGATGCAGGCCGTTGAGCGAGACGCGCGGCAGGGCGTGTGGATGGGCCGCATGCTCCGCGAAGAGATGCCCTGGCCGCGTCGTCACCGCACTCTTGAAACCCGCCTCGGCCGCGAGCGCGAACTCGCGCGGCCCCGCCGAGCTCGGATCGCCGACCGGATAGGCGAAATGGCGGATGGGCATGCCGAGCTCGGCCTCCAGCCGGGCCTTGCCGTCCGCCATTTCCATCTGCGCAAACGCGGCATCATGCTTCGCCAGCATCGGATGGGTCAGGGTATGCGCCCCGATGCTCACGCCGGGCGCGCCGGACAAAGCGCGCAGCGTTTCCCAGGGCAGGCATTCGCGTTCGACCAGCGCGGCGGCATCGACGCCGGCCTGGCCGGCGAGATCGGAAATCGCTGAGAGCAGAATCGCTTCCGGCTGTTTGCGCAGACGCCAGTAGAGCGACTCAAAAGCGCGCTGCTTCTCGTTGTCGCTTCCGGCGCGCGCCGCGAAGGGGCCGTCCGGCAGGGTCAGCGCGATCTGCGGCAGCGCGCGGATCGACTCCTCCAGCTCGAGCCACCAGAGCCGCGCAGTGCGGTCGGCAAAGCCCGTCGTGACGAACAGCGTCCAGGGCGCGCCATGGCTGGCCAGCACCGGCCAGGCATGCTCGACATTGTCGCGATAGCCATCGTCGAAGGTCAGCGCGACAAAGAAGCGGCCCTTGCGCGGGGAAGCCAGGCGCGCGACCGCCTGATCGAGCGAGACCAGATCATAGCCCTCGGCGCGGATCAGCATCAGGGTGCGATCAAGGAATTCGGGCGTGATCTCGAGCAGGCCGTTGGGGGCGAAGCCGCCCTGCCGTTGTGGCCTGACATGATGCAGGGTCAGGACGACGCCGGCGCCCTGCGCAAGCCCCCTGCCCCAGCGGTCGGCACGCGTCGCCGCGATCGCCGCGAAAGCGGCAGAGAAGGCCTGATGGCGCAAGTTCTTAGCGCGAAAGCTCATCGTCGGGATCCGCGGCAACCGCTCGCTAACGCTGTTCGCCGATCGTCTCGGCCAGGAGCCGTGATCTTGCCCAGTCCGTTCACAATAGCGGGTTAAGGAAGCAAGACTTATCCGTTTCCGAGAGCCGGCCATCCATGTCCGCCGTTGCCGAACATGCCCCGACCGAGCGCCTCTCGGCCTCGCTCCCGAGCGAGAGCCGCAGCAGCGTCGCGCGGCCATGGCACAGCATCGCGATCAGTGACGACATCGCAGCCGTCGCGGCGGATTGGCACGCGCTCGAAGCCAGCGCGCTGGTGACGCCCTATCAGGCCCATGGCTGGGTCGCGCCCTTCGTCGAGACGGTCGGTGCATCCGAGGGCATGGTCTTCCGCCATGTCGTGCTGCGCGACGCCTCCGAGCGGCCGCTGGCGATCCTGCCGCTGGTGATCACCCGCCGCAACGGCATCCGCTTCGCCGAATTCATCGGCGGCAAGCACGCCAACTACCATATGGGCCTCTATGAGCCCGGTTTCGCCGCCGCGCTGGACGCCGCTTCGGCACGGCTGATGCTGGACGAGATCGGCGCCACGATCGGCGGGCTCGACGCCTTCATCTTCGTCAACCAGCCGACGCATTGGCAGGGCGTCGCCAATCCGCTGGCCGCGCTGGCGGCCGGGCCGAGCCCGAGCGGGGCCTACAAGCTTGCCCTCGTCGCCGGCGATTGCGACGGCTCGCTGCGGCGCTCGATGAGCAGCCACGCCCACAAGAAACTCAAGAACAAGCGCAACCGCTTCACGAGCTTCGGTCCATCGGAACTGGTGCGGGCCCGCGAACCGGCCGAGATCGCGCGCGTGATCGATGCGTTCCTGCTGCAGAAGGCCGCGCGCTTCGCGATGATGGGCGTACCAGACCCCTTCGCGCCACCCTCGGTGCGCAGCTTCCTCGAGCGCGCTGCGCAAGCCCAAGGCGATGCCGCGCCTGTGCTCGAACTCTATTCGCTCGATGTCGCCGGCCGGTCGGTCGCGACCTATGTCGGTGCGGTACAGGCGCAACGCTTCTCCGGCATGGCGACCTCCTTCGACATGGAGAGCGAGGTCGCCAAGACCAGCCCAGGCGAAATCCTGCTGGTCGACCTGATCAGGCTGAAATGCCGCGAGGGGATCACGACGTTCGATCTCGGCGTCGGCGAAGCCCGCTACAAGACGACGATCTGCGACGAGCGCGACGAACTGGTCGACAGCTTCCTGCCGCTGACCGCCAAGGGACGCGCCTTCGCAAGCATCGCCCGCGCCAAGCGCTGGGCCAAGCGCCGGATCAAGGCCTCGCCGATCGCGCTGAAACTGGCGCAGCGGGTCTCGGGCTGGCTGAACCGCGGCCCCGCCCGCGCGATCGAGGATTAGGCCGGAACCTCAGACCGGCGCGGCGTCGCGCTCGAGCAGGTCGCGCATCGGCGCGGTCTCGGGCGAATCGAGCATCAGCGTCACCGGCGCCTTCGTCATCTCGGCCAACCGATAGGCCGCCTCGACGGCGTGGCCATTGCCGAGCTGACCGGCCATGACCAGCCCGCCCTGCGCACGATCCGCCAGCGGGGCCAGCACCGACGCCTCATCGTTCGAGGCGGCAGCGACCAGAACCCAGTCATAGGTCTCGCAGAGCGCATCCAGCGCGACCTCGACAAGGTCGGAGGCGGCCAGGACCGCGTCCCGCCCGGCCCGGCCGGGGCCGATGCGGTGCAAGCGCGAATTTGGCTCGCGGGTGATGATGTCGGAGAACAGCGCTTCGCCGGCGAGCAGTTCGGAAAAGCCCACCTCGCTCCGGCCCCGGTCGGCGGCGAGGTCGACGATGATGCAGCGGCAGCGCTGCGACAGAAGCTCGGCAAGGTCGGTCGGCGTCGCCGCGCCCTCGCCGGCTCCGTCGAGCACGAGCACCAGCGGCGCCATGCCGCGCACCGGCTCCTCGATCCGCTCGGCGAGATCGGCCAGCGTCTGCTCGGGATGGGCGAGATCGAGCGTGATCTGGCCGAGACGACCGCCATGCGTCAGAAGGCCGGCGACACGCTCGCGGCGCGAATCGGCCGAGGCACCTTCAGCGCGAGGCGGCGCCCTGGTGGCACCACCGGCCCAGCTCGGGGCGCGGCGCGGCTGCGGCGCGGGCGCGTCGCTGCGGCCGTTGAGGAGTTCGCGCGAAACGACCGTGGCGAGCGCGCCCAGGAAGGTCGCGAGCGTCGCCACCAGGACGGTCGGCAGCTTCTTCGGGAAGGAGGGTTCGGTCGGCTCGACCGCGCGCGAGATCACGCGGGCGTCGGCCGGCGTCGCGTTCTGGCCGTCGCGGGCGACGGCCTCGCGATAGCGCAGCATGTATTGCTCGAGCTGCTCGCGCAGCGTGCGGGCCTCGCGTTCAAGCGCGCGCAGCTGCACCTCGCTGTCATTGCCGGTGGAGACGTTCTTCTTCTGGCCGTCGAGAGCGGCGGTGAAGCTCTCGACGCGCTGGCCGGCGATCTTCGCCTCGTTCTCCAGCGTTCGCACCGTGCGCTCGGCGGCGGCGCGAAGCTGGCCTTCGAGGTCGGCGAGCTGGGCGTTCAGCTCCTTGATGCGCGGATGCTCGGAGAGGAGGTTGCGCGATTCGAGGGCGATCTGGGCGCGCAGGTTGACGCGCTGCTCGATCAGCCGGCGCACCAGCTCGTTGTTGGCGACATCGGGAATCTCGAAGGTGCGGCCCTGCTTGATCGCATCGCGGATCAGCCCGGCCTTGGCCTGCGCCTCGGCCTGCTGGCTGCGAGCGGCGGACAGCTGCGTCGAGAGATCGCCGAGCTGCTGGGCATTGATCGTCGTGTTATTAGCGCCGACCAGCAGGCCGTTGCGCGAGCGGAACTCCTCGACCTTGGCCTCGGATTCGGCGACGCGTTTGCGCAGCGGCTCGATCGTGGTCGAGAGCCAGGAGGATGCGCTGCGCGCGGTATCCTGCTTGGCCGCCTCCTGCGTCTCCAGATAGGTGTTGGCGATGATGTTGGCGCCCTTGGCGGCGAGCGCCGGGTCCTGCGAGGTGAACTCGACGGAGACGATGCGCGAGCGTCCTACGGGATAGACCAGCAGGCGATCGTAATATTTTTCCAGCACCCGCTCTTCGGGAGAGCGGTCGGCGGGGTGGCCGCCAATGCCGATCAGCACGCCGAGCTTCTTCAGCGTGCTGAGGGCACCCGCCCCTGAGTCGAATTCGGAGTTGCCGACCAGGCCGATCCGCTTGATCGCCTCGCGCGCCAGGTCGCGTGACATGACGACCTGAACCTGGCTCTGGACGGCCTCGGAATCGAATTGCTGGCCCGAGCTCTCGCCGCCGGTCTGGCCGGGACGCGTATAGAAGCTGTCGCGGTTCTCCAGCAGGATACGGGCCTCTGCGGTATAGCGCGGCGGGATGACGTTGACAGCGACGAAGGACAGCCCGAACACGACCAGCGTCGGCCCTATGATCCAGGCCTTGCGCCGCTTGATCGCGACCCAGAGCGCGGAAAGATCGAGCATGTCGCCACGAGCCTCAGCGTTCCGCGCAGTCTGCTCGCGAACCTGCTCCCTGACATGGCTCTCGGTGTGAGCGGTCATGACCCATCCATTCACGCAAAACTCTCGCGCCCAGGACAGGACGCAGCGTCAATGAAAGCGCAGCAAGGTTAGTGCGGGGTTAAGAACGGGCGTAAAGGTTGCGCCGGCACGAGCGGAGCCCCGCCTCCTGAAGCCTTTGTTAACCATATCGCGCCAATGCTTCGGCAGGGTTCCGCATGGGTATCGCTTGTGATGAGTCGACGTCTCGCCTCTCTCGCCTTGGCTGTCGCCATGACGGCGGGCGCCTGCACGCCGCGCTATGCGGCCTCCGATTATGCACTCGCGCAGGCGAGTGGCCCCTACAGGCTGGCGAGCGGCGACAAGCTGCGCATCATCGTCTTCGGCCAGGACAATCTTTCCAACATCTATGCGGTGGATGGCAGCGGCCGAATTTCGATGCCGCTGATCGACTCCGTCGAGGCGCAGGGGCGCACGACCCAGCAGCTGGAGAAAGCGATCGAGGCCAGGCTGCGTAGCGGCTTCCTGCGCGAGCCGAAGGTCTCGGTCGAGGTCGATGCCTACCGCCCCTTCTTCGTGCTCGGAGAAGTGACCAATTCCGGCCAGTTTCCCTATGTGAACGGCATGACGGTGCAGACGGCCGTCGCGATCGCCGGTGGCTTCACGCCGCGCGGCCAGCGCGCCTATGCCGAGGTGACGCGGCAGGTCGAGGACCAGCTCGTCACGGCGAGCGTGCCGATCACCTATCCGGTCCAGCCCGGCGACACGATCGTCATCAAGGAACGCTGGTTCTAGAGCTGCGCGGAGACCGCTCGATGACGGACGCCTCGCCGCCGCGGCTGCGGATCCTGCATGTCTTCCGGGCCCCGCTCGGCGGCCTGTTCCGGCATGTGCTCGACCTCGCGCGCGGCCAGGCGCAGCGCGGCCATGATGTCGGCATCTTCTGCGATTCCACGACCGGCGGCACCCGCGCCGACGATGTCTTCGCCGAACTCTCGGGCCTGCTGACGCTCGGCATCACGCGCGTGCCGATGTCGCGCTATCCGAGCCTGACGGATGCCAAGGCGCAGATGAGCGCGATCTCGGTGCGCTCCCGGCTCGACCCCGACGTCGTCCATTGCCACGGCTCGAAGGGCGGGCTCTACGGCCGCCTGCCGGCGCTCGTCAGCCCCGGCCGCCGCTACGTCACGGCCTATACGCCTCATGGCGGCAGCTTCAACTACAAGCCGGGCGGCACGGAGCATAAGGTCTATATGGCGGTCGAGCGGCTGCTTGAGCGCGCCACCGACATGTTCCTGTTCGAGAGCCGCTTCATCGCCGGCCGCTTCGAGGCGCATATCGGCCATTTGCCGCGCACCGACCACCGGATCGTACTGAACGGCATCTCAGAGCCGGAATTCGAGCCGATCGACCATGCGGACGCGACGTTCGACCTCGTCTATCTCGGCGAACTGCGCTCGGCCAAGGGCATCGACACACTGATCGACGCGCTCAGCCTGCTCAAGAGCCGCGACGCCTTGACGCCGCGCATCCTGATCGTCGGCTCGGGACCGGACGAGGCGGCTCTGCGCGCGCTGACCGTGTCACGCGGCATCGCGGAGCAATGCGTCTTCGAGCCTCCGGGCCCAATCCGCAGGGCCTTGTCTCGCGCTCAGGTCATGGTCGTGCCGTCGCGGGCCGAATCGCTGCCCTACGTCATCCTGGAGGCGGCTGCGGCGGCGCAGCCGTTGGTCTCCACCGATGTCGGCGGCATCAACGAGATCTACGGGCCGCGCCACAGGGACCGGCTGATCCCCACCAACGACCCCGTCATCCTCGCCGACGCGATCGCAAAAGCGCTCGCCACGCCCGATGCCGAGCGGGCGGCCGAGGCGACGGATCTGGCGCGGCATGTCCGCGAGAACTTCCAGCTCGATGCGATGATCGACGGCGTCATCACGGCCTATCACGACGCGATGGCGAAGCGGGCCAGGGCCTGATCGGCCAAGTCCCCTCAAACACTCCGCTCAAAGCAGCTTGAGGGCGACCACGCCCACGATGACCAGGCCGATGCCGGCCCAGCCCACCGGCCTGATGCGTTGCCCGAAGGCCAGCGCGCCGACAATCGCGGTGACGACCAGTCCCGCCCCGCCCCAGACCGCATAGGCGACGGAAAGGTCCATGCCGCGAATGGCCTGGGCCAGCGCGGCGAAAGCGCCGATCACCAGGACAATGCCGAGCAGACCCGGCAGGCGCAGGCGCATGCCGTCGGAGAGCTTGAGCAGGCAGGAGCCCGAAACCTCGAGCACCACGGCCAGAGCCAGCCAGGCGATGGCAAGCGTTTGGGGCACCATGGGGTTGGTCATCAGGGGACCGATCACGCCAGCCTCCCGTTGATCCCGGTATTTCGAGGCTCACCAGCATGCTCGTCGCCGACGCCGCGTTCGAGCAGAAGGATGCCGGCCAGAATAGCGGCGAGCGCCAGCATGCGCCCGGCGGTCAAATGCTCGCCGAAGAGCAAGTGGCCGGCGGCGGCGATGCCGACGATTCCAAGCCCCTCCCAGACCGCATAGGCGACAGCCAGAGGGATGACGCGCAGCGCGATGCTGAGCAGCGCGAAGGAGAGGCCGATCAGGGCCAGCGGCAGAAGCGCGACCAGCCAGGGAGCGGAGACGACCGACTTCAGCGCGGCCGTCGCGACGATCTCGACGGCGATGGCCGCGAACAGAAAGAACCAGTGGGAAGGCATGTTGCACACGGGGCAAGCCGGCAACGGGCATCGCGGGGGCGATGCCAGGCAGCTCAGCAAAAGTTCGAGTTGAAAATCAGAGTCCGGATAAAAAGGCTCTCTGTGGCGACCACCACGAAAGCAGCACGGCAATCACATCCCGGCCGCCAGGGCCGAAAACTTGATCGCGCAGAAATGTGCTTCTCAGACACTCATCGCCGAAACACATAGCCCGATCGTTGCTTCCAGTCAACTGAAAACAACTTTTCAGCGATTTCCATCATGGCAATTCGAGCGAAATCGGCGCGATTTCGACTGCATCAATACCTTGATCGGCCGAGGAAAAATCGTGTTTTCGATCGCAGGCCGTGATCGCCCTGAACGAGCGCGCCAAACGCGCCCGAAGGCACATTCCTCCTGCCGAAACAGCGACCTGTCCGATTAAGCCTTCCGTGAGCATTTTCGGCTACGCCAGAGGCAAGATCAGCGGGCTGGCCAAGGCAACGGGCCCGGCCTCGCCGACAGCGACCACGGTTGCAGCGACCAGGGATTTGACGTCATGGGTGCCTTCGATGTCCGCGATCTGATCAAGGCGGACGCGGCTGCCTCGGCAACGCCCGAGATGTTCGGGCCCGCCAGCAGCGGAACGCGCGTCTTTCACCCGCTGGCGGAGCGCATCGCCGCCATGCCGGTCAAGCCGACGCTCTCGCCCGTGATGATCGAGGGGCTGGTGCGCGTCCTCGACGTGCTGGCCGTGATCGGCACGGGCGGGCTGATCTACTGGCTTTATGCTGCCGGCAATGTCGACAGCACCCTGCCCTACCAGGTTACCATCGCCGCGCTGTCGGTCGGCGTGCTCGCGGTCTTCCAGGCACTGCATCTGTATCATGTCGGGGCGCTGAGAAACTTCATCGCCATGGCGGTCCGGCTCGCGAGCGGCTGGACCTTGCTGTTCCTGGTCACGCTGGCCACCTTCTTCTTCCTCAAGATCGGCGATCAGGTCTCGCGCGGCTGGCTGTTGGGCTTTTACGGCGTCGGCGCCATCGCGCTGCTCACCGAGCGCCTCATCATCATGCTTGGCGTGCGGCACCTGACGAGGACCGGCCGACTGGAGCGGCGCACGGCGATCGTCGGCGGCGGCGAAGGCGGCGAGGCCCTGATCCGCGCGCTGGAAGCGCAGCGCGACACGGGCCTGCGCATCTGCGGCGTGTTCGACGACCGCAACGACGACCGCTCGCCCGATCTCGTCGCCGGCTATCCCAAGCTCGGCACGATCGACGATCTCGTCGAGTTCGCCCGCCGCACCAAGCTCGATCTCGTGATCTTCACCCTGCCGATCTCGGCGGAGGCGCGGCTGCTCACCATGCTGCGCAAGCTCTGGGTGCTGCCGATCGACATCCGGCTCTCGGCGCATATGTCGAAGCTGCGCTTCCGGCCGCGTTCCTATTCCTATTTCGGCGCGGTTCCGGTGCTGGACGTGTTCGACCGGCCGATCGCGGACTGGGACATCGTCGTCAAATGGGTCTTCGACAAGGTCGTCGGCATGCTGGCGCTCCTCGTGCTGTCGCCGGTGATGCTGGCCACCGCGATCGCGATCAAGCTCGACTCGAAGGGGCCAGTGCTGTTTCGCCAGAAGCGCTACGGCTTCAACAACGAGCAGATCGAGGTTTTGAAGTTCCGCTCGCTCTACCACGAGATGACCGACCACGCCGCCGCCAAGCAGGTGACGAGGAACGATCCGCGCGTCACCCGCGTCGGCCGCTTCATCCGCAAGACCTCGCTCGACGAACTGCCGCAGCTGCTCAACGTCGTCCTGCGCGGCGATCTCTCGCTGGTCGGCCCGCGCCCGCATGCGGTCCACGCCACGGCCTCCAACCGCGCCTATGAGCAGGTCGTCGACGGCTATTTCGCCCGCCACAAGGTCAAGCCCGGCATCACCGGCTGGGCACAGGTCAATGGCTGGCGCGGTGAGACCGACACCGAGGACAAGATCCAGCGACGCGTCGAGCACGACCTCTATTACATCGAGAACTGGTCGGTGCTGCTCGACCTCTACATCCTCGTGAAGACGCCGTTCTCGCTGATGACGAAGAACGAGAACGCCTATTGAACACGCTCGCAGACCCTGCTGTCGAGCGAGGATCGGGCCGCCGCCGCGGCCTCGCGATTTCCTATGCCTCGATCACACGCGGCGCGCTTTGGCTCCTGACCGCCTCGAGCTGGGTCGCCCTGATAGAACCGTCGCCCTACGAGATCTCGTTCCTCCTCGTTCTCCTGGTTTTCGCGGTGACCGGAATCCGGTTTTCGCAGAGGCTGTTGCCCCTGGCGTTCCTGCTGCTGGCCTTCAACGTCGGAGGCCTGTTCTCGCTGATCCCGTGGATGAGCGACCCCGATGCCGTCCGCTTCATCGCGGTTTCGCTTTACCTGATGATCACGGCCGTGGTCCTCGCGGCGATCATCGCCGAGGATTCCCTCGGACGGCTGGAGACGCTGCGGAAAGGCTATCTCTTCGCGGTCTGGTGCGCGAGCATTGCCGGCCTTCTCGGCTACTTCAACGTCGCAGGCCTCGGCGACAGCTTCACGCTCTATGGACGCGCCTCGGGCACCTTCAAGGACCCGAACGTGCTCGGTCCCTACCTGGTGCTGCCGATCGTTTTCGGTATCCAGCATATCCTGATCGGCCGATGCGGGCTGCTGCGCGGCCTGCTCTCGATCAGCGTCCCGCTGGCGGCGCTATTCCTGACCTTCTCGCGCGGTGGCTGGGGCAATCTCGCGGCCTCCGTGCTGATCATGGTGACACTCTCCTTCCTGGTCGCGCCCAGCGCGTCGCGCCGCGCGCGGATCGTTGCCCTGACGCTGGCGACGCTGCTGCTGGCAGCCCTGGCGCTGATGGTCGCCTTGTCCTTCGACGACATCCGCGCGGTCTTCCAGGAGCGGGCCAGCCTCGACCAGAGCTACGATCAGGGCGTGACCGGCCGCTTCGGCAGTCAATTGCGGTCGATACCGCTGCTGCTGGACGCGCCCAACGGCTTCGGCCCGCTGCGCTTCCGCTGGATTTTCAATCAGCAGGATCCCCACAACGTCTATGTCAACGCCTTCGCCTCCTATGGCTGGCTCGGAGGCTTCGCCTGGCTCGCTCTGACGATGGCGACGTTTTACATCGGCTGGCGCCTCGTCTTCCGGCGAGGCCCAACCCAGAATCACGCCATCGCGCTCTGGTCGGTTCTGTTCGTCACCATCCTGCAGGGCATTCAGATCGACACCGATCACTGGCGGCACTTCTACCTGATGCTTGGACTGGTCTGGGGGCTGGCCGCACTGCCGCGAGCCCAAGGCCCGGCGCGATAGGCCGCGGAAAGCGCAATGACCGTCGCGAAACAGAATTCCAACATCCAGGCGCTGCGCGCCGTTGCCGCGCTGCTGGTGGTCGTCGGGCATGCCTTGCATGAGACCGAGACGATCTCCGCGCTCGTCGGCCGCGCCGCGCCCGACCTGTCGTTCATTTACTGGGGCTTCGGCGTCGACATCTTCTTCGTGATCTCCGGCTTCATCATGGCCTATACGTCGGCAGACCTCTTCGGCCAACGCGGAGCCTGGCGCGTCTTCCTGACACGCAGGCTGACGCGGATCGTGCCGCTCTACTGGCTACTGACGACCGTGCTGCTGGTCGGGGGTGCCATCGCGCCGCGCCTGCTGAACGTGCCGATCGACGACTGGCAACATGTGCTGGCATCCTATGCCTTCATCCCGAGCCTGCGGGGCCCCGGCGAAATCCGGCCGGTGATGGCGCTCGGCTGGACGCTGAACATGGAGATGTTCTTCTACGTTCTGTTTGCAGGCGCGCTCACCCTGCCCTTCCGCAGTGGCATGACCGCGCTCGCACTGGTCATCGGCGCGCTTGCCCTGTTCGGGCTGATCGTCCGCCCCGAGCAGGTGCAGCTCGCATTCTGGACCCAGTCGATCATCCTGGAATTCCTGATGGGCTGCCTGCTCGGCGCCGCCTATCTGAAAAGCGCCCGGCTGACGCCCGTCGCGGCAGTCATGGTCGCTGCCGTCGGGATTCTGGGGATGGTCAAATTCGCCGGGCCCGAGGTCGAATCAAGCGTACCCGATGCCTTGCGCTGGGGCATTCCGGCGCTCCTGATCGTCGCAGCCGCCGCGCTCGCGAAGAGCGTGACGTCACGGGTCATGCTCTGGCTCGCGGCGCTCGGAAACGCATCGTACAGCCTTTATCTGGTGCATCCGTTCGTACTGCGCCCGATGCGCAACATCTGGACCCATTTCGTCGGCGTGGCCCTGCCGCTGACGGCCTATGTCGCGGCGGCAGCCCTGCTCGCGACAGTCGTGGCGATCCTGACCTACCGCTTCGTCGAGCGGCCGCTGCTGCGCTGGGCGCAGGGCGGAAGGAAGGATGCGTCGAAGCCGGGTCCGAGGGTCGCAGAACGGGCGGCGACGCTGTCCTGACTGCTCCGTTCGGGCTTTGCGATGCCCGGGCTCAGCTGCGATCCTTGCGCACCACGACATAGGCGTAGGTCGTCACGAAGTCCCAGCCGATCTTCGCGGCGAGCGCGTTGAAGGCATGGTCGGCCTGCTTCAAGCCCGGCATGCGGTCGAAATAGCCGTGCCCCCAGAAGCGCTGGATGTGCACGTCGCCAAAGCCGGCGCGATTGAGCATCGGCGTCAGCTGGGCGCGGCTGCCGCGGCACCAATCGTAATGGGCCGGAAACTTCGGATCGCCGCCGCCATCGCGCCGCAGCGGGAACAGCGCATGCACTATGGCGCGCGAAGCCTTCTCCGGCAGCAGGTGGTTGAGCGCGAAGACCGGCGCCCACAGCGTCGGGAAGAAGGCGAGTGCGACGCCGCCCGGCGCGAGCAAAGCGTGGATGTTGGTCCAGGCGCGTTCGACGTCGCCGACATGCTCGAAGACCATGCGCGACACCATCAGGTCGTAGCCGCCGCGCGCGATATCGGGCTCGGAGAGGTCGCCAGCGATATCGAAGCGGGCGGTCTTGAGACCGGCCGGTGTCAGCGCCAGTTCGCCGGCGTCGATGTCGTTGACGATGAGGTCGATGTTGCGGCGCCTGGCCTGCTCGGCGGTGAACATCGGATCACGCCCGCCGCCAATCTCGCAGACACGGCGCAGGCCGAACTGCTGCGTCAGCGCAAGAATGGTGGATTCGTAGTTGTCCCAGGCCCATTGCGAGTGCCAGTCCGGAGCGAGTTCGCGGAAGAAGCCCTCGACCGAGCCTGACGGATGCGCCGATGCGCGCATCGCGGGCCGTGCCTGGGTCTGCGTGACTGTCGCCAGTGACATGGTCTTCTCCGCCTGCGTGACCGCCCCGTCCCGAGCAAAACCATGCTGGCATCAGCCAAACGCCGCAATCGAAGACTTAATCGAGGGTTAATGGGCCCCGGGGCGGACTGTGTCGCATCGGCGCATTTCCTGGCGGTGCAGAAGTCCGTGCAACAAGCGAGCGAAGCGGATTGCATCCGCGGCGCCCCGCCCCTATAAGCCCAACCGTCGGAGCGTAGCGCAGCCCGGTTAGCGCACTTGTCTGGGGGACAAGGGGTCGGAGGTTCGAATCCTCTCGCTCCGACCATAAATCCCACGAAAATCAAAGAGTTGGCAGCCCCTCGGCACAAGGGGTCCGCAACTGCTTTGTGCTGGGGTTCAGCGGGGTCAAAGGATCCCGCATGGCACGGCCCGCGTCTTCCGAAATCCGGAACCACTTCAGCAGATCTCCGTTTTGTGAGCATCGGCAACGATTAGCCACTCACAGGAGAAGCGCGTCATGACACGCACGATCACTCGATCCTATGATGACTATGAAACGGCCAGCGCGGTGGTGGACGATCTGGAGAACGCCGGCTTCGCCAACGACAATGTCAGCCTCATCGGCCGCCGCGACGACATCGACGACAGCAATGCGGATGACAGCAATGCAGGCGAAGGCGCAGAGATCGGCGCCGGCGTCGGCGGAGCTGCCGGCCTCCTGGCCGGCCTGGGCATGATCGCCATCCCGGGCATCGGGCCGGTCGTGGCGGCCGGCTGGCTGGCGACGACTGCCGCGGGCGCCGCCGCTGGTGCGGTTGCAGGCGGCGTCATCGGCGCCATGACCAGCGCCGGCGTCGATGAGCAGGACGCCCATCTCCATGCCGAGAGCGTCAGGCGCGGCGGCTCCGTCGTTTCGGTCCACGCCCCCGACAGCCGCGCCGCCGAAGCCGAGGCGATCATGGTCCGGGCGGGTCCGATTGATCTATCGGCGCGACGGGCCGCTTATGAGCGCGAAGGCTGGACACAGTTCGACGCCAACGCGACGCCCTATATCCGCCCCGGCATCTGATATCGGACTGGTCTTCCATCGCTCTGCCAGGCTTTTCGTCTGGCGGGGCTTTTTTGGGGGACCTCACGCTCCTTGGAAGCACCGGAAGTTGTCCACAGGGCTGGCAGCCGCGTTCGCTTGCCGGGCACAGCGTTATGACGCAACGTCATCCCGTCGCGTTGTCGGGAGTCGTTTCATGCGTGCCCTGTCGCGTTCCGTCGAATTCCGTGTCTCGGGGCAACGGGCCGTTCTGGCCCGCGCGCTGGTGGTGCTGGTGATTGCAGCCGGGATCCTCATGCCGCTCATCGACTGAGCCGGCTTGCCGAGCACGGCCTCGTTCCGGGTCGTGCGATGTGGCTCGTATCCGCGTCGTTTCGCGCGTAAGCTCGGGGCTCGCAGCGTGTGACGGAAGGAATTCAGCAATGGCAGGGGACAACCGGGGAACACGCGCCTGGCACGATGTGAACAGCGTCCAGGAGGCACCTCGCGAAAAGCAGAAATCGAGCGGACGCATTGCGGCTGACGAGGCTGCTGCCCGCAAAAAGATCGAGGCGCTGAAAGCCTTGCGCCTCGCCAAGCAGGCGGCCGAGCCACCCGCCCCGCCTGCCGCGGCCAAGACCACGAAGCGCAAGGCGACCGCCGCCGCGACATAAGACGCCGAAACGGCGGCGCTGTACGCGCCGCCGTTCTGCTTTCACAACGCCAGTCTGGTTTCGTCAGGCCCCGAGCAGCCAGCCCTTGAGCAGACCGATATCGGCCTGAGACAGGCCATGCCCGGCCGGCAGCACGCGGTGGTCGACGCTGGCGCCGTTGCCCGAAAGCGTTCGCGCAAGGCGTTCCGCATTCTGCGCTGGGATGATCGGATCCATTGCGCCCGACAGCATTAGCACGCGCTTGCCTGCCAGATCCGCCTGCGGCGGCTTGGCGAAAGGCGACATCGCCCGCAGCAGCGTTGCCCCGGCCAGAACCTCCGGACGCAGCAGCATGAGGCTGGCGGCAATGTTGGCTCCGTTCGAGAAGCCGACCGCGACCGGGGCCACGATGCCATAGCGCTGCCGGGCATGCGCGACGAAATCCGCCAGGTCATGGGTGCGACGGCGCAGATCGTCCTCGTCGAAGACGCCCTCCGCCAGCCGCCGGAAGAAGCGCGGCATCGCGCCTTCCAGCACCTGGCCGCGCGGCGAGAGCAGGCTGGCGCCGGGCGCGGCGGTCTGGCCGAGGCCGAGCAGGTCGTGCTCATCGCCGCCAGTGCCGTGCAACAACAGCAGCGGCGGGCGGCTCGTGTCGGAGCCAGGCTCATAGACATGGTGGAAATCGGCGGTCGCGACGGTGTCCATCGCTGTTCTCCTTTAGAACGAGGGCGGTACCGCCCTGCCCGGCCCGAAGGCAGGCAGGGCGGAGGCGCGGGTCAGGCGAGTTCGGGAAGCAGGGCTTCGATCCGCTCGCGCTGCTTCTCCAGCCCGGCCGGGAGCTTCAGCGCCTGGCCGAGGCTCGCGGTGGGCTCGTCGACGGCAAAGCCCGGGACGTCGGTCGCGATCTCGAAGAGCACGCGGCCGGGCTCGCGGAAGTAGACGGAGCGGAAGTAGTTCCGGTCCCTCTGCTCCGTGGTGCGGATGCCGTGGTTCTCCGCAAGCTTGCGGACCATCTCCTCCTGCGCCGCGTCGTCGGCGGCGCGGAAGGCAACATGGTGGACCGATCCCGCGCCCTGGCGTGCCGGCAGGAAGCCGCCGGCCACGCGCAGGTCGATGATGTTGCCGAGCGGCGCGCCATCCGCGTGGTAGCGGATGAGCGTGTCGTCGCGGCCGATCTCACGGAAGCCGAAGACATTGCTCAGGATCGCGCCGGTCGGCGCCGCATCGTCGAGCAGCAGGCTGACGCTGTGGAAGCCGCGGATCTGATGCTCGACCGGGACCTCGCTATCGCTCCAGGCGGGTTCGGCCTCGATGCCGGGCACGCCTACGAGCGCAAGGCGCATCCCGTCGCGATCCCGGAACGAAAGCACCGTCTCGCCGAAGCGCTTGACCGGGGCATCATGCGGCACGCCGTGCTCGACGAGCCGATGCGTCCAGTAGCCGATCGCGGCGGCCGGAACTCGGAACACCGTCTCCTGCGTCTCGCCGACGCCGAGCCGGCCCGGAGCGGCATGCTCCCAGGGGAAGAAGGTCAGGATCGTGCCCGGCGCGCCCGCGGCATCGCCATAATAGAGGTGATAGGTGCCGGGATCGTCGAAATTGACGGTCTTCTTGACCAGGCGCAGGCCGAGCACGCGGCCGTAGAAGTCGAGATTGCGACGCGCCGGGCCGGCGATCGCGGTGACATGATGGATGCCATTGATCTGCATGGCTGAGGTCCTTCCGAGGCTGTGATGCAAGGGCGGCGATGCCAATGCCGTCGCCCCGTTGGCCAGGAAGATCGATCTCGGAAGGTCAAAGCGCCAGAGGCAAATCATTGCGCAGACGCAATGTCATGATTGGTATCTCGCCATTTGCATTGCGGATCAGCGAGAGCGATCTCTTGTGGCGAGACCAGCCCGGTCCCGTTTCTGGAGACTGCCATCATGATCGACAATCGCCTCGCCCCTTATGGTGCCCTCGGCCTGCGCGTCGCGCTTGGCCTGATGTTCATCGCCCACGCCTATCTCAAGCTCGTGATCTTCACCCCGGCGGGCTTTGCCGGCTTCCTCGGCCAGGTCGGCCTGCCGGCCTTCCTCGCCTGGCCGATCATCCTCGCCGAACTTCTCGGCGGGCTGGCGATCCTGACCGGCTTCTACGGCCGCTATGTCTCGATCCTGCTGCTGCCCGTGCTGCTGGGCGCCCTGATGATCCATGCCCCCAATGGCTGGGTCTTCAACGCCCCCAATGGCGGCTGGGAATATCCGGCCTTCCTGGCGCTCGCTGCGCTGGCCCACGTCCTGATCGGCGATGGCGCGCTCGCCCTGAAGCCCGCTCGCCTGCCCGTGCTCGGCACGCCCGCCACGGCCTGACCGGCAGAACCAACAGGCTGCCTCTTCGCCGTCGTCGAGGTCCACGGACCTTGATGGCGGCGAAGCCATGCCCGACAGTGCCGCCATGAAACCGCCGACCAAGATGCAGCCGACGAAAACGTTGCCGACCAAAACCCTCGCCTGGGACGATTTCCGCCTGATCAAGGCGATCGCCGACCGGCGGGCCCTGCCGGCAGCCGCGACCGCGCTGGGGCTGAACCATTCGACCGTCTTCCGCCGTCTCGGCCAGATCGAGGAGGCGCTTGGCGTCAAGCTGTTCGAGCGCCATCGCAGCGGCTATGTCGCGACACCAGCCGGCGACGAGATGGCGCAACTGGCCGAGCGCGTCGACAGCGACATCAGCGCCTTTGCACTCAAGCTCGCCGGGCAGGACATCAAGCCGGCCGGCGAATTGCGCGTCACCACCAACGACACGCTGCTGGTCGATCTGCTGACGCCGGTCTTCGCCGCCTTCCTCAAGCAGTGCCCCGACATTCGGCTGGACATTCTGCTCAGCAACCAGTCGCTCAACCTGTCGAAGCGCGATGCCGACGTCGCGATCCGCGCGACCGACAACCCGCCGGAGACGCTGGTCGGCCGCAGGGCTGCCCGCATCGCCTGGGCGCTCTATGGCCGCGCCGCCGATTTCAGCGATGCCGGCGCTATCGGGATTGAGAGCCTGTGGGAGCGGGCCTGGGTTTCGCTCGGCGAGCAGTTCAGCGCGCTGAAGGCGGTGCGCTATCTCAGCCAGCATGTCGCGGCTGAGCGCATCGTCTACAAGGTCAACACCGTGCTCGGCCTTTCCGAGGCGGTCGAGGCGGGAATCGGCATCGGTTTCCTGCCCTGCTTCATCGCCGACACCAAGCCTGGGCTGACGCGGCTAGCGGCGCCCGATCCCGGCTTCTCGGCCGATCTCTGGCTGTTGACCCATCCCGATCTGCGACACTCGCCGCGGGTGCGCCTCTTTCTCGACTTCATGGCGGTGGAGCTTGGGCGGATGAAGCCGCTGATCGAAGGGAGCCTCGCCATGTCACCGCGCCAGCCTGCGCCAGACGCCCTCTCCGGGCCGGCGGCATGAGCGGCGACTGGAGCTTCCTGCCCTGGCTACTGCTGGCGTCGATCCCGGTCGGGCTTGTGCTCGCGGGCTATTGGGCGCGCGGCCGTTTCACGGAGAAGGTCCCCAAGGTGCCGCCGGGCGACCCCGGCAATCCGACCTGAGACACGCAAACACCCGCGACGGCGAACCATCGCGGGTGTCTTCAGACTTTGTCTGGCTCGGGATCAGGCCGCTTTGCGGTTGATGCCCGATTCCGCCAGCTTCGAAAGCTTGTCGTCGGCGGCGTATTCCTCGTCGAGATTCTGCTGCAGCAGCGCGGCGCAATCGGCGCGGCCGAGTTGCTTGGCCCAGGCCGCCAGCGTGCCGTAGCGCGTGATCTCGTAGTGCTCGACAGCCTGAGCGGCGGCGATGATCGCCGCATCCAGCACCTGCTTGTCGGCGACCTCGCCCGCGACCTCGTCGGCTTCCTTGAGGATGCCGTCGATCGCCGGGCAGTTGACCGCCTTCACCTCGGCGCCATGCTGCTTGAAGACCTGCTCGAGCCGCACGATGTGGTTCGCGGTTTCGGTGCGGTGCGCCTCCAGGCCCTGCTTGAGCTTGGCATCTGTGGCCTTCTCGATCATCTTCGGCAAGGCTTTGTGAATCTGCTTTTCGGCGTAGTAGACGTCCTGGAGCTGATGGACGAAGAGATCATCCATCGTCTTGATGTCCTTGGAAAAAAGTCCCATGTCGTTCTCCTGTCGCGTAGCGTTTGATGAGACAGGCCGGCATGCCCTGAGGCGATGCGCTTCCCCTGTGCATCGAACGTCCGCGGCCGGGATGGGTTCCGCTTCTCCAACATCTTCGTCCGCCCTCTTGCCCGTCCGACAGGCAGCCGGTTTCGTCCCGGCGCGGCTTGCTTTAGGCTGAGCGTGATGGAGCTGTTCGTCCCCCTCTTGATCGGCCTGACCCTGATCTGGCTGGTCGGCCGTGGCGTGCCGTGGAACGCCAAGCTGCTCACGCTGGCGGTGACGCTCGCCGTGATCGTGCTGATCGTCCTGGCTGAGCGCAATGGCTACTGGCCCGAGGGCTGGCAACGGCGCTGAACAGTTCGACTCAGGCGACGAGCTTGAGCCCGACGATGCCGGCGACGATCAGGCCGATGCAGGCCAGCCGAAGGGTGGTGGCAGGCTCGCCGAGCAGGACGACACCAAGCGCAGCCGTACCCACCGTGCCGATGCCGGTCCAGACCGCATAGGCGGTGCCGACCGGCAGGCTTTTTAGCGCAAGCCCCAACAGGCCGAGGCTCACCGCCATGCTGGCGAGCGTCAGTGCCGTGGGCACCAGCCTGGTGAAGCCTTGCGTGTATTTCAGGCCAATCGCCCAGCCGACCTCGAACAGACCGGCGATGAAGAGATAGAGCCAGGCCATGACGGCGCTCCTTGTGAAAGGGGCGAGGTCGTCCACGCCTGAACAGGGACGCGATGGACACAAGATGCGCCGCGCCGAGGTCGTCCTCTGCGGTCGATCTAGGGCTCGGCGCCCTGGCTTTCAAGACGCCCGTGTCAGGCGGTTTCGGCCGGCGGCTGCAGTGCCCGGTCGAGGATGCGCTTGCATTCGCCGAGTTCGGCCAGCACGGCTGTCAGGAGCGTGACGTCGTCGAGGCCGGGAGGCACCGGGGCGCGTATCGGCCCTTGCGGCCTCGGCGCCGCCTCAGTGTCCGAACGGGCTGAGCCGTCCGCAGGCGGCAGGCTGATCGGGCCTCCCCGGCCGATCGCCTGGACATGGCGCGGCCCCTGCTCCTTGAGGATGCGCTGGAGTCCCTTGATCGTGTAGCCTTCGCCATAAAGCAGGCGACGGATGCCCTTCAGCAGCGCGACATCGTCGGGGCGGTAATAACGCCGGCCGCCGCCGCGCTTGAGGGGCTTGATCTGGGAGAAGCGCGTCTCCCAGAAACGCAGCACATGCTGAGGTATGTCGAGGTCCTCAGCGACTTCGCTGATGGTCCGGAAGGCATCTGGGCTCTTGGTGTCCAATTCGGCCTCGGTGTTGCCGGTGTGGAACGCCCCACTCACTTATCTCGGCTCACTCGTCTTCGCCTTCACCCAACTGCCCGTTGATGCGGGCCTTCATCACATTCGAAGGCTTGAACACCATCACGCGCCGCGGCTCGATGGGAACCTCGACGCCCGTCTTGGGATTACGCCCGATTCGCTCGCCCTTGTCGCGCACGACAAAAGATCCGAACGAGGACAGCTTGACGTTCTCGCCGCGGGCAACCGCATCGCAGATCTCGTCGAGCACGGCCTCGACGAGCTTCGAAGACTCGGTCCGAGACAGGCCGATCTTCTGATACACGGCCTCGCACAGATCGGCTCGCGTAACCGTTTGCCCCGCCATTCATATCCTCCAAGGCGTTATCTCGGCTGGCGGGTATGCCACCTGCCTTTCGCCATTACGGACGATGAACGCTAGGCGTAGCCGCAGGCCGGGTCAATGCTCGAACGGACGCGCATGCGCCCGCCATATAAAAATTGCATGAAAACGGCGAGAAAATCGGTCAAATCCGATGGAATTCTCGCTTCTGGCTGTCTACCAGCGGATCAGCGCCGAGCCCCAGGTGAAACCGCCGCCCATCGCCTCTATCAGGACGAGCTGGCCGCGCTTGATGCGGCCGTCACGATGCGCCTGCGCGAGCGCCAGCGGGATCGAGGCCGCCGATGTGTTGCCGTGCTGATCGACCGTGACCACGACGCGCTCATGACCAATGCCGAGCTTGTCGGCGGTCGCGTCGATGATGCGGCGATTGGCCTGGTGCGGTACGAACCAGTCGATATCCGCGCCGGTCAGGCCGGTCTCCTCGAAGGTGTGGCGCACCGTTTCGGCGAGCTTGACGACGGCGTGCCGGAAGACCTCCTTGCCCTCCATGCGCAGGAAGCCGACCGTCTTGGTCGAGCCGGGCCCGCCATCGACATAGAGCTTGTCCTTGTGACGGCCATCCGAGCGGATATGCGTGGTCAGGACGCCCCGATCGGCGAGCGTGCCCTCGCCCGGCGCGGCCTTCAGCACGACAGCGCCGGCGCCGTCTCCAAAGAGGACGCAGGTGGTGCGGTCCTCCCAGTCGAGGATGCGCGAGAAGGTTTCGGCGCCGATGACGAGCGCAGCCTTCGCTGCCCCTGTGGTCAGGAATTTGTCGGCGGTCGCGAGCGCGAAGACGAAGCCGGAGCAGACGGCCTGGAGGTCGAAGGCCACGCCGCCCTCGATGCCGAGCGCCGCCTGGATCTGCGTCGCGGTTGCCGGGAAGGTGTGGTCGGGCGTCGCGGTCGCCACGATGATCATGTCGATCTCGCTGGCGTCCATGCCGGCGTCGGCCAACGCCGCCTGCGCTGCCTTCAGGCCGAGCGTCGAGGTGGTCTCGTCATCGGCCGCGACATGGCGCTGGCGGATGCCAGTGCGCTGGACGATCCACTCGTCGGTCGTGTCGACGCGCAGCGCGAGTTCGGCATTGGTGACGATCCGCGCGGGAAGATAAGAGCCGCAACCGACGATCTGAGAACGCAGAATAGACAAGTAACGCTTCCCTATTGGATGGCGGCCGCCTGCGCAGCCGCTTCCTGCTGCGCCGACGCCTCCTGATGCGTCGAGGCTGCAACCATCTCGCGGACCTTCGCCATCAGGTTCTCGCGCGCCATCTCATAGCCAAGTTCGGTTGCGCTGGCGAAGCCCACGGCATCCGTACCGCCATGGCTCTTGATGACGATGCCCTCGAGCCCGAGAAACACGCCGCCATTGACCTTGCGCGGATCCATCTTGTCCTTCAGCGCGGCGAAGGCGCCGCGCGCGAACAGATAGCCGATCTTGGCCATCAGCGAACGGCTCATTGCAGCCTTCAGATAAGCACTGATCTGGCGAGCGGTACCCTCTGCGGTCTTCAGCGCGATATTTCCGGTGAAGCCCTCGGTCACGACGACGTCGACCGTGCCCTTGCCGAGATCGTCGCCCTCGACGAAGCCGTGATAGTTCATCTGCGGCAGGTTGAGTTCGCGCAGGATGCGGCCGGCCTCCTTGACCGCCTCGACACCCTTGATCTCCTCGACGCCGACATTGAGCAGACCGACGGTGGGGCGGTCGAGATCGAAGACGACACGGGCCATGGCGGCGCCCATCACCGCGAGATCGACGAGATGGCGGGCATCGGCGCCGATGGTCGCGCCGACATCGAGCACCACGCTCTCGCCGCGCACGGTCGGCCACAGGCAGGCTATCGCCGGGCGATCGACTTCGGGCATCGACTTCAGGCAGAACTTCGACATCGCCATCAGCGCGCCGGTGTTGCCGGCGGAGACGGTGACGTCGGCCTCACCTGTCTTGGTCGCGTCGATGGAGCGCCACATCGAGGATTTGTAGCGGCCATAGCGTAGCGCCTGGCTCGGCTTGTCGTCCATCTTCACCGAGACTTCGGTGTGGTGGAAGGTCGTCACGGCCTTGAGCTTCGGGTGCTGGTCGATGAGCGGCAGCACCTGGCCTTCGTCGCCGAAGATCACGAAGCGCGCATCGGGGCGGCGCTCCAGCGTCAGCGCGGCGCCAGGAATGACGATGGCAGGACCGTGGTCCCCGCCCATCGCATCGAGCGCGATTGTAACCGGTCGTGTCATGGAGTGATGGTTGATCCCAGGAGCGGCCGACCTTCAATCCGGGGCGGCTCGATGCGGGCCGGACAATAGCGACTTGGGCGTGCGCCGCAAGCCACTGCGAGGCCGCCTAAAGCCGTCATTCTGTACGCTTCAGCCGCGCCAGGGCCGCAAAGGGCGATTCGGGCGGCAACTCGGGCGCCGGCTCCGCAAAGGCGGCGCCTGGCTTGCGCGGATAGGGATCGAGCCCCAGGGCGAGGAATTCCAGCGTCACCGCACCAAGATCAATCCCGCCATCCACGATCGGCTCGGGCGGATCGTCCTCGTTCAGCCGGACCTCGATATCGATCTTGCCGTCCTCATCATCAGCGCTCTTGCGCCGGGGATTCTCGGGCGCCTCGGGCGCGAAATCGAGCTTCAACGGCACCGCGATCGCGACCTGGAACGGATCGAGCGTGACGATGCAGGTCTGGTGCAGTGCAGCCTTGATCTCGCCCTCCAGCTTGACCCGCTCGCCGCTGCGCGTGAGCACGTAGCGCGCTTCGAGCGACTCCACTGACGGCAGGTCGAGCATGCGGGCGATGCCGGCAAGTTCTGCGGCTTCCGCCCGGATGGTGATGTGAGAGCCGCGCAGCTTGATCTCGTCGACCCGGATGGGCCGGTGCAGCGGCAGGGTCGATCCCGTGTCAGGCGTCATTGGCTTGCTTCCAGTTCGACCAGTGCCGGAAACAGCGTGTCCACGCGCAGGATGGCCTCGAGATCGAGACCGGCCAGATGCGCCTTGGCGCGGTCGGCATAGGCTGCGAGTACGGCTGCGCCCTCGCCCGGGCTCGCATTGCGGCGCAGCGCCTCGACGAGGTCCTGCGACTGGTTCGTCTCCAGCGCCGTCTCATAGGCCCGGATGCGGCCATAGAACATCTGGCCGATCTTCTTCATCCGCTTGGGCACCGCGATGTCGCTGATCCCCGCGTTGCGGAAGCCGAGTTCGAGATAGGCGAAGCAGGCATCGACCAGTTCCTGAGCGAGATCGGCTGCCGGAGCCGGCAGCTCGCGCAGGCGGCGCAGAACCAGGAAGACATGCAGCGTCAGCGATTCGAAGCGGCCCTCGAAGCTGTCGGGAATGCCGCCGCCGAGATAAAGGGCGGGCTGGCGCGACGCCTCGGCGATACGCGCGAACAGCGTATCGACCGGTGCCTGCCTGTCCCCACGCTTGCCGAACAACCCAAACATCAGGCTCGCATCTCCGGCCGGCGGCTCGGACGGCGTCCTTGCCTTGCCAAAGCCATTCTCGGGCGTTACGCCAACCTCCACCCGTTTGACAAGCGGCTTGGGCTTTCGCCCTTTGCCGCAGCGCCACTGGATGCTGTCCGAATGATCGCCGTCTCCCGCCGTACAGCCCTCCTTGGCCTCCTCGCGACGACCTCCCTGGCCCTTGGGGCTTGCGGCCCCAATGCAAGTGGCTTCAAGCTCGCAACGTCGTCGGGCTTGAATGAGGAATTCCACCGCGGCTTCGTCGCGGATGAGACGCTGATCGCGCAGGTCAAGGTCGGCATGGATGTGCAGCAGGTGCTGTCGACTCTCGGCACGCCCTCGACGACATCGACCGTCGGTAACCGGACCTTCTACTACATCAGCCAGACCGTATACCGGCGCTTCCAGTTTCAGGATCTGACGGTCGTCGACCAGAAGGTGCTGGTGGTCTATTTCAACAAGGGCTTCAAGGTCGAGCGCATCGCCCATTACGGCCTGCAGGACGGCGTGATCTTCGACTTCATCAGCCGCACCACCACGACCGGCGGCGAAGAACAGAGCTTCCTGCGCAACCTCTTCCGTGGTGTGACCAAGTTCACGCCGTTCGGGGCGTAAGGCGGCGACGCTGCCCCATCAGATGGCAAAACCCGCGGCTCGCGCCGCGGGTTTTTTCTTGGCTTTCTTGGCTTTCTTGGCTGCAGCGCTCAGAGCGGTCCGTGCTTTCGCACCGGCAGCGTCATCGCCAGCACCCCGCCGACGACGAGGATGAGCCCGGCCCAGGCCGTGGGAGCCAAGGCCTCGCCGAGGAAGATCATGCCGATCAGGACGCCGGTCGGAACGCGCAGATAGGCGACCGAGGTCGTCGCGACAGAGCCGAGCCGCGCGATCAGCCGGAAATAGATCACGAAGGCCAGCGCGGTGGACAACAGCGACAGCGCGATCAGGGCCTGGATCGAGGCGACCGAGGGCGCCAGCGTCCAGGGGCGATCCAGCACCAGGCTGAGAGGAAGCAGGACGACCGCTCCACAGATCAGCGAGCCGGCCGCCGGCATGATCGGATCGAGCCCCTTGAAGTTGCGCCCGAACAGGGCGGCGCCTGCATAACAGAGACTGGCCGCGATCAGCGCGAGTTGAGCCCCCAGCTGTTCGCCGAAACCTGTTACCGCCTGCGCGCCGACGATCAGGAGGGTGCCGGCGAGACCGGCCGCGATCCCCGCAAGCCTCAGGCGCGGCAAGCGCTCAGCCGTCGACGACAGGCAAGTGAGCAGGACAACGAAGATCGGGCTGGTCGAACTGAGGATGGTCGCAAGCCCAGCCTCGACGCTGCGCTCGGCCCAGGCGATCAGCGTGAAGGGTACGACGCTGTTCAGGCAGGCCTGAGCCAGGAAGAGCCGCCAGGTCGCGAGATCACGCGGCAGGCGAAGGCCGCGCCAGCGGATCACCATGAGCAGGATCGCCCCGGCGAGCAGCGTGCGCGCGGCGATCAGGGTCAGCGGCGGAATCGTTTCGACGCCGATCCTGATGAAGCTGTAGGAGCCGCCCCAGAGCGTGGCGAGGACGAGCAGCAAGGCAAGATCGGTGAAACGACCTGCCTTGGGGTGAGAAGCGGCAACGGCATGCGTGGTCATGATGGTCTCCCTGTTGGGGAGGTCATGCCAGCGGGCGTGCGGAATAGCTTGCCGGAACGCTACGGTGCCGACCGTAGCTTCATGGTTCGATTCAAACAGCCGGCATCCTGATTCAAGAACCGGTCGCAAGCGTCTCCTCGACAACGATAAACCCCGCGGATCGCTCCGCGGGGTTCGGTCTCATGCGCGGGGCGCTGGTTGCTCAGCTATGCGCGAGGATGGCCAGCAGCAGGAGCGCAATGATGTTTGTGATCTTGATCGCGGGGTTCACGGCGGGGCCCGCCGTGTCCTTGTAGGGGTCGCCGACGGTGTCGCCGGTCACCGAGGCCTTGTGCGCCTCGGAGCCCTTCATGTGGCGCACGCCGTCCTTGTCGACGAAGCCGTCCTCGAAGGACTTCTTGGCGTTGTCCCAGGCGCCGCCGCCCGAGGTCATCGAGATCGCGACAAAGATGCCGGTGACGATGACGCCCATCAGCATGGCACCGACCGCCGCGAAGGCCTGATTCTTGCCGGCGATGGCGTTGATCGCGAAATAGGTCACGATCGGCGCCAGCACCGGCAGCAGCGAGGGTACGATCATCTCCTTGATCGCGGCCTTGGTCAGCAGATCGACGGCGCGGGCGTAATCGGGCCGCTCCGTGCCGTCCATGATGCCGGGCTTCTCCTTGAACTGGCGCCGGACCTCTTCCACCACCGAACCGGCGGCACGACCAACCGCGGTCATGCCCATGCCGGCGAAGAGGAAGGGGATCAGGCCGCCGAGCAGCAGGCCGACGACGACGTAAGGGTTGGACAGCGAGAAATCGACGACCACGCCCTTGAAGTACCGGAAGGTGGTCGAGCCCGCCTTGTTGGCCTCGCCGATGAAGAAGTTCAGGTCCGAGGTATAGGCCGCGAAGAGCACCAGCGCGCCGAGACCGGCCGAGCCGATCGCGTAGCCCTTGGTGATCGCCTTGGTCGTGTTGCCGACGGCGTCGAGCGCGTCGGTGGAGTGGCGGACCTCCTTGGGCAGGCCCGCCATCTCGGCGATGCCGCCGGCATTGTCGGTGACCGGGCCGAAGGCATCGAGCGCCACGACCACGCCCGCCAGCGCCAGCATCGCTGTGGTGGCAATGGCGATGCCGAACAGGCCAGCCAGACCGTAGGAGACGATGATGCCAGCGACGATCACCAGCGTCGGCAGCGCCGTCGATTCCAGGGAGACCGCGAGGCCCTGGATGACGTTGGTGCCGTGGCCGGTGACCGAGGCCTGGGCGATCGAGACGACCGGACGCTTGCCGGTGCCGGTGTAATATTCAGTGATCACGACGATCAGCAGCGTCACCGCAAGACCGACAAGCGCGCAGGCGAACAGGCCGCCCGAGGTGAAGCTGACGCCCTGCACCGTGGTGAAGGAGGCCGAGAAGCCGCCGAACATCAGGTAGTTCACCGCCGCGATCGCGCCGACAGAGAGCACGCCGGCAGCGATGAAGCCCTTGTAGAGCGCGCCCATGATCGACTGGTTGGCGCCGAGCTTGACGAAGAACGTGCCGATGATCGAGGTCACGATGCAGGAGGCACCAATCGCCATCGGGTAGAGCATCATGCTGCCGAGCGTCGCCTGTCCGGCGAAGAAGATCGCCGCCAGCACCATGGTCGCGACCAGCGTCACCGCATAGGTCTCGAACAGGTCGGCTGCCATGCCGGCGCAGTCACCGACATTGTCGCCGACATTGTCGGCGATGGTGGCGGGGTTGCGCGGATCGTCCTCGGGGATTCCGGCCTCGACCTTACCGACGAGGTCGGCGCCGACATCGGCTCCCTTGGTGAAGATGCCGCCGCCGAGACGGGCGAAGATCGAGATCAGCGAGGCGCCGAAGCCGAGCGCGACCAGCGAATCGATCACGGTGCGGCTCGACGGGGCAAAGCCGAGCATCGAGGTCAGGATGCCGTAATAGACGGCCACGCCCAGCAGGGCGAGACCCGCCACCAGCATGCCGGTGACCGCGCCGGCCTTGAAGGCGACGTCGAGGCCGTCGCCGAGCGACTGCATTGCGGCCTGGGCCGTGCGGACATTGGCGCGCACCGAGACGTTCATGCCAATGAAGCCGGCGACGCCGGACAGCACCGCACCGATCAGGAAGCCGACGCCAACCCATTTGCCGAGCAGGTAGATCAGGACCACAAACAGCACGGCACCGACCATGGCGATGGTGACATATTGGCGCTTGAGATAGGCCTGTGCGCCCTCGGCGACAGCGGCGGAAATCTCCTGCATGCGCTGGTTGCCGGCGTCTCGTTTCATGACGTCGGCATAGGCCCAGACGCCATAGGCGATCGACAGGGCGCTGAGTAAGATGATGATGAGCAGAGCTGACATTCGATTTCCTGACCTTGAGCTTCCGACCCGCGGGAGCGCTGTCGCTCCTCATTTGTCGCTTTGGACGTCAGGCGCATGAAAATGCGGGCCGTAGACTTCTAGGCCCGCCTCGCGTCGCCGGTGTCAGGCGAATTTGTGGCAAGTTTCGCGGGCGAGCGCAACGCGACGATGCGCGCATTATCGATTGTCGGATCGTTTCAGGCTCGGGTCATCGGCGCGTTAGAGCGCCACGTCGCGGTTGACGTTCTTGTAGAGCAGGTAGCAGGCATCGTCGAAGCCAGTCGGGTAGAATTGCTGCGGGCAGTAGCCGCCCATCCAGATGAAGTCCTGCGCCCAGATTTCGTGCCAGTCCCGGCCTAGGAAATAGAGCCCGTGCCCTTCCAGCATGTAGAGCCCGTGCTCCATCACATGCGTCTCGACATCGGGGAAATAGGCGCCCGGCTTGAACCACATCAGGTTCATCTCGAAATCGAAGCGCGGATCGCCATAGGGCAGCAGGAACTGGAAGCCGCGCCCCTGCATGCCGGTGTGGTTGGTGACCGGGATCGCGTCCCGGTGCGACAGGATCGGCTCGGGAACGGCCAGTCCCGGCGCCGGCTCGTAGCGCTTGCGCAAGGCCAACACGCGAACGGGCGCGGCGCTGTCATTGCGCAGGCTGAAGAGCGTTCCGGGCGGGACATAGGCGAAGGCCCCGGCCGGGAAGGCGGAGGCTGCGGCGCCGTCGATGGCAAAGGCCGCCTCGCCCGACAGGCCATAATAGAAATGCTGGACGCCCTCCTCGGCGAAGGGCGCGCGCGTGCCGCCGCCCGGCTCGATCTCGAGGACATACTGCGCGAATCGAGCGCCCAGCACAGGCGCGGCGAGAATCCGGGCGATCGTCTTCTCGAAATGCGGCAGGCGGCTGACGAGAACGCCTTCGGGCGGCATGAAGGCGTAGTTGGGCGCCACCACGCCACGGTTATGGCCGATCGCGCCGACAGCAGGCCGGCCGGGGATTTGCGGAAGCTGGTGGGCGCGCATCGGCTTATCTCCTGCGGGTCAGGCCGTTCTGGCAGGGATCAGGCCGGAACGGCGGGCTTCTGAAAAGCCTGCCAGGCGACCATCACCAGCGCCACCGCGACGGGCGGGAAGACCAGCCAGTTGACGCTCGTCCAGCCACCGGCATGGAGCAGGCCACCCGATGAGAACGAGGCGATGGCGACGGAGCCGAAGACCAGGAAGTCGTTGGCCGCCTGCACTTTCACGCGCTCCTCGGGCCGATAGCAGTCCGTCACCAGCGCGGTTGCGCCGATGAAGCCGAAATTCCAGCCCACACCGAGAATGACGAGCGCGATCCAGAAATGCGCGACGCTGAGGCCCGACAGGCCGACGATCGCGGCGAGCGCCGTCAGGATCAGCCCGGTCGCTGTGACCTGCGCCTTGCCGAACCGGGCGATCAGGCGGCCGGTGAAGAAGCTCGGCCCGAACATCGCCAGCACATGCCATTGGATGCCGAGCGCGGCGTCTCCCACCGAATGGCCGCAGCCGACCATGGCGAGCGGGGCCGCGGTCATGACGAAGCTCATCAAACCATACGCGACGAGCGCGGCGGTGACCGAGGCGATGAATTTCGGCTGGCGCATGATCTCGCCCAGCGGGCGGCCGCCGCCGGATGCGACCTTGGCCACGGGCGGCGCCCGCAATTGCAGGATCACCAGCATGGCGATGAGCGCGAGGCAGCCCTGGGCGAGGAAGCTTGCAGCGAAGGGCGCGTCGGGGGTGAGATCGCGCGTCCAGTAGACCGATTGCGGGCCGATGACGCCAGCAGCGATGCCGCCGATCATGACCCAGGAGATGGCGCGGGGCCGGAAGCTCTCGGTCGCGGCATCGGCCGCCGCGAAGCGGTAGCTCTGCACGAAGGCGCCATAGAGCCCGCAGGCGAAGGTGCCCAGGCAGAACAGCCAGAACAGCCGCGTGCTCGCGCCGGCCGCCGCAACACTGGCGGCGGCCGCGCCGATCAGCGCACCCAGGAGGTAGCCGTTGCGACGCCCGAAGCGCCGCATCAGCATCGCGGCCGGGATGACGCCGACGGCGATGCCCAGCTGCATCAGGCTGACGGGAACGGTCGCGAAGGTCTGATCCGTGACAAGCTGCGAGCCGACGATCCCGCCGAGCGAGATCACGATCGAGGGGCTGGCGCCGCCAAGCGCCTGCGCGCAGGCCAGAACCACGGAATTGCGCTTGGCGAGCGCATCGCCGTCGCCGACCGGAATATGCTGGTTCATGCGTCCGCCGCCCCGAAACGAGGCGGCTCTTCAAAGGCCGCCTTCAAAAATGAGCGAAGGAGCCCTGCGCGAAGCTGCGCGCCTTGCCCTGTTCGCGATATCTCGCCTCGCCCGCCTCGGCCGTCACGCGACCGATCGCGGTCAACGCCATTCCGGCAGACTCGGCAGCCGCCACCAGAGCAGGATATTCCCTTTCCGAGGCCGTGCAGAGAATTTCGTAGTCGTCCCCGCCGGTCCAGGCCAGTTCCGCCAGCGCAGGATCGGCCATGATCGCAGCGCGCGCCGGCATCGACAGGGGAACGGCGTTGAGGTCGATTTCGGCGCCGACAGCGGAGGCTTTCAGCAGCTTGGCGAGGTCGCCGACGAGCCCGTCGGAGATGTCCATCGCAGCCGAGGCGTGGCTCTGAAGCCCACCGGCCAGCGCAAGCCGCGGCTGCGGATGCAGATAGCGATCGGCAAGGAAGGCGCGCCCGGCCTCGTCCAGCGCGGAGATCCAGCCCGGCTTGGCCGGCCCATGCACCTTCAGCCCGAGCGCGCCATCGCCGATCGTGCCCGAGACCAACACGAGATCGCCCGGCTTTGCGCCCGAGCGCGTCACCATGCGCCCCGCCGGCACGCTGCCGAAGGCGGTGATCGACAGGGTCAGCGGCCCGGAGGTCGAAACGGTGTCGCCGCCGATCAGCGAGCAGCCGTTCTCGGCGGCCATGCCGGCCAGGCCGGCGGCGAAGTCCGCAAGCCACGCTTCCGTCCAGCCTTTCGGCAGCACCAGTGACAGCACGAAACCTTCCGGCTTCGCACCCTTGGCGGCTAGATCGGAGAGGTTCACACCCAGCGCCTTGCGGGCGATCGAGGCCGGCGGATCGTCCGGGAAGAAATGCACGCCGGCAACCAGCGCATCGACGGTCACGACGATCTCGTAGCCCCGCGCGGGGCGCAACAAGCCGGCATCGTCGACGAGACCCAAGCCCCCCGGCCCCGCGATCGGAGCGAAATGGCGGGCGATCAGTTCGAATTCGCCGGGTCTCGTCTCGCCTGCCATCGCGTCCATCCTCAGCCCTCATCCTGAGGAGCCGCGAAGCGGCGTCTCGAAGGATGGTCCAGCGGTCTCCGGCGCCTTCTCGACCATCCTTCGAGACGCGTTCCTGCGGAACGCTCCTCAGGATGAGGGCTGACGAGATCCATAGACCATCACGCCGCCGGCGCGTCGAACTCGTCGGAGCGGAAGTCGCGGGCGAGCTTGTCCAGCACGGCGTTGATCATGCCGATCTCCTCGCCCTCGTAGAAGGCCCGCGCCACCGCGACATATTCGGAGATCACGGCACGCGCCGGCACATCCTTGCGGAAACCCAGCTCATAGGCCCCGGCTCGAAGGATTGCGCGGACGACAGCCTCGACCCGCTTCAGCGGCCAGCCCGAAGCCAGCGTGTCATCGACCGAGCGATCGACTAGGCGCTGTTCGCGCACGACACCGCCGAGCAGGTCACGGAAGAAGGCGATCTCGGCCTTGGGGAGGTCGATGTCCTCGACCTGCTTGCCGATCCAGTGCGCCTCGAACTCGGCCATGGCCTCGACCACGCCGCGTCCGCCGATCTCCATCTCGTAGAGCGCCTGCACCACGGAGAGCCGCGCGCCGCGCCGCAATTCGGCCCGGCTCACTTCGATTGCTCCCCGAGCGAGCGCTTATAGCGCAGCACGGCGAGCGCCGCCTCGGCCGCGCCGCCACCCTTGTCCATCTCTGAACGGTTGGCGCGGGCCCAAGCCTGCGCCTCGGTCTCGACGGTGAGGATGCCATTGCCGAGCGGCAGGGCAAAGGCGACGGAAATATCCATCAGCGCGCGCGAGCTTTCGCCGGCGACGATATCGTAATGGCCGGTCTCGCCGCGGATGACGGTGCCAAGCGCGATGACCGCCTCGTAAGGGTCGACGGCCTCGTCGGCCGCGCGCATGCCGATGATGATCGCCGAGGGGATTTCGAGCGCACCGGGCACGGTGACGACATCGACGCGGCAGTCGGCTTTGTCGAGCACGGCGAGCGCACCTTCGAGCAGTTCGTCGGCGAGTTTGTCGTAGAAGCGCGCCTCGACCACGAGCACGCGCGCGCCGTCCAGCGGGACGGCAGGAGTTGCGGCCTGTTCAGCCGAGATCTGCCGGGGTCCGGCCATGGTTCTTGTCCTTGTCTAAAGTATGAGGGCGCTGGTTAGACCTAGCCGCGCGCCTCCGCAAGCCGCGCGGCATAGCGGGCCATCAGATCGACCTCGACATGGACCGGATCGCCCTCCTTGCGCTGCCCCCAAGTGGTGACGGCGAAGGAATGCGGGATCAGCAGCACGGTGAAGACGTCGTCCTCGACCGTGTTGACCGTCAGCGAGGTGCCGTCGAGGCAGATCGAGCCCTTGGCGGCGATGAAGCGCGGCAGACCTTCCGGCGCGCGGATGTGGAAGCGCGCCGTCGCGCCCCAGGGCTCGTCGGGATCGGGCGCGATCGGCTCGATCTTCAGGATGGTGCCGACGCCATCGACATGGCCGGTAACGAGATGGCCGCCGAGTTCGTCGCCGACCTTGAGCGAGCGTTCGAGGTTGATGGCAGTGCCCGGCTCCCAGGCGCCGACTTCAGTCTTCGACAGCGTCTCGGCGGCCGCCTCGACCTGGAAGATGCAGCCGGGCTGCCCATCCTCGCGCGGCCGCAGCGCCGTCACCGTCAGGCAGACGCCGCCGCAGGCGATCGACGCGCCGATCTCGATGCCGGCCGCCTCAAAGGGGCTGGCGATGGCGAGCCGCTTCAGGCTCGGCCCCTTGCGCTCGGCCTCCACGACTTTGCCGATGGCGGTGACGATGCCGGTGAACATCAGATGGTCCTCACGAAATGCTCGAAACGGTCGTGACCGATCAGCCCGATCTCGGCAAGGGCGTAGAGATCGGGATCGGCGAGCAATGCGGCAAGGGCCGGGCGCACGGCAACAATGCCGGCCTGCCCCAGCGCATTCGGCGAGGTCGAGACGATCACCTCGTCGAGCAGGCCGGCCTGAGCGAGCTTTTCCGCAACGGTCGGGCCACCTTCGGAGAAAATCCGCGTGAGGCCGCGCGTGCCGAGCAATTGCAGCGCTTCCGCGAGATCGAGATGGCCGTCAGCATCGGCCGAGACGCGCATCACCTCGACGCCGGCCGCGACCAGTTCCAGCTCGCGCTTGACCGGTGCAGCCTCGGTGGTGATGACCCAGACCGGGACCTCGGCTGCGGTTTTGACGAGTTGTGACGTCCGCGGCAGGCGCAATTGCGAATCCAGCACGATCCGGATCGGCGAGCGCTGGGCCATGCCGGGCAGGCGCACGGTCAGAAGCGGGTCGTCGGCAAGCACCGAGCCGATGCCGAGCATGATCGCATCGTGATGGGCACGCTGGAGATGGACCCAGCCGCCAGCCGCCGGGCATGAAACCGCTAGCCGTGCACCGCCCGGCCCACCGGCATAGCCATCAGCGGTGCGTGCAACCTTGAAGGTCACCATCGGCCGCCCTTGCGTGACGCGCAGCACATAGCCGCGATGAATGCGCTGCGCCTCTCGTTCGAGCACGCCGGTCGTGACCGCGATGCCCGCCGTTCGCAGCAGCGCGAAGCCGAGCCCCCTGAACCGCGGGTTGGGATCGGCCATCGCCGCAACCACCCGCCTGACGCCGGCGAGGATGGTGCGTTCGACGCAAGGCGTCGCAGCCCGGATCGTGCGGTGCGAGCAGGGTTCGAGGGTGACGTAGAGCGTGCCGCCGGCCGCGGCGTTAGGGGCGCCGCGATCGAAGGCATTGGCTTCGCCATGGGGCCGGCCGCCGGGCTGGGTGTGGCCACGCGCGACGATGACCGGGCCGTCGGCCGTGTCCTGGGTTACGATCGCGCCGACGCAGGGGTTCGTGCCGGTCGTGCCCTGCCCGCGCGCGCCGAAATCCAGCGCCTGCCGCATGAAGGCGGTATCGATCGCGGCCTCCCGCCGCCCGATCTCAGTCACGGGTCGGTGCGGGGCGGGCTTTCGCCCTCCTCCTCATCGGCGCTGAGCTGGCCGAGAAGCTCCTCGAAGTCGCGGGCCTCGCGGAAGTTCTTGTAGACCGAGGCGAAGCGGACATAGGCGACGTCGTCGAGGGCCTTCAGCCCCTCCATCACCAGTTCGCCGATGGCCGAGCTCGCGATCTCGGCCTCGCCGGAGCTTTCGAGCTGGCGCACGATGCCGTTGACCATGCGCTCGATGCGCTCGGGCGCGACCGCGCGCTTGCGCAGCGCGACCTCGATCGAGGTCTGGAGCTTGTCGCGATCGAAGACGGTGCGCCGGCCGGAGCGCTTGACCACCGTCAGCTCGCGCAGCTGCACGCGCTCGAAGGTGGTGAAGCGACCGCCACAATCGGGGCAGACGCGCCGGCGCCGGATCGAGGCGGAATCGTCGGTCGGGCGCGAATCCTTCACCTGCGTGTCGAGGGAGCCGCAATAGGGGCAGCGCATCATGCGTATCCTTGGACCAGCCTGCGGGACGATGCCGTCGGGCGCTTCATTGCCTCAAGCTCCCTGTCGCCGGCCAGCGAAAAAGATTCCCGGCACCTTGAACCCCGGCGCGCCTCGCGACGACCAACCCGCAGATTTCCGCACTCGACGAAGTCGAGCTTCTACCATGGCAGATGGCCGGGGCAATGTGGGCAACGCCTCGGCGGGCAAGCCTTCGGCCGGCTCGTCACTCGACTGACGCACCCCCTCGCCAGGCACGACAGCTGCCCCGAGCAAAGACGAACAGGACGCGCACCATGTCAGACGACGCCGGGAGTCCAGCCGATGCCTTCGGTGGCTTGGTCCTGCTGGCCTTCGACCTGCTCGATTCCGAGATCCATCGGTCGCCAGAACGCCTGATCCAGACCTTCAAGAGCCCGACGCTGCTGCAGGCAGCCGAGAAGGCGATGCTGGACTTCGCCAAATCGCGCGGTCCGTTCGCGACCTCGCAACTGACGCCCGAGGAAATCAACAAGCTCCAGTCCTCCGTCGTCGACGGCGTGCGCTCGGCTGCGACCGACGCCTATCTCAAGCAGATCAAGGCGTCGTCCAAATTCAAGGCGCTGGAAACCCAGCTCAAGAATTTCGAGGAGGCGGCAAAGTCGTCCGCGATCGGCGTCTGGGTCGACCACAACAAGGGCATCCTCTACGTCGTCGGCGCGGTGCTGACGGTCGGAGCCGGCGTCGCCCTCTACATCACCAAGCCGACCGGCCCGGCCTACAAGATGGGCATCAGGGAGCTGGAGAAACTCAAATTCGAGGTGCTCAAGGTCGGTGCCCTGAAGCTCGGCGTCGGCGGCGTCGTCTTCGACCCCACGGCCGATCGCTATGGCGGCAAGGTCACCGGCAAGCTCGAATGGGAGCAGCTCAAGATCGATCTGTCGCTGCAGATCGTCGCCACGGTCGGGAAAGCGACCGAAGTCAACGGCGAAGTCGCGGTGAAGTATGGTGTCATCAGCGTGAGCGGCTTCATGAAGCAGGACCTCATGAAGCCCAAGGTCGACCTCACCCTGAGGGTCGGCGCCAACAAGGATCGCTTTGGATTATCCGTCGCCGCCCATCTCAAGGACGACAACATCACCGGCAGCGCCTCGGCCTCCTACAAGCTCAACGAGAGCCTGAAGCTGGGCGTCGACCTCAGCCGCCAGAACCGGGCCGACATGAACAACCAGACGGAGAACCTGATCATGTTCCAGCTCAAGGGCACGTTCCCCTGAGCTGGAAACCGTCAGTACGCCTCAATAGATCGGGAAGCGCCCGGTCAGCTCGTGCGCCTTGGCCTTGACGGCCTGCTCGACGGCGGCATTGCCCTCCTCGCCATTGGCTGCGAGCCCGTCCAGAACCTCGGCGATCAGCTCGCCGACCTTCTTGAACTCGGCGACGCCGAAGCCGCGCGAGGTCGCGGCCGGCGTGCCGAGCCGGATGCCCGAGGTCACCATCGGTTTCTCGGGGTCGAAGGGAATGCCGTTCTTGTTGCAGGTGATGTGGGCGCGGCCGAGCGCGATCTCGGCGGCCTTGCCGGTGACCTTCTTGGAGCGCAGGTCGACCAGCATCAGATGGTTGTCGGTGCCGCCGGTGACGAGGTCGAAGCCCTTGGTCTTGAGCGTTTCGGCCAAGGCCTTGGCATTCTCGACCACGGCGCGGGCATAGATCTTGAACTCCGGCTGCAGCGCCTCCTGGAAGGCGACGGCCTTGGCGGCGATAACATGCATCAGCGGCCCGCCCTGGATACCCGGGAAGATCGCCGAGTTGAACTTCTTCGCCAGCGCCTCGTCATTGGTCAGGATCATGCCGCCGCGCGGGCCGCGCAGCGTCTTGTGCGTGGTCGTGGTCGCGACATGGGCGTGCGGGAACGGCGAAGGATGGGCGCCACCGGCAACAAGGCCGGCGAAATGCGCCATGTCGACGAAGAGATAGGCGCCGACCTCGTCGGCAATCGCGCGGAAGCGGGCGAACTCCCAGTGCCGGGCATAGGCCGAGCCGCCGGCGACGATGACCTTGGGCTTGTGCTCGCGGGCGAGGCGTTCAAGCGCGTCGTAGTCGATCATCTGATCGACGACGCAGACGCCATAGGACACGACGTTGAACCATTTGCCGGACTGGTTGACCGGCGCGCCATGGGTTAGGTGCCCACCGGCGGCGAGATCGAGGCCCATGAAGGTGTCGCCGGGCTGCATCAGCGCCATGAACACGGCCTGGTTGGCCTGGCTGCCTGAGTTCGGCTGGACATTGGCGAAGCCGCAGCCGAACAGACGCGTGGCGCGCTCGATGGCAAGCTTCTCGGCGATGTCGACGAACTGGCAGCCGCCGTAGTAGCGCCGGCCCGGATAGCCCTCGGCGTATTTGTTGGTCATCACCGAGCCCTGCGCCTCTAGCACGGCGCGCGAGACGATGTTCTCCGATGCGATCAGCTCGATCTCGTCGCGCTGGCGACCGAGCTCGAGATCGATGGCGCGGGCGATCTCGGGATCGGCATCGGCGAGCGAGGCGGCGAAGAACGAGTTCGAAAGATGCGTCTGGGCGGCGGCGTCGGTCATGTCCGGCTCCTGCTGAAAAAGGCGGCCGCTCATGGCCCGACCCTGTCGCGGCGTCCCGTATCATGGGGTGGAAGTCTGTCCAAGCGATAGATGGACGCGGCCGACAGGATTGGCGGCCGCCGCTCGGTGGACTTCAACGCCGCGAGGCCGGCTTCAACCCTTGCGCCGCCTGCTTTCGCGACGGGCGATATGCGAGTGTGCCCCGCGTGGCCGACTTCAGGAGTCCGCGAAAGGTCGGGCATTCCAGATGCGTCGGCGCCGGACAGTCGGCGATATGGCGCAGCATATCGCGTAGCGAACCCAGATCGCGAATCTGGCGTTCGAGTTCGTCTGCCTTGGCGCGAAACCGGTCGCGGGGCAGATCAGCCCGGCCATTCCCGCCAAAGATGGCGGCGATCTCGACCAGCGAGAAGCCAGCCGCCTTGCCGAGGCCGATAAGCGACAGCTTCAACAGGACATCGGCATCGAATTGCCGGCGCAGGCCGCGCCGCCCGAGAGACTCGATCAGGCCGATGTCCTCGTAATAGCGCAGCGTCGAGGCCGGCACGCCCGAGCACCCGGCCACCTCGCCAATATCCAGCACAGGCATGCTTGACCTCAAGTTGACTTGAACTTGTACGGTCTCCCGAACGCTCGATTTTAGCAAGAGGGAGACCATGCAAAACCAGCAGAATACGACGCCGACACCGGTCTGGCGGGACCGGCGCGCCATCGCGCTCCTGATGGCGGCATCGCTGACGACGATGGCCAATGCCACGATCAGCCCGGCCCTGCCCGGGCTCGAGCACCTGTTCGCGGACGATCCGAATGCTGCGCTGCTGACGCGGCTGCTGGTGCCGGCACCGTCGCTCAGCGTGGCGCTCTGCGCGCCCTTCGCCGGGCTCCTGGCCGACCGATTCGGGCGACGCACGATGTTGCTATCAGGCATGTTGCTGTTCGGGATCGCCGGATGCGCCGGCCTTATCCTGCCCGACCTGCCGACGATCTTTGCCAGCCGCGTCGTGCTCGGCGTCGCGGTCGCCCTGATCATGACGGCGCAGACCGCCCTGATCGGCGACTATTTCACGGGCAGGGACCGAAACGCGCTGACGGGTCTGCAGATTTCGGCCCGCAATTTCGGCGGCCTGATTTTCATCTCGCTCGCAGGCTGGGTCGCGACGATCTCGCCGCGCCTGCCCTTCGCGATATACGGTCTCGCCGCCGCCTTCCTGCCGCTGATGTGGATCGCGATCGTCGATCCGGTCCGGCCGGTGCAGGCGGTCGCGGCCCATCCGGATGCTTCTGCGGCGGATCGCCCGTCCTGGCGGGTGCATCTCGCTCTGCTGATTCTCCTGCAGGGCGTCACCAACATGATCTTCTTCATCATGCCGACCCAGTTGGCGTTCTTCTTCAACGCGAAGGGCTACGACAGCGCGATGATGACGGGCACGGCTCTGGGCGCCCTGATGCTGACGGGCGGCGGTTTCGCGCTGCTCTATCCGCGGCTGCAGCGCGCAGTCGGCCATGCCGGCCTTTTTATCCTGGGCTATGCTGCGATGGCGCTCGGCTTCCTGATGCTGCCGCTGGCGACTGGCGCGCTTGCCTCCTTCGCGGCGACAGCGGCGATCGGCGCAGGCTACGCGCTGGTCTCGCCCGGCTTCATCGCGCTGGCATTGGGTCTCGCACCGACCCGGAACCGAGGGCTGGCGGGCGGTTTGCTGACCGCCTCGATCTTCATCGGCCAGTTCTGTTCGCCGCTCCTGAGTACGCCTGTGGTCATCGGCTACGGCTTCGACGCGCTGTTCCACGGCACCGCCCTGCTGCTTGCGACGATGACGGTCGCCGCGGCAGTGGCGGGAGCTGCAATCTGGCAGCGCCGGCACGCCGCCCGCGCCTCGCAGCGTGTGCCGGCGTCGCGCTGAGCGGCGGCCTCCAGCACCTTCACCACCTCGGCAAAGGTGCGGCAGTGCATCGGGGTGCTATCGACATCGCTTTGTTGCACGGTGCGGGCGATATGATCGGGCGACGGGAGGAGCGACGCGCCATGGAAGACCAAACCGAAACCTGGCCTCCGACGCGCCGATCGCCGCTTCACATCTTCTTGGAGAGTGGTGCCGCCGGTGGCGTGCTGCTGTTTGTCGCCGCGGCCAACGCGCTGGTCATCGCGAATTCACCGCTCGGGATCGCCTATTTCGCGATTCTTTCGGCGAAAATCGCCGGGCTGAGCGTCCAGCACTGGATCAATGACGGGCTGATGGCGGTGTTCTTCCTGGTCGTCGGCCTGGAGATCAAGCGGGAGTTCGTCGAAGGCCAGCTCGCGACCTGGACGCGCCGCGCCCTGCCCGCCATCGCGGCGCTCGGCGGCATGGTCGCGCCGGCCGCGATCTATGTCGCGCTCAACCTGAACGATCCTGCGACGCTGCGCGGCTGGGCGATTCCCGCCGCCACGGACATCGCTTTCGCGCTCGGTGTGCTGGCTCTGCTGGGCTCGCGCGTGCCGGTCTCGCTCAAGGTGTTCCTGACGGCGCTGGCGATTCTCGACGATCTCGGCGCGATCCTGATCATCGCGCTATTCTACTCCAGCGGGCTTTCGCTGCCGATGCTGGCCGGAGCCGCAGCCTGCATTGCTGTGCTGACGGCGCTCAACCTCGGCGGCGTCAAGCGGCTGGCGCCCTATCTCATGGTCGGCGCGGTGCTTTGGTTCTTCGTGCTGCAATCGGGCATCCACGCCACGCTGGCCGGCGTCGCCCTGGCGCTGACGATCCCTCTGCATGGCCGTGGCGCCGAGAGCGACGAGCCGGAGCATTCGCCGCTGCACCGGCTGGAGCACTGGCTTCACCCTTACGTCGCCTACGCCATCGTTCCGATCTTCGGCTTCGCCAATGCCGGCGTGTCGATTGCAAATATGTCGCCATCGCTGCTGCTGCAGCCCCTGCCGCTCGGCATCATGCTCGGGCTTTTCCTCGGCAAGCAGATCGGCGTGTTCGGCTTCGCCTGGCTTGCGGTGAAAGCCGGGCTCGGGACCATGCCGGCGAAAGCGACATGGGCGCAGCTCTACGGCGTCTCGCTGCTCTGCGGCATCGGCTTCACGATGAGCCTGTTCATCGGCGCGCTGGCCTTCGCCGGCAATGACGCGCTCGGCGACGCGACCAAGATCGGCGTGCTGGCCGGTTCTCTCGTCTCCGCGGTCGCTGGCTATGTCGCCCTGTTCGCGGGGGCCGGGCTGGTCAAGCCCGATGTCGCGGACATGGTCGCGCAAACCGCACGGCCCAAGCCGCGCCGATGAATACAAAAAGCCCCGGCCATTCCGGCCGGGGCTTTTGCGCTTGTTCTTTGTGGTTGTTCTGGCCGAGGCCCGGCGAACGCCCTCAGATATCAGACCTCAGATGTCCTGCTCGCCCTGCAGAGAGGCGACCGGCGCGGGTCCGAGGCCATCCTTGTTGTAGATGTCGTCGCGGAACTGCACGCCGCCATCGGGCGTCGCCCAGGCCGTGACATAGACCCAGTAGCACGGCACCGGATTGCTGATGCGAGCATTGATGCGCTCGCCCGAAGCGATGACCTGGTCGATCTTGGCGCGATCCCAGCCAGGCGTCTCCTTGAGCAGCCAGGCGATGTAGTCGCGCACGTTCTGGACGCGGATGCAGCCCGACGAAACGAAGCGGAAATCGTCGCCGAAGATGCCCTTGGCCGGGGTGTCGTGCATGTAGACGCCGTGCGGGCTCGGGATGTTGATGCGCACGAAGCCGAGCGAGTTGAACTCGCCGCCCGGATCCTGCCGGAAGGTGTAGCGTGTCGCCTCGTCGGAGTTCCAGTTGACGCGCTCGGGCGGGATCTCGCCGGCGGGGCCGATGATGCGGATCTTGCTCTCGGTCAGGTAACCGGGCTCCTTGCGCATCTTCGGGATCAGGTCCTTGCGGATGATCGAGGCCGGTACCGTCCAGGTCGGGTTGAAGTTGATCTCCGGGATCTTGGTCTGCAGCAGCGGCGACTGGCGGTCGATCTTGCCGACGCCGGCGGCATGGCGGGTCGCGACGACGCCACTCTCGACGGTCTCAACCATCGCGGCGGGAATGTTGGCGACGACATAGCGGCCGCCGAGATTGCCCGACCAGGAGCGCAGGCGGACGACATTGGTCTCGAGCTGGCGGATGCGGCGCTCGATGGGAACGTTCAGAGCGTTGACCGTGGCGCGGTTGATCGAGCCTGTGGTCGACAGGCCGACGCGGGCCTGGAAATTCCTGACGCCGGCTTCGACATAGGAATCGTAGACGTTGCTGTTGCCGGCATTGGCGTCGAGGTCGCCGGTGATGATCAGCCGCTGGCGCAGGGCCACGACGCCCGGACCACGCGTTCCGACGCCCATCTTCTCGCCGAGCTGCACGCTGGGCCAGCCGCCGCGAGCCGCCAGGTCGCGGTAAGCGACGATCGCGGCTTCCGTCGCCTGAAGCGATTCCGGCGAGAGCATCGGGGTATGGGAGCGTGCGACTGCGTTGCGTGCGCCCGAATCATAGCTCTGGCGCCATTCCGCCTGCTGGGCGAAGGCCGGCACGGCCGTGGTCGCAGCGGCGCCCGAAAGCAGCGCGAGTACTGTTTCACGGCGGGTCAGGCTCATCGTCGACATCGCTTCCCTCTTGAACTCGTCCGGCTGGTCCGGGCGCAAACAAACGCCGTAGGGACACGCCCCACCCGCTCCGCGGGTGGCGTCGTATCCAGGCGACGCTGCCGTAGCACGGTTAACGTCGCGTGATGAGAGCGGCGAATTTAGGGCATGGCGACGATCCTGCCCGTGCATGGCGGCTTGGCGCCGGCAGTGCGACACGAAAAGCACGGCGAAGCTCCCGGGCATGAGCCAGGGAGCTTTGCTGAGAGCCGGAAACCCTGAAGAGCGTCGCAGGCCTGCGGATTGGCAGGCCCAGGCGCCGTTTTCAGAGCTTGTAGCGGATCTGGTCGGTCCAGAAGCGCTCCAGGCGCAGCAGCGCGTTGTTCATGCGCTCGAAATCGTCGGCCGCGATGCCGCCGATCTGCTCGACCGTGCGGACGTGCTTGTCGTAGACGCCCTTCACGAGATTGTGCACTTCGGCGCCCTTCTCGGTCAGGCTGATGCGCACGGAACGACGGTCGATGCGCGACCGGGCATGATGGAGGTAGCCGAGCTCGACCAGCTTCTTGACGTTGTAGGAGACGTTCGAGCCGAGATAGTAGCCGCGCGTCCGCAGTTCGCTGGCGCTGAGCTCGGCATCGCCGATGTTGTAGAGCAGCAGGGCCTGAACGCTGTTGACGTCGTCACGGCCGCGCCGCTCGAACTCGTCCTTGATGACGTCGAGGAGGCGACGATGCAGCCGCTCGACGAGAGTGAGTGACTCCAGGTAGAGAGGCTTGACCTTGAGATCAGCTTCTTCAGACCTGTCGACAACCGAAGTCTTGACGCTCGCTTTCATGGTATATCCCGCCTGTTGACTGTCGGTCAGGATTGTTCTCCCGATCCGCTTCTGAGAAACACCATAGGCCGGCCGGATGAAAACGAGTTTAAATATCAGGATGAATCGGAGATTTACCCCTTTGGGTGAATGCAAGGTGAAGCCAGAAACGCTTAAGCTAAAGCGTTTGTTACCGTGACTCGGCGCAATCGAGTGATGCGCCCGCTCAGGAGCCCTCGTTCTCCGCTGCCCATGTCGCCAGGAAATAGGTGAGGATGGCGGCGACGTAGGCGCCCACGAGCCATGTCGTCATCGGCAGCAGGCGCGGGAAGAAGAAGGCGAGCAGCAGCTGGCTGATCGCGGCCAGCAGCCAGAGCACGCCGCCCCAGGTCGAGGTCAGCCAGAGGCCGACGGCCGCGACGAGATCGATCACCGCGAAATAGACCGTGATCGCCTGGAAGGAGAGCAGGCGCGCCTCGAAAGGCGGCGCATCCTCACCGACCAGGCCAAAAATCACCGCCCAGGCGAGCAGGCCCTTGGCCATCCAGAGCACGGAAAGGATGCGCAGCATCCAGACCAGCATGGTGCGCCAGCGCGTCGAGGCTGTCTCGACTCCGCCGGAGGCGTCTTCGGACCGGGCACCGCGCAGGACGTCCCCATCTCCCCCGATGCCCAAGCTCAGGACTCCAGCATGAGTTCGTCAGCGCCCAGCGGCGCGAAATAGGCCTCGATCGCAGCGGCATCGAGCGCGTCGATCGTGGCCGGCTGCCATTGCGGCGCCTGGTCCTTGTCGATCAGCACCGCCCGTACGCCCTCATAGAAGTCATGGCCCTGGATGACGCGCGAGACGATGCGGTACTCCGTGCGCATCGCCTCCGCGAAATCCATCCCGGCGCCGCGCCGCATCTGCTCGAAGGCGATGGCCACACTGGTCGGCGACTTGACAGCGAGCGTCTGACGCAGCTTGCCGGCAAAGGCGCTGCCGCCGGCGGCGGCCCTGTCCAGGCGCGCCAGCAATTCGGGCAGGTTCGCGGCGCCGAAGCACTCCGCGACGGTCGCCCGATCGGCGGCGAGCTTCTGCGGGCCGGGGTCGAGGGCGAAGCCGGCAAGAATATCGTCCAGCGCCTCGCGCCGCGTCAGCGCATCCGCCAGTTCCGCCATGCGCGCGCTCGGAACGGCATGGGTGGCCAGCCCGATGGCCAGCGCATCCGCCGCCCCGACGCGGTCCCCGGTCAAGGCGAGGTAGACGCCCGTCGCGTCCGGCAGTCGCGGCAGCGCATAGGTCGCCCCGACATCGGGGAAGAAGCCGATCGAGACCTCGGGCATGGCGAAAAGGTAGCGGTCGCCGGCAATGCGGTGGCTGCCATGCAGCGAGATGCCGACGCCGCCCCCCATGACGATGCCGTCGATCAGCGAGATATAGGGCTTGGGATAGTGCTTGATGCGAGCGTTGAGGACGTATTCCTCGCGCCAGAAACACAGCATGTTCGCATAGTCGCCGGCGCGACCCTGATCGTGCAGGACGCGAATGTCGCCGCCGGCACAGAAAGCCTTCTCGACTGCGCTGACCAGGACGACGCGCTCGATCTGCGGATCGTTCTCCCAGTCCTTGAGCGCGCGCATCAGCGACAGGACCATCGGCCGGTTCAGCGCGTTCAGCGCCTTGGGGCGATTGAGGATGACCATGCCGGCCGCCCCGCGCTGCTCGCAGGTGAAATAGGCCTCATCCGACATCCGGCATCCGTCCCCGATCGCTATGACGTGGCCGGTTCTGGGCTGTGGCGGCGGCGCTTGTCAACGCGGCACAGTTTGGCTCTCGGCCGCACGCTGCGGATCGGCATTGCGACCACACGCCTCTTTTGGAACTGTTCCGATGTGATAAGAGCTTAAGGCCGGCCCCGCTGGCACCCAAGATCCGGCATGGCCGGAAGCAACAGGCCGACGGAGGCATTCTTGGACACCCGGATCGTGCGGCCCTTCCCAACCCCGCAGGCACGCCAGGACACGGCCGCCCCCTCGCTCGGGCTTAGCAAGCGCATGCGCCGCAACCGCAAGGCGGAGTGGTCGCGCCGGCTGGTGCGTGAGACGCGGCTGAGCACGGACGACCTGATCTGGCCGATTTTCCTGATGGATTCGAGCGAGGCGCGCACGCCCGTCGACTGGATGCCGGGCGTGGACCGCCTCAACATCGACGAGGCGGTGCGCCAGAGCGCTCATGCGGCTTCGCTGGGCATCCCGGCGATCGCGCCCTTCCCCTTCGTCGAGAAATCGCTGCGCGACCCGACCGGCTCGGAAGCGCTGAACGCGCGCAACCTGATGTGCCGGGCGGTCAGGGCGATCAAGGCCGAGGTGCCGCAGATCGGCATCATCTGCGATGCCGCGCTCGACCCCTACACCTCGCATGGCCATGACGGCGTGATGGACGGCGAGCGCATCCTGAACGACGCCAGCGTCGCGATCCTGGTGCAGCAGGCGCTGGCGCTGGCCGATGCAGGCGCCGACGTGATCGCGCCCTCGGACATGATGGACGGCCGCGTCGGGGCGATCCGCGCCGCACTCGATGCGTTGGGCCATGAAGACGTGCAGATCATGGCCTATGCCGTGAAATACGCCTCGGCCTTCTACGGGCCGTTCCGCGACGCGATCGGCACCAACGCGACGCTGATCGGCGACAAGCGCACCTATCAGATGGACCCGGCCAATTCCGACGAGGCCATCGCCGAAGTCGCGCTCGATCTCGAGGAGGGCGCCGACATGGTGATGATCAAGCCCGGCCTGCCCTATCTCGACATCGTCGCGCGGGTGAAGGACCATTTCCGGGTGCCGACCTTCGCCTACCAGGTGTCAGGCGAATACGCGATGATTGTGGCGGCCGCCCGCAATGGCTGGCTCGACGGCGACCGGGCGATGATGGAAAGCCTGACCGCCTTCAAGCGCGCCGGCGCCGACGGCGTGCTGACCTATTTCGCGCCGCAGGTGGCGCAGTTGCTGAAGGCCGCGGGCTGAGCTCTGCCAAGGCGGCATCCAGGATAACCGTCATGGTCGGGCCTGTTCCGACCATCCACGTCTTGGGGCGTCGAGCGCTTCGACGAAGACGTGGATGCTCGCCACAAGGGCGAGCATGACGAGGCGGAGCGACCTCGTGTTCCATAGCGTGTCCTTGCGCGCTACCGTCGCGCAACATGCGCCCTCTCCTACCGACCATCCTGCTCGTTCTGACACTCGCCTCCTGCGGCGAGAGCTTCGACACAGACCAGACACGGCTCTGCCGGCAAGCGATCCCCGCGCTCAACCCGCCAGCGGCCTCGATTGCGATCGATCGCGTGCAGGACGGCGCACGCCCCAACACCCTGAGCATCGGCTACAGTGTCTCGACACCGGGCGGCCCGGCCAGGCGGCGCAGCGTCGACTGCCTGTTCGCTGGGGAGGGCCAGGCACTGACGCGCGGCGCGCTGATCGGCATCGCCGCCGACGGACGCCCGATGAGCGATGCGAGCTTCTACCTGCTGCGGCGCTTCTACCTGGAGAATCGCGAGGAGCCGCCGCCCGATCCCGGCGCCTCGTCGACCGAGGCCCTGCCGGAGCTTGCGCCGGCGCTGGCCTATGGGCTGCAGCAGGGGCTGAGCGCCCTGCCCTCGGCCGCGATCTACGCCTTGCTCGCCTGTGCCTATGCGCTGATCTACGGGCTGACCGGGCGGATCATCCTGAGCTTCGGCGAGTTTGCCGCGCTGGGGGCGGCGTCGGCGGTGGTCGGCGCGGCGCTGCTGGTTTCGGTTGCGGCCGCGACACCGGCGACCGGCCTCGTCGCCGCCTTCGTCGTGGCGATCCTCGTCTGCGCGCTACATGGCTTCGCCATGGGCCGCTTCGTGCTGCGCCCGCTCGAAAGGCGCTTTCGCGACGATACGCTCGGCCGTCAGGTTCCGGGCCAGCAGGTGCTGATCGCGACGATCGGGCTTGCCATCGCGCTGTCGGAATATCTGCGGTTGATGCAGGGCGCCGATCTGCGCTGGCTGCCGCCGGTCTTCAACGAGCCTCTGGCCGTCGCGCGCGCCGGCAGCTTCATCGTCACCGTCACACCGATAGGGCTTGCGGTCGCGGTGGCGGGGTTTGCGGTGACGCTTGGTCTCGTCCTGCTGATCGCCCGCTCGGCCTATGGCCGCGCCTGGCGCGCGGTCTCCGACGATGCCCGTACCGCCGCGCTGTTCGGCGTCGATGCCCGGGCCGTGCACGACAAGGCCTTGATCCTGGCCTGCGCGGCAAGCGGCATGGCCGGCGTTATCGTCACCGCCGTCTATGGCGGCATGGGCTTTGCCGGCGGCTTCTCGCTCGGGCTGAAGGCGCTGGTGGGCTCGATCCTCGGAGGCATCGGCTCGCCCGCTGGTGCCGCGCTCGGCGGGCTTTGCATCGCGCTGTTCGAAGTGCTCTGGTCGTCGACGATGCCGATCGAACAACGCGACATCGCCGTCTATGCGATCCTGGCCGTGGTGCTGATCCTGCGCCCCGGCGGGTTCTTCGGCGACGGCGCGCTGGCGCCGCGTCAGGTCTGACCTTTACCCAACGAGAGCCCAGCCATGAGCGAGCCCTTCGCGATCACGCCCGAGGATGTCGAGGAGGCGGCGCGGCGCATCGAGGGCCATGTCCTGCGCACCCCGCTGGTACCGGCACCGCGCCTCTCCGAACTGACCGGCGCGACCGTCATGGTCAAGCACGAGAACATGCAGGCCACCGCCTCCTTCAAGGAGCGCGGTGCGGTCAACAAGCTGCTGACGCTCGATGATGACGAGCGCGAGCGCGGCGTCATTGCGATGTCGGCGGGCAACCATGCCCAGGCCGTCGCCTATCACGCCCGACGCTTCGGCATTCCCGCGACGATCGTGATGCCCGAGACGACACCGCTGGTGAAGGTCGAGAATACGCGCAGCCATGGCGCCCGCGTCGTGCTGCATGGCGAGACGCTCTACGAATCGGCGCAGAGGGCGCGCGAACTGGCGCAGGCCGAGGAACTCGCCTTCGTCCACCCTTACGACGACCCCGCCGTGATGGCCGGCCAGGGCACGATCGCCCGGGAGATGCTCGACGACGATCCCGACCTCGACGTGCTGATCATTCCGCTCGGCGGCGGCGGGCTGATGGCCGGCAATGCTGTGGCGGCCAAGGCGCTGAAGCCCGGCATCGAGTTGATCGGTGTGGAGGCGGCGCTCTACCCTTCCTTCTTCAATGCCGTGAACGCGGAGGACCTGGCGATCGGCGGGGCGACGCTGGCGGAGGGCATCGCGGTCAAGACCGTCGGCGTCCAGACGCTGCCGATCGTCTCCAGCCTGGTCTCCGATATCGTGCTCGTCGGCGAGGACCTGATCGAGCGCGCCGTCTACGCCTATGCCAGTCTCCAGCACAGTCTCGCGGAGGGTGCGGGCGCCGCCGGCCTCGCCGCCATGCTGAAGGAGCCGGGGCGCTATGCCGGGCGCAAGGTCGGGCTCGTGCTCTGCGGCGGCAATATCGACACACGGCTGCTGGCGGCGATCATGGTGCGCGAACTCGAACGCGAGGACCGCATCGTCGCCTTCCGCCTGACCACCAGCGACCGGCCGGGCCTGCTCGGCAAGGTGGCCAGTCTGCTCGGCGAGCAGGGCGCCAATATCCTCGAGGTCAGCCATGGCCGGCTCTTCCTCGACGTGCCGGCCAAGGGCGTGACGCTCGACGTCACGGTCGAGACCCGCGGCGGGGCGCATGCGCAGGCGATCGAGACCGCGCTGCGCGACGGCGGATTTTCGCCGCATCGTGTCTTGCCGCGCGGCCTTGCGGAACCGGGGCGCTGACCAGACATTAAGGAGGCGGGCGGCGAAGCCCGATCATGACAGGATCCGACACCCAGATGACCGACCAACGCTACAGCCAGCCTCCGATCGTCGCGGCCGGCAGCCGCCCCGTCCAGGACGTCAGCGGCGTGCTCGGCTCACGCATCTTCGCCTGGATCGGCGACATCGTCGTGCTGTTCATCCTGGGTTCGCTGATCTGGTTCGCGCTGTTCCTGCTCGGCATCGTGACCTTCGGCGCGACCTGGCTGCTGATCCCGATCGCCACCGTCGCGACCGCCCTCGGCTACGCCGCCATCACCATCGGCGGCCCCCGCCAGGCGACGCTCGGCATGCGCATGGCGGGCCTGCGGGTCGAAACCGCGAATGGCGGGCGTCCGGACGGACTGGCCGCAGCGGTGCATGCGCTGCTGTTTTATGTCGCCGCCGGCACGGTCGGCCTGTGGCTGCTCGACATTCTCTGCGGCATCGTCCGCAGCGACCGGCGCCTGGGCCACGATCTGCTGACCGGACTGGTCGTGGTGCGCGCCTGAGCGCGACGGCGCTTGTTGCCGCCGCCGCTGCTGCTACACTGGACGGCGAAGCCGTTTCCGGAGCGAACCGAACGTGACGCGCCCGTTGCGGGATGCCCCGCAATTCTATCTGACGTCGCCGACCACGTGCCCCTATCTGCCGGGGCGCGAGGAGCGCAAGGTGTTCACGCATCTCGTCGGCGGGCGGGCGCGCGACCTGAACGACGTGCTGAGCCAGGGTGGCTTCCGGCGCTCCCAGAGCATCGCCTACCGCCCGGCTTGCGAGACCTGCCGCGCCTGCATCTCGGTGCGCGTCGTGGTCGATGATTTCCGGCCGTCGCGCAGCTTCAGGAAGGTCATGTCGTACAACAGCGACCTGATCGGCGAGACCCTGCCGCCGCGGCCGCGATCCGAGCATTACTCGCTGTTTCGGTCCTATCTCGACGAGCGCCACCCGGAGGGCGGCATGGCGACGATGTCGGCGCTCGATTTCGCGATGATGGTCGAGGACACCCATGTCGAGACGGCGCTGATCGAATACCGCCGGCGCGGGCCCGACAGCGGCTTTACCGGCCGGGGTCAGGGCGATCTCTTCGCGATGGCCCTGACCGACACGCTGAGCGACGGGCTCTCGATGGTCTATTCGGTGTTCGATCCGTCGCTGGAAGCGCGCTCTCTCGGCACCTTCATGGTGCTCGATCACATCGAGCGGGCACGGCGGCTGAGGCTGCCTTACGTCTATCTCGGCTACTGGGTCGAGGGCTCGCCGAAGATGGCCTACAAGGCGCGTTTCCAGCCGCAGGAGCGCCTGCTGCCGCAGGGCTGGGAGCGCGTCGGCTGAAGCCGCCGCCCGAGGCCGATGCCCGGCGGCGCTCATGACGATGCATCATGTGGCATTAGATTTTGTTCACGTCATTGCGGGAGAATGGTTGCAGGGCCACGCTCGTTGGCCACAGTCGATCAGGCCTCGCGCAAGCGAAACCTGCTACAGCAAAGGCTCGGGGGCGTCATGCTGCACTCCTTGTTCAAACTCGCTGCAGAGACCTCGTCGGATGCACGGCGGAGGCTGCTGCATGCCGTTACGGACCTGTTCTTCTACGATCCCGAGCCCACGGGAATGTCGAAGCATCACTATGGCGAGATCGCGCTGCGGGCGCTACCGCATCTCGATGCCGAGGCGCGCCAGGGCTATGCCGACGAGGTCGCAGCCGAGCCGAACCTGCCGCGCAGCGTCGCCAATGCGCTGGCCGGCGACGCCGAGAGCGTGGTCGCGCGCCTGGTGCTGCGCCTGTCGCCGGTGCTGACCGATCGCGACCTCGCCGCCATCGCGCTCAACCAGTCGCAGGAACATCTCGCCGCTATCGCCGAGCGCGTCCGCCTGTCGGAGGGCATCACTGACATCCTGGTCGAACGTGGTGACAACGATGTGCTGAAGACGGTCGGCGGCAATGAAGGCGCGGCCTTCTCCGAGGAGGGCTTCGACCGCCTGCTGGAGCGCGGGCGGGAAGAGCCTGCGATTCCGCGGACCGTCGCCATCCGCTCCGATCTGAGCGAAGGGCGGGCCGAGCGCGTCATGCGCATGCTGGTCGAACTCGGCGAGGACGACGATCTCGCTCTCCGGCCCGAGAGCGAGGCGTCCGCCATTGCGCGGCAGGCACGCCGGCAGCGGCTCGAGGTGAGCCAGCTTCTCCAGGATCTGAAGTCGAAGGCGCGCGTCGTCGACGAGGTCCTGATCATGCTCGCGGAAGAGGACCGCGCATACCATCTCGCCCAGGTTATCGCCCGCGCCTCCGATATCGGCGTCGAACAGGCGCTGCGTGCCCTGCTCCGACGCGATGTCAGCGGCATCGCACTGGCCTGCCGCGCGCTCGATGTCGGGTTTCCGGCTTTTGCCACGATCCTCGGCCTGCGCTCGCGCCGCCTGATGTTCGCCAACAAGGACATCGAGGAGGATCTGCGCCGTTACGCCGAGATCGACATGAGCGCGGCGGAGCGCGGCATGCGTTTCATCCGGATCAAGGCAAAGGTCGCCTGAGGACTTTGCACCCGACCGGATCGGCTGCGCGGCAGATTGGACAGACCCATTCCGTCCCGCACGAATTCGCCGTTCTCCCGGATCACGCACGGTCATCTTAAGGTTCGGGCAAGCGCTGTCGCATAAGCTGCGCAGATACTTTCTGTGTGGACCACATTATGCTCAGTTCATTGACCCGGATGCCCGCAGACATGTCGTCGGATTCCCGCCGGCAATTGCTCAACGCCGTCACCGATCTGTTTCTGCTGGACGAGGCTCCCAGCGAGGCCTCGCAGGCCCATTACGGCGATATCGCCGTGCGCTCGCTACCCCATCTCGAAACCGGCGATCGGCGCGACTATGCCGAACGCGTCTCCGCAACGCCGACGCTTCCGCGCGACGTCGCCGTGACCCTGGCCTCGGACCCGGACTCGGATGTCGCGCGCCTCGTGCTGAAGCTTTCACCGGTCCTGACCGACACCGATCTCGCGGCCATCGCGGTCAGCCAGTCGCAAAACCACCTCATGGCCATCGCCGAGCGCGTGCGGTTGTCCGAAAGCGTGACAGACATCCTCGTCGAGCGCGGCGACCGCAACGTTCTGCAAACGGTCAGCGTCAATGAAGGCGCAAGCCTGTCGGAGAAGGGCTTCGACCGGCTGATGGAGCGCGGCGCTGGCGACGCCGGCATCAACCTCGCGCTCTCGACGCGCTCCGACCTGACGCCCGACCGGGCCGAGCGGGTGATGCGCATCGTCGAACAACTGAGCGACGAGGGCGGCCTCTGGTCCAAGCCCAGCAGCGAAGCCCTAACGCTGGCCCGGCAGGCGCGCCATCAGCGCCTCGAGGTCAAGCTGCTCCTGGCCGATCTGGCCGCCGGAACGCGCCCGCTGGACGAAATCGTCACGATGCTCGCCGAGGAGGACCGCGCCTTCCACCTCGCATTGATCTTCGCGCAGGCCGCCAGCCTGAGCACGGAACAGGCGCTGCGGGTGTTGATGCAGCGCGACGCGAGCGGCATTGCCGTGACCTGCCGAGCGCTGGGCCTGGGCGCGCCCGCCTTCGAGGCGCTCCTGACGCTGCGCGGTCGCCGCCTCATCTTCGCCAAGGACCGGGTCAAGGACGACCTGAAGAGCTATGAAGCGCTCGATCCGGCGACGGCCGAGCGGACGATGCGCTTCCTGAAGCTCAAGACCAAGCTCGCCTGAGCACGGTGCGCGCCACAAATCCGCGACATTCGCACGACCTCATGCTAGCGTGACGGGGTTCGGTGCGTGCATCCCATGTGCGAACCGGCGGCGAGGATGGCTTTCGACGTGAGATTTCCGCTTCTTTCCGGCGCAATCCTGTCCAGCGCATTCTGCGCGGCAGCGCTGTTTGCGGGCGACGCCAGGGCGCAATCCTGGCTGCCCTTCACCGGCTTCGCGCCCCTGCCCTCCTTTGCCTGGTCGGAGCCGACGCTCGCGCCCAAATGGGATGGCTCCTATGCCCGCATCTCGACGGGCTTCCAGGTCAGCAGCTCGCGGCGCATGGGAACCAGCGCCGGCCCGACCTTCGGGCTGGAAGCCGGGACGATGCGGCAGGAAGGCAATGTCGTCTACGGCATCGTCGGGGCGCTTGAATACGCACCGGCCCTGGGCGGCTACGGCACGCCGGGCTTCGGCCAGGCCGGCTATACCCGCGATTTCGCCGGCGCCTTCCAGGTCAAGGCCGGCGTGCTGGTGACGCCCGACGTACTCGTCTACACCAAGCTCGGCATGTCCGCCGCCAACGAGACCATGCGCTTCGGCGCAACACCGTGGTCGACACCGTTCTCGCGCAGCGACATCCGGGTGCGGCCGGAAGCCCGCGCCGGCATCGAATGGGCCGTGACCAACAATCTCACGCTCGGACTGGAAGTCGGCGTCGTCGGCGAGGCGATCCGCTGAGAGGTTGATTCAGGCGGCTGAGGGATTGATTCCGGCGACCCGCCTAAATCGTTGATGACACACGTCATACTCGGGTTTGACCCGAGTATGACGGCGTGCGCCCTACCCTCCGAACTTGTTGTTCTTCGGGAAGCCCTTGGGCGGCAGGCGTCCGGCTTCGCCGCGATGGCCGAGCCATTCCATCAGCTCGCCTTGCGCCACCGTCCAGGTCCGGCCCGAGGTGTCGCGCCAGGTCAGGCCGTCCGCCAGCTTGAAGACCTTGGCGTCGGAGACGCCGCCATCCTTGTAGCGCTGCAGGCGCACACCCTTGCCGCGGCCCATCTCGGCGACTTCCGAGAGAGGGAAGCAGACCAGCTTGCGGTTCTGGCCGATGATCGCGACATGGTCGCCTTCGGCCGGCGTGGCGAGAAGAGCCTCGACCGGCATGTCGACATTCAGCACTTGCCGGCCCTTGCGGGTGTTGGCGACGATATCGTCGGTCGGCGCGACGAAGCCGCGACCGTCGGTCGTCACCATCAGCAGTTTCAGGCCCGGCCGGTAGGGGAACGCGGCGACGATCTCGGCATGCTCTTCCAGCTCGATCATCAGCCGGATCGGATCGCCGAACCCGCGGCCGCCGGGCAGCTTCGCCGCCTCCAGCGTGAAGACCTTGCCGTTCGAGGCGAGCACCAGGACCTTTGCGGTCGTCTCGGTGAAGAAGGCCGTGCGTAGCCCGTCATCTCCCTTGAAGGTCAGCGTCGACTGGTCCTGGACATGGCCCTTGAGCGCCCTGATCCAGCCCTTCTTGGAGATCACCACCGTGACTGGTTCGCGCTCGACCATCGCCTGCGCCAGGTCGATATCGGTCGTGTCGGGCATGTCGGCGAAGGTCGTGCGGCGCTTGCCGATCACCGTTTCCGGGCCAAAGAGCTTCTTCACCTGCCGGATATCGTGCTGGATCAGCTTCCACTGCACCGACTCGGAAGCGAGCAACTCCTCGATCTGGCCCTTCTCGACGGTCAGTTCGTCGAGCTCGGTCTTGAGCGCCATCTCCTCGAGCTTGCGCAGGGCGCGCAGGCGGGTGTCGAGGATGGCATTGGCCTGGATTTCGGTCAGCTCGAAGAAGCGCATCAGCTCGATCTTCGGCTCATCCTCCTCGCGGATGATCTTGATGACCCGGTCGAGGTCGAGATAGACGATCAGCAGGCCGCGCAGAATCTCCAGCCGCTTCTCGATCTGGCCCAGACGGAAGCGCGAGCGGCGCAGCAGCACGTCGCGGCGGTGGTCGAGCCAGGCCCGCAGCGCCTCGTTCAGGCCGAGAACGCGCGGCACCAGCCCGCCGGTCAGCACGTTCATGTTCATCGAGATGCGCGCTTCCAGCTCAGTCAGCCGGAACAGCGATTCCATCATCAGCGTCGCATCGACCGTGCGGGCGCGGGGTTCGATGACGACGCGGATGTCCTCCGCCGATTCGTCGCGGATGTCGGCGACCAGCGGCAGCTTCTTCTCGTTGAAGAGCTCGGCGATCTTCTCGATCAGCCGCCCCTTCTGGACCATGTAGGGAATCTCGGTGACGATCACGACCCAGGTGCCGCGGCCGAGATCCTCGACATGCCAGCGCGCGCGGGTGCGGAAGGCGCCGCGCCCGGTCCGATAGGTCTCGGCCATCGAGGCCCGGCTCTCGACGACGATGCCTCCGGTCGGAAAGTCCGGCCCCTGCACGAAGGTCATCAGTTGCTCGGACGACGTCTCCGGGTGCTGGATCAGGTAGAGCGCCGCGTCGCAGAGTTCGGCGGCGTTGTGGGGCGGGATCGATGTCGCCATGCCGACAGCGATGCCCTGCGAGCCATTGGCCAGCAGGTTCGGGAAGGCGGCGGGAAGAACGATCGGCTCCTCGTCTTCGCCATTATAGGTTTCGCGGAAATCGACCGCGTCCTCGTCGATGCCGTCGAGCAGGAGCCGCGCGACCTCGGTCATCCGGGCTTCGGTGTAGCGGTAGGCGGCGGCGTTATCGCCGTCGATATTGCCGAAATTGCCCTGCCCGTCGACGAGCGGATAGCGCTGGGCGAAATCCTGCGCGAGGCGCACCAGCGCGTCATAGACCGACTGGTCGCCATGGGGATGGAATTTGCCGATCACATCGCCGACGATGCGGGCGCATTTCTTGTGGACCTGGCCGGGATCGAGCCGCAGCAGCCGCATCGCATGCAGGATGCGACGGTGGACGGGCTTCAGCCCGTCGCGCGCATCGGGCAGCGCGCGGTGCATGATCGTGGAGAGCGCATAGGCGAGATAGCGCTCCTCGAGCGCCGATTTCAGATCGATGCGCTCGGATTCGTCCTCCGGTGGCGGATCGACCGGCTTCCCCATGGCTTGCTTACCCCGCTCACGAAATTCTGCGTGCTCTATCGCACGACGCGAATCGCCCCGCTAGAACGATGGCCGGGCCTATCCCCATGTGCAATCGATCCGCACGCGCCCTGGACCGACGGAGAACCGCATGACGAGCCATGATCGCAGCGCGGACCACGCACCCTGCGCCCTGACGGGGCGCTCGCTGCCGAAACGCGAGCTTGTCAGTCTCGACGCGCTGCGCCCGGCGCTGGTCGACGCGATCCGGCAGGATCATCCCGACCTGCCGGCGCATGCGCTGATCGCGCAGGACCAGATCGCGCTCTACCGCTCCCGCTATGTCAACGCCATGCTGGCGAGCGAGCGCGGCGAGCTTGGCGATCTCGACCGGCAGGTGGCGGAAAGCCTCGCCCGCTCCGAGCTGATCACCAGCAACACCGATGACGAGATCGACCGCGACCGCACCTTCGGCCAGCGCCTGGCCGACAAGGTCGCGTCTTTTGGGGGAAGCTGGGCCTTCCTGATCTCGTTTGGCGTCGTCATCGCCTTCTGGATGGCGATCAACATCGCAGGCGCGACCAGCTTCGACCCCTACCCCTTCATCCTGCTCAACCTGCTGTTGTCCTGCCTCGCCGCCGTGCAGGCCCCGGTCATCATGATGAGCCAGCAGCGCCAGGAATCGAAGGACCGCGCCCGCTCGCGCAACGACTACCAGATCAACCTCAAGGCGGAGCTGGAGATCCGGCATCTGCACGAGAAGATGGACCATCTGGTCAACCGGCAATGGCAGCGGCTGGCCGAGATCCAGGAGGTCCAGATCGAGCTGCTGCAGGAACTGCGCAGCGCTCAGACCTCGGACGCCAAGGATGCCCGCGCCGCGATCTCGACCAGCCGCGCCCGCTCGGGCGGCTCGGCCAAGCCGCGCGGCTCGAAGACGTGACGGCGAAGGAAATAGCCTGTGAGGGCGAAGCCTGCCGCGAGATCGGCAGGCGTTGGCTGTCGGGCGCCCTGCCCTTCGCTCAGAAAAGGCGGCAGCGCCAGCAGCCGGTCGCGATAAGGCTCAGCCTCCTTGCGGCTGACCGCCTTGCCCGATTTCGGAGAGACATGGCTGAGATCATCGGGCGAGCCGGTGACGGCGCAGCGCGCGAGGTCCAGCCCGAAGCCGAGTTCGGCCAGCATCGCCACCTCGAAGCGGATCACCAGCGCCGGCGCCAGGCTGGGTTCGTGCAGATGCTCGACCATCACGGCCAGCGCCTCGTGCAGGCCGGGATGCGGATCGCGTTCGGGCAACAGCCGCAGCAGGCCTGAGATGGTCGCGAGCCCATAGAGTGCGACCGGCACCTCGATCAGCCTTGCCGCATGCGAGGCCAAAAGCTCGACCCTGTATTCGCCGAGATGCTCGTCGAGCCTGGCCCGCCAGGTCAGGGAGACGGCGTTGCCCGGCTGGAGCACCGGCTGCTGCTTGGAGGAGCGACCGCCGCGCACCAGGCCGAGATGGCGGCCATGGTCCCGCGTCATTGCTTCCAGGATCACGGCGCTCTCGCCATGCCTGCGGACTCCGATGATCGTGGCCTCGTCGCTCCATTCCATCGGATGGGTTTAGGGCAGGAATTGGCAGGGCGAAACAGCGGGGCACGTCATGATCGGGCTTGACCCGACCATCTCGGAAACCAGTGCCTTCTCGTCATGAGATTCTCGGGTCTGCGTGGAGTTTATCCTTGGGCCGATCGAAGATCGGACCCGAGGGCTTCGCCCGAGAATGACGCCTAAGCCACATACTGCGCGATGCCGCCGCCAAACGACCAGTCCTCGCGCTTGACCTCGACCAGGTTGATGAAGATGTCGTCGGGCTTCAGGCCCGGCTCGCGCTGCAGGTTCTCGGCGATGGCCGCATAGAGCGCCTTCTTCTGGGTGACACCGCGGGTGTTGGCGACGGTGAGCTGGATGATCACCAGCCCGGCCGAACGCTCGAAGCCGAAATAATTGGCATCGAAGACGAACTCGTCGGCGTCGTGCTGGTGAACGACGGCGAAGAGATCATTCTCCGGCACCTCGAAGGTCGTGCGCAGGGCGCGGTAGACACCATCGACAATGGCGGCGGGATGCGAGGCCGGGCGGCCACGACGCATCGAAATCCGGATCAGAGGCATGGTCGGCTCCAAAGACAGGGCAAGGCGTCAGGCCTCGCGAACAGACTCAGACTAGGCCCATTGCATCAATCTGGAAATCGTATCTATGATGATATCAATGATACGGATTTACGATTGATCATGAGCGCCACCCTGGACCTCGATGCCGTTGCCGCCTTTCTGCAGGCAGCGGAACTCAACAGCTTCACCCGCGCCGCCGAGGCGCTGGGAACGGCGCAATCGCTCGTCAGCACGCGGATCAAGCGGCTGGAGGACGGGCTCGGCCAGACGCTGCTGCAGCGGCATCCGCGGCTAGTACGGCTGACAGCGGAGGGCGAGCGCTTTCTGCCGGCAGCGCGCGAACTGATGGCAGCCCATGAACGCGCTCTCGGGGCCTTCCGGCAGCCCAGCGAGCGCATCACGATGGGCATCAGTGAACAGGCTGTCGGCGCCGAGATCCCCGCCGTGCTGGCCAAGCTGACGGCCCAGCATCCGGGTATCGTCATCAATCTCAGGATCGAGGCGTCGCGGGCGCTGGAAGCGGCGTTCGAGCGGGGCGAACTCGATGTCGCGATCGTCCGCCGCCTCGGCGCCGGGCGTACCGGAGAGGTGCTGCGCGAGGACGCATTCGGCTGGTTTGCGGCAGAGAGCCTGCGTCACCGCGCGGGCGAACCGCTGCCGCTGGTCAGCCTGATCCAGGAGTGCTGGCTGCGCCAGCATGGCATCGACGCGCTCAACCGCGCCGGGCTCGCCTGGCGCGAGGCCTTTATCGGCGGCGGCATGGCAGCCGTTCTGGCTGCCGTCTCGGGCGGAATCGGGGTCTCGCCCCTGGCTGCGCGGATCGCGCCACCGGGCGCCGTCGATGTCGGCCCCGGCTGGGGGCTGCCGGCGCTGGGGCGTTCGGCGGTCGTGCTGCGCAGCCAGGTGGCGACGCAGCGCGCGACCGCTTTCGTCAGGACGCTTGCCGCCGCCTTCAGGGCTGCAGGCTGAGCCTCCGCCCTACCCCACCACCCGCTCAACCTTGCTGATCACCCGCTTCTCGCGCAATTCGCTGATGATCGCGCTGAGATGCTTCAGGTCCCAGACCGTCAGGTCGATGATGACGTTGGTGAAGTCCTGGTTCGGGCGGTGCATCGCCACCGCGTCGATGTTGCCGTCATGTTCGGCGATCGTCGTGGTGATCTGCGCCAGCGAGCCGGGCTCGTTGATCGAATGCAGCGAGATGCGCGCCGGGAAGCGCTGCGGCGCCTTGTCGTCGAGATCCCAGCGCACGTCGAGCCAGCGCTCGGGCTCGTTGTCGAAGGCCGCCAGTGCCGAGGACTGGATCGGATAGATCGTGACGCCCTCGCCAGGCGTCAGGATGCCGACGATGCGGTCTCCCGGCACGGCGCCGCCGTCGGGGGCGAAGCGCACCGGCAGATCGCCGCCGAGGCCGCGGATCGGGATGGCGTCGTCGCCGGGTGCCTCGTCGCCGATCGCCTCGCCCGGCAGCTTGAACTTGAGGTTCTCGCCCTTGCGCAGCTCGAACCAGCCCTTGCCGTTGCCGGTGGTCGCGCCGGCGGATTTGGGGTCGGGCGCGCCGCGCTTCTCGGGTTCGAGATCGGGATAGACCGCCTTGACCACGTCGCCGGAATACATCTCGCCGCGCCCGACGGCGGCGAGCACGTCGTCGACGGCGGTGCGGGCGAGGCGCTTGAGCGCAGCCTTGAGCTTCTCGTCGCTGAACGGCCGCTCGGCGCGACTGAAGGCGCGCTCCAGAATCTGGCGCCCGAGCCCGGAATATTGCCGCCGGACGGCGGTGCGGGTGGCGCGGCGGATCGCGGCGCGGGCCTTGCCGGTGACCACCAGGGATTCCCAGGCGGCGGGCGGCGTCTGCCCCTCAGCGCGGGTGATTTCGACCTCGTCGCCATTGGCGAGTTCGGTCAGGAGCGGCGCGATGCGGCCGTTGATCTTGGCGCCGACCGCGCTGTTGCCGACATTGGTGTGGATCGCATAGGCGAAATCGATCGGCGTCGCGCCGCGCGGCAGCGCAATCAGCCGGCCCTTGGGCGTGAAGCAGAAAACCTGGTCGTGGAAGAGTTCGAGCTTGGTGTGCTCGAGGAACTCCTCCGGGCTGTCGCCCTCCGCCAGCAGATCGACGGTGCGCCGCAGCCACTGATAGGCCCGGCTCTCATCGGCATATTGCGCAAGTTCGGTGGTGCGCCCGTCCTTGTAGTGGGCGTGCGCAGCGATGCCGAATTCGGCGATGCGATCCATCGTGTCGGTGCGAATCTGCAATTCGACGCGGCTGTGGCCCGGCCCGACGACGGTCGTATGGATCGAGCGATAGTCGTTCTGCTTGGGCGTCGAGATGTAGTCCTTGTAGCGGCCGGGTACCATCGGCCAGGTCATGTGGACGATACCGAGCACGCGGTAGCAATCCTCGGGCGTCTCGACGATGACGCGGAATCCGAAGATGTCCGAGAGCTGCTCGAAGGAGACCGATTTGCGCTCCATCTTCTTCCAGATCGAATAGGGGCGCTTGCGGCGGCCCAGCACCTCGGCATGAATGCCGCTGGCGGCGAGCTTGTCCTTCAGATCCTTCTCGATCGCGCCGATGACGCGGCCTTCGCGCTCGGTGACCTCCTCCAGCCGCTTGGTGACGGTGGCATGCGCCTCCGGCTTGATGTGGCGGAAGGCGAGTTCCTCAAGCTCCTCGCGGAGTTCCTGCATGCCCATGCGGCCGGCCAGCGGCGCATAGATCTCGGCCGTCTCCTCGGCGATGCGCAGGCGCTTTTCGGGCGCCATGAAATGCAGGGTGCGCATGTTGTGCAGCCGGTCGGCGAGCTTGACCAGCAACACGCGGACATCGTCGACGATGGCGAGCAGCAGCTTGCGGAAATTCTCGCCCTGGGCCGCCTTCTTGGAGACCAGGTCGAGCTTCTTGATCTTGGTCAGCCCGTCCACCAGCCGGCGGATATCGGGCCCGAAGATGCTCTCGATCTCTTCGAGCGTCGCGGCGGTGTCCTCGACGGTGTCGTGCAGCACGGCTGCGACGATCGTCGCATCGTCGAGCTTGAGGTCGGTCAGGAGGGCGGCGACTTCGAGCGGATGGGCGAAGAACGGGTCACCCGAGGCGCGCTTCTGCGTCCCATGCGCCCGCATGGCATAGACATAGGCCCGGTTGAGCAGGTCCTCGTCGGTATTCGGATTGTAGCTGCGAACCCGGTCGACGAGTTCGTATTGCCGCATCATGCCCATGGGGGGCGTCTATCCTGCCTGATCGATCTCAAATCCAAAGCATTGCCTCGCGAAAAAAGCGCCTCCCGCCGTTTCGCGCGATGCTTAGTCCAGAGTCAGTCAATATCGACGCGCGGCGCACGGGCAGCAAGGCTAATCTCATGAGGCAGGCATGAAAAAGCCCGGCATTGCCGGGCTTTAGCGGAACTGGTGAAGAGATTGTGCAAGATCGCCTTGCGAGCAACTACACCCGCGAGGATCAGTCCTCGTCGTCGGCGCTCTCGGTCGGCGGCACGAGGCCGTCAAGGCCGCGCAGCAGGTCGTCCTCGCTCATGCGGTCGAACTGGACCTCCGAATCAGGAGCCGAACTGCCGGGTGTCGAGTGGGTGAGCAGTGGCACGGTCTCGGCCTCCGGCTCGTCGACCTCGACATGCTTCTGCAGCGAGTGGATCAGGTCTTCCTTCAGATCCTCGGGCTTCAGCTTCTCATCGGCAATCTCGCGCAGCGCGACGACGGGGTTCTTGTCGTTGTCGCGGGAGACCAGGATCGACGATCCGGACTGGATCATCCGCGCGCGATGGCTGGCGAGGAGAACCAGTTCGAAGCGGTTGTCGACCTTGTCGATGCAATCCTCAACGGTAACGCGAGCCATGGCGCGGCTCCTTCTGATCTTTAGCGATGCAGGGAAGATGATGTGAGCCGGCCTTACAGCCAAAGTGCGGCAGATGCAAGATTGAGCGTGCCATGCCGAGCGCCTGCGGATCAGCTCCGCATCCGCCTGACCATCTCGTCGAGCCCCGGCTCGCGGCGTCCTTCGACACCGACGACGAGGTCCATCGCCGGCAGCTCGTGCGGGGCGAGTTCGGCGAAACGCATGCGCATCGTCGTCGCGACGCCCTCGCCGAAGGCGATCGCCTCGCGATTGCCCACCGAGGACAGGAATTTGAGCGTGCTCGCGGAGGCATCGGAGATCGCGGCCCGGATGATCTGCTGGTCGACCTCGTTGGCGAGGCGCATCGCGAAGATCGTCGAGCACTGCGACAGGATGGTGGGATCTAGCTCGCCGGGGCGCTGCGTGACCACACCAAGATAGGCGCCGTATTTGCGGCCTTCCTTGGCGATGCGCGCGATGGCCTGGCGGGTCGGAAGGAAGCCGAGCGACTGGTCGGCGGGGACGTAGCGATGCGCCTCCTCGCAGAGCAGCAGAATCTCATAGGTGCCCTGGCTCGCCATGGCGAGATCGAAGGCCAGCCGCGCCAGCACGGAGGCGACCGCGTCGACCACCTCCGAGGGCAGGCCGCCGAGCTGGAACACCGTGATCGGCCGGCCGTGATGCGGCACGCGGAAGATCTGGGCGACGACCGGCGCCATCGTCTCGATCATGTTGGCGCGGGCGAACATGAACTGATAGCGCGGATCGGCATGCAGCGTCTCGAGCCGCACCTTGAGCGAGCGCAGCGACCCGCGCGGCCAGCGGACCTCGTGCAGGCCGATCAGCTCATCGACGATGCGCAGCGCGTCGGTAATGCGATAGGGCGTCGGCATGTCGCTGGCGCTGCCCATTCCCTCCTCGCGACGCCCGAGCCCGGAGTCGAGCGGACGCTTCAACAGGCTGGAGTTGATGTCGCGCATCGGGTTGCGCTCGCTGCCGCCGCGATAGCGCTCGCGTGCCAGGCCCACGACCTCGCGCAGGATGTCCGCCTCCTCCTCGAAGGCCGGGCGACCGCGGAAGACGACCTCGGCGAACTCCTCCAGCTTGAACATCCAGAACGGCAGATCGAGTCCGTCGGCGTCGATCGACAGGGAGCGGTCCGGGAAGGCGCCGGAATATTCGTTGTGCGGATCGAGAATCAGCACGCGCAGGCGCGGCCTTGCAGCGATCGCCCGGCGCAGCAACAGCGCCACGGCGCTCGACTTGCCGACGCCGGTGGTGCCCAGCAGGGCGAAATGGCGCGACAGCATGTCGTCGATGCAGACGGTGGCGGGGATCGTGTCGTCCTGCGTCAGCGTGCCCACGGCGACGCCGTTGCGTGTGCCGAGATCATGCACCATCGCGAGATCGCCGGTGCGGATGCGATGGGCGATGGCGCCGATCGGTGGATAGGTGGAAATGCCGCTCTGGAAGCTGGCGCGGCCGTCCTTGCTCTCGCTGACCTCGCCGAGCAGCTCGACCTGAATATGGATGACGTTGTCTGTCGCCTCGTCCCAGACCGGATTGACGGCGTGCATCTCATAAACAAGGCCGACGATGCGGGTCGTGCCGAGATTGATCGAGATCATCCGGCCGACCGTCCAGGATTCGGGGCCGAGCCGACCCATGCCGGCCACCGTGCTAGCGATGGTCGCGCGCGAGCCGTCGCAGGATACGACGCGCCCGAGGGCGCGTTCGGTATCCTGGCTCAGATCACGCCTGTCCGACGCGATATCGCTCTCGAAGAGCCCCGTCTTCACAGCAAGCTGCACGTTCCGCGTCCCGCCTTCCGGCTTGTTCCCCGATCGGAAAGGTTACCGCCAAGCTCTTTATGATTGCCTTATCCGGGGACAATCGCGTGCCGGCGCTGGCGACGCGGTTACCAAATCGCCAACGGGGCACGGCGGACTCGCGCGATCGATCACGAAAACTGGCCATCGCCATGACAATCCGTGCCTTGAGCCGCTACTGCATCTTCGTCTATGCCGCATCTTCATTGAATTCACGGTATCGACTGCGGGGGAGTGAGCCATGGCGGGCCGGCTGCGACTGGGCGTGAACATCGATCATGTCGCGACGGTGCGGAACGCCCGCGGCGGCGCCCTGCCCGACCCCGTTCGCGCGGCGCATCTCGCCGTTGCCGCCGGAGCCGATGGCATCACCGCGCATCTGCGCGAAGACCGCCGCCATATCCGCGACGTCGACATGGCGCGGCTCGCCGCCGAACTGACCAAGCCGCTCAATTTCGAGATGGCGACGACCGACGAGATGATCGCTCTGGCCGAGCGCCTCAAGCCCCATGCGGCCTGCCTCGTTCCGGAAAAGCGCGAAGAGCGCACCACCGAAGGCGGGCTCGACGTTGTCGGCCAGGAAGCCGCGCTCCTGCCCGCGATCGCGCGTCTCAGTGCCGCCGGCTGTCGCGTCTCGCTGTTCATCGAGGCTGATGCGGCGCCGATCCAAATGGCCGCCAAGCTGCGCGCACCGGTGGTCGAACTGCATACCGGAAGCTGGTGCGAGGCCGTGGTTGCGGGCGAAGACGACAAGGCTGAAAGCGAGTTTCGCCGCCTCGCGGAGGGCGCCGCGCTGGCCGCTTCGCTCGGGCTCGAAGTCCATGCCGGGCACGGTCTCGACTACGACACGGCGCGGCGCCTCGCGGCCGTGCCCGATTTCGTCGAGTTCAACATCGGGCATTTCCTGATCGGCGAGGCGATCTTCATCGGGCTCGACGCCGCGATCGGCCGGATGCGCCAGGCGATGGACGAAGGCCGCGCGGCCAAGTAGACCCTGGCCATGATCCTCGGCATCGGCTCGGACCTCTGCGACATCGACCGCATCGAGAAATCGCTCGCGCGCTTCGGTGAGCGTTTTACCCATCGCGTCTTCACGCAGGGCGAACGCACCAAATCCGACAGGCGCGCGACCCGGGCGGCCTCCTATGCGCGCCGTTTCGCGGCCAAGGAAGCCTGCTCCAAGGCGCTGGGCACGGGCCTGCGCGCCGGCGTGTTCTGGCGCGACATGGAGGTGGTCAACCTGCCCAGCGGTGCGCCGACCATGCGGCTGACCGGCGGCGCAGCCGAACGGCTGAGGGCGATGACGCCGGCCGGCCATGAGGCGATCGTGCATGTCTCGATGACAGACGACCCGCCGATGGCCCAGGCCTTCGTCGTGATCGAGGCGCGCCCGATTTCGACGTAGCTGTCGGAATGACGAATTCCGGGACGACCCTTCGGTCGCCCCGGCATGATGGTTGTAGCAGCCGCTCTCACTCGGCCGGGGCAGTCCCGACGATCGCGCCGCGCGGCTCTTCGCTGAGCCAGCGATAGACGATGCCGCCGAGCGCACCGCCGATCAGCGGCGCCAGCCAGAACAGCCAGAGCTGCTGCAATGCCCAGCCGCCGACGAAGAGCGCCGGGCCGGTGCTGCGCGCAGGATTGACCGAGGTGTTGGTCACCGGGATGCTGACGAGGTGGATCAGGCACAGGCCGAGCCCGATTGCCAACGGGGCGAAGCCTGCCGGCGCCTTGCCGTGGGTCGCACCCATGATGATGAAGAGGAACATCATCGTCATGACGATCTCGGTGAGGAAGCTCGCAAAGAGGCTGTACTTGCCCGGCGAGTGATCGCCATAGCCGTTCGAGGCGAAGCCCTTGGCAAGGTCGAAGCCCGGCGCGCCGCTGGCGATGAGGTAGAGCAGGCCGGCGGCGACGATGCCGCCGATCACCTGCGCCACGACATAGGGCAGGATCTGGTTCGTCGGGAAGCGCCCGCCGGCCGCGAGACCGACCGTGACGGCCGGGTTGAGATGGCAGCCCGAGATATGGCCGATGGCATAGGCCATGGTGACCACGGTCAGGCCGAAGGCGAGCGAGACGCCCAGCAGGCCGATGCCGACCTGGGGAAAGCCCGCAGCGATCACCGCGCTGCCGCACCCCGCAAAGGTTAGCCAGAAGGTTCCGATGGCTTCGGCTGCGTATTTTTTTCCGTTCATGATCGTCCCCCCAAAAGAATCGAAAGGGGATGGTGCGCCCCGCGTCAGACGCGGTCAATTGCCGCATCTCGGCTCCGCCCCGCGTGCAGCGCAGGTGAACTTCCCCATCGCTGCTGCGTTGCAACATAAATGTCCGTTGCCTGACTCAGGGGGGAGAGCATGAACCCAACCGCCATCTGGCTTGGCGAAATGCTGCTGCTCGTGCCGTCATGGCTGGTCAGCCTCGCCATCTTCGCCTGCGCCGTCGCGCTCGCGCTCGTCGCCCACCGGATGGTGTTCGCGGTCGTGACCCGGCTCGTCGCAGGGATGGACCTGTTCTGGCGCTCGCTGGTCTCGCGCACCCATGGGCCGACGCGGTTTGCGGTCATCACGGTCGCGCTGGGCTTCGCCGCCAGCGTCTCGCCGCTGACGAGCGAGCAGGCGACGCTGATCCGGCAGTTGCTGCTGCTCTGCTTCATCGCGCTGATCGGCTGGATCGCGAAGACGGCGCTGCATATCTGGACGACCGTCTATCTGCGGCGCTTCAAGCTCGACGCCGACGACAATCTGATGGCGCGCAAGCACGTCACCCAGACGCGCATCCTGCGCCGCGTCGGCGACATCATGATCGTCGTCGTCGGCGTCTCGGCTATGCTGATGAGCTTCGACGGCGTCCGGCAATACGGCGTCAGTCTCCTGGCCTCGGCGGGAGCAGCCGGCCTCGTCATCGGCCTGGCGCTGCAGCCGGTGCTGAAGAACATCTTCGCCGGCATCCAGCTCGCCGTGACGCAACCGATCCGCATCGACGACGCGCTGCTGGTCGAGGGCGAGTGGGGCAATGTCGAAGAGATCACCTCGACCTATGTGGTCGTGAGGTTGTGGGACTGGCGCCGGATGATCCTGCCGCTGAGCTACTTCATCGAGAAGCCGTTCCAGAACTGGACGCGCGACAACGCCGCGTTGATCGGCACGGTGATGCTCTATCTCGACTACGAGACGCCAATCGAGGCCGTACGTGCCAAGGTCGAGGAGATCGCAGCCGCCTCGCCGCTCTGGGACAAGCGCGTCGTCAATGTGCAGGTTACGGATTTCCGCCAGTCGACCATGGAGGTCCGCATCCTCGTCAGCGCCAGGACTTCGCCGCGCGCCTTCGACCTGCGCTGCGAGGTCCGCGAGAAGCTGATGGCCTTCCTGCAGAAGGAGCATCCGCGTTCCCTGCCCCGGCTGCGCGGAGAAGCCGCCTTCGAGCGCAACGGTGTCCGTCCGCCGGCGCTGGCCGCAACGGAGATCGCGACGCACTGAGCCGGACACGTGATCGTCCCAGGGCCGTGAAAGCGCCCGGCCTGCGCCATGGCTGCCCCTCCGCCGGCGCCGTTGTCTGTGAAGCGACATTCCGCTAGACCGCGCGCTGGACCATCGTCCCAGGAGCGCCCGCGTGGCCAACGACGTCGAAGCCAAGACCAAGAGCAAAGCGGCCAAAGACGAGGGCGGCGTCCTCGAGACGATCAAGGTGGTCGCCCAGGCGCTGCTGATCGCGCTGGTGATCCGGACCCTGCTGTTCCAGCCGTTCAACATCCCCTCGGGATCGCTCATCCCGACGCTGCTGATCGGCGACTATCTCTTCGTCTCGAAATACACCTATGGCTATTCGAAGCACTCGATCCCGCTGAGCCCGCCGCTGTTCTCGGGCCGCGTCTGGGCGGCCGAGCCCAAGCGCGGCGACATCGCGGTGTTCAAGCTGCCGACCGACAACTCGACCGACTACATCAAGCGCGTTATCGGCCTGCCGGGCGAGCGCATCCAGATGATCGACGGCATCCTGCACATCAACAACGTCCCGGTGAAGCGCGAGCGCATCGCCGACTACGTCACCACCGACAATTGGGGCCGCAGCGCACCCGTCATCCACTACCGCGAGACCCTGCCCAACGGCGTCTCCCACGAGATCATCGAGCGCGAGGGCGACACCGGCAGCTTCGACAACACACCGGTCTTCGTCGTGCCGGCCGGGCATTTCTTCATGATGGGCGACAATCGCGACAATTCGCTGGATTCGCGCGACCGCAGCGTCGGCTTCGTGCCGTTCGAGAACTTCGTCGGCCGCGCCGAGATCATCTTCTTCTCGATCGAGGACGGCGCCTCGGCCTGGAAGATCTGGGAATGGCCCTGGACGGTTCGCTGGGACCGCCTGTTCAGCGGCATCAAGTGAGCAAGGCAGGCGACACCGGGCGCAAGGCGCCGGAGACCTCCCGCCTGCAAGAGACGCTCGGGCATGTCTTCGCCGATCAGGGGCTTCTGACCACCGCCCTCACCCATATGAGCGCCGAGGGCTCGCGACTGGAGAGCTATCAGCGGCTGGAATTCCTCGGGGACCGCGTGCTCGGCCTGAGTGTCGCCGACATGCTGTTTGCGCGCTATCCTCAGGCTGAGGAAGGCGACATGTCGCGACGGCTGGCAGACCTCGTCCGCAAGGAGACCTGCGCCGAGGTCGCGCTCGCCTGGAATTTGGGCGCGTTCATGCGGCTGGGCGACGGCGAGATCCTTGCCGGAGCGCGCAAGAACAAGGCGATCCTGGCCGATGCCTGCGAGGCGATCATCGGCGCGGTCTTCATCGACGGCGGCTACGAGGCGGCCCGCGGGCTGGTCGAGCGTGCCTTCGGCGAGCGCCTGCTGAAGCCCGCGCGGCCTTTGCGTGACGCCAAGACGGCGCTGCAGGAATGGGCGCAGGGCCAGGGCTACCAGACGCCGACCTATACCGAGCGCGGCCGCTCGGGGCCCGACCATGCCCCTGTGTTCCGCGTCGCGGCACGCATCAATGGCCTGGCCGACGCCGAGGCGCAGGGCACCTCGAAGCGGCTGGCCGAGCAGGCCGCAGCGGAAGCCTTCCTGCGGCGCGAAGGCCTGTGGAGCGAAACGATGGAGAGCGACCATGGCTGAAGCGGAAAACGCCGGCGAACCGAGGAAGCCAACCCGCTGCGGCTTCGTCGCGCTGATCGGCGCGCCCAATGCCGGCAAGTCGACGCTGCTGAACCAGCTCGTCGGCGCCAAGGTCTCGATCGTCTCGCGCAAGGTGCAGACGACGCGCACGCAGGTGCGCGGCATCGCGCTGTCGGGACCGGCGCAGGTGATCTTCGTCGATACGCCGGGCATCTTCGCGCCCAAGCGCCGGCTCGACCGCGCCATGGTGACGAGTGCCTGGGGCGGCGCCACCGATGCCGACCTGATCGGCGTGCTGATCGATGTCGAGCGCTTCGACAATGAGGAGAACACGCGCCTGCTGGAGAAGCTCGCCGAGCTGAAGCAGCCGAAGTTTCTGATCCTCAACAAGATCGACATTGTCGCGAAGGAGAAGCTGCTCGAGATCACCACCAAGGTGAACGAGCAGGGTACGTTCGAGGCGACCTTCATGATCGCGGCCCTGACCGGCTACGGCGTCAAGGACATCATGACCTGGCTGGAAACCCGCCTGCCCTACGGCCCCTGGCTCTATCCCGAAGACCAGATTTCGGATGCACCGCTGCGCTTCCTCGCCGCCGAGATCACCCGCGAGAAGATCTTCGAGCGGCTGCATGACGAGCTGCCCTATCGCTCGACCGTGGAGACAGAGCAGTGGCAGGAGCGGCCGGACGGTTCCGTCCGGATCGAGCAGACGATCTATGTGGAGCGCGAGGGCCAGCGCAAGATCGTGCTCGGCGAAGGCGGCCAGACGATCAAGTCGATCGGCCAGAAGGCCCGCATCGAGATCGCCGAGGCGGCCGAGGCCAAGGTCCATCTCTTCCTGTTCGTGAAGGTGCGCGAGAACTGGAGCGACGATCCGGAGCGCTATCGCGAGATGGGGCTGGAGTTCCCCAAGGGCTGAAGCCACAGCGAACTGAGCCAACAGCAAGCGAGTTTTCGGACAGATGCGGACCGAGAAGGACAAGATGCTGGCCGGCGAACTCTACCGCGCCGACAGCCCCGAACTCATCGCGGACAATCTCCGGGTGAGCGCCTGGATGGAGCGCTACAACGCCACGACCGCAACGCCGGAACAGCGGCTGCCGCTGATGCGCGAGATCTTTCGCCATGTCGGCAAGGACGTGAACATCCGCCCGCCCTTTCATTGCGACTACGGCTACAACATCAGCCTGGGCGACGGCGTCTTTCTGAACTTCAACTGCGTCATCCTCGACGTGGTGCAGGTAACGATCGGCGATTTCACGCAGATCGGCCCGGCGGTGCAGATCCTGACCGCTGACCATCCGCGCGACCCGGCCCATCGGGCGCAGATGCTGGAGTTCGGGCGGCCGGTCACGATCGGCCGCAATGTCTGGATCGGCGGCGGCGCCATCATCCTGCCCGGCGTGACGATCGGCGACGATGCGATCATCGGCGCCGGCAGCGTGGTCACGCGCGATGTCCCGGCCGGAGCGACCGCCGTGGGCAACCCTGCCCGCCAGCGCGGTTGACCGCGGGACGGCTCCTGCCTGTTGAGCAATGCCCGCCGCGCTACCCAAGGCCTTGCCACGCCGTGCGAATGGCAGCAAAGACGCCGGCGGCTGTTCTGATCCGCGAGGCGCGCCCATGACCGACGACGAGGTTCTTTCCGAATTCCGCGAGGCCGGCGCGCTTCTCGAAGGCCATTTCATCCTGTCCTCGGGCCGGCGCAGCGCCGTCTTCCTGCAGAAGATGTTCGTCTTCCAGGACCCGGTCCGGACCGAGCGGCTCTGCAAGGCGCTCGCGGCCAAGATCGAGGCGAAATACGGCCGGATCGACTATGTCGTGTCGCCGGCCATCGGCGGCATCGTGCCGGGCTACGAGACGGCGCGGCATCTCAAGGCCAAGGCCGTCTTCGTCGAGCGCGAGGGCGGCACGTTCAAGCTGCGCCGCGGCTTCGTGCTGCCGAAGGGCGCGCGCTGCGTCATCATCGAGGATATCATCACGACCGGGCTGTCGCTGCGCGAATGCCGGGATTCTGTGATGGGGGAGCCCGGAACGATCGTCGGCGCCGCCTGCCTGATCGACCGCTCGGCCGGGCGCGCCGAGCTGGGCATGGAGCTGGTCAGCCTGATGGACTACGATGTTCCCGATTACGCGCCTGACGCGCTGCCGCCGGAGTTGGCCGCGATCCCGGCGATCAAGCCGGGCAGCCGGGGCCTGAGCGCCTGATACTGAATTCTTTGCCGGCTGCGGCGAGACGTCACAGCCGGATACCGGCCCTCGCTGAAAATTGATTTAGAACCAACATCGTTAGACCGCGTTTGGATTACATCGCACTTATTCCAAGTTATTCATCCGGAGTGATTTCAATGGCGGCCGACCCGCGCATCGCGCTTTTCATCGATGGCGCCAATCTCTACGCAACCGCGAAGCAACTCGGCTTCGACATGGACTATCGCCGCCTGCTGCGTGAATTCCAGAGTCGCGGCAATCTGATCCGGGCCTTCTATTTCACCACGCTGGTCGAGAGCGAGGAGTATTCCTCGATCCGCCCGCTGGTCGACTGGCTCGACTACAATGGCTACCGCGTCATCACCAAGGCGGCCAAGGAGTTCACCGACGCCACCGGCCGCCGGCGGGTGAAGGGCAATATGGATATCGAGCTCGCCATCGAGATGCTCGAACTCGCGCCCCATCTCGACCAGATCTACCTGTTCTCGGGCGACGGCGATTTCCGGCCGCTGGTCGAGGCCGTGCAGCGCAAGGGCGTCAAGGTCTCGGTCGTCTCGACGATCTCGACCAACCCGCCGATGGTCTCCGACGATCTGCGCCGCCAGTGCGACGACTTCCTCGACCTGGCCCAGCTGATGTCGAAGATCGGGCGCGACCCGGCCGAGCGCGCCGGCCGCAGCGCCGGGGCTGCGCCGGGCACGCCCGGCAATCCGGGGCTGGAGCGGCGCTACGGCATCCGCCAGGGCGACGAGACGGTCGAGGGGTAAGCCGCACCAAAAGCCCCGTCCGGCTGATCGCCGCGGGGTTTCGGGTTCTGCGAATGCGTATCCAAGGGGATGCGCGGGACGAGGCGGCGCCGCAGTCGACGGCTGCGTGCCGATGTCGATGTCGAATGTCTGTCGAAGCAGCGCCAACAGCCGCCGCCCCGTCCCGCACGCGGTTGTCTGGGGGTCCCTCGTCGTCCCTACGTCCCGGCACGGGCTCGAGCCTGCCCAGTTTCGGCCCTGACGATCGACGGCACCTCCATGGTCGAAAGCGCGCGACGGCTCCCTTCCATGAACACCGCACTCCACCCGGCCGCACGACGCCTCGCGACAGCCCCCTTGGTCGGGCGGAGCGAGTGTAGGATAGGGTTAGGTTTGTGGGGCGGGGATAAGATCCATCGCGCGCCGTCATGCTCGGGCTTGACCCGAGCATCTCAGGACCGGAGGTCTCCAGTGCCTCATCCGGCCGGAGATTCTCGGGTCTGCGCTGCGCTCCGCCCGAGAATGACGCGCACTTTCCTTCTCCCCTCGCGGGAGAAGGGAAGGCGTCACGCACCCGCCTTCATGATCCTGGCCTTGTCGCGGTTCCAGTCGCGGTTCTTTTCGGTCTCGCGCTTGTCGTGCAGCTTCTTGCCGCGGCCGAGGCCCAGCTCGACCTTGGCGCGGCCCTTGTCGTTGAAATAGACCTTGAGCGGGATCACCGTGTAGCCGTCGCGCTGGATCGCGCCCATCAGCTTGTTGATCTGGCGGCGATGCAGCAGGAGCTTTCGCGGCCGCTTGACGTTGTGGTTGAAGCGGTTGGCCTCGAGATATTCGGGGATATGAGCGTTGAACAGGAAGAGTTCGGTGCCCATCGGCCCGGCATAGCTCTCGCCGATCGTGGCGCGGCCGCCGCGCAGCGATTTGATCTCGGTGCCCTGGAGGACGATGCCGGCCTCCAGCGTCTCCATGATCTCGTAATTGTAGCGCGCCTTCCGGTTGTCGGCGGCGAGCCTGAAGCGTTCCGGATCGAGCTTGCTCATGCCGTGCCGCCCAGCGCATGCGTCTTGACCAGTTGCGCCATCACCTGCGATCCCGATTCAGAATTTGCGTTCAAGCCATTGAGAACACTGGGCTTGTGGGCCTCGCCTGCCGTCACCAAAATCGCGAGCGGATGCGCCCGCATGACGGCACGCAGCGCGTCGCGATCCTCGACCATGAAGTGACTGGGCTCGTACATCGTCAGTTTCCCTGGCGCCGGCCGGGGCAACCGGACGAACGCAGCATCCCTTATCTAGGCATTCAGCAGGCCGGCGAACACCATGGCGTCGCGAATGACCTTGCCTGTCGAGGCCGTCACCGGCAACAGCGGCAGGCGGACCTCATCCTCGATGCGCCCGAGCAGGCTGAGGCCGTGCTTGGCGCCGGCGAGGCCGGGCTCCTTGAAGATGGCGTCATGTAGCGGCACGAGCCGGTCCTGAACCTTGAGCGCGCCGGCATAATCGCCCTTCAGCGCGGCCGTCATCAACTCGGCGCAAAGCTGCGGGGCAACATTGGCGACGACCGAGATGCAGCCATGGCCGCCAGCCGCCATATAGGCCAGCGCCGTCATGTCCTCACCCGAGAGCTGGATGAAGTCCGCGCCCATGGCGTGGCGCTGCTGCGAGACGCGGGCGAGATTGGCGGTGGCATCCTTGACGCCGGCGATGTTCTTCAGCTCGTAGAGCCGCGCCATGGTCTCGACCGACATGTCCACGACCGAGCGCGGCGGGATGTTGTAGATGATGATCGGAATCCCGATCGCGTCGTTCACCGCCTTGAAGTGCTGGTACATGCCTTCCTGGGTGGGCTTGTTGTAATAGGGCGTGACGACGAGGACCGCCTGCGCTCCGGCCTTCTCCGCATGAACCGCGAGATCGATCGCCTCGGTGGTGTTGTTCGAGCCAGCGCCGGCGATGACCGGCAGGCGCCCCTTGGCCTCGGCGATGACGATCTCGACGACGCGCTTATGCTCGTCATGGGAGACGGTGGGGCTCTCGCCGGTCGTGCCCACGGGAACGAGCCCCGACGAGCCGCTCTCGATGTGCCAGGCCACCAGCCCGCGCAAAGCCGCCTCGTCGATCTTGCCGCCCTTGAACGGCGTCACCAGCGCGGGAAGCGAGCCGGTGAAAGCGGTGTGCTTGGTCATGAGAGCGGCATCCTGACGGGAAACGGCAATTTGAAGGGCGTCACACATAAACCCTCACCCGCCGCAGGCAAAGCCGGCAACCCATCAAAATGCGTGGCCTCATAGTTAAGTCTTCATAAACGCCGATCCCCGACCATCGCAGGCTTACGCATCCGACCGTGGAGCCTGCCATGGCCATGCCTGCCGCCCGCACGGGGCTGATCTGCCTCAGTGCCCTGACCCTGCTCGCGGCGATGCCCGCTCACGCCGCTGATGACGGTGCCCATCCGGCGCAGCAGGCTCGCCGCGATGTCGTCGATGTCGAGACGACGGCTTCGCTGCCGCCCTATCCCGGCGATGCGCTGAATGCCGGAGCGGCCAACCCGGACAGCGTCAAAACTGCGGTTTCCGCCTATCGGCGCGGCGCGCTCAGCGACGGCGACGCCATTGCGGGGGCGATCGACGACCGGGTCGCGCGTGCTTTGCTGGAATGGGTCGCGATCCGCTCCAGTGCGAACCTGGTCCCGTTCACGCGGATCGACGCCTTCCTCAAGGCCTATCCGAACTATCCCGCGACGACGCTGTTCCGGCGCCGCGCCGAGGAGATGCTCATCGCCGAGAAGAAGAGCCCGTTGGCGATCCGGGCCTTCTTCCATGGCCAGCGTCCGGTCAGCCCGGCCGGGCGGATCGCGCTCGCGCTGGCGCTGAAGGCCGAGGGCAAATCCGAAGAAGCCGCCGCACTGGCCCGCCAGAGCTGGCTGCAGGACCAGCTCGGCTTAGCCCTGGAGACGATCGCGCTCGACGCCTTCGGCGACAGGTTGACGACGGCGGACCATCGCCTGCGCGCGGAACGCTACATCTTCCGCGGGAATGACACCGCGGCGCTGCGCAATGCGGCGCGCGTCTCGGCGGATTATGTCGTGCTGGCGAGGGCGCGGCTTGCCAGCGTCAAGGCAAGGCGCCCGATCGCGCCCTCGTTGATCGCCTCGGTTCCGGCCTCTCTGAAAAGCGACCTCTCCTTCTCCTTCCTGCTGGCGCAGCAGGCCAGACGCTCCGACAAACCGGTGGATGCCGCCAGGGCGCTGGCGAACGTGCCGCGCGACCCGACGCTGCTTGGCGATGGCGACGAGTGGTGGACCGAGCGGCGGCTGATCGCGCGCAAGCTGCTCGACGCTGGCGACGCCGCCAAAGCCTATGAGGTCGCGGCCGGACATGGCGCCGAGGATGCAGCCGAGCGCATCGACGCCGAATGGCATGCCGGCTTCATCGCGCTGCGCTTCCGCGACCAGCCCGGCATTGCGCTCGAGCATTTCAGGGAGGCCGCCAGATCTGCCGAGACGCCGATCTCGGTGGCGCGCGCGGCCTATTGGCAGGGGCGCTCCTTTGAGACGATCGGCAAGGCGGAGGACGCCAAGGCAGCCTATGAGCGCGCCGCCGAGCACCCTGTCGCCTATTATGGGCAGCTCGCCCGCGCCCGGCTCGGCCTGCCGGACCTGCCGCTGCGGCGCTCGGCCTCCGCCTCGCTGCTGCATCTACCCGGCCATCAGGGCGTGCGCCTGCTCTACCGCATCGGCGAGCGCGATCTGGCCGTCCAGATGCTGATCGACCTCGCTCAGCGCTTGCACACGACGTCGGCGCTGGAGGCCATCGCGGCCATCGCCCAGCGCGAGGGCGACACGCGCGCCTTGCTAGCACTCGGCAAGACGGCCCTGCAGCGCGGTTTCCCGCTCGACATGGCCGCCTTCCCGATTTCCGGCGTGCCCGAATTCTCCGTTCTGGGCGATCCGATGGAGCGCGCGATCGTCCATGCTATCGCCCGCCAGGAAAGCGCCTTCGACCCGACCGCGATCTCGCATGCGGGTGCGCGCGGCTTGATGCAGATGATGCCGGCGACCGCGCGCGAGACGGCGCGGCGGGCCAACCTGCCCTTCGACTGGCCGAGGCTTGGACGCGACGCGCTCTATTCGGCGCAGATGGGCGCGGCGCATCTCAACGACCTGCTGAAGGAGTGGCGCGGCTCCTACATCCTGACCTTCGCCGCCTACAATGCGGGCTCGGGCAATGTGAAGAAGTGGATCGAGGCCTATGGCGACCCGCGCAAGCCCGAGGTCGATGCCGTCGACTGGGTCGAGCGCATCCCGTTCTACGAGACGCGCAACTATGTGCAGCGCGTGATGGAGAACCTGCAGGTCTACCGCCAGCGCCTGAACCAGCGCACGGCCTATCTGATCGACCACGACTTGAAGCGCGGCGGCCGGCGGGATTAGGGTCGCTGCGACATGAGCCAAGCGCATCTCTCCGTGCCCTCCAACACCGGCTACACCTCCCTCTTCATCAGCGCCCGCGATGGCTTGCGGCTGCATGCGCGCGACTACGGCCCGCTGGCCTCGATTGCGCTGCCCGTGGTCTGCCTGCCGGGCTTTGCCCGGACCGCCGCCGATTTCCACGAACTGGCGTTGGCGCTGTCGGAGGACGAGGCCAGGCCAAGGCGCGTGCTGGCGCTGGATTATCGCGGGCGCGGCCTGTCGGGCTTCGACAAGGACTGGAAGAATTACGACATCCGGGTCGAGCTCGACGATTTGATGCAGGTTCTGGTCGCGGCTGGGATCGAGGCGGCGGTGTTCGTGGGGACCTCGCGCGGCGGGCTGTTGACCATGGCGATGGGCGCTGCCCGGCCGGGTGCGATCCGGGGTGTCGTTCTCAACGATATCGGCCCGGTGATCGACGCGCGCGGCCTGCTGCGGGTCCGGGGCTATGTCGGCAAGCTCCCCATGCCACGTAGCTTTGCCGAGGGCGCCGAAATCCTGAAGCGGCTCTCGGACCAGCAGTTCCCGCTCTTCGGCGACGCGGAATGGGAGATGATGGCGCGCCGGACCTGGACCGACCGCGACGGCAGGCTGAAGCCGGACTACGATACCAATCTGATGAAGGTGTTGGAAGAGCTCGACCTGGAAGCGCCGCTGCCGGTGCTGTGGAGCTATTTCGACGGGCTGAAGGCCGTGCCGATGCTGGCGATCCGCGGCGCGAATTCCGACATGCTGGCGGAGAAGACGCTCGTCGCGATGGGCGAGCGGCATCCCGATTGCGAAACCTTCGTCGCGCCCGGACAGGGCCATGCGCCGATGCTGGGCCCCAAGGACATGGTGCGCCGGATCGGAAAGCTGATCGCCCGCGCCGAGCGCCGGGCCGCCTGAGACGGCTCAGGCGGCCGGCTTACCCTCGGGCTTCCCGGCGGCGCCGCCCGTGGCAAGTTCCGCCACATTGTCCTGCCCGACCGAGCCGTCGTCGCGCGAGGTCTCGACGAGACCGGCCTTGGCCCGCATGGCGAACTCGGTCTCGCCGCCGGTGGCAAGCGTCTTGGCCTGGCCGACCCAGTCCTCGCGCTCGATCCGGCCTGGAAAGGCAAGATAGCTCCCGACCCATTCGATGTTGCGCGGCGTCCAGCCGGCAATCTGCTCGAAATGCCAGATGCCCAGCCCGTGCAGCCGCGCCTCGTTCTGCCGGCCAACGCCCTTGATCAGCTTGAGATCGTCGGGCTTGTCATCCTTCGCGGCAACGAGACCCGCCGGACGCTGGCCGGGAATATCGGCCTCGCCCTCGACCGGCGGCATCGCCGCAGCGGGCGCCGGCTTAACCTCTGCGTCTACGGCAGCCGGAGCGCGCGTGCCGCGCAGCAGCCCCGCCACGACACAGCCCGCGACATAGACACCTGTGAACAGCAGCGCCGATTCGACCCAGGTCGCCGGCTCGCCATTGAGGAACTGAAGCCAGGTCAGCGCGGCGCCCAAGCCCCAGATCGCTGCGAACCAGCCGGCCGTGCGGCCCAGCAGGCGGAACGCGCTGCCGTCATGGCCGATCCAGCCCATGACGAGGCCGAGCGCGAAGGCCGCAGCGAGGAACCAGGCGAACTGGCTGGCGAGATAGAGCATGTCCGCCTCCCCTACTTTGCCACGGTGAACTGGACGCGCCGGTTCATCGGCTTCGCTTCGACGGAACCATGCGGCACCAACGGCCGCTCGACGCCAAAGCCGCGGGTCTCGAGCCTGGCCTGATCGATGCCGCGCCGGACCAGTTCGTCGCGGACGCGCAAGGCGCGGCGGGCCGACAGATCGAGATTGTTGAAGCCGCCACGCTCGCCATCGCTGTTGGCATGGCCTTCGATGGTGATGCGCGCGTCGGGGCATTGCTTGAGAATGGCAGCGGCCTCGCCGATCACCCGTTCCGTCGCCGGATCGAGCGTGACGACGGTCGTCCCCTGCGCGAACAGCACGGTGTTGCGCTTCGTCAGTTCATCGAGATCGTTCTGGCAGGTCGCCGGAGGATCGACGACGCAACCGGTCTGGCGCAGGCCGATCGCCGCATCGACGCGGTAGCCCGGAGGCAGTCCGGAGGACGCGCTGGTCTCGACCTCGCTTTTGATGAGTTCGCGACAGGTCAGGCCCCGCAGCGTGACCAGATCGTCTGCGACCGAGGCCGAGCCGAAATCGAGGCGGAGCAGATTGGTCGCCGCCATCCGGGCCGCGGCCGCAAAGCCGGCCGGCGCTCCGGGCAGGATCTGCGTCTCATCGGTGAGCCTGCCTTTCAAGGGCGAGGCCTCGACGAGCGCGAGCAGGGCGTCGCGGGTCTGCGCGTCCGGCAGATAGCCGGTCAGGGTGATCCCGGTCCGGTCGGCGGCGAGAGACACGACATAGGGCCGAAGCGCGACCATGGCCAAAGCCCCACCGCTGATGCTCAGCCCGGCTGGTAGCGGCTGGCGGCGCAGGGCGGCATCGAGCTCCCGCCAGGCCCGACCGTCGGCGACCTCACCCGACAGCGCGAGCACGGAACCGGCCAATGTGACCGAGCCGCGCTTCAGCTTGCCGAGCAGTTCGAGCGCAAAACCGGTCGCTGCACCGTAATCCGGCTCGGTGCGCAGATTTGGCTCCAGCGTCAACTGATCGGAAACAGTCCCCGATGCGGCGAGCCCTCGCGCAAGCGCCAAAAGGGCCTCGCGGGCCGGCGCATCGCGAACCAGCCCCTTGAGGGTAATCCCGTTCTCGCCGATCGCAGCACTCCAGGCGAGCGCTACCGCCGGTGGCGATGGCGGCGGCGCTGGTGTCACCGATGGCGTCACAGAGGCGGGCGGCGCCACCGGAGCCGCAGACGGAGCCGGCGGGGCCCTTGCCTCGGCTGGTGCGCCAGGCGGCGTGGGCGCCGACGGCAGCTCGGACGGCAAAAAGCGCGGCTCTGGAATATCCGGCAGCGGCGGCATCGGCGGCGGCTCGGGCGGACAGGCGATCGAGGCCTGGGCGACCGAATCGGGACCGTCACCCTGCGCGATCTGCAGCCGCAGCGCCTGACAGGCCTGGAAGCTGGCCGGGCCGTCGCCCGTGAGCGTGTAGGCGTCCCCGGTCAGCTCCGCGCTGCCCTGCCGCAGCCGGGCGAGGTCGGCGATGGCGCGCGTGACCTTCGCAAGGAAGGCCACAGGTGCACCCGCGGCCGGCTTCATCGCGTCCTCGATGCTGATCGGGCCGGGAAAGCTGTGTCGCAGAAGCGCCAGAATCTGTTGGCGCACGGCCTCGGTCGGGTAAAACCCGGTCAGGCGGAGCTGGTCGGCAGTCGGGTGTTCGATGCCCAGGCGATAGGGCGTCACCACCGGCGGCTCGAGGGCGCAGGGCACGGCCTGGAAGCCGTCGCGCGCCAGCGCGGCCGTGGCGGCCTGCAATGCGAGGAAATCATCGGGCGTGGAAGCCGTGCCCTCGATACAGAAGCGCGTGTCGTCGAGGGCGATCTTGCCGCTGGACAGCTTGGGCAACTGCGCCAGGACCGCCTGCGTCATGGCCTGGAAGCCCGGAGGCGCGCCGAAGGCGAGGCGCTGGCGATCATCGACCCGAACGCCCGGAAGGGCCGTGCCGGCTGCCGCGACATTGGCGATGGCGCCGGCTTCGTCCGGCACGAAACCGCTGAGGGCGACGACATTGTCCTGGCGGCTCGCCTGCCAACTATAGGGACGCTGGGCGACGACCTGCGACAGGCCGCCGAGCGCCCGGCGGACGCCGAATTCGGAACGCAGCCGCGCGATGGCCCGTGCCGCGCCGTCAGCCGAGAGCGCCTCGCCGCTGATCGTGACGTCGCGCCCATCGATCTGGGCGGCGATCGGACGTGCGCCCGGCGCCTCGCCGGCCACGGAGGCAGCCGCTTCGACAGCACGCCGGCCGACATCGCGCTCGATCGCCTCGCCGAGGAACAGGTTACCGGCGCCCCAGAGCAGCGCCAGCGGCACCAGCCCCCAAAGCCAACGTCCCGGCTGCGCCATGCTCCGCTCCCCTCCAGTCCCGAACCGACCCTCGCGAGAGGGAACACCGGTTTCGCCTGAAACCGAAAAGCGACGCGGTTTCAGGCGCTTCAACGCTGCTGTTCATGAACGAGCGCATGTCGCCGCCGGGCGCTCGCCGAGGCGGACGCGCACCATCGCGATATGTGTCCAAAACAAGACAGCGTCTTCTAGAAGGGGTTTCGCGAGCCGGCTGTCAACCGCCTTCGGCGGGGCGGCGCATCGATGACGCGGCCCGCCTAGCAAACTCCCGAATTAAGCGTCGCGGACCGGTCCGGCCATCCTATAGCAGCCTCGAGCTATGCCCTAACGCAAAAAGCCCCGGGTTTCCCCGGGGCTTTCCGATCAGATCGCTTGAGGCGATCAGAAGTCGCGCTGGATGCGCAGACGGCCAGCGATGGCGTCGTCGCTCTTGACCAGGCGGCCACCGGCAGCCAGGGCCGGGCGAGCGCCGGCATTGTTGGTGGCCAGGACAGCCTGCTTCAGCTCGGTACGGGTGTAGACGACCTCGACACCGATATCCAGGCCCGAAACCGGCGACCAGATCAGGTTGCCAGCAACGATGAGTTCCTTCGGATCGAGCGGACGCGCAACCACGCCGGGAACAGCCTGGGCGGCCAGCGTGTAGCCGAGGCTCAGCTCAGAGTACGAGCCGTAGATCTCGGTGCGCAGCTGCGGGGTCCAGAAGTGCTTCAGCGCCGCGACGATCGACCAGCCGGTCGCCGAGTTCGTGTTGCCGAGCGCGCTCACGCTGTAATCGGCAACAATCAGCTGGTTGCCAGCAACCGAGCTGGTCTGACGACCGGCGCCGAACTGACCACCCCAGCCGAGATAGCCGAGAGCGCCGTCAGCATAGGCCGCCTGCAGGAACAGGACGTCGCCAGCAGCCAGCATCGGCAGGTTGATCTTGACGCCACCCTGAACGGCGAAGCCGAGCTCATCCTTCGTGTTGGCGAACAGAACGCCGGTGTTCGAGATGTTGCGCTGGGTGATGGCACCCGACAACTGGGCCGAACCCCAACCCTGATCGACGCGCAGCGAGGCGACGATGTCGGGCATGTCCTGGCCGAGGGTCGTCGAGAGCGCAGCCGGGCTGACAACACCGTTTTCACGGGTGCCGGTGCCGGTGTTGCGATCTTCGAGCGACACGGTGGCCGAGAAGCCCGAACCGAAGGTGGCGGTGTAGGCCAACAGGTTCAGACGGCTGTCAGCCGTGCGCAGCGTCGAGAAGCCGAAGTCGTTCGCGTAGAAGTCGAAGAACGACTGAGCGCGACCGGCGGTGATCGGCCCGAACTGAATGAAGGCCAGATCGAGGAGCGAAGCGGTGGCCGAAGCGGTGTTGCGAGCGGTGCCCGGAGCGATGATGCCCTGGTTGCCGTTCGTCGTGCCGGCATAGAAGCCCGAGCTGTTGGTCAGCTCGTAGCGGAAGAAGGTGCGCAGTGTGCCGTAGGCGGTCGCGGTGCGAGCGTCGACGTTCAAGCGACCGCGAGCGCGGGTGCCGTAGGCGTCCTGGCCATCGCCGTAGCGGGTGCCGACAGTGTACTCAGCGCGAACACGGCCACCAACGCGGAGGCAGGTGTCGGTGCCGGGGATGTAGAAGAAGCCAGCGCCGTAAGCAGAGCAGACGCGGACGTATTCAACGGGGGCCGCCTTCCGCGAGGGAAGATCGGCAGCGTGAGCCCCGGCGACCGCGGCGATGCCGGCGGCGGAACCGAGGAGGAGGCTCTTAACGAGCTTCATTGGTAACCTCCAAAAGAGTTTCGAGACCCTCGGGCTTCGGCCTGTTCTGTTGGTGACTGGCCCCAGGAGACCCAACCACCGAACCTGCCTATTCCCGGCCTTTCGCCCGCGTCCCTGACCATTCAGAGGCGAAGACGAAAAACAGCGACCGGGAACGTCCCGACGCAGGACAACCATTACGAATGCCGGGGGGCCGATCAACCTTCATCACGCCGCCGAGAGGCTCCGGGGGGTGCTTTGGACCCCGGTGTTGCAGGCAAGCCACGCTTTGACCGTCGAAATTTACCGACCATTAACCGCGTGACGCCCGAAGGCCTTGTTTCAAGCGGTTCCAGAACAGAATCGCCGGGAGCGACCATCCCGGCCGATTGAGCGCTTGCCGGAATCGATTCTCGGGATCGACGCAGCCGCTCAGTATTCCCACTCGGCGCCGACGCCGACCGAGGCGCTTCCGTCGGCGCCGGTCTCGGCCTGGACCTTGAGGCGGCGCGTCACGTCGATGTTGACCGAGACGCCGCTATCCTCCGGCCTGGCGCCGGCCTTGATGCCGACCGAGACGTTGTCGCCGATATAGCGGGAGACGCCGACGGTCGGGCCGCCGGCGCCGACCTGGATGTCGAGATTGTCGACGCCGAGCGATTTGCGCAGGCGCTCGAACGAATCGTCGCCGCCCCCGCCAGCGAATTGCGCCGCGGTCTGCGCCAGTTGCAGCGCCTGGAAGGGGGATAGAGAACCCGATGCCCGCGCGAAGAGCAGGCGCGAGAGCACCTCGTCCTGCGGCAGGTTGGGATCGGAGGTGAAAGCGAAGGAGGGCTGGTCGGCCGGGCCGGTGACGATGACACGCGCGGTGACATCCGATGCACGGGTCTCGGCGACGAAATCGAGTTCCGGCATCGTGCCGCCGGTGAAGGTCAGGCGGCCGCGGCTGAAGTCGAGACGCTGGCTCAGCACGCTGAGTCGCCCGCGCCGCAGTTCGAAGCCGCCATCGAGCGCCGGGGCCGCCAGGGTTCCGCCCACCCTCAGCTGACCGCCGAGTTCGGCGTCGATGCCGCGTCCGCGGACGAAGACCCGGTTCGGCGCCGAGACCGTGAGCGCAAGCACAGCGTCGAAGGCGGGCGCCGGCCGGGCGCCGCGTGCCGCCGGTCGCGCCTGCTTCTTCTGGGCTGCTAGCCGGGCGGCAGCCGTGCCTGTCGGCCGGACATGCTTGATTCCATCGACCGGGCGCAGCGAGGCCGGCAGACGGTCAGGCACTGCGACGTCAAGCGAGAGCACATCGACGCGTCCGCTCAGGCGCGGCCGCTGCGCCAGCGGCCCCGAAATCTCGAGCCCGAGATCAGCGACGGCGGTGACGATGCCGCTCGACAGCAACTGCGCGCGGTTGCCCTGGATGCGGATCGCGCCCGGAAAGCCGGCCGCAGCATCGAGCGAAAGCCGGCCGCTGGCCGAAAGCGTGCCGCCATTGGGCGTCTGGGCGCTGGCGCGCTCGATCACGAGATTCTCGCCATTGGCCGCGAGGCGCGCCTCGATGGCAGTGAGGCGCACGCCCTGGAGCGCGTCGGTGAAGCTGCCGCCCGAGAGGGTAGCCGATCCGCTCAGACGCGGCGTCGCGAGCGTGCCGGCGGCGCGCATATCGAGCGCGACCGCGCCGGTGACCCGCCTGCCCTGCGCGCCGATCAGCGGATTGACCAGCCCCGCATCGAGTCGCCCTTGGGCCGCGAGGTCGAGCGCGCCCGCCGCGCCGAGCGGCGCCGTGCCGCGAATCGTCAGGCTGGCGCCGCGGCCTGCATTCAGCGTGGCGTTGACGCTGGTCTCGCTGCCCTTGAAGGCGCCCTCGCCCGAAATCTCGATCGGCGGCAGGCCGGCCTGCCGGGTCTCCGGCGTGGTCAGCCGGGCGACCCGGACGTTCCACGGTCCCGTCAACGCGTCAGGCTTGCCCGCCACCTTGGCCTGCGCGTTGAGCGTGCCGCCGATGTCGATGCTCGGGGCCAGGATGCGGGCGGCCGAGAGCGGAATGTCGCGGGCCGTCAGGTTGAGGTCCAGCGTCTCGCCGGCGCGGCCGTCCAGCGTCAGCCGGCCATTGTCGATCGCGACGGCAAGACCGGCGATCTCGATGCCGGCGGCCGGGAAGCTGAAGATGGCGGGGTTGGCGAGCGCGATGCGGCGGCCGTCGCGGCGAGCCTCGAAGGAGGCGAGTTCGAGCTTCAGCGGCTCGCCCGGCACGAGCCGGCCGGCGCCGTTTAGCGCAAAGCCGCGCGCGGCGGCGCTGAGCGTAAAGGCGCTGGCCTCAGGCGCGCCCTTCGAATCGAAGCGGATCGCGCTGATCGCCTCGCCGGCCGCGACGGCGCGGTCGATGGCGAGCGCGGCGTCGAGGCTGGGCCGGCCATAGATGTCGGTCGCGGCGGCAGTGGCGTCGAGCTTGTCGATCGTGATCGAGGGACCGGCGAGGCGCGTGCCCTTGGCGGTCAAATTGAGGTTTTGCCGGCCTTCGACCACAGCGAGCGTGATGTCGGCATCGAGCTGGCCGCCGAGCTTGGTCAATGCCAGCGCCGAGAGGTCGTCGAGATTGCGGGCGGCGAGCGTCAGATGGCCGGCGGCGCGGCTGGCGGGGTCGAGCGTCAGCCCGCCATTCAACCGCGCGGAGCCGACGGTGAGATCGAGCGTCGACAGGTTCCAGCCGTCGCCGGGCGAGCGCGCGAGCGCGACCGTGCCCGTCGCGGGCTTTGAATCGATCTCGCCGTTCAGCGTCAGGCGGGAAGCGAGCGCGCCCTGGAGATCGCGAACGACGGCGTCGATGGCGAGGCGCGGGATCGGGCGGGCCAGCGCCGTGGCATTGGCGACCGCGATGCGGGCGGTGGCGTCGAGCTTGTCTCGCGGGCCGGTGATCTGCGCGGTGATATCGCCCCTGCCCGACAGGCGCGCATCGGCGCGCTTCAGATCGGGCAAGGCAAGTGCAAGCTTCAGGTCGGAGGCCTGCCGGCCGATGCTGCCATCGGCGGTGAAGGCAGCGTGCTGGCCGGCGAGCCGCAGGCCCGTGACGGTCAGGTCTCCCGCGAGGGAGCGCACCTGCCCGGCCAGCGTGAGGTTGCCTGCGAGCAGCCGGTCCAGCACGGCATCGCCGGTGGCGAGCCTGTCGCCGCGGCCGCTCAGCGTTGCGCCATAATCGTTGAGGCGCGGCGTCGCATCGATCTCGGCTCCGATCTCGGCCCGGCCGCCGAGCGTGCGCCCGGCAAGGCCGCTGAGGCGCGCGAGATCGGGCAGTACGGCCTGGAGACGGCCGAGCACGCGGGCATTGCCGGCCTTGCCCTTGTAGTCGAGCTCGACGCCGGACATGGCGAGCCGCAGCGTCTCGAAATCGGCGGTGCCGTCATCCTGTCCGGTGCCGCGCAGGGTGAAGCTGACGCGCTCGCCCACGGCGCGGGCGAGCGCGCGGTCCGTCAGCGCGATGCCCGACGCCTCGCCATCGGCCGTCAGGGTGATACGGGTGCCGGGCTCGCCGATGATGCCGGTCGGCGTGGCGTTGAAGCGCATGCCTAGGCTGGCGAACGAGCCGGCAGGCAGCCTGGCATCCTGCGCGTCGAGCGTGGCGACGATGGTCGGCCCCGCGACCGGCCCCTTGATCGTGGACTCGAAAGCGAGCTTGGCGATCTCGGTGCCCGAGGCGACGGTCTTGCCCTCCGCATTGGGGCGGGCGGCCGCGGTAACGCGGATGTCGAGCGTCCTGTCGGCCCTGTAGCGGCCGAGCACGTCGAGGCGGGCAAGAGCGGAGACCAGGGCAAGATTGCGGATGTCGATGTCGCCGCCATCGGCGAAGCCGACCAACCCATCGAGCCGGGTCGAGCCTGCAAAGACGGGCGCGACCGGCGGCGGCATCAGGCCTTCGATGCGGGCATCGAGCGCAAGATTGAGCTGGCGCTCGCCGCCGCTGCGGTCCAGCCGGGCCTGCCCCTGCGCACCGATGGTCGGGCCGGCGGTGAAGACCAGGGTCGAACCGAAGGAATCGAGCGGGCCGTCACCGCCGAGATCGAGCTTGACCGGCGGTTCGCCGGGCAGGCCTGCGACCTTCGAGATCAGGCCACCAGCCGGCTCTTCGAGCTTGACCGCGAGTTGCAGTCGGGTCGTCTGCGGAACGAAGGCAAGGTTGACGCTGAAGGTCCCGGCCGCATCGAGCCGGCGCGCATCGAGCTTGAGGTCGAGGCCTTCGTTCGGCGGGCCGAGCGTCGCCGACCCGGTGGCACCGAGCCGCGCGGCCACGCCGAGCACCGGCTCGCCCAGCGCGAGTTCGTTCAGCTGGAAGGCGCGGACGATCACCTTCAGCGGCAATTCCGGCAGGATCGGCTGGTCGCTCGGCGGGGCTGCCCCGGCCGGCTGAGGCGCCTGCTTGCGCAGGAATTCGAGCTTGCCGATCTCGAGGCGGTCGATATCGAGGCGCCGCAGCAGCAGCGCGCTGCGCGTCCAGATCAGGCGGGCGCGGTCGAGCTTGAGCCAGGGGCCGTCACGATCGGAGAGGACGATGTCGCGAATCTCGACATCCGAGGAGAGCGCGCCGTTGACCTGCCCGATCGAGACCTGGCTGGTGTCGCTCGACAGCGCCTTCGAGATCAGGTCGGCGACGACGCCGCGATCGGTCTGGGCATTCTGGGCGAAGCCGCCGAGATGCGCGGAGGCGAGGAGGCCCGCGACGAGGAGGACCACGAAGAGCGCGAGGCGCGGCAGACTCGGCCAGGACAGGGAGCGCGCGCGGCGCATCAGAAGGCCTGCCCGATGCTGACATAGAGCGCGACCGGCTTGTCGCCCTTGCGGGGATTGAGCGGGGCCGCGACATCGACGCGGATCGGGCCGATCGCGGTGTAATAGCGCAGGCCGAGGCCGGCAGCCATCTGGAGGCGCTGCTTGAAATCGGGAACGCTGCCTTCGAAGGCGGTTCCGGCATCGAAGAAGGGCACGAGGCCGATCGTGTCGGTGATCTTGATGCGGGCCTCGACCGAGCCTTCGAACAGGCTGCGGCCGCCTGTCAGCCGGCCGAGCGGGCCGAGCGGCGAGAGCGTGCGGTAGGCATAGCCGCGCACCGAGCCGCCACCGCCAGCATAGAAGCGCCGCGTCGCCGGGACCTCGTCGAGATCGGCTCCCGCGATCGAGCCCAGGCCGATGCGTCCGGCCAGGACATAGCGGGCGTCCTCGTCGAGCGCGTAATAGGCGGACAGTGCCGCCTTGCTCTGAAACAGTCCGACGGTGGAGCCCAGGAAGGTCGGATAGGGCGTCACCGAGGCCGTTGCGCGGATGCCTCGCGTCGGATCGAGCAGGCTGTCGGTCGAATCGTATTTCACCGAGAGCGGGATGCCGACGAGGGTGTAGTCGACCTGGCCGAGCACGTCGCTGGTCTGGCCGCGTTCGACCTCGATGCCGGCCTGGACCGAGAAGGTGTCGCTGAACCGGCGCTGGATCGCGGTGGTGACATTGCCGTAGCGGGCGGTGTAGCCGCCATAGCGGTTGGTGCCGATGCGCTGGCGCGTCGCCGTACCATCGAGCAGCCAGTCATAGCGGCTGCCGCCAAGCGCGGGCTTCAGGAAGCTGAAGGAGAAGCGGCCGCCGAGGTCCGAGCGCTCGAAATCGCCAATCGACTTGATCTTGGTGCCGTCGATGCGCGGCGCCAGGAAGATATCGCCTTCGAGGCGGAGCCGCTCGGCACCGCCGAACAGGTTGCGATGCTCCCAATAGGTCTTCACTGCCGGGCCATCGATGGTCGAGTAGCGTGCCGAGAAGCCAATCAGGCGCTTGGGCCGCTCGGTGACATCGACGAAGATCGGCAGGTTGCCAGCGCCGTCGAGCTTGTCGGCCTCGCGTATGCGAACCGAGGCAACGGCGGGGATGGTGGCGATCGATTTGCGGGTGTCGGTCAGCGCCTTCGGCGTATAGGGATCGCCCGGTTCGAGATAGATGAAGGAGCGCACGACGGCGGGCGGAATCTCGGCGGTCTCGCCGATCGTCACGTCGCCGAAGCCCGCCACCGGGCCGGGCTCGACCACATAGGTCACGTCCATGATGCGCGCGGCGTGATCGACGACAGGGCGAAGCTCGACCACCTTCGCAAGCGGCCGCGACTGGGCGCGGAGACTATCGACCAGCGCGGCCTGCGCCGCTCGCAGCGCCGAGGCCGTCGCGGGATCGCCTGGCTTCAGCCGCGTGACCTTCTCCGGGTTGACGATGGCCGGCGTGCCGGTGATGCCGCGCTCGCTGACGGCGACGTTGCGCAGGCCGAAGACGGGGCCGGGTGCGACTTTGACGGTGATCGGCACGGCATCGCGGTTGCGATGGGCTTCGAGGGCGCGGACGAGCCTTGCATCGGGCTCGGCCCCGACCTTCAGCGTCGCGCCATCGACGGTGAGCGCGACCTCGGCATTGAAATAGCCCTGCGACCAGAGCGCATCGACGAGCGGGTTGAGATCGGCGGCCATGCGGCGCGCCAGCGTCTCGCCATCGGGCGGCGCATCCTGGCGCAAACGGTAGAGCAGCGAGGCGTCCTGCAGGGTGCGCGTCAGCGCCTTGGCGTCATCGGCTTGGCCGAGATCGAAGTCGAGGCGATAGGGCAGCGTCGCCGCGCTCACGTCCGGCGGCGCGTCCTTTTTCGTGAACAAACCGAAGATGTCGAGCGACGACAGGTCGAAAGCGTGTGCGGGCGCGGACTGGACACCGAGCATCGCAGCGAAAGCGCAACCGCCTCCGCCCACAACAGCGCGGGCCGCCCTCCGCCACAACCGCATCCCGCCTCCAGACAACGCCACCCGCACGCGACGATTAAGGTCTAACTGTGTTCAGAGCGTGATCAAGTGTTAACGTCGCTGATCTTGGGCTCATCGACAAGGCAGCGCGGCAGTTCCTAACGCAGGGTCAGCGTTACTGTTCCAAGCGGGCTGAGTTTCGTCACGATCTCGCCCTTGCCCGGCGAGAGAACGCCGCCGCAGAGGCTGCCCGTGGTGACGATCTGGCCGGCGCGCAGGCCGTCCATCAGCTCGTCCTTGCGGTTCGCCCAAGCGAGGAAGGGCGTCATCGGATCGCCGTTTCCATGCACCGCCGGCTGGTCGTAGATCGTGACGCCGTTCAGCGAGATGAAGCAGCCGAGCCCGGTCAGATCGTCGAGAACCTTGATGTCGAGTTCGGGGCCGAGATAGTAGCCGCCATGGCCTAGCGCGTCGGCGAGCCAGAGCGCGAAGGGCACACCCTGCCAGTTGGCGAGACGGCTTTCGACGATCTCGATGCCGAGATAGGCCTTGTCGCAATACCCCAGCAGTTCGGCGCGTGAATAGGGCTGGTTGGGCCGCATCGGCACGTCCCTGGACAGCCGCAGCGCGATCTCGATCTCGACGCGCAGCTCGGCCCCGATCGCGCCGTCATAGACATCACCCAGCGCCAGCCAGGGCCCCGGCATCAGCCCGGCGACCGGCAATCCGCCCTCGGCGATGGCGACCTTCCAGCCGGCCTTGTCATGGCCGAGACGCTCGGCGATCTCGCCCTGCACGGCCAATCCCTCGAGGAAAGACGCGGGAACCGGCTGCTCCGTCATCTCGATCAGGGCCTTCTCGCGGCGGGCGGCGACCAGCGCATCGCGTAGGGTCTCGTTGGTGGTCGGCATGCGTTTCGTCCCTGTCGTTCTTGCGGATCGTCTGGTCGGGTCGCCCCGGTCTGCAGTGCCTCGGGCACTGCTTCCATCCCGCCCCTTCGATAGACGCGTGGGCCGGGTTGAACAAGGCGCGGCGTGCCTGACATCGCTGCCAACCAGGGAACCTCGCCTCCCCTGCCGGGTTGCTCGACCATCCCGTATCCAACATGAGGCACCGCCGCGATGAGACCGCTTCTGCCGATCCTCACGGCGCTCGCCCTGACCGCCTCACCCGCCTTCGCCCAAACATCGCCGCCACAGGATTTCGCGGCGCAGACCACTGTGGCAACCATGTTCGGGGTGGAATCGGCGACGCTGGCGCTGCACAAGACGAGCTCGCCCGAGATCAAGAGCTTTGCCCATCGCCTCGCCAACGACCTTGGCACGACGGGCAGCAGCCTGCGGCAGATCACGGCGCGGCGCTCCGACATCGCGCTGCCGGAGCGTCCCGACGGCCGCCATCTCGACATGTTGCGCGATCTCGCCGCGATGCAGGGGCGCGATTTCGACAAGGCCTATGTGACGGCGCAGCGGGCGGCGCAGGAAGAGGCCGTGACGCTGGTCTCGGCCTATGCGCAGAGCGGCTCCGATCCCGAACTGAAGGCCTTCGCCGCAAAGACCCTGCCGAGGCTGCAGGACCTGGACCGCCAGGCGAAGGCGCTGCCGACGCCGGACTGAGCCGCCCTGCCCCGCGCTCGCCGGCTTGACAGCCGGGCGCGGCTTGCCTCCGTTTGCCCGCCTTGACGGGGGACGCGTGGCCGATGCTCACCTTGCGACAGATCGAGGTGATCCGCGCCATCATGATCACCGGGACGATCAGCGGCGCGGCGAAGCTGCTCGCGGTCTCGGCGCCGGGCATCAGCCGGCTGATGAAGCACACCGAACGGACACTGCGGCTGAAGCTGTTCGAGCGCCGTCATGGCCGTTATGTGCCGACGCCGGAAGCCAACGATATCTTCGAGCAGATCAACGGCGTCTACAAGAAGGTCGACGACCTGCACTACACGCTGGCGCGGATCGAGCGCGGCGGCGGCATCGAATTGCGCATCGGCTCGGTGCCGAGCATCTGCCATGTCATGGTGCCGCGCGCGATCGAGCGGCTGAAGCGCAAGCACCCCGACCTGCGGCTCGACATCAACATCCTCAAGATCGAGGAGGCACTCGACTATCTCCTGCTCGGCAAGGGCGAGATCGCGGCAATGAGCTACAAGCTCGACCATCCCGGCATCGATTTCGTGCCGCTCTCGATGGGCGAACTGCTCTGCATCGTCCCCGACGGGCATGAACTGGCCGGGCGCGAGATGATCTCGGCCGCCGAGATCGTGCGTCATCCGCTGATCGGCATCGACCCCAACGATCCCTATGGGCGGGTGATGGCCGAGATCTTCAGCCGGCAGGGCCTGGACTACGACATCGTCATCAAGGCGCGCTTCGGCACGACCGTGTGCTCGCTGGTGCGGGCCGGGCTCGGCATCGCGGTGATCGACCAGTTCACCGTGGCGCATGGTTCGATGCAGGGCATCACCACGATCCCGATCGCCGAACCGACGCAGTTCCAGACCTATGTCGCGATCAAGAACGACAAGGCCCTCTCGCTCTATGCCGAGACCTTCGTGACCTTGCTGCGCGAGGAGATGAATGCGGTGGTCAGGCCGCGTCAATCCACGCCGGCAGAGCGTGCTGGAAAGATAACATCAGGTTAGGTAATCCGATCGAATTGGTTATCGCGTTATCGCCCGCGATCGGCTTATCTGACGGCGGCAACGCCTGCTGAGACGACGGGCGAGCCACACAGGGATGAGATGATGCCGGACTTTCCCATCGCCAGCCGGACGAAGCGCGTGCTGCTCGGCCTGATCGGTACGCCGATCGCGCATTCGGCCGCGCCGGCGATGCATGAGGCGGCAGCACGGGCCGCCGGGTTCGAGCTGCACTACCATCTGATGGACGTGGCGGGAGCGGGCCGCACCGACCTCGTGGCGATGCTCGACGGCGTGCGCCGGATGGGCTTTTCCGGCATCAACGTGACCTTTCCCTACAAGGAGGCGGTCGTGCCGCTGCTCGACGCGTTGTCGCCGGAAGCGGCCGCGATGGGCGCGGTCAACACGGTCGTCGCACGCGACGGCAGGCTGACCGGCCACAACACCGACGCGACCGGCTTTGCCACCGCCTATCGCGCGCTCGGCCGCGCTGACGGCGACGCCCCCGTCGCGATCATCGGCACGGGCGGCGTCGGCAAGGCGATCGGCTTCGCGCTGGCCGGCTGCGGCGTGCGCCATCTCAAGCTGTTCGACAGCGACCGCGCCAAAGCCGAGGCGCTGGCAAGCCAGATCGGCCAGCGCGCCAAGGTCGAGATTTCCGCCAGCGTCGAGGAGGCGGTTTCGGGCGCGGCCGGCATCGTCAACGGCACGCCGATCGGGATGCTGCCCAATCGCGACAGTCCCGTGCCGGCTGAGCTTATCCAAAAGTCTCACTGGGTTGCGGACGCGGTCTATCATCCGCTCTGGACTCCGCTGCTCAAAGCCGCGCAGAAGGCCGGCGCCATGGTGATGACGGGACGCGAGCTCAGCATCAACCAGGCGATCGACGGCTTCGCATTGTTCACCGGGACGCACCCCCCGGCGGGCGCGATCGCCGAGGCCTTCGACAAAGCCCTGGCGGCGCAGGAGGCGAGCCACGCAGCCTGAGATCACGACGATCACCAACGACCCGCGACAGCCGGGCGGGCAAGAACGCCAAAAAGAACACCACCAACAAGAACCCTGGAGGAGACACCGATGAAGACCCAATGGATCATTGCCGCCGCGCTGAGCGCCGGCCTCACCCTGCCCGCTTTGGCGCAGGACAAGGTCAAGCTCGTCGACGTCGTCGAGCTTTCCGGAGCGGGCGCCACGGCCGGCACCAACTGGAAGAACGGCATCGACCTCGCCGTCGCCGACATCAACGCCAAGGGCGGGATTCTCGGCAAGCAGATCGAGATCACCCACTACGACACGCAGACCAACCCTGGAAACACGCGCGCCGCCGTGCAGCGCGCCATCGACGAGGGCACCTATGCCGTGCTTGGCCCGGTCTTCTCCGGCCCGATCGGCGCCTCCATGCAGATCGCCCAGCGCGCCGAGATCGCCCAGTTGGTCGGCGGCGAGGCGGCCGGCCTGACCAAGCAGGGCAATCAGTATCTGTTCCGCACCTCGCTCAGCCAGGCGGCAGCGATGCCCAAGATCGCCAAATACCTCAAGGACACGGTCAAGGCCGGGTCGGTCGCGGTGGTCTGGGTCAACAACGACTTCGGCAAGGGTGGGCGCGACGCGATCATCCCCGAGCTGGAAAAGGCCGGCATCAAGGTCGCGGCCGATGTCGCCACCGAGCAGGGCCAGGCCGATTTCGCCGCCGACGCGATCAAGATCAAGAACTCCAATGCCGACGCCGTCTTCGTCTATCTGAACGAGGAGGAGAGCGCCCGCTTCCTGCGCGCCGCCAAGCAGCAGGGCATCACCAAGCCGATGGTCGGCGAGACCACGCTGCTTGGCGCCAAGGTGATCGAACTCGCGGGCGAGGCCGCCAACGGCGTCAAGGGCCATGTCGGCCTGTCGATCGACGCGCCGATCCCGGCCTTCCAGGAGTTCGGCAAGAAGTTCCAGGCGAAGTACAACTACGCCTCCGACCATAACGGCCTGAAGGGCTACATGGCCGTCTACATGATCAAATGGGCGACCGAGAAGCAGAAGAAGTTCGACAAGAAGGGCGTCGCCGACACGCTTCGCGGCGCGACGATCAAGCCTTCCGACGAGCCCGGCATCCTGATCGAGACCACCATCGAACAGAACGGCGACCTCGACCGCGAGAGCTTCCTCGCCGAGGTGATCAACGGCAAGCAGGTGATCAACGCCACCCTGCCGAAGATCAAGCCCTGACGACTGCTTCCACCGTCGACGTCATCCCGGGCGAGCAGCGCTCGACCCGGGATCCATCGAAGGGCGTCACGGCTGCATGGATCCCGGATCTCCGCTTCGCTACGTCCGGGATGACACGCGCCTTTTAGTCAACGCAACGCTCATCAGAAGAGCGAGACCGCCATGGCCGAATTCATCGCCTACCTCATCGCCGGCATTGCCACGGGAGCGATCTACGCGCTTGCCGCGATCGGCTTCACGCTGGTCTGGCAGACCTCGCAGACGATCAACTTCGCCCAGGGCGAGTTCGTGATGCTGCCGGCCGTGCTGGTGCTGCTTGCGATCAAGCTGTTCGGCGCGCCGATCTGGCTCGGTGCGCTGATCGGGATCGCCGCCTTCATCCTGATCTTCGGCGTCGGCTTCAAGCTCGCGGTGGTCGATCCGATGATCCGGCATGGCGTGCTGCCGCTCGCCATCGCCACCATGGCGCTGTCGATCATCATGAAGGAAGGCGCCAAGGACGGCTTTTCGGCCGAGGCGCAGAACTTCCCCTCCTTCGTGCCGACGCAGACGATCGAGGTCTTCGGCGCGGCGATCTCGCTGCAGCACATCGCGATCATCGCCTGCGCTTTTGCCGTGATCGGGCTGCTGCAATGGTTCGTCGGCGGCACCAAACTCGGCCGCCAGATGCAGGCCACCGCGCAGAACCCGATGGTGGCGCGCATCCTCGGCATCCCGGTCGAACGGATGGTGCTGCTGACCTTCGTGATCAATGCCGCGCTGGCCATCGTCGCCTCGGTGCTGATCTCGCCGATCTATCTGGCGAAGTTCTCGAATGGCGAGGTGATCGGCCTGTTCGCCTTCATCGCGGCGATCGTGGGCGGCTTCAACCAGGTGCGGGGCGCGCTCGTCGGCGGGCTCGTCGTCGGCATCGTCGACAGCATGGCCGCCGCCTATATCTCGACGCAGTATCGGCTGGCCGTGCCGCTAGTGCTGCTCGTCGTGATCATCCTGCTCAAGCCCGAAGGGCTGATGGGCCGCAAAGAGGAGCGCCGCGTATGACCGCGCCCGCAACCCGTAGCGACCTGAGCCCGTCCCCTCGCCTCACCCGGCTGCCCGGTCTCGGCATGATCGACGGCACCTTTCTCACGCTGGTGATCGGCGCCGCGATCCTCTGGTTCGCGCCGGTCGGGATGGGGCGCTACGGCACCTATGTGCTCTCGCTCTGGCTGGTGATGAGCATCGCCGTGATGGGACTGAACCTGACGCTCGGCTATGCCGGTCTCAAATCGCTGGCGCAGGCTGCCTTCATGGGGCTTGGCGCCTACACCACGGCGATCCTGACGACGAAATTCGGCGTCTCCTGGTATGCCGCCTTCGCATTGTCGGGCCTGCTGACCTTCGCCGTCGGCATCGTGCTCGGCTTTCCGGCTCTGCGGGTGAAGGCGCATTACCTCGCTTTCGTGACGCTCGCCTTCTCGACGCTGATCTGGCTGGCCCTCCGCAACGAGCAATGGCTGACCGGTGGCGTCTTTGGCATCTCCAACATCAACCGGCCGGATTTCTTTGGGATCAAGCTGTTCGGCGCGCTCGAATTCCACCGCTTCGTCGTGGTCGTCACCCTCATCCTGGCGGTGGCGCTGTGGTGGCTGATCCGCAGCCCTTGGGGCCGTGCCTTCACGGCGCTGCGCGAGAACCCGATCCGGGCGGCGAGCCTGGGCATCGACACCCGCGCCTATACGCTGCTCGCCTTCGCCATCGGCTCGGCCTATGCGGGCTTTGCGGGCGCGCTCTATGCCCCGCTGGTCGAGTTCATCGACCCCTCGCCCTTCTCGCTGTCGCAGAGCTTCTTCCTGCTGCTGATGGTGGTGGCGGGCGGGGCAGGCTACCTGCTCGGACCATTCGTCGGCGCGCTGCTCGGCGTCGTGCTGCCGGAATGGCTTCGCTTTGCCGGCTCGCTCTACCTGATCATCTTCGCGGGAATCGTGATGCTGCTGCTGATCGCCTGCCCGCAGGGCGTCAGCGGCCTGATGGAGCGCGGCTGGGCCAAGCTCACCGGCAAGCGGGGAGACGCTCGATGAACCAGGTTCTGGAAGTCAGCAATCTCCACAAGGCTTTTGGGGGCATCAAAGCCGTCAACGGCGTCTCCTTCTCCGTCAATGAGGGAGAGATCCTTGGCATCATCGGCCCCAACGGCTGCGGCAAGTCGACCCTGTTCAACTGCATCCTCGGCCAGTTGGAGCCGACCGAGGGCAGCGTGAAGCTCGACGGCCGCGAGGTCACCAATATGCGGCCTTCAGAGCTGAACCGGCTTGGCGTCAGCCGCACCTTCCAGCTCCTGCAGGTTTTCCCGGAGCTGTCGGTGCGGGAGAACCTGATCCTCGCCGGGCAGGAGCATGAGGGCTCGATGCTGTCGCGGCTGTTCGGGGCGCGCGATGCCGGGCTGACGGAGAAGGCGCAGCAGATGATCGGCTTCTTCAAGCTCGGCCATCTCGCGGATGCCAAGGCGGGCGGGCTTTCCTATGGCCAGCAAAAGCTGCTCGACGCCGCCATGGCCTTCATGGCGGGCCCGCGCCTCGTGCTGCTCGACGAACCGGCCGGCGGCGTCAACCTGACCATGCTCGGCGATTTGAAGGAGCGGCTGCGCGCGATCAATGCCGAGCAGGGCGCGACCTTCGTCGTGATCGAGCACAACATGGATTTCGTGATGAGCCTGTGCTCGCGGGTGATCGTGCTGGCCGAGGGCAAGGTTCTGGCGGAAGGCACGCCAGCGGAGGTCAGGGCCGACCCGGCCGTGATCGAAGCGTATCTCGGGCATTGAGGAGCGACGCCATGAGCACCCCCATCCTCGAACTCGACGGCGTGGTCGGCGGCTATGGCGCCATGACCATCTTGAACGGCACGAGCTTCAAGGTGCCGCGCGCCGCAATCACCACCGTGATCGGCCCCAACGGTGCCGGCAAATCGACCGTGTTCAAGGCGATCTTCGGCCTGCTCAAGGTGCGCGAGGGCCATATCCGGCTTGAGGGCTCCGACATCACCAATTGGAGCCAGCGCAAGCTGCTGGAAGCCGGGATCTGCTATGTACCGCAGGGCCGCAACATCTTCCCCGAGCTGTCGGTGCGCCACAATATCGAGTTGGGCGCGGTCGCCGCCGGCTCTGCCATCACCGACATGCCCAAGCGGATCGAGGCGGCGCTCGATCGCTTCCCGGCACTGCGCGCCAAGGCCGATGTGCAGGCTTCGACGCTGTCGGGCGGGCAACAGAAGCAGCTCGAGATCGTGCGCGGTCTGCTGCTCGATCCCAAGCTCGTCCTGATCGACGAGCCCTCGATCGGGCTTTCGCCGATGCTGGTGCAGGAGACCTTCGCGATCCTGATGGAGCTTCGCGCCAGGGGCGTCACCATCCTGATGATCGAGCAGAATGCCCGCTCGGCGCTGGAGATTTCCGATGAAGGCCTCGTGCTCGAACTCGGACAGACGCGGATGCAAGGGCCGGCCGCGGACATCTTGGCCGACCCGCGCGTCGCGCAGCTGTTCCTGGGTGGCGCACTGACGGAGGCGGCGTGACCGCCCGCCTCGCCATCGCTCTTGTCGGCGCGGGGCTGATCGGCCGGGCACATCTCGCCCGGCTCGACGCCTCGGCCGATTGCGATTGCGCGGCGATCTGCGACCCGAGCGATGGCGCGAAGGCGCTGGCGGCCGAGCGCGGCAAGCCCTGGTTCCCGTCCCAGCGCGAGATGCTGGCAGCGATGACGCCGGATGGTGCGATCATCGCGACGCCCAACGCGCTGCATGTACCGGGCGCGATCGATTGCCTGGAAGCCGGCGTTCCCGTGCTGGTCGAGAAACCGCTGGCGGAGAGCGTCGCGTCAGCGCAACGGCTGGTCGAGGCGCAGGCGCGCACCGGCGTTCCGGTGCTTGGCGGCCATCACCGCCGCCACAACCCCATCGTCAAGGCAGCGCGCAAACTGGTGCAGGAGGGCGGCATTGGCCGGCTGGTCGCGGTCAATGCGCTGTTCCTGATCCGGAAGCCCGACGATTATTTCGACGTCGCCTGGCGGCGTGAGGCGGGCGGCGGCCCGGTGCTGATCAACCTGATCCACGACATCGACAACCTCCGCTTCATTTGCGGCGAGATCGGCAGCGTGCAGGCGATGACCTCGAACGCGACGCGCGGCTTCGCGGTCGAGGATACCGCCGCGTTGATCTTCCGCTTCGCCGATGGCGCGCTGGGAACGGCGACCGTCTCTGACACAACACCCTCGCCCTGGAGCTGGGAATTATCCTCCGGCGAGAACCCGGCCTATCCGCAGCGCGACGGGCATTGCTACCTGATCGCGGGCAGCGAAGGCTCGCTGTCGCTGCCGAAGCTTGAACACTGGCGCTATGAAGGCCGACAGGGCTGGTGGGAGCCGTTGCTGCGCGAAAGTCTTGCGGTCACGCCCGTCGAGCCGCTGGCCGAGCAGCTCCGGCATTTCTGTGCCGTCATCCGTGGGACGGAGACGCCGATCACCACCGCTACGGACGCCGCCCGCACGCTTGCCGTGGTCGAGGCCGTGGGTGAAGCTGCGCGGCGTGGCGGCCCCGTCAGCGTCGCGCAACAGGCAAGGGACGAGGCCGCATGAAAGCGAGCGCGATGAACCCGACCTCGATCGCCACCGTCTCGCTCAGCGGCGACCTGCCCGAGAAGCTGCAGGCGATCGCAGCCGCCGGCTTCGACGCCGTCGAGGTCTTCGAGAACGACTTCCTGACCTTCGACGGCGGGCCGCGCGAAGTCGGGCGCATGGTCGCCGATCTCGGCATGACGATCTCGGCCTTCCAGCCCTTCCGCGATTTCGAGGGCATGCCGGAACCGCTGCGGGCGCGCGGCTTCGCCCGGGCCGAACGCAAATTCGCGATCATGAACGAGCTTGGCGCCGAGCTGATGCTGATCTGCTCGAACGTCTCGCCGCAGGCGCTGGGCGGCATCGACCGGGCGGCGGCGGATCTGCGCGAACTCGGCGATCTCGCGGCGCGATACGGCGTGCGCGTCGGCTATGAGGCGCTGGCCTGGGGCCGCCACGTCAACGACTACCGCGACGCCTGGGAGATCGTGCGCCGGGCCGACCACGAGCGCATCGGGGTGATCCTCGATTCCTTCCACACGCTGGCGCGCCAGTCCCCGCTGGGGCCGATCGCCTCGATTCCGGGCGACCGCATCTTCCTCGTCCAGCTCGCCGATGCACCCAGGCTCGACATGGACGTGCTGAGCTGGAGCCGGCATTTCCGCTGCTTTCCCGGCCAGGGCGACCTCGCCGTCGCCGATTTCGTCAAGGCGATCGCGCAGACCGGCTACTCCGGGCCGCTCTCGCACGAGATCTTCAACGACCAGTTCCGGGCCGGCTCGGCACGCCGGCTGGCGACCGACGGCATGCGCTCGCTGATCGCGCTGTCCGACCAGGCCACGCCGCATCTGCCGCCGCGCGCGCAGGTTCTGGGCGTCGAGTTCATCGAATTCGCGCTCGACGAGGACACGGCAGCTGAGCTGTCGGACCTGTTCTCGGCCCTCGGATTTCGGCAGACCAGCATGCATGTCAGCAAATCCGTGGCGCGCTGGAGCCAGGGCGACATCAACCTCCTGCTCAACACCGAAAAGGACGGGTTCGCACAGTCGCATGCGATCATGCACGGCCCCGGCGTCTGCGCGATTGCCTTGCGGGTCGACGATGTCGGGCAAGCTATGGCGCGCGCAGGCGCGTTGAAGATCCCGAGCTTCGAGCAGCCGGTGGGACCGGGCGAGCTGCAAATCCCCGCCATTCGCGGCGTTGGCGGTTCGCTGATCTATTTCACCCAGCCCGAGGGCGAACTCGGGCATATCTGGGAGAAGGATTTCGCGCCCGTCGCCGGGGCGAAGACGCTCGCGGCGGCCGCGCTGCTGCAGAGCGTCGATCACATCTCCCAGTCGATGGACTATGAGGAGATGCTGTCCTGGCTCTTGTTCTATAGCTCGCTGTTCCAGCTCGACCGCATTCCTCAGCTGGCCATCGCCGATCCCGGCGGGCTGGTCGAAAGCCGCCCGCTGGTCAGCGCGAGCGGCTCCCTGCGCTTCGTCCTGAACGGCTCGCAGGCGACGCGGACGTTGTCCTCGCGCTTCGTCTCGGAGCATTTCGGCTCGGGCGTGCAGCACATCGCCTTCGACGCGCCCGACATCTTCGCGGCGGTCACTGCGATGCGCGCGGCCGGGCTGTCCTTCCTCGACATCCCCGAGAACTACTACGAGGATCTGGAGGCACGGCACGGGCTGGAGCCCGCCTTCATCAACGCTCTGCGCGACCACCACATCCTTTACGACCGCGACGGCGAGGCCGAGTTCCTGCAGGTCTACACCCATGTCTTCGCGCAGCGCTTCTTCTTCGAGATCGTCGAGCGGCGCGGCGGCTATGCCGGCTTCGGCGCGGTCAACGCGCCGGTGAGGCTGGCGGCTCAAGCCCGGGAAGCGCGCCCTGTGACGATGCCGCGCTCGCTGTGGGAGCGGTAGTCGCCAGAGCACGCCCACCTTGATCGACAACGCGTACTTTAATTGACACCGCACAGCTCGACCGTGTATCAAGATACACATGATCAGGGTCGTCGAGACCGCCGTGTTCGCAGACTGGCTTCAGGACCTGCGCGATGTGTCGGCACGGGCGCGGATCGTTGCCAGGATCAGGCGGGCGCAAGGCGGCAATCTCGGCGATGTGAAGCATTTCGACGGCATCGGCGAGATGCGGATCGACTATGGCCCGGGCTATCGGTTGTATTTCGTCCAGCGCGGCGCCGAACTGGTGATCCTGCTGTGCGGTGGCGACAAGCGTCGGCAGGCAGCCGACATCGCCAGAGCAAAACAGATGGCGAAGGATCTTTAGGATGCCCATCGAAACCCGGGACTTCGATGTCCGGAACTATCTCAAGACGCCCGAGGATCAGGCCGCCTATGTCGAGGCTGCGCTGGAGCATGGTGATCCCTCCTTCATCGCCGCCGCGCTCGGCGACATCGCCCGGGTGCGCGGCGTGACGGCGTTCGCCGCCGAGACGGGGCTGAGCCGAGAGGCGATCTACAAAGCGTTCAAACCGGGCGGGAACCCGACGCTCGACACGCTCTCGAAAGCAACGAAGGCCTTGGGATTGAGGCTTTCAGTCGTGCCTGCTGCCTGAGATCGGACGCGCTGCCTCACGGCACAATTCCGAACGCATCCAGTCACGATCTTCGCGTGTCACGGCGCTGCCGCAATGCTAGCTTCCGTATCGCGGCATCACCATCAGGAGCAGGCCATGGCACGCGAACCCCGTTTCAACCGCCGTGACACGCTGAAGGCCGCAGCCGTAATGGGGGCCGCAGCCGCCCTGCCCTCGGGTCTGGCCGCTCAGACGCCCGCCCGGCTGAAGCTGCGGGTGCTGGAGACCACCGATCTGCACGTCAATGTCGTGCCTTACGACTATTTCCGCGACGCGGCCGACGACACGGTCGGCCTCGCCAAGACCGCGAGCCTGATCAAGGCGGCTCAGGCCGAGGTCAAGAACAGCCTGCTCTTCGACAATGGCGACTTCCTGCAGGGCTCGTCGCTCGGCGACTACATCGCCTACAAGAAGGGGCTCAAGGCCGGCGAGACGCATCCCATGCTGGCTGCGATGAACGCGCTGCCTTATGTCTGCGGCACGCTCGGCAATCACGAGTTCAATTACGGACTCGATTTCCTCGACAACGGGCTGACCCGGGCCGAGTTCCCGCTGGTCTGCGCCAATGTCGAGAAGATCGGCGGCTATCCGCTGGTCGATCCCTGGCGACTGTTCGAACACAGCCTGGAGGACGAAGCCGGGCAGCAACATGTCCTCAAGATCGGGGTGATCGGCTTCGTGCCGCCGCAGATCATGCAGTGGGACAAGGCCAATCTCGAGGGCAAGGTCACCGCTTCCGACATCGTCAACGCCGCCCACAAGCATCTGCCGGAGCTTCTGAAGGCCGGCCCCGACCTCGTCATCGCGCTCTGTCATTCCGGCATAGCGGGCGGCGAGCGCAAGGGCATGGAGGAGAACGCGGCGCTGCACCTCGCCGCGCTCGACGGCATCGACGTCATCCTGACCGGCCACCAGCATCTGGTCTTCCCCGGCGGCAAGGCCTTCGACGGCATCGCCGGCGTCGATAACGTCAAGGGCACGCTGCACGGCAAGCCGGCCTGCCAGCCCGGCTTCTGGGGCTCGCATCTCGGCATCGTCGACCTTGAACTCGAGAAGCGCGGCGAACGCTGGCAGGTCGCGTCGTTCAAGGTCGAGCCGAAGCCGATCTTCGAGCGCACGCCCGACCGTAAGATCGTGCCGAAGGCCTCAGCCGAGCCCGCCGTGCTCGCCGCGGTCAAGGCCGACCACGAGGCGACGCTGCTCTATATGCGCGAGCCGGTCGGCAAGACCGCATCGCCGATCAACTCGTTCTTCGCGCTGGTTGCCGACGACCCGTCCGTGCAGATCGTCGCCGAGGCGCAGATCGCCTATGCCAAGGGGCTGATGGCGCAGACGCAGTGGAAGGCGCTGCCGATCCTGTCGGCGGCCGCGCCGTTCAAATCCGGCGGGCGGGCGGGGCCTGCTTTCTTCACCGACATTCCGGCGGGACCGATCGCCATCAAGAACGTCGCGGACATCTATCTCTATCCGAACACGGTCCAGATCGTGAAGGTCACGGGCGCGCAGGTCGCCGAATGGCTGGAGCGCTCGGCCGGTATCTTCAACCGCATCGACGCGGCCAAAACGGCTGAGCAGCCCTTGATCAATCCGGGCTTCCCGGCGTTCAATTTCGACGTGATCGACGGCGTCACCTACAAGATCGATGTCACGCAGGCCTCGCGCTATGACGGCGACGGCAAGCTCGTCGCGCCAGACGCACGCCGCATCGTCGACCTCGCCTATGAGGGCAAGCCGATCGACAAGGCGGCCGAGTTCCTCGTGGTCACCAACAATTACCGCGCCTCGGGGGGCGGCAACTTCCCGGGCACGAAGACGACGGTGGTGCTGGAGGCGCCCGACCTCAACCGCGACGTGATCGTGCGCTACATCCTCTCGAAGGGCTCGATCGAGCCGAAAGCCGATGGCAACTGGTCGATCGCGCCCCTGCCGGCCAGCGTCGAGGCGACCTTCGTCACCTCCCCCGCCGCGGCCGGGAAGTTGCCCGATGGCCTCAAGGCCGAGGCTGTGGGCGATGGCGGCGAGGGCTTCGCGAAGTACCGGCTGCGGAGCTGACCGGCCGGGCAAGAGCTTGCCGAGCAAGGACTTGCCTGGCGCCCGTCGGCGCGCGATCCTCCCTGCAAAATAAAACGGGAGGATCGACATGCTGAGACTGGCCCTGATCGCTATGACATTCGCACTCGGCCTCGCGGGCGCCGCGACCGCGCAAACGGTGCTTCCCTGGAAGACGAGTTGGGCGGCTTCCGCCCATGGCCCCTACCCCGTTGGCAACCCCAGCGCCCAGCCGGACCAGCGTTTTGCTTTTCCCGATGCGAAAGCGGGCGCGCGAGACCAGAGCTTCCGGCTGATCGTGAAGCCGACGTTGTGGGGACCGCAGGCACGCATTCGCCTGAGCAACGCCTTCGGAACCAAGCCGATCACCGTCGAGGGCGCGCATATCGGCCTGCAGTTCGGCTCGGCCGCTGTCGTTCCCGGTACGAACCGGCCGCTCAGCTTCGGCGGCAAAAGCTCGGTGGTGCTGGAGCCCGGGGCCTCTGTCTGGAGCGATACGACCGATCTGCCTTTCGCCAGTGAACCTGCATCGCCCCTGCTACAGGGCCGCAAGCTCGCGATTTCGTTTCACATCGCGGGCGAGAGCGGGCCGATGACATGGCATGCCAAGGCGCTTCAGACCTCCTATGTCGGCGCGCCCGCCAGCGGCGCGAAGGGCGCCGAGGAGGCCGAGACCGGATTCCCCTACGCCACCGCCTCCTGGTTCTTCCTCGACGCGCTCGATATGCGCGCGCCGGCCGAGACGCCGGTCATCGTCGGCTTCGGCGATTCGATCACTGACGGCACCGCCTCGACAATGAACGGCGATGATCGCTGGCCGGACGTGCTGGCGCGGCGCCTCACACAAGCGCTCGGCATCAACAAGGCCGCCGTTCTCAACGCCGGAATCGGCGGCAATCAGGTGGCCGGGCCCGCTGAATATGGGCCGAGCAAGCCCTTCCCGGGAGGGCCTGCCGCCGTGCAGCGGCTGGAGCGCGACGTGCTGTCGCTGTCCGGGGTGACCAGCGTGATCTGGCTCGAAGGGATCAATGATTTCAGCAAGAACGGCAATGCCTCGCTCGAGGCCGTGACAGCCGGAATGCGCGACGGCGTTGCCCGGCTGAAGGCCAAGGGCATCCGGGTGGTCGGTGCCACCCTGGTCAGTGCGCTCGGCAGCACGAGCCCGGCCCACGGCTTCGCCGAGCAGGACGAGAAGCGCAAGGGCCTCAATGCCTTCATCCGGGCGCCGGGAAACTTCGACGCAGTGGCCGATTTCGACGCGGCAACGCTCGATGCCTCGACCGGCGGCCTCAAGACCGAATTCGTGCCGGATTCCACCACCGGCGGCCCCGGCGACAAGCTGCATCCCAACCGGACCGGCTATCTCATTATGGGCGCGGCGATCGACCCGGCGATCGTCCTGCCGGGCCGGAAGTAGCGGCCCGTGGCCCTTCAGGCCGCCTGCGCCGTCTTCAGCACGACCTGCTGGAACGCCCGCACCAGGGCCGCGTCCAGCTTGCCGCCCATCAGCACGAGGATCTCATAGGCCTGGTCGGGCACCATGGCGGGCTTGTAGCTGCGCCGCTCGATCAGCGCGGCGTAGATGTCGCAGATCGTGATCATCCGCACGAGGTCCGAGATCTGGCTGCTGCCGAGCCCGTCCGGATAGCCGGATCCGTCGAGATATTCGTGATGGGAGCGCACGGCGGCGAGGATTTCGGGCCGGAAGCCGCCCTGGGCGAGCAGCATCGCGTGGCCGATCGCGGGATGGGTGCGCATCACCGCCTGCTCGGCATCGTCGAGCGCGCCGGGCTTGTGCAGGATATCGAGCGGAATCCGTGCCTTGCCGATGTCGTGCAGCACGGCGGCCCGCGTCACGAGCTTGCGGTCCTCAGTTGAAAAGCCGAGCTGATGGGCAAAGCTCGCGGCAAGGCCCGCGACGAGCATGCAGTGCTGATAGGTCAGGTCGTCATAGCTCCAGACCACCTGGAGCCAGTCGCCGATTGCGCTGGCGCCGGCTGCCTGGTCGATCGCCTCGACCGAAGCCTCGACGGCGCGAAGCGCGATCGGCCTGCCGGCGGAAGCCGATTCGAGCATGTCGGCGAGCGACGCCGCCGCCGTCGCGAGATGGGCGCGGGTGAAGGCCACGGTCCCCCTGACGGGGTCGGCGCCGTCACCCTCATGCAGGAGCTGCTCGATGGTCTTCAGAAGCTGCGAGGCCTGCGTATCCGCCGACAGGACCTCGCTCGCGCCGATGGCGCGGGCCTGGATCGTCGAACGGGCGGTCATGTCCCGCAGCAGGCAGAGATAGGGCGCACTCCTGCCCCGATGGCGGGTCAATGCGGCGCGCATCGCCTCGACAGAATGCCGCTGTGCGAGATCGACGTCGCTGACGACGATCTGTGCCTCCGTAACAGGCCCGTCCCCCTGTCGCTCGAGCGAGATGACCCGGCATGGTCCCCACACGCCGAGACGGCGCGCAAGGTCGCGGCTTTCGTCGAAGCGATCGGTAATCAGAAGCATTCCCGCGGATTCCCCGGCCGGCGTGGTGCAGCACCGGACATGAAACAGCGAAATTATGAATTTACTGCGTATTCAATCGCGCACTCAACCGCAGCGAGCATCAACCGCCGGTGGCCGGCCGGTTACCTACGGGACGATCTCGAAGACCACGTTCACGGCCGTGCTGTAGCTGTTCTCGCCGCGCTCCACGGGAACAGAGCTGTCCGCAGACGCCGCCCGCATCATTTTGGCCATTGGCATCGGGCCGGGACGCAAGGATTGCTCCTCGATCGAAAGGATACGGCCGAGCTTGACGCCAGCGGCATCGGCCAGCGTGCGGGCTCGCTCCATGGCATCAGTGACGGCGCGTTTGCGGGCCTCCGTCAGGCTGGGCTTGAGGTCGTCATTGACGAAGCTGATGTCGCCGCCCTGGTTGACGCCGAGGCCGATAGCCTTGTCGAGAATGGCTCCGACCGCGGAAAGATCGCGGATGCGGACGGTCAGGGCGTTGCTGGCGGCATAGCCGCTGATCTTCGGCGCCTGGGGCTTCGCCTGCGGGCCTGCTTGCGTATAGCGCGGCTGGATGCTCAGGCCTGCGGTCTGCAGGTCGCGCTCGGCGATGCCGGCCGCCTTCAGGGCGCCGAGCACCTGCTTCATCGCCTCGCTGCTGGCGCTCAGAGCCTCGCGCGCCGTATCGGCCTCGCGCAGCACCGAGAAATTGAGGATTGCCATATCGGGGGCCACGCTGACCTCGCCCTCTCCGCTGACGCTGATCCGGGGCGAAGGCTGGGCCGGGCCCTGTTGCGCCATGGCAGTGGCCGACAGCACCGTCGTGGCACAGAGAAGCGCCGATCCAAGGAACAGGGTGGCTGCACGTTTCGACATGGAATGATCCTGATACTCTCGTGCCGTGATCGGCGAAGCGAGAGAAGCAGGGCCATCATGTCGAAATTATTGCCGTCTGATGACCTCAGCCCTCGACCAGCCGCCTTGCGATGACCTGCGCCTGGATCTCGGCGGCGCCCTCGAAGATGTTGAGGATGCGGGCGTCGCAGAGCACGCGGCTGATCGGGTATTCCAGCGCGAAGCCGTTGCCGCCATGGATCTGCAGGGCGTTGTCGGCGGCGGCCCAGGCAACGCGGGCCCCTAGCAGCTTGGCCATGCCGGCTTCGAGATCGCAGCGACGCTCAGCGTCCTTCTCGCGGGCGGCGAAATAGGTAAGCTGGCGGGCAATCAGGATTTCGGCCGCCATCATCGCCAGCTTGTCGGCGACGCGGGGGAAGGCGATCAGCTTCTTGCCAAACTGGACGCGCTCCCTGGCATAGCGCAGGCCGAGATCGAAGGCCGATTGCGCAACGCCGACGGCGCGCGCCGCGGTCTGGATGCGGGCGGCCTCGAAGGTCTGCATGAGCTGCTTGAAGCCCTGCCCCTCGACGCCGCCGAGCAGGTTTTCCGCCTTGACCTCGAAACCGTCGAAGGCGAGTTCGTATTCCTTCATGCCGCGATAGCCGAGCACCTCGATCTCGCCTCCGGTGAGACCTTCGACCGGGAACGGATCGGCATCGGTTCCGCGCGGCTTCTCGGCGATCAGCATGGACAGGCCGCGATAGCCGGCAGCGTCGGGATCGGTGCGGACCAGCAGCGTCATGATGTCCGCGCGGACGGGATGGGTGATCCAGGTCTTGTTGCCGGAGACCTTCCAGACGTCTCCGTCCTTGACCGCCCGCGTCCGCAGGCTGGCGAGGTCGGAGCCGGTGTTGGGTTCGGTGAAGACAGCGGTGGGCAAAAGCTCGCCCGAGGCCAACTTCGGCAGCCACTTCTCCTTCTGTTCGGCGGTACCGCCGCAGAGGATCAGTTCAGCCGCGATCTCGGAGCGGGTGCCGAGCGAGCCGACGCCGATATAGCCGCGCGAGAGTTCCTCGGAGACGACGCACATCGAGACCTTGGACAGGCCCATGCCGCCGAACTCCTCGGGAATGGTCAGGCCGAAGACGCCGAGCTCGGCCATCTTCTCGACCACCGCCATCGGGATGTAGTCATTCTTCAGGTGCCACTCATGGGCATGGGGCGTGACCTCGGCGGCGCAAAAGCGGCGCATCTCGGAGCGGATCGCTTCAAGGGTCTCGTCGAGGCCGGGATCGCCGACGCCCGCCGCACCGTCATCCTGGCTGAACAGGGCGACCAGGCGTGCGCGGTTCTCCGGCGTGTTGCCTTCAGCGATCAGCGTGTCAGCCGCCTCGGTCCGGGCTGCAGCAACGGCCTTCGCGGACAAGCCGAGCGCGGCCAGCCGGACGATCTCGTTCTGGCTCATCGGAATGCCGCCGAAGATCTGCGCGGCATATTCGCCGGCGCCGATCCGGATGGCGTAGTCCTCGATCGCGCCGTAGCGGTCCTCCATTGCGAGGCGCTCGCCATAGGCCTTCAGCTCGCGCAGCGCCATGACATAGGTCGCCAGCCAGGCGAGGCCATGGGCAGCGTGCTGCTGCTCCTCCAGCAGGGCCGAGGAGATCTTGCCCTCGGCCGTGACCTTCTCACGGACGGCAGCGATGGCCTCCTGCAGCAGGGTCTCAAAACCCGGCAGTGCCGCCTCGATCAACGCCACGGCGCTGGTCGGCATCTGCGATGCGGCGGCGGACGAAGCGGCGGCGGCTTGGGCGCTCATGGTTTTCCCTCCCTTGTTGCGACGCAGCATAGGGCGGGTTCTTGAAACCAGAAATGACTCTTTTGGCGGAAGACGCGACCGCCGCGCTACTTCCGGCTCGCCAGGACGACGCCGGCGATGGTCAGCGCCATGCCGGCAAGCTGGATCAGCGACATCGTCTCGCCGAACAGCAGCCAGGCCTCGAGCGCCACCAGCGCCGGGACGAGATAGAGGAAGGTGGCAATGCGCGAGACCTCGCCCCGGCGCAGGATGACGAGGTACAGCCCGATGCCGCCGAGCGAGAGCGCCAGCACCGACCAGCCCAGCACCAGAGCCATGGTCAGGTTCCACTCGATCCTCATCGGCTCCAGTGCGAAAGCCAGCGGAGCTGTGAACAGGAAAGCGGCGGCATACTGGATCGTCGTGACCGTGCGCAGGTCGCCGGAGACGATGCGGGCCTTCTGGTAGAAGGAACCGAAGGTCACGGCAAACATGCCTACGATGTTGACCACCACTGGCAGCAGGATGCCCCACAGCGCGACCGGATCGACCCCGACCAGCTTGGGCTCCAGCACGAGCGCGATGCCGACGAAGCCGCAGGCGATCCCCGCCCAGCGAACCAGCGAGATGCGCTCGCCGACAAGCGCCGGCGCCAGCATCGCAGTCAGGATCGGCTGGAGCCCTGCGATCAAGCCGGAGATGCCGGCCGGCAGGCCATGGCGCACCGCCCACCAGACGCCGCAGAGATAGATGGCGTGGAGCAGGACGCCGGTGACGATGCAATCGATCCAGGCCCGCGGCGTCGCGGGCCAGGGCGCCTTCACGGCGAGGGAGAGTGCGGCGAGCAAAATCGCCGCGCTGGCAAAGCGCACGGCCAGAAAGGTCAGCGGATCGGCATATTGCGCCGAATAGCCCGCGACGATCCACCCCGACGACCAGAGGAAGGTGAAGATCAGCGGGACGGCGCTGAGGAAGACGGGCGATGAGAACATGGGACGCCTTTGCGAGCGCGATGCTCTACATGGCTTCCCGTGCCCGTGACAGCGCTTGCGCGCCCGCCCGCCATGTCCGGATGGCGGGAGACAGTCCGTGGACCGCCTCAGTCGCGGTCAGGCGCGCCAGGCGGGAACCAGCTGCGGAAAGGCCGCGCCTCGTCGACCGCCCGCGCGAAGGACGGGCGCGCCAGCAGCCGCGCCCGGTAGGCGCGGGTGTTGGGGAATGCTACGTCGATCTCGTGGACCCAATCGGCGTAGAACAGCGCGGGCGCCGCGGCGCAGTCGGCCATGCCGAAATCGCTGCCGCAGGCCCATTCGCGCGACGCCAGCCTGCCGTCGAGCCATTGATAGGCGGCGTCCAGCATCGCGCGTGCCTCGGCGACGCCGTAGGGGTCGCGGTCCTTGGGCTCGCGGATATGGTCGAAGACGATGCGCTGCATCGGCGTCATGACGTAATTGTCGAAGAACCGGTCCATCATCCTGACCGGCAGTGCCGCCTTCGCGTCGGTCGGGAGCAACCCGTTGCGGCCAGGATGCGCAAGGGAGAGATGCTCGATGATGACGGTCGATTCGAGGATTGTCTCCTTGCCATCGACCAGCACCGGGAAGCGCTTCAACGGCCAGAGCGCGGCGAGCTCCTCGCCGGCCTTGGCATCGTCGGGGCCGAGCACCCGATACGCGAACGGCGTGCCGTTCTCGTAGAGGGCGACGAGCACCTTCTGGCAATAGGAGGAAAAGGGGTGCGCATAGAGCTGGAGCGACATCGCCACCTCGTTCGGATCATTACTTTACCGAATGATTAAGTGTTATCGCAGTGAGATGCAAGCCGGACCCGCTCGCCGTTGGATTTGGCCGTCCGCCACGGCGAGCCTCGTATAGGAACCGCTTGATCGGCGATCTCTGCGTGTGTTATCTTTACACATCATCAGGATCAGGTCGATGCATTCTCGGGACTTGATCAAGGAGCTCGAACGCGATGGCTGGGCGCTGCATTCCGTGACGGGCAGCCACCATCACTTCAAGCATCCGACCAAGCCCGGCAAGGTCACGCTGCCCCATCCGGTTAGGGATATGCATCCCAAGACGGTGAAATCCGTCAAGCGTCAGGCGGGCCTGGCTTGAGATGTCCGGAGTTGGCGGTCAATCTAGGGAGACACAGATGCCAGGCGCATATTTCGCCTTGATCCATCAGCCGGAAAACGGCTCCGAGTGGGGCGTCACATTCCCCGACTTGCCGGGTTGCGTGTCGTCGGGAGCGACCTTCGAGGAGGCGCAGCACAATGCTCGACAGGCTCTGGCCGGGCATGTCGCCGCACTGCGCGCCGATGGCGAGGACGTCCCGGCAAGTCGCAGTTATGTCGAATTGAATCGGGATCCAGATTACCTCGCCGAGGTCAGCGCTCCCCTCGCTCCCATGCCGGCTCTCATCCCGCTCGACGAGATCGCCGCACCCAAGGAGCGCGTGAATGTCATGCTGGATCGCGGCGTACTGCGGAAGATCGACGAAGCCGCACGCGCGAAAGGCGTCAGCCGCTCCGCTTTCATCGAGCAGGCGGCAGGCAAGGCGGCTTTGAAGCGCTCCGCCTGACGATACCCTACCCCGCCAGCGCCTCGGCCACGTCCTCATAGGTCCGCAACCCCGTTCGCGGCGCGTAGACCAGCACGGCCATGTTGCCGGGCGCGTGCTCGTTCTTCCACATCTTGTGATGGGCGAGCGGGATCTTGTCCCAGGGGAAGACCTCGGACATGCAGGGATCGACGCGGCGGTCGATGACGAACTGGTTGGCGGCGCTCGCCTGTTTGAGATGGGCGAAATGCGAGCCCTGCACGCGCTTCTGCCGCATCCAGACATAGCGGGCGTCGAAGGTGATGTTGAAGCCCGAGGTGCCGGCGCAGAAGACGATCATGCCGCCGCGCTTGGCGACGAGGCAGGAGACCGGGAAGGTCGCCTCGCCGGGATGTTCAAAGACGATGTCGACGTCCTTCTTGCCGGTGATGTCCCAGATCGCCTTGCCGAACTTGCGGGCTTCCCTGGTCCAGTCGTTGTATTCGGGCGAGTTCACCTTGGGCATCTGGCCCCAGCAATTGAAATCCTTGCGGTTGATCACGCCCTTGGCGCCGAGCCCCAGCACATAGTCGCGCTTGGTCTCGTCGGAGATCACGCCGATGGCGTTGGCGCCCGACGCGGCGCAGAGCTGCACACCGAAGACGCCGAGGCCGCCCGAGGCCCCCCATACCAGCACGTTGTCGCCGGGCTTGATGGTGTGGGGGGCGTGGCCGAAGAGCATGCGATAGGCGGTGGCCAGCGTCAGCGTGTAGCAGGCCGCCTCCTCCCAGGCCAAATGCCGGGGCTTCTGCATCAATTGCCGCGACTGCACACGGCAGAACTGCGCGAAGGAGCCGTCCGGCGTCTCGTAACCCCAGATGCGCTGGGACGACGAGAACATCGGGTCGCCGCCATTGCACTCCTCGTCGTCGCCGTCATCCTGGTTGCAGTGGACGATGACTTCGTCGCCGACCTTCCAGCGCTTGACCTTGGAACCGACGGCCCAGACGATGCCGGAGCAATCGGAGCCCGCGACGTGGAGCGCGCCCTTGTGGACGTCGAAGGGCGAGATCGGCTGGCCGAGCCCCGCCCAGATGCCGTTGTAGTTGACCCCGCCTGCCATCACGAGGAGCAGAACCTCCTCCTCGCCGATCGTCCAGGTCGGGATCACCTCGACCTGGAAGCTCTCCTGCGGCGGGCCATGGCGCTCGCGGCGGATCGTCCAGGCATACATGCTGGCCGGGACATGGCCGAGCGGCGGCAGTTCGCCGAGTTCGTAGAGATCCTTGAGTGGTGTCGCGGCGGCCTGCGGTTTCGGCATGGTCGTCTCTCCCTGCTTCTCCGGCGGTTTGCGATCCGCGCCTGCGGCCCGACGGAATTGCCGGAGATCATGCATCTTATGCTGCGGCGCGCCATCCATCCATCGGACTATACCGCAGCGCAAAATGATCGCATGCAAGCGCGCCGCTCGCGAAGCCGACCAGGCGGCGTTCCTCATGCAGCATCCCTTTAACGAGCCGATGCTATATCATCGTCGATGATTTCGGGGGTCTTCGATGCGCGCACTGATCCTGATGCTCGGCCTGCCCGACATGTCGACGCCGCAGCTGGTTGTCTTCCTGGCCTTTGTCGGGGTCGGTGTCCTGCTGTTCGGCTGGATTTCCGACATGCTGCTGCGCGACGGCGCCTTCGGCATCATCCTCAACGGCCTGACGATCCTGATCGGCGCCATCGTCGGCACCCTGATCTGGCGCAAGCTGGGCTATACGATCGGCACGAATCCAGCCGCGACCACAGCCTTCGTCGCGTTGGGCGCAGGGCTCGCGACGCTGATCATCATCACGACGGTCAGGCGCTGGCTCTGAACGGCCGCCCGGCAGGCTCCCCTGTCAGGCCTGACGATACGCCGCGAGCATGTAGTTGACGTCCGTGTCGCGAGCGGCCGACCAGCGGTCCGAGAACGGATTGTAGACGACGCCGGTGCTCTCGCCGAGATCGAGGCCGCCCCGCTCGATCGCCGCGCCGAGTTCGCCGGGCGTCACGAACTTCTCCCAGTCATGCGTGCCGCGCGGCAGCCAGCGCAGCACATATTCGGCCCCGACGATGGCCAGCGCATAGGATTTCAGCGTGCGGTTCAGCGTTGCCATGACGAGGAGCCCGCCCGGCCTCACCGCCGCGCAGCAGGCCGCGACGAAGGCCTCGACGTCCGAGACGTGCTCGACCACCTCCATGGCGAGCACGATATCGTAGCGGGCGCCTTCGGCGACCAGCGCCTCGATGGTCTGCTGACGGTAGTCGATCAAAAGCCCGCTGACCTCGGCGTGGGACTTGGCGACGCTGATATTTGTCGGCGCCGGGTCGAGCCCTGTCACCTGTGCGCCCAGCCGCGCCAGCGGCTCGCAGAGCACGCCGCCGCCACAGCCGATATCGACCAGCGTCAGCCCCTCCAGCGACCGCATCGTCTTGGGGTCACGGCCGAAGCGGGCGCAGGCGAGGTCGCGGATGAAGGTCAGCCGCACCGGGTTGAACTTGTGCAGCACGGCCATCGGGCCCTTCGGGTCCCACCAGGTCTTCGCCATCGCCTCGAAACGCGCCACCTCGGCGGGGTCGATGGTCGAATCGTTCTGGGTCGAGCCGTCGCGCTGAGCCGTCGCCGCCATGGTCTTAGCCTTCCGTCCGCGTTCCGTTGCGTGCCTCGCATTGACAGGCCGGCCGCTGCCCGTCATCTACACCCGCCCCGCGCCAGGCGCGAGGGTGACCTTTCGTCCCGGCTCGACCGGGACCACGATATGAGAGCCTCTGGACCGCCATGGCCCGTCTGGTGATGAAATTCGGCGGCACGTCCGTCGCCACGATCGAGCGCATTCGCAACTCCGCGCTTCACGTCAAACGCGAATTCGATGCCGGCAACGAGATCGCGATCGTCGTATCGGCAATGTCGGGCAAGACCAACGAGCTCGTCGCCTGGTGCAAGGAAGCCTCGGCGCTCTACGACCGTGCCGAATACGATGTCGTGGTCGCGTCGGGCGAGCAGGTGACGTCGGGCCTGATGGCGCTTGTCCTGCAAGAGATGGGAATGCCCGCCCGGTCCTGGCAGGGCTGGCAGATCCCGATCTACGGCTCGGACGCCCATGGCTCCTCGCGTATCGAGAGCGTCGACGGCGCCGGCATTCTGGCCGGCTTCGATCGCAACCGCGAGATCGCGGTCTGCTCGGGCTTCCAGGGCATGCATGCGCAGTCCAACCGCGTGGTCACGCTCGGCCGCGGCGGCTCGGACACCTCGGCGGTGGCAATCGCGGCCGGGCTCAAGGCCAACCGCTGCGACATCTACACCGATGTCGACGGCGTCTACACGACCGATCCGCGCGTGGTGCCCAAGGCGCGCCGCATGGACAGGGTCTCCTTCGAGGAGATGCTGGAAATGGCCTCGCTCGGCTCCAAGGTGCTGCAGGTGCGCTCGGTCGAGATCGCCATGGTCCACCGCGTGCCGACCTATGTACGCTCCTCCTTCGACGACCCTAACAATCCCAATCCAGGCACCCTCATCTGCGACGAGGACGACATCGTGGAACAGCAGATTGTCACCGGCATCGCGTTCTCGCGCGACGAAGCCCAGATCACGCTCCGGCGCGTAGCCGACAAGCCCGGCGTCGCGGCCGCCATCTTCGGCCCGCTCGCCGACGCCAACATCAATGTCGACATGATCATCCAGGTCGTCTCGGACGACCAGGCGACCACCGACATCACCTTCACGGTGCCGACTGCCGATTACGAGCGCTCCAGGACCCTGCTGGAGAGCCTGCACGGCCAGATCCACTATCAGGCGCTGCAGGGCGCGACCGACGTGGTCAAGATCTCGGCCATCGGCGTCGGGATGAGGAGCCATGCCGGCGTCGCCGCGCGCGCCTTCCGGGCGCTCTCGGAGAAGGGCATCAACATCCGCGCGATCACGACCTCCGAGATCAAGTTCTCGGTGCTGATCGACGCCGCCTATACCGAACTCGCGGTCCGGACCCTGCATTCGCTCTACGGGCTCGATGCAGCCTAGCGGCTAGAAAGCCGCTCAATTTCGCCTCAAATTCTTTAAGAGATTCATGAGAGCGTCATAACCGACCCATTTCTCGGCTATGGCGTACATTGTCCCAGGATCCCCGCCACCCCTCCTCCCGTGCCAAACCCGTCGCGATCACGGGCGCGGCCATCGACAAGCTCCTGCTCGCCTCGGGCGTCGATGAGCGGGCGCGGAATGTCGCGCGCGCATTGCTGCCGGTTGTCTCCAAACATGCCGGCGAAGCCTGCACCGCCTATTGCGACCATCTCGCGCGCTCCGTCGCAGACATGAAAGTGCATGTCGAGCGGCATCGTCAGCCGATCATCGAGGCCGAGCAGCGGCATTTCGAACTGCTGTTCAAGGCCGAGTACGGCAACGACTACGCCGACGACCTGAACCGGGCCGCGAAGACCGAATTCGGCGACGCGATGGGCATCCGCACCCGTCTTGGAACGGCGTTGCGTCTGATCGAGCCGCTGTTCCAGGAGATCGGCCGGCGGCGCCGCTTCAGCAGCCGCAAGGCCATCGACGACGCCGCCGCGCTGACCCGCCTGATCCTCACCGATGCGCTGGCCGCCACCTCCTGCCATCAGCGCGCGAGCCGTATCGGCCTGACGCAGCGCGAGAACGAACTGCATCTCGCCGCCACGTCCTTCCAGGGCAATGTCGCTCAATTGTCGGAAAGCCTGCAGATCGCAGCCACGGCGCTGCGGGACTACGCCGCGACGAGCCTTTATCGCAGCGGCCAGGCCGACCGCGAGGCGACGCTGGCGGAGGACGCCGCGCGCGACTGCACCGACCGGATCAGCCGCACCGTGGCAGCTACCAACGATCTGGTGAGCGCGCTCGACCATGTCAGCAGCGAAACGCAGCAGAGTTTCTCGGTCACCGGCCAGGCCGTGGCCGACACGCGCGAGGTCACGGCCTCGATGGCGGTCCTGGCGGAAGCGGCCGGCCGCATCGGCTCGATCGTGACGCTGATCGAACAGATCGCGACGAAGACCAACCTGCTCGCCCTCAATGCCACCATCGAGGCGGCGCGGGCCGGAGCGGCCGGGCGAGGCTTTGCGGTCGTCGCCGGCGAGGTCAAATCACTGGCACATCAGACCGCCAGCGCGACCGGCGAGATCTCGACGCAGATCGCCCAGGTCCAGTCGGCCGCCGAATCCTGCGTCCGCCATGTCGACTCGATCAGCCTGACGATCGCGCGGCTGGAGCAATCCGCGGCCTCGATCGCCCGGACCGTCCAGGAGCAGTCCACGGCGACCAGCGACATGGCGTCCGACACCCAGGAAGCCGCGACACGCACGCGCGAAGGGCTCGCCTCGGCACAGGCCGCGCGGCTCTCGATTGGCGACGTCACCAAGATGTCGCTCGAACTCGACAGCGCGGCGGTACAGGTCGAGGCCTCGGCGGGAATGATCAGCGACCTCGTCACGCATTTCCTGGCCGACCTGCGCGCGGCCTGAGCCGAAAGGCCTATGGCGCGAGGCAGCTTGGCCTGCCACATCATCGCCCAGCCTTCCCGCGACCCTGCCGCCCATGCGCATCGCCGTTCTGACGGACCTACACGCGAATCGCGAGGCGACGGAAGCCGTCCTCGCAGCGGTCGAACGCCTTGCGCCTGACCGCATCGCGCTGCTCGGCGACCTCGTCGGCTACGGTCCCGATCCGGTCTACGCAATCGAGACCGCCGAGCGCATGGTCTCCGATGGCGCGCTCTGCCTGCTTGGCAACCACGACGAGGCCGCCATCACCGGCCCATCGGGGATGACGCCGCATGCCCATGACGCGATCCTGTGGACGCGCGAACAGCTCTCGGCCGCGCATCTGGCTTTCCTTGCAACGCTGCCGCTCTCGGCCGAACTACCCGGCATGCTGCTCGTCCATGCCAGCGCGCGGACGCCGGGAAAATGGCCCTATGTCAGCCAGGAGAAGGCCGCCAGCGAATGCCTCGCCGCCACCGATGCCCCGCTCGTGCTGTGCGGCCACACCCATGTGCCGATGATCTATTACGCGCTACCCGGGCGCGAGCCGGTGCGGTTCTCGCCGCTGCCGCACGTCGCCGCGCCGCTTTCGGCAATCCGGCGCCATGTCGTCGTGATCGGGGCGGTCGGCCAGCCCCGCGACGGCAACCCGGCCGCATGCTTCGCACTGCTCGACACGGAACGAGCGGAGATCAGCATGATCCGCGTGCCCTATGACACTCAGGAGACGGCTCGAAAGATCAGCGCGCATGGCCTGCCGGACTGGCTTGGCCTGCGCCTGCACATCGGCCGATAGAAACGGAGGGGACGCCCATGGAGACGCCACGGATCGGCTCGGTCATCGACGGCTTCACCCTGACCGAGCGCCTGCGCTCGGGCGCGATGGCGACGCTGTGGCGTGCGACCCATCCGGATCACGACAGGCCCCTCGTGCTGAAGATCCCGATCCTCGATCCGGGCACCGACGTCTCGGTGATCGTCGGCTACGAGACCGAGGCGATGATCCACAAGCGCCTGTCGGGTCGGCATGTGCCGCGCTTCGTCTCGGCGGGCGACCTGGCCCGCATTCCTTACATCGCGATGGAGTTCGTCGCGGGCACGCCGCTCGCCGAGACGATGCGCGCGGCGCCGCTGCCGGTCGAGGAGGTCGTGCGCATCGGCATCGCGATCGCCGTTGCGCTGGCCGACCTGCATCGCCAAAACGTGGCGCATCTCGACCTGAAGCCGGACAACGTCATGATGACGCCGGCCGGGGCGGTATTGCTCGATTTCGGGCTCTCCCGGCATGCCGAACTGCCGGACCTGCTCGGCGAGGAAAGCTCGGCGCCGATGGGCACCGCCGCCTATATCGCGCCGGAACAGGTCCTCGGCGATCGCAGCGACGCCGCCAGCGACATCTTCGCGCTCGGCTGCATCCTCTACCAGATGACGACAGGCGAGGAGCCGTTCGGGCGACCGGCGACCGTGCCGGGGATGAAAAGGCGCCTCTACCACGCGCCGCGCCCGCCCCGCGCCATCCGCTCGGAAACGCCGGCCTGGCTCGAGGAGATCATCCTGCACTGCCTGGAGGTCGACCGCGGGCGCCGCTATGCCGACGCCGCGAAGGTCGCCTTCGACCTGCGCCATCCGGAACAGGTCGTGGTCGCGCGCCATCGCCGGCCGACGGCGACGCCGGGCCTAGCCAAGCGCCTGCTGGCGCGGTTCCAGAAGCGCGAGGAGGCTGCAATTCTCGGCCCGTCGGCACGCGCGCGCCGCGAGGCGGGTCCCTCCATGATCCTGGCGGCCGTGGACGTGTCCGGCGAGCATGACCGGCTCGCGCAGGCGATCCTGGCCGAAACGAAACGGCTTCTGGATGCGCGGGAGGATTCCTGGCTCGCCTGCCTCACCGTGCTGCGCACCGAGATCATCCGCGAGACGCAGAGTGTCGATGAGCACGGGCGCTCGGTCTACATCAACCGGCTGGTTGCCTTGAAGGACTGGGCGCGGCCGCTGCACCTGCGCGAGGACCGGGTCAGCTATCACGTCATCGAGGCCGTCAGCGCCGCCGATGCGATCCTGACTTATGCCGATCACAACGACATCGATCACATCGTGCTCGGCGCCCGCGCCTCCTCGGCGGTGCGCCGCCATCTCGGCAGTGTATCGACCAAGGTCGTCGCCGAGGCACATTGCTCGGTCTCGGTGATCAGGCTCAAGGGAAGCGCCGCATCTTGACCGGCAGATCGCGGCGTTGACCGTTGCTCCGCACCTCATGATGATGCCCGCCATGTCAGCCGGCGCCGCCTCCAGCACTCCCGAATTCGACCCCGCTCGCCTCGATGCCTTCCTGCGCTCCGCCCTGCCCGGCCGCGCCAGCGGGGCCATGAAGCTGGAACGGATCAGCGGCGGGCAATCGAACCCGACCTTCTTCCTGACCTATCCGGACGCCGGAACGCGGCTCGTGCTGCGCAAGAAGCCGCCGGGACCTCTGCTGCCCTCGGCGCATGCAGTCGATCGCGAATACCGGATCCTGAAGGCGCTGGCGGGAGCGACTGTCCCGGTGCCGCCGGTCGTGCTGTTCCATGGCGAGGACGATGTCGTCGGGACGCCGTTCTACCTGATGGAAAGGCTCGACGGGCGCGTCTTCCACGACACCGCCCTGCCCGGTGTCTCCCGCAACGAGCGCCGGGCGATGTATTTCGCCATGGCCGAGACGCTGGCCGCGCTGCACCGTTTCGACTGGCAGGCCGCGGGCCTCACCGATTTCGGCAAGCCCGGCAATTACTTCGCCCGCCAGATCGCCCGCTGGGGCCGGCAATGGCGCGAGACGAAAACGCATGAGATCGCGGCGGTCGATCGCGTCTTCGACTGGCTCGGCCAGCATCTCGACGACACGCCTGAGACCACCATCGTGCATGGCGATTTCCGGCTCGGCAATCTGATGTTCGCGCCGGCTGAGCCGCGCGTGATCGCGGTGCTCGACTGGGAATTGTCCACGCTCGGGCACCCGCTTTCGGACGCCGCCTTCTCCTGCCTGCCCTGGCATTCGACGCCGCAGATGTATGCCGGCATCGCCGGGCTCGATCGCGAGGCATTCGGCATTCCCACCCAGGCCGAGTATCTCGAACGCTATTGCGCGGCGGCCGGGCGCGGTGATGGGCCGGGACGTTTCCATCTCGCCTTCTCGCTGTTGCGTTTCGCCGTCATCCTCGACGGCATCGCAGCGCGGGCCAGGACGGGCAACGCGGCGGCCGACAACGCGGTCGCGGTCGGCGAGATGGCCGAGAGTTTCGCGCTGCGTGCGCAGGCCGTGATCGACGGCAGCGACTGAAGGATAGCCCCATGGATTTCGCCTATTCCGCCAAGGTCGAGGAGCTGCGCACGCGGCTGCAGGCGTTCATGGACGCCCATGTCCAGCCAGCCGATGCCGCCTGGCGCGCGGAGGTCGAGGCCGGGCGCTATCCGATGGCCCTGATCGACGGGTTAAAGGCCAAGGCCAGGGCGGAAGGGCTGTGGAACCTGTTTCTGCCGGCGCTGAAGCCGGACGAGCCCGGCACGCGGCTCGCCAACCTCGAATATGCGCCGCTCGCCGAGATCATGGGGCGGATCTACTGGTCGTCGGAGGTGTTCAACTGCAACGCGCCCGACACCGGCAACATGGAAATCCTGCACATGTTCGCGACGCCGGAGCAGCGCGAGCGCTGGCTGGTCCCGCTCATGAACGGCGAGATCCGCTCCTGCGTCGGCATCACCGAGCCCGGCGTCGCCTCCTCGGACCCGACAAACCTGCAGACCACGATCGTCCGCGACGGCGACGACTATGTCGTCACCGGCCGCAAATGGTGGACGACCGGCGCGCTGCATCCCAATGTGAAGTTCTGCATCGTCATGGGGTTGTCGAATCTGGCTGCTGATGCCGATCCCCACAAGCGCCATTCGATGATCATCGTGCCGATGGATGCCAAGGGCGTCACGGTCATGCGCAACCTGCCACTGCTGAACCATCATTCGCCCGAGGGGCATACCGAGACGGATTTCGACGCCGTGCGCGTGCCGGCCGCCAATATGCTGGGCGAGGAAGGGGCGGGCTTTGCGCTGGCGCAGGCGCGGCTCGGGCCCGGGCGCATCCATCATTGCATGCGCTCGATCGGGCAATGCGAGGTTGCCCTCGAACTGATGGTCGAGCGGGCCCTGCAGCGCAAGGCCTTCAGCCGCAACCTCGCCGACTACGCCAATGTGCAGGACTGGATCGCGGAGGGGCGCATGGAGATCGACCAGGCGCGGCTGCTCTGCCTGCGCGCTGCCTGGATGATGGACACGCAGGGCAACAAGGCGGCGCGCACCGAGGTCTCGTCGATCAAGGTCGTGGCGACGCGGCTGCAGACCAAGATCGCCGACCGGGCGATGCAGGTCTTCGGCGCGGCGGGGCTCTCGAACGACACCCCGCTCGCCTTCATCTACAGCTGGGGCCGGGCCCTTCGCTTCATCGACGGGCCCGACGAGGTCCATCTGCGCACCGTCGCCCGCGCTGAGATCAAGAAGCGGCAGGGCGCCAACCGCAGCACCATGGCCGAGCAGGGCGTGACGATGCCTTATCTGAAGCCAAGCGCTTAGCGATGAACCCGCCTGCCCTGGTCTGGCTCTATGACGGCGTCTGCGTGCTCTGCTCCGGCGGTGTGCACTACACTCTGCGGCATGAGCGCGACCCTACGATCCGCTTCGTCGCGATCCAGTCGCGCGAGGGCCGCGCGCTGGCGCAGGCGCATGGCATCGATCCGGACGATCCCGAGAGCTTCCTGTTCATCGAGGACGGCCAAGCGCTGGAGAAATCCGACGGCGTGCTGGCGCTGCTGCGGCATCTCGGCGGACCGGCGCGGCTCTTGCTGGTCGGGTTCGTGCTGCCGCGCGCGATCCGCGACTGGCTCTATGACCGGGTGGCGCGCAACCGCTACCGGCTGTTCGGCCAGAAAACATCTTGCGAAATGCCCGACCCGGCGCAGCGCCACCGCTTCAGCCTGCCGGACGGAACGTGACACCGCGCCGCGTCCTGCTGATCGGCGGCACCGGCGTGTTCGGCCGGAGGCTGGCGCGCCATCTGGCCGCCATCCCGGGGCTGGAGCTGCTGATCACCTCGCGCGACGCGGCTAAGGCCCGCGCGCTGGCGAGCGCGATTGTGCCCGTTGCCGGGACGACGATCTCCGGGCTGGGCTTCGACCATCGCCGCGATCCGGCTGCAGAGATGGCGAGATTGACGCCCTGGCTGGTGATCGACGCTTCCGGACCATTTCAGGGTGCCGATTACGAGGTTCCGCGGGCCGCGCTGTCGGCCGGCGCGCATGTCGTCGATCTCGCGGATGCGCGCGACTACATCCTCGGCTATGGCGCCGCGCTGGACGGGCTGGCGCGCGAACGCGGCCTGGTTGCGCTGGCGGGCGCGAGCTCGACGCCCGCTCTCTCGGCCGCCGCCGTGGCCGCCCTCACGACGGGCTGGCAGCGCATCGACACCATCGATATCGCGATCACGCCCGGCGGGCGCAGCGAGGTTGGGGAAGCGGTCATCGCGGCGATCGTGTCCTATGCTGGCCGGCCGATCCCGATCTGGCGCGAGGGCATGCTTCAGGACACGCATGGCTGGCTGGAGAGCCGGCGCATCGCCATGCCCGGTCTCGGCAACCGCCGCGTCGCGGCCGTTGAAACAGTCGATGCGCAATGGCTCGGGCCGAGGCTGAAGGTGCGCTCCCGCGTCGCCTTCCGGGCCGGGCTCGAATCTCCGATCGAGCAATGGGGCATCATGGCCCTGGCGTGGCTTCGCCGTCACGGTGCGATCGGGAAGCTCGATATGCTGATCCCGGCCCTGCTGGCGGCGCGGCGCATCACACGTCTGCCGACCTCGGATCGCGGCGGCATGCTGGTCGCCGTCGGCGGGCTCGATGCCGAGGGCCGATTGCGGCGCGCCTGCTGGTCGCTGCTGGCAGAGCGCGGCGACGGCCCGCATGTGCCGACACTTCCGGCGGCCGCGGCACTGCGGGCACTGCTCGACGGCCGGCTCGCGCCCGGTGCCCGGCCCGCGGCCGGGGCGCTGACGCTGGCGGAGATCGAGGCGGAGGTGGCTCCCTACGCGATCACGACGCGTCGGGAAGACGCGGTCCACGGCGTGTCCGTCTTCCGCCAGGCGCTCGGCGAGGCGGCGTTCGCGGCGCTGCCTGCCCCGCTCGTGGCCCTCCATGCCGGGGAGGGCCCGCCGGTCTGGCGTGGCAGCGCCTGCATCGAGGCCGGCACGCATCCCCTCGCCCGGCTGGTCCGGCGGTTCATCGGCCTGCCGCCGGCCGGCAGCGACGTGCCTGTCACCGTGACCATCGAGCGCATCACCGGCGCCGATGGCGAGGCGGAACTCTGGACGCGGAATTTCGGCGGGAAACGCTTCATGTCGCGCCTGTCGGTGGATGGGCGCGGTGAGCTCGAGGAAGCGTTCGGACCCGTCCGCTTCCGGCTCGGCGTCGCGGCGAGCGGGGATGGCCTCGCCCTTCCCGTCACAGGCGCCCGCTGTCTCGGCATTCCCGTTCCGCGCATCCTGCTGCCCCGTTCGGAGGCGCGCGAGTTCGTCGATGAACAGGGCCGCTTCCGCTTCGACATCAAGCTGTCACTGCCTTTCGTCGGCCTGCTAACGCATTATCGCGGCTGGCTCGTGCCCGCCGGCGACTAAGCAAGGCCGAAGCGGCGTCTCACTCCGCCGGCGCGGGATGAGACGGCGCGGCGGGCCTGCTCTTCGCGAAAAGCCGTTCCAGCCCCTGGCTCAGCTTCTCCATGTAGAGGAACAGCACGGGCGTGATGAACAGCGTCAGCACCTGGCTGATCATCAGGCCGCCGACGACGGCGATGCCGAGCGGCTGGCGCAGCTCCGCGCTGGCGCCGGCGCCGAGCGCGATCGGCAGCGTGCCCATCAGCGCCGCCAGCGTCGTCATCAGGATCGGCCGGAAGCGCATCACGCAGGCCTGATGGATCGCCTGCTCCGGCGTCCTGCCCTCGCGTTTGAGCACCAAAGCGACGTCGATCATCATGATCGCGTTCTTCTTGACGATGCCGATCAGCATCAGGAGGCCGATGATCGCGATCACCGAGAGGTCGAGATCGAAGAGCCTGAGCGCTCCGAGCGCGCCGATCGCAGCCGAAGGCAGGCCGGTCAGGATCGTCAGCGGATGGATGAAGCTCTCATAGAGGATGCCGAGCACGATATAGATCGTCAGGATCGCGCCAGCGATCAGCAGGCCCTGATTGGCGAGCGAATCCTGGAAGGTCTTGGCGGTGCCGGCGAATGTGGTCGAGAGCGAGGCCGGCAGGCCGATCTCGGCTTTCAGGGCGTTGATGCGGTTGACGCTGGCACCCAGCGCGACGCCGGCCGGCAGGTTGTAAGAGATCGTCACGGCCGGAAGCTGGCCGAGCTGATTGACCGTGAGCTGGCCTGCGGTGCGCTCGACATGGGCGAAGGCTCCAACCGGCACCAGCGTGCCGTTGGCCGCGCGGACGCGGATCGCGTCGAGCCGCTCCGGTCCCCAGCCGCCCTTGGGATCGAATTCGACGACGACGTTGTAGTTGTCGCCGGTCGCATAGATCGTCGAGACCTGCCGGACGCCGAAGCCGGAATAGAGCGTTGAGCGCAGGATGTCGGCGCCAATGCCAAGCGAGTTCGCCTTGTCGCGGTCAACGACCAGCGTCGCCTCCAGCGCGTTGTTCTGAAGGTCGGAGGTGACGTCGGCGAAGGTGGCGCGATCCTGGGCCATGGCCTCGGTCAGGCGCACGGCCCATTCGTTCATCTGGGCCTGGTCGAGGCCCTGGACCACGAGCTGGTACTGGCTCTTGGAGGCACGCGCGCCGATGTTGAGGTTCTGCACCGGGGTCATGTAAGCGGTGATGCCGGGAACCTGGGCGAGGTCGCGCCGCAGCGAGGCCAGCACCGGCTGCAGGGCCGGCCGCTGCTCGCGCGGCTTCAGTTCGACGAAGAGCCTGCCGGCGTTGAGCCCGCTGGCGCCGCCGCCACTGCCGCCGACCGAGGAGGCGACATGGGCGACATGGGGCGACTTGCGGAAGACCTCCGCCACCTGGCCCTGGAGTTTCTGCATCGCCTCGAAGGAGATGTCCTGCCGCGCCTCGGTCGAAACCTGGAGCTGGCCGATATCCTCCTGCGGAAAGAAGCCCTTGGGCGCGCTCTGGAGCAGCCAGACGCTGGCGGCCAGCGTCACGAAGAAGGTCAGCAGCATCAGCGGCTTGAAGCGCAGGCAGAAGACGAGGCCCCGATCATAGCCGCGCAGGATCGCGTCGAAACCGCGTTCGAGGAACCGGCCGAAGGCGTTCTCCTCATGATGCTGCGAATAGCCGCTGAGCAGCCGCGAGCACAGCATCGGCGTCAGCGTCAGCGAGACGAAGGCCGAGGCCAGGATCGAGACCGTCACCACCACGGCGAATTCGTTGAAGATGCGCCCGATGACGCCGCCCATCAGCAGGACCGGGATGAACACCGCCACCAGCGACAGCGAGATCGAGACGATGGTGAAGCCGATCTCGGCGGAGCCCTTCAGCGCGGCGTCGAAGGCAGACAGCCCGTCCTCCTCCATGTGCCGGACGATGTTCTCCAGCATGACGATGGCGTCGTCGACGACGAGGCCTACCGAGAGCGTCAGGCCTAAAAGCGAGATGTTGTCGATCGAGAAGCCGAAGAGATACATCGCTGCCAGCGTCGCGACGATCGAGATCGGCACGGCGACCGCCGGGATCAGGGTCGCCGCGACCCGGCGCAGGAAGACGAAGATCACCATGACGACGAGCGCGACCGTCAGCAGCAGCGTGAACTGCACATCGTCCACCGCGTGGCGGATCGAGCTCGAGCGGTCGTTCAGCAGCGCAAGCGAAGCGGCCGCCGGCAGCTGCTCGGAAAAGGCCGGCAGCATCGCCTTGACCTTGTCGACGACCTGAACGGTGTTGGCGTCGGGCTGGCGCTGGACCGCCAGCACCACGGAGGGCGTGCCGTCGAAGGTGCTCGCCGTCTGCAGATTCTCGACGGAGTCGATGACCTTGGCGACGTCGCCGAGCCGGACCGGCTTGCCCTCGCGGGTCGCGATGATGACCTTGGCAAACTGCGCCGCATCGGCGAGCTGGGTCCTGGCCTGGATGGTGAGCTGCTGGCTGGTGTTCTGGAGCGTGCCGACCGGCGTGTTGGCGTTGGTCGCGGTGATTGCGGCCTGCAATTCGTCGACACCGATGCCGCGCGCGGCGAGCGCGGTCGGATCGATCTGGATGCGCACCGCATATTTCTGGCTGCCGAAGATCAGCACCTGCGCCACGCCGTCGACCGTCGAGAGCGCCGGCGAGATCACCTGCTGCGCGAAGGCGTCGAGCTGCGAGAGCGGCACGACGTCGCTCTTCAGCGCCATCAGGATGATCGGCGCATCGGCCGGGTTGACCTTCCGGTAGCTCGGCTGGGTCGTCATCTCCAGCGGGAGCTGGCGCTGGGCGCGGGCGATCGCGGCCTGTACGTCGGCTGCGGCCGCGTCGATGTTGCGGGTCAGCACGAACTGGATCGCGATCGAGGTCGTGCCCTGGGCGTTGGTGGTCGCGATCGAATCGATGCCGGCGATGGTGGCGAACTGCTTGACCAAAGGCGTCGCGACCGAGGTCGCCATCGTGTCGGGCGAGGCGCCGGGCAGTTGCGCCGAGACGTTGACGACCGGGAATTCGGCGCGCGGCAGCGCCGCCACCGGCAGGAAGCGATAGGCGAAGGAGCCGGCCAGCACGAGCGAGGCCGACATCAGGATCGTCGCCACCGGGTGGCGGATGCAGAAGCCGGAGATGTTCATGAGCGTTCTCCGCTGGCGACCGGTACGTCCTGCGCCGGCTGGGCCTTGGCGCCGGGGCTCTTGTCGCGGATATGCGTGCCCTGCTTCAGCCGCATCTGGCCATCGGTGACGACGCGATCGCCGGGCGCGACGCCGCTTGCGATCGCCGTGCGCCCGCCATCGCTCAGCGCGACCTCGACCTGGCGCAGCTCAACCGTCTCGTCAGGCTTCACGACATAGACGTAAGGGCCCTTCTGGCCGGTCTGGACCGCGACGGTGGGGATGATCGTCGTGCCCGTCAGCGTGTCGGCAGCGATCTCGACATCGACATATTGGCCCGGCCAGAGCGCGAGATCGGCGTTGGGGAATGCGGCCTTCGCCGCGATCGTGCCCGAGGCCCTGTCGACGACGGAATCGACGAAGTTGAGCGTGCCCATCGCCGGCGTGCCGCGCGCTCCGGCGACGATGGCGGAGACGGGCACGGCCGTGCTCGCGGCGAGCGCGCGCCGCAGCACCGGCAAATCGCTTTCCGGCATCGAGAAGGCGACCCGCAGCGGCCGCATCTGGGTGATGGTCAGCAGGCCCGTGCCGGTACTGTTGGCGCCGACGAGATTGCCCGGCGTCACCTGCACCGCGCCGACGCGGCCGTCGATCGGGGCCGTGATGCGGGTATAGCCGAGCTTGACCTTGTCGGCTTCGAGCGTGGCCTTGTCGGAGAGGATCGTCGCCGCTGCCGAGCGCTCGTCGGCCGTCGCCTGGTCGACCGATTGCTGGGTTCCGGCGTTCTTGACGAGAAGCTGCTGATAGCGCGCGAGATCGGCCTCGGCCCGCTTGTGCGTGGCCTCGTCGCGGGCGATGGCCGCCTCATCCTTGTCGATCTGGGCCTTGATGTCGCGGTCGTCCAGCGTGAAGAGCAGGTCACCCTTTTTGACGAACTGGCCGTCCTCGACATGCTGGGCCATGATCTGGCTGTCGAGCCGCGACTTCACCACGACGCTGGCCGGCGTCTCGACGAAACCGATGGCGCGCTTGCGGACCGGGAAATCCTCCCTGGTCGCGACGGCCGTCGTGACCGAGACGGGCGCTCCGTCGCCGGCACGGCCGGCACGGGCCGAGCGAGCGGGGTCGGCGGGTTCGACCCTGCCGCGGGAGGTGTTGAACCAGACCCCGGTCGCGATCACGGCCGCCGTCAGAACGGCGATGGTCAGGACGCTCTTGCGCTTCATCAATCTCGGGCTCCGGGTATCAAACGGGGTTGTCGGCAAAAGGTGCCGCGGCTTGCGTCGTGCGGTCCTGCTTTCGGCTGCGAATGCGGTCGCGCACGGTCGCCAGCGTGTCGAGCACCGTGCGGATCGCGTCTTCCTCGACCTCGCCGAGAAGGTCCGTGGCGATCTCGTTGCGCAGGTCGTCGAGACCATCGACCAGCGTGCGCCCCTCCGGCGTCAGATGCAGGAGATGGGCGCGGCGGTCGCGTGGATCGGGCCGGCGCTCGACGAGCTTCTGGTCTTCGAGACGATCGATCAGGCGGGCGACGGAGATCGGCTGCATGTCGAGCTGCTCGGCCAGCGAGACCTGGTTGAGACCCTCCTGGCGGCGCAACCGGCCGAGGATCCCCCACTGCGCCCGCGTGGTGCCATGTTCGCGCGCCCGCTGGTCGACATGAGTGCGCAGGAGACGCGCCGTCTCGACCAGCTGGAAGGTCAGTTCGCGCCGCAGCGGGCGTTGCATGGGCCGGGCCCCTATGAAAAAGCGTCCATATGATAAGCAAGCTTATCATTCATCGGATTGCGGCGAATATGGGTCCGTCTCGCAACTGCACAATCACGCGATGATATGAGAGGGTGTTGGCCGTTGCGGGTCGCGTCGCCTATATCGGTGGCCGCATCAGGAGACAGACGATGAGCCAGCTTTTCAGCCCCTTCCAGATCGGCGGCCTCACGCTCGCCAACCGCATCGTCATCGCGCCGATGTGCCAGTATTCGGCTGAAGACGGCAATGTCAGTGACTGGCACACCATCCATCTCGGCAATCTGGCGCTGTCCGGCGCCGGGCTCTTGATCATCGAGGCGACGGCAGTCGAGCCGGCCGGGCGGATCAGCCCGCAGGATGTCGGCCTCTGGTCGGACGAGAACGAGGCGGCGCTCGCCGGTGTTCTCAAGTCGGTGCGGAAATGGTCGGACATGCCGATCGGCGTCCAGCTCGCTCATGCCGGGCGCAAGGCCTCGGTCGACCAGCCCTGGAAGGGCGGTGGACAGCTCGGCATCGACCAGGGCGGCTGGGAGGTGTTCGGCCCCTCCTCCGCCGGTTTCGAAAGCTATCCGCGCCCTCCGCAGGAGCTCTCGACCGACGACCTCGCACGACTGGTAGAGGCCTTCGCCGCGGCGGCCAAGCGCAGCGTCCGGCTCGGGCTCGATATGATCGAGCTGCACGGCGCCCATGGCTATCTGCTGCACCAGTTCCTGTCGCCGCTCTCGAACCGCCGCACGGATGCCTATGGCGGCTCGCTGGAGAACCGGATGCGTTTCCCGCTCGCGGTGTTCGCGGCGGTGAAGGCGGCGGTGCCGGCGGGCTATCCGGTGGGCATGCGGGTCTCGGGCACGGACTGGGTCGCGGGCGGCTGGGACATCGAGCAGACCCTCGTCTTCGCCGGCGAACTCAAGGCGCGCGGCGCCGATTTCATCCATGTCTCCAGCGGCGGCAACTCGACCGCGCAGCAGATTCCGCTCGGCCCGAACTACCAGGTGCCGCTGGCGCGCGCTGTCAAGCAGGCGACCGGCCTGCCGACCATCGCGGTTGGGCTGATCACCGAGGCCGACCAGGCCGAGGCGATCATCGGCACGGGCGATGCCGATATGGTCGGGATCGCGCGCGGCATCCTGTTCGATCCGCGCTGGCCCTGGCATGCTGCGGCGCAGCTCGGCGCCCGCGTCAAGGCGGCGCCGCAGTTCCTGCGCTCGCAGCCGCGGCAGTACAAGGAGCTGTTCAGCTAAGGCCACAGCCCGCCTGCTGGCACCTGCCACATCATGCTCCAGTTCCTTGCGACTTCGACGCCGTTCTTCGCGGTGATCGCCTTCGGCGCGCTGATGTCGGGGCGGATGGGGCTCGGCCCCGAGGCCATCCGCATCCTCAACGTCTTCGCCTTCTTCGTGGCGGCGCCGGCGATGATCCTGCGCGTGGTCGCGCGGCAGCCGCTGGCCGAAGTCTGGAACATGGTGTTCTTCGGCGCGCTCTCGGCGATCGCCGTCATAATCCTGCTGGTTGGGCTCGCGATCGCGCAAAAGGTGCTGCGCGTGCCCTATCTCGACGCGGTTTCGCGCGGACAGGCCGTCGTCGCCGGTAATTTCACCTTCCTCGGCGTGCCATTGATGCTGGCCTTTCTCGGCGACGCGGCGGCGGGGCCGATCGCCATCGGCTTGATCATCGACGGCGCCGTGGTGCTGCCCTTCGCCTATGGGCTGCTTGAGGCCGGGCGAGGCGATGGCTCGTTCTCGGCCAGCGCCTGGAAGCTCGTGCGCGGCACCCTGATCAACCCGTTCATGCTGTCGATTCTGGGCGGCGTCGGGCTTTCGCTGGCGCAGATCGCAATACCTGACCCGATCGATCGCTTCCTCGGCTTTCTCGGACCGGCTGCGGCGCCCGCGGGCATCTTCGCGCTGGGCCTGGCCACGCGGCAGTGGAGCGGTGGCGCCTGGCCGATCAGAGCCGTGCTGCCGCTGGTCGCCGGCAAGCTGATCCTGCATCCGCTGATCGTGTTCGTGGTCATGGCCTATGTGCTCAGGCTCGACCCTTTCTGGGTGAAGGCCGGCGTGCTCTATTCGGCGCTGCCGATCGCCGCCAATGTGTTCGTGCTCGCCGAACGCGCCGGAGGCGATGCGCGCGTCATTGCGCTCGCCATCGTCGCCTCGACCGCGCTCGCGGCACTGAGCTTCCCCATCGCAAGCTGGCTCGTGACACTCTGGGCCGGCGGCTGAGACAAACCGGAGCCGTTTCGCATGACTGCCTATTCCGACCTCTCCGCCCATTTCGGCCGCACGGCCGCGCTCGGCAATGCAGTCGGCATCCTGCAATGGGACAGCGACGTGATGATGCCCAAGGGTGCGGCCGGCACGCGGGCCGAGAGCATGGCCCTGCTGCGGGTGATGCATCACGGCATGATCACGGACGAACGCATCGGCGACTGGCTGGCGGATGCCGATGCCGACAATGACCTCGGCCCCTGGGAGCGCGCCAATCTGCGCGAGATCCGCCGGCTCTGGACGGTCGAGACCGCCCTGCCCGCCGATCTGGTCGAGGCTTCATCCAAGGCGATCTCGGCCTGCGAGATGCGCTGGCGGCAGGCCCGCGCCGAGGCCGATTTCGCCGGGCTGCTGCCCTGTCTCGCCGAAGTCCTGACGATCCAGCGCGAGATCGGCCGGGCCAAGGGCGAGAAGCTCGGCCTGTCGCCTTACAACGCGCTGCTCAACGACTACGAGCCGGGCGGGCGCTCGGCCAAGATCGACCTGCTGTTCGACGACCTTGCCGCCTTCCTGCCGGGCTTCACGCAGGAGGTGCTGGCGGTGCAGGGCAAGCGCCCGCAGGTGGCCGACCCGGAGGGGCCCTTCGCGATCGAGAAGCAGCGGGCCCTGGGCCTCAGGATGATGGCAGCGCTGGGCTATGATTTCGAGCGCGGCCGGCTCGACGTCTCCACCCATCCGTTCTGCGGCGGGGCCGACAATGATGTGCGCATCACCACGCGCTATGACGAGAGCGACTTCGCCAAGGCGCTGATGGGCGTGCTGCACGAGACAGGCCACGCGCTCTACGAGCAGGGGCGGCCGCAGGGCTTCCTGAACCAGCCGGTCGGCGCCGCGCGCGGCATGAGCCTGCATGAGAGCCAGTCGCTGCTGGTCGAGATGCAGGCCTGCCGTTCACAAGAGTTCATCGCCTTCGCCGCGCCGCTGATGCGCGAGACCTTCGGCGGCTCGGGACCGGCCTGGGAGACCGAGGCGCTGTGGCGGCGCTACACCAAGGTCGAGCCCGGTTTCATCCGCGTCGATGCCGACGAGGTGACCTATCCGGCCCATGTGATCCTGCGCTACCGGCTGGAGAAGGCACTGATCGCCGACGCCATGCCGCTCGCTGAACTACCCGCTGCCTGGAACGCCGGCATGCGCGACCTCCTCGGCGTCACCGTGCCCGACGACCGGCTCGGCTGCCTGCAGGACGTGCATTGGCCGAGCGGCGGCTGGGGCTATTTCCCGACCTATACGCTGGGCGCGATGACCGCCGCGCAGATCTTCGAGGCCGCCTGCACCGCCTCCCCCGACATCCTGCCGGCGATCGGCCGCGGCGATTTCTCCGGGCTTCTGTCCTGGCTGCGCACCAACGTCCACAGCCGGGGCTCGCTGCTGGAGACCGACGACCTGCTGACGCAAGCGACGGGACGGCCGCTGGATGCAGGCGTGTTCAAGGCGCATCTGCGGAGGAGGTATGGGGAGGAGGGTTGAGGAGGTGGCGGGTCAGCTTTCGACGCAACGCAGAACCGATGACGATCCCAAGCTGAAGACCTGGCCCGCACCGATGTTCCAGTCAGTATCGCAGCTAACGAAATTGGATGGCGTTCAACGCGCGCGCAATGCGCGTACGATATTCGCGGCCCGCCTGAGGGCTGTCACAGCGGCGCCCGCCGCGATCAGCCAGAGCGCGCCGATGAGAACCTCGTCCTGGCCGCGCCAGAGCGGCTCCAGCAAGGACAGCAGCGCCGCCGCCGTGATCGTCGCCATGCGGTGCTGCTTGGCCATCGGGCCGGAGAAGTCGGCTGGCAGCCCACAGGCGCGACCAAGCTCGCGCGTATAGGCGGTCAGCACGGCAAAGGCGGCCGCTGCCCATCCCAGCGCCGGCACGCCAGCTCCGTAGCCAGCGCCGACGAGAATGAAGATATCGGCGATGCGGTCGGGAAATTCGTTCCAGAACGGTCCGTCGGGCGCCTGCTTGCCACCCTCGATCGCAACCATGCCATCGAAGAGATTGCAGAGCAGCCTGAACTGGCAGAACAGCGCCGCCGCCAGGAACAGTGCGACGCGCGACCCGGAATGAGCGCCGCCCGCGAGCCAGAAGCAGGCGCCGGCACAGGCTGCCATCACCATACTCGCCATCGAGATCTGGTTCGGCGTGACGGCGGCAGTGCTCAGGCGGCGCGCAATGGAACGGGCCCAGCCTGAATCGCGGCTCGCGAGCGGCCGTCTGTTGTCATCCTGCGCCAAGGCTCAGACCTTCCTGCTCCGCCAGAGCGAGACATTGTAGAGCGCGGCATAGCTGGTCGCGACCGTCAGCGGGACGGCGATCGTCCTGAGTATCTCGGGCGTGCCGCCGATCGTGTGGATGGTTGTTAGCAGCCCGGCCGAGACGAGCCCTGCAATGAGCGGCGGCGCCAGAAGCGCCGTCAGGCCGGAGAAGCGTCTGGCCAGCGCCTCGATGCCGCGTTTCAGGAGCAAGGTGATGGCCGCAGAGAGTGCGCCCTGGATCAACCCTGCCTGGAGGGGGGCCGGCATTGGATGGGTGCGGTTGGCGAAGGCCGCCCAACTCCCCATGGCGAGGAAGGCGAAGGCCACATGGACGACGCTGCTTGCCATCAGACGCTGAAGCTGGAGGCTCATGTCGCCGACCAGCCGTACCGGACGAGATGAAAGAAGATCGGTGCCGAGAAGACCACGGAATCCAGCCGGTCAAGGAAGCCGCCATGACCCGCGATCAGGTGCCCCCAATCCTTGACGCCGCGGTCGCGTTTGATCGCCGACATGACGAGTCCGCCGAAGAAGCCCATCAGGACGATGACCAGCGAGAGGAACGCGGCCTGCAGCGGTGTGAACGGCGTCATCCAGGACAGTGCCGCACCGACAGCCGTGGCACTGAGCGCTCCCCCGACAAAGCCCTCGACCGTCTTGGAGGGCGAGAGCCGGGGCGCGATCTTAGTGCGACCCAGAAGCTTGCCCCAGACATATTGCAGGACGTCGCTGATCTGCACGACGATGACGAGGAAGGCGATCAGGAGCACGTTGCGCCCCTCGAAACCGGGGATATCCAGGGTCAGCAACGCTGGCACGTGCGACGTGCAGAAGACGCAGATCATCAGGGCCCACTGCACCTCGGCGATGCGCACGAGATAATGGTCCGTGTCGCCACGCAACGCTGCGATGATCGGCATCAGCAGAAAGGCGTAGACCGGGATGAAGATCGAGTAGAGACCGTACCAGTCGATCCAGACCAGATAATACTGCACCGGCAGCACGACGAAGAACCCGGCCGCCAGTGCCCAATGGTCGGCACGGCGCGTGTTGGTCAGCGTGATGAATTCGCGCAAGGCTGCGAAAGAGCAGAAGGCGAAGAGCAGCGTCACGCCGGTCTTGCCCCCGATCAATGCCAACCCCATCAGCACGACCATGATCCACCAGGCGCGGATTCGGTCGTTCAGGTTCTCAACCACGGCGTTGGAACCGTTGGGCGACAGCCTGCGCTGAAGCCCATAGCCGATCGCCGAAGCCAGGACGAGGACGGCGAGCAGGCAGGTGAGCACGGCCACCAGGTCAGGATGCGGCATCGTCATGATGCGCTCGCCTTCGGCGACAGGGCGAGCAGCGCAGCTTCCGCCCGAGCGAGAAAATCCTGCTTCGCCTCCGTATCGGTGAGGCGGATGGCAGCGCCGAAGGTGACGGTGCAGATCAGCGGGATCGGCACGATCTCGCCTTTCGGCATGACGCGGTTGAGATTGTCGATCCACACGGGCACGAGCACGACGTTCGGCCGGGTCCGTGCCAGATGGAACAGCCCGCTTTTGAACGGCAGAAGCGGCGCATCGGTGGTGTTGCGCGTACCTTCGGGGAAGACGATGAGTGATGAGCCCGCATCCAGCGCTTCCGTCATCTGGCCGATCGGGTCGTTGGCCCGGCTGGCACGATCGCGATCGATCAGGACGGCCTTGAACACATCGCAACCGATGAAGCGCCGGAGGCGGCTCTTGAGCCAGTAGTCGCTCCCGGCGACCGGCCGGGTCACAAATCGCATGCGACGCGGCAGCACCGTCCAGATGAGGACGAAGTCGCCGTGGCTGGCGTGATTGGCGTAGTAGATCCGCTGCTCGTCGACCGGCGCGACCCCGTCCCACCGTCCACGGACCGCGGTGAGGAAGCGGGCGAACAACACGATGAGCGTGCCAGCTACGCTTATCCCCACTCCGCGCATCGCCATTCCCAACCACATCTCCTTGAGGAAGTAGCGTTCAATTCGGGGGTTGTCGATATCGGAGACCTTGGGTTCGACGATCGGGTTTGCAGTGGGTCTTTCCAGAATCTCCGCTTACGGATGAGGTGTCAGAGTCTGCTTTTGGCGCATCTTATCCGGACGAGCGACGGGCGCTTGTGGCCCCAACCGGAAACCGAGCGAATAGCCGCCACAGCCGCACGTCCCTCACTCCGCCGCGCATAGAGCCATGGACCTGCCAGCCATCATGCGGGATCATGGAGTCATGGTCCGAATCATTGCCGCCCTGATCGCCGCGTCCATCCTGTGGCCCGCTCCTGCGGCGCTCGCAGCCAGCGCGTGCCGCCCAACACGCGACGGCAAGGATCGTATCGAGCCGGTGGGTGGCTGTCCGAGCGGCTATCACATGCGCGGGGCCTGCTGCGAGTCGTTCAAAGTCATGTCGCAACCCAGCAGCGCCGTGAAGACCTGCCCGGCCGGTACGGTGCCGAACCTCGGGGCCTGTGTCGCCAGGAAGTGATCCACCTGAATCGGGCGGCTAGGGCATGCCGTGCTGGCTCAGAAACACGGCATCATCCCGGGCGACCGCAGGGAGACCCGGGATCCATTCCGGAACCTCACGCGGATATGCTCCGGAATGGATCCCGGATCGGCGCCGCTTCGCGGCTTGTCCGGGATGACGGCGCGGTTCCGTACAATGCCGGTGCGCTCTGGGCGCGGAACGGCCCCTTCCCTCACTCCGCCGCGCAGACCTCCTCACCGAGCAGCTTCAAACTAGATTTGCGCTGGATCTTGTCGTCCTTGGCGAAAAGCTCGGCCAGCCAGTCGACGAAGACGCGGACCTTGTTGGAGAGGTGGCGGTTGGGCGGGTAGACGATGTGCAGGGGCTTCGGCGCCGAGCACCAGTTGGTCAGGACCGGCACGAGTTCGCCTGCATTGATGTGGTCCTGCACCATGAAGCTCGGGACCTGGATGACGCCGAGCCCTGCCAGCGCGGCCGCGACATAGCCGGTGCCCTCGTTCAGCGAGACGATGTAGCGGCTCCTGACCTCGATGGTCTCGCGCTCATTGGCATAGATGAAGGGCAAGGTCCGTGCGCCGCCGGCCATGCGATAGCCGACGATGGAGTGGTTATCCTCCAGGTCGCTCGGGTGCTTGGGCATGCCGTGGCGGGCGAGATAGGAGGGGGCGGCGCAGGTGATCGTGAACATCTCGCCGATGCGCCTTGCGATCAGGCTCTGGTCCTGGATTTCGCCGGCGCGCACGGCGCAGTCGAGATTCTCGGCGAGGAGATCGGCCGGGCGGTCGCTCAGGCCGAGATCGAGCTGGATCTCGGGATAGCGCTCATGGAACGCCGGCAGCGCCGGGATGATCACCGCCATCGCGAGCGAGGCGCTGCAATCGACCCGCAAACGCCCGCTCGGGCGTGCCTGCGACAGCGCCATGCTGGCGTCGAGCTCGTCGATCTCGCCGAGCACCCGCAGAGCCCGCTCGTAATAGGCGGCGCCGTCCATGGTCACGGTGACGCGGCGCGTCGTGCGGTTGAGCAGTTTCGCGCGCAGATGCCCCTCGAGCTGTTGGATCTGCTTGGTGATCGTCGGCTTGGGAACGTCGAGCAGGTCCGCGGCGCGGGTGAAGGTGCCGGCCTCGACGACCCGGACGAAGGCGCGCATGGCGCTGAGCTGATCCATTCGAACCCTCCGATCGGGCCTAGCGCCACGCCGTGATTATTTCTCTGAGGAAATAATGAATGAGCGAAAGAGCCATTTATTGCTCCATGAGTATCACTTAAATCGTGCTGCATCGCAACACCACAGGCCGCGCCCATGCTCGCCACGTCGATCCAGCCCTATCGTAACCCCCGCGCCGTCTTCTGGCGGCAGGAGACGATCGTGGCCGGCCCGGCGTCGCTGGCGGCCAGGCTCTATGCGCCCGCCGAGATCGCAGCTGACGCCGGGATCGTCGTGCATCTGCATGGCGGCTCGTTTACCGGCGGCTCGCTGGTGGAGGGCGAGGCGGTCGCGACGATGCTGGCCGAGGCTGGCGCGGTCGTGATCTCGCTCGACTATCCGCTGGCGCCCGCGCATCGCTTTCCCGAAGCGCTGGAGGCGACATATGGGGCGCTCGTCGCCATCGGCAAGATGCGCGCCCGCTGGGCCGCCAAGCAGGCGCCGCTCTATGTCGCGGGCGAAGAGGCGGGCGGCAATCTCGCCGCCGCGCTCGCCCTGATGAGTCGTGACCGGCGCGGACCGGCGCTGGCCGGCCAGATCCTGCTCTCGCCGATGCTGGATGCGTGCCTGGGCACCTATTCGCTGCGCTCCGCCGACGCAGGCCCGGTCGGCTGCCACTGGGCCGATGGCTGGGCCGATTATCTCGGCACGCCCGACAAGGCTGCCCACCCCTATGCCGCCCCGCTCAATGCTTCCAGGCTCGCCGGCCTGCCGCCGGCCCTGCTGATCAGCGCGGGGGACGACCCGATGCGCGACGAGGCCGCGGCCTACGCGGCACGCCTGCAGAAAGCGGGTGTGAGCGTGCGCCACCATGTGCAGACTGGCCCGACGCAATGGCCGGCGGCTTACGCCGGCGCGCCGCAGAACGGCTCCTGCCTTTGTATGGCCTGCCACCATGTGAGTGACTTCTACGCCCTGACCGCACCTCCCTAGGCGCCCCATACCGCGCCTGTCGCCTTCATATTTTTCTCTCATCCAAGGACTGACCCCATGTTTCAGGGAACGCATCGTCGTGGCCTGCTGGGCGGCGGACTCGCCGCCGGCGCCTCGCTCGCCACTCTCGCCCTCGCCTTCAACCTGTTCGGCGGACACGCCCAGGGCGACACCCCGGCGGCTGCGCCTGCCGCACCGCCGGCGACCCCGGTCTCGGTTGCGACCGTCGAGCAGCGCGACATCGTCAACTGGGCCGAATTCTCCGGCCGGCTCGAAGCGATCGAACGCGTCGAGCTGCGCTCGCGCGTGTCGGGCGTGGTCGAGGCCGTGCATTTCCGCGAGGGCGGGCTGGTCAAGCAGGGCGATTTGCTGGTCAGCATCGACCAGGCGCCCTATCTCGCCGAGTTCGAGCGGGCGCAGGCCCAGGTCCTGGCCGCCGAGGCGCGCGTCGCGCTCGCCGTCGGCGAGAACGAGCGCGGCCAGCAGCTGATGGCGAGCCGCAACCTCTCCCAGCGCGAGCTCGACACCCGCTACAACGCGCTGCGCGAGGCGCAGGCCAATCTGCGCGCCGCCCAGGCGACGCAGCAGACGGCGCGGCTCAACCTCGACTACACCCAGATCCGCGCGCCGATCAGCGGGCGCACCGGGCGGCTCGGCATCACCGTCGGCAACCTCGTCACGGCCGGCGCCTCGGCTCCGCTGTTGACGACGCTGGTCTCGGTCGATCCGGTCTATGCCTCGTTCGACGCCGACGAACGCACGGTGCTGGATGCCCTCGCCAGCCTGCCAGGCAGCGAGCGCGCGCTGGAGCGCATCCCGGTCCGGCTTGCGACCGCGACGTCGGAGGCCGCGAACTTCACCGGCAAGCTGCATTTCGTCGACAACGGCGTCGATGCGGCAAGCGGCACGGTGCGGGTGCGGGCGCTGCTCGACAACCCAGACGGCAAGCTGCTGCCGGGCCAGTTCGTGCGCGTGCAGATGGGCCAGGCGCGGGCCGAGCAGGGCCTCGTGATCAATGAGCGGGCCGTTGGCACGGACCAGAACAAGAAATTCGTCTTCGTGGTCGGAGACGACAACAAGGCGCTCTGGCGCGAGGTGACGCTCGGCACCACGCATGAGGGGCTGCGCGTCGTCGTTTCCGGCCTCAAGGCCGGCGAGCGCATCGTCGTCAACGGCCTGCAGCGCATCCGCCCTGGCGCAAGCGTCGCGCCGGAGTCGGTGCCGATGGCCGAGAAGATCGAACTGAAGCGCGGCTCCGCCAAGACCGAGATCGCCCAGCGCTGACTGTCCCAAAACCCTCGGCGTCATCCCGAGCGACCGGAGGGAGACCCGGGATCCATTCCGGAACGGCTCCGGCATGGATCCCGGATCTCCGCTTCGCTGCGTCCGGGATGACGCGTGCTTTATGAATTCACATCCGCTCCAAAGGGGGGCGTGCCATGAACCTGTCCAAATTCTTCATCGACCGGCCGATCTTTGCCGGCGTCCTCTCCGTCCTGATCTTCCTCGCCGGGCTGATCTCGCTGCGCATCCTGCCGATCTCGGAATATCCCGAGGTCGTGCCGCCGACCGTCGTGGTGCGCGCGCAATATCCCGGCGCCAATCCGCGCGTCATCGCCGAAACCGTGGCGACGCCGATCGAGGAGCAGATCAACGGCGTCGAGGGCATGCTCTACATGTCGAGCCAGGCGACGACCGACGGCGTGATGACGCTGAACGTCACCTTCAAGCTCGGCACCGACCCGGACAAAGCCCAGCAGCTCGTCCAGAACCGGGTCAGCCAGGCGGAACCGCGCCTGCCCGAGGAGGTGCGCCGGCTCGGCGTCACCACCATCAAGAGCTCGCCGGACCTGACGATGGTGGTGCACATCACCTCGCCGAACGGCCGCTATGACATGACCTATCTGCGCAACTACGCCGTCCTCAACGTCAAGGACCGGCTGGCCCGCATCGACGGCGTCGGCCAGGTCCAGCTCTTCGGCTCGGGCGACTATTCGATGCGGGTCTGGCTCGATCCGCAGAAGGTCGCCGAGCACGGCCTCTCTCCTTCCGACATCGTGCGCGAGATCCGGGCCCAGAACGTCCAGGCCGCGGCCGGCGTGATCGGCGCCTCGCCAAGCGGCCCGGGGCTCGATCTGCAGCTCTCTGTGAACGCTCAGGGCCGTCTCGCGAACGAGGAGGAATTCGGCGACATCATCGTCAAGACCGTCGCCAGCGGCGCCGTGATCCGCCTCAAGGACATCGCCCGCATCGAGCTGGGCGCCGCCGAATACGCGCTGCGCTCTCTGCTCAACGGCAAGTCGGCCGTCGCCGTACCGGTCTTCCAGGCGCCCAACTCGAACGCGATCGCCATCGCCGACCAGGTCCAGGCGGTGATGCGCGAAATCAAGCAGAACATGCCCGAAGGCGTGGACTACTCGATCGTCTACGACACCACCCAGTTCGTGCGCGCCTCGATCAAGGCCGTAATCACGACTCTGCTCGAGGCGATCGCGCTCGTCGTGCTCGTCGTCATCGTCTTCCTGCAGACCTGGCGGGCCTCGATCATCCCGCTTGTGGCCGTGCCGGTCTCGGTCGTCGGCACCTTCGCCGTGATGTATCTGTTCGGATTCTCGATCAACGCGCTCTCGCTGTTTGGCCTCGTGCTGGCGATCGGCATCGTCGTCGACGACGCGATCGTCGTGGTGGAGAATGTCGAGCGCAACATCGAGCACGGGCTGGAGCCGCGCGAGGCGACCTACAAGGCGATGCGCGAGGTCTCCGGCCCGATCATCGCGATCGCGCTCGTGCTCGTCGCGGTGTTCGTGCCGCTCGCCTTCATCTCGGGCCTGACCGGCCAGTTCTACCGGCAGTTCGCACTGACCATCGCGATCTCGACGGTGATCTCGGCGGTCAACTCGCTGACGCTGTCGCCGGCACTCGCGGCGCTGCTGCTGAAGGGCCACCACGCCCCCAAAGACACGCTGACGCGCTTCATGGACCGCGTGTTCGGCTGGTTCTTCCGCGGCTTCAACCGCTTCTTCAATCGCTCGTCGGAGGCCTATGGCAGCGGCGTGCGCCGCATCCTCGGCCGCAAGACGGTGATGATGGTGGTCTATGTCGGCCTCGTCGCCCTGACCGGCGTGCTGTTTCGCACCGTGCCGTCAGGCTTCGTGCCGGGCCAGGACAAGCAGTATCTCGTCGGCTTCGCGCAACTGCCCGATGCCGCAACGCTGGACCGGACCGAGGACGTGATCCGTCGCATGGACGAGATCGCGCTGAAGCATCCCGGCGTCGAGAACGCGATCTCCTTCCCCGGCCTGTCGATCAACGGCTTCACCAACTCGTCGAATGCCGGCATCGTCTTCGTGGGCCTGAAGCCCTTCGACCAGCGCAAGGACCCCTCGCTCTCCGGCAACGCCGTCGCCATGCAGCTCAACAAGGAGTTCGCCGGCATCAAGGACGCGTTCATCGCGATGTTCCCGCCGCCGCCCGTGCAGGGGCTGGGCACGATCGGCGGCTTCAAGCTGCAGATCGAGGACCGCGCCGGACTCGGCTACAAGGCGCTCGACGAGGCGACCAAGGCCTTCATGGCGAAGGCCGCGACCGCGCCCGAGATCACCGGTATGTTCTCGAGCTTCCAGGTCAACGTGCCGCAGCTCTATGCCGATATCGACCGCACCAAGGCGCGCCAGCTCGGCGTCCCCGTCACCGACGTCTTCGAGACGCTGCAGATCTATCTCGGCTCGTCCTATGTCAACGACTTCAACAAGTTCGGCCGCACCTACACGGTGCGCGTCCAGGCCGATGCGCCCTTCCGCGCCTATCAGGAGGACATCGGCAAGCTGAAGGTCCGCTCGACCTCCGGCGAGATGGTGCCGCTCTCGGCCGTGCTCAACGTGCGCAGCGATTCCGGCCCCGAACGGGCGATGCGTTACAACGGCTTCCTCAGTGCCGACATCAATGCCGGCCCTGCCCCCGGCTATTCCTCGGGGCAGGCGCAGGACGCCGTGACGCGCATCGCAGCAGAGACCCTGCCGCGCGGCTTTGTCTTCGAATGGACCGAGCTGACCTATCAGGAGATCCTTGCCGGCAACTCCGCGCTGCTGGTGTTCCCGATCGCCATCCTGCTCGTCTTCCTGGTGCTGGCTGCCCAGTATGAGAGCCTGACTCTGCCGATCGCGATCATCATGATCATCCCGATGGGCTTGCTCGCAGCCATGGCCGGCGTCTGGTGGACCGGTGGCGACAACAACGTCTTCACCCAGATCGGTCTGGTGGTTCTGGTCGGCTTGTCGGCGAAGAATGCGATCCTGATCGTCGAATTCGCGCGCGAGCTCGAATTCGAGGGCAGGACGCCGGTCGCGGCCGCGATCGAGGCCAGCCGCCTGCGGCTGCGGCCGATCCTGATGACGTCGCTCGCTTTCATCATGGGCGTGGTGCCGCTGGTCACCTCGACCGGCGCCGGCGCCGAGATGCGTCATGCGATGGGCGTGGCGGTGTTTGCCGGCATGATCGGCGTCACCGCCTTCGGCATCTTCCTGACGCCGGTGTTCTACGTGCTGATGCGCAAGCTCACCGGCAACAAGCCGCTGAAGCAGCACGGCGCGGTGGCGGAGCCAGCGCATATGGCCGAAGCGGCGTGAGACGGCCCGCCGACAAATGAAACGCCGTCATCCTGGGCTTCGCGAAGCGAAGTCCCGGGATCCATCGTAGAGCGCTGAGCCCTCCGATGGATCCCGGGTCGACCGTCGGTCGCCCAGGATGACGGCGTGTTTCGTGTGTTTTCCGGAACTACCGCTCGATCATCTTGTTCCAGCGGCTGTTCCATTCCGGGCGCTTGGCGTTGATCGCGTCCCAGTCCAGCACCACGGCGGTCTTCATGAAGCCGTGGAAGGTCTCGAGCTTCTTTTCGGCCTCGGGCGTGGTCGCCTTCGACTTGGTGTTCGAGGGCACGATGTTGCCGGTGGCGAGCGCCTTCGATTGCGCCTCGGCCGAGAGCAGATAGGCGGCGAGCTTCTGCGCTAGTTCGGGCTCGGAGTTGTTGGCGATGACGCATTGCGCCACCATCAGCACGACCGAGCCTTCCTTGGGCTGGGCGTATTCGACCGGGATGCCCTTCTCCTTCAGGTTCGAGACGCCGGTCGGGGTCAGCGGGAAGATCGCAGCCTCGCCGGTCTGGACCATCTCCGAGATCTTGGCCGAGTTCGGAATGAACTCGATGACGTTCTTGCCGATGGTGTCACGGAATTTGCCGAAGCCCGGCTCGACATTGGCCTCGGTGCCGCCCTGGATGCGGTTGAACATCAGGAAGGCGTGCAGGCCGAAGGACGAGGCCGAGGCCGACTGGAACACGACCTTGTCCTTGAACTTGGGATCGGCCAGGTCCATCCAGGAGGTCGGCGCGGCCCAGCCCTTCTCGTCGAACATCTTCTTGTTATAGGCCAGTCCGGTCATCCCCATGTCGATGCCGACAGCCATGTCGCCCTTCATGCGGGCGCCCTTGTCGAGTTCGCCGAGTTCGGGACCGTCCTTCAGCTTCTCGCAGAGGCCGGCGCCGACGGCGCGGACCATGACGCCGTCATCGAGGAACATGACATGCATCTGCGGCTTGTCCTTGGCCGCGGTCGCCTTGGCGAGAATGTCCGACGAAGTGCCGGGAACGACGACGACCTTGACGTTGTTGGCCTTTTCGAACTCCGGGAAGACGCCTTGCGTGAAGGTCTTCTCGAAGTTGCCGCCGTTCATGCCGACATAAAGCGTCTTGGTCTGGGCGAAGGCCGATGTCCCGGCGACGAGCGCCAGAGTGGCGACGGCGGCGCCAAGCGCGGTGCGACGATGGATCATGTGAGAACTCCCCTGTTCTGCGGCTCTGAAACGCGCCCCGCACCCGAGCCGTCGGCTATGCGGTCGCTGGTTGAAGAAGGCGTGTTGAAACGGCCGATCGAGAAGGCCTCGATCGGCGTGGTGGTGGCGCCGTCGCGGATGAGTTCGGCCAGGACCTCGCCGACGCCCGGCGCGATCTGAAATCCGGCTCCGGTAAAGCCGAAGGCGTGGAACAGGCCGGGCGTCGTGCCGCTCGGACCGATCACCGGGTTGTGGTCGGGCATCGCCGCCTCGGTGCCGGTCCAGAAGCGGATCGCCTGGGCATGGCGCAGCGCCGGGAACAGCGCAGCCGCCTTGTTCATGATGGCCAGCGCGCCTGCGCCGGTCGGCCGGGCGAAATCCACATCAGCCAGCGGCAGGCCGCGCTCGCCGCCGACGAGGCAGTTCCCACGGCCGACCTGGCGGGCATAGATGCCGGCGCCCTCCATGCCGGTGTTGACGGTCATGATCGGGGCGAGTGGCTCCGTCACCACCATCGAGGGGTAGATGCGGCTGATCGGGACCGGCTCACCGAAGCTCTCCGCGAAGGGGCCGGCCCAGGCGCCCGCGCTGTTGATCAGCGCGCCGGCCCGGATCTTCAGCCCGTCGCCCGCCTCCAGCGCGAAGCCCGTGCCGTTGCGGGTCGCTGATGTCACCGGCGTGTTCTCCAGCACATGGGCGCCGGCCCGGCGTGCGGCGCTGGCGAAGCCCGCCGCCACGAGGCGCGGATTGGCGTGGCCGTCTCCGGCGCAGAGCGAGGCGCCGGTAATGTCGCCTTCTATCCAGGGATAGCGCTCGCGCAGATCGTTGTGACCGATGAGCTCGAGGTCGAGGCCCTGGTCAGCGACGCCGGCCGCATAGGCTTCGAGCGCCGCCATGTCGGCCTCGCCGCGCGCGAGCTTGAGATGGCCCGAGCGCAGGAACTCGCCGTCGATGCCGATCAGGGCCTTGAGACGCGGCCAGATCGCATGGGCGCGCTGCGACAGCGGCAATTGCTCGCGCGGCCGACCCTGCCGGCGCACGCCGCCATAATTGACGCCGCTCGCCTGCGCGCCACAGAAGCCCTTGTCGAGAAGCGCGACGCTCAGGCCCATGCCGCGCAAGGCGAGGGCAGCCGAGGCGCCGACGAGGCCGCCGCCGATGATCGCGACATCGACATCGAGGCGGACGCTCACTCCACGGCCTCCGTTTCGGCCCCGACCGGCGTCAGCACCAGCGGCACCGGCTTGAGCGGCGCCTGGGCGCGCAACCGCCCGACGCTGTCGAGGCTGCGACCGGTCTGCGCCGCCAGCAGCTCCGCCGCCGCGCCAGCGCAGATGCGGCCCTGGCAGCGGCCCATGCCGACGCGGCTGACAGCCTTCAGCCGGTTGATCTCGACGATGTCGAAGCGCTCGATGGCGTCGCGGGCTTCGCCAGTGCGGATCTCCTCGCAGCGGCAAAGCAACGTGTCGTCGGCGAGGCCCGCGGCCCAATGCGCCGGGAAGGGGAACGCGGCCTCCAGCACATCGCGGAAACGGTCGATCCGGCTGAGTTCGGCTTCCAGCACGGCGGCGCGTTCCAGCGAGTACGGCAGACGCCGATCCTCGCAGAGCGCCAGCGCGGCGCGTTCCCCCGCCCGCTCGGCCGCGTCGGCGCCAGCAATGCCGGCGCCGTCTCCGGCGAGATAAACGTGCGGAACGCTGCTGCGCCCGGTGGCGTCGCGCTGCGGCAGCCAGGTGCGGTCGCGCTGGTCGAAGCGGAAGGCGCAGCCGGCAAGGTCGGCCGCTTGCGTCTCCGAGCGCAAAGCCAGCCCGTAGCCGACGCCATCGCAGGCAATGCGGTGCGCGCGGCCAGCTTGCGTCCAGGCGACGCCAGAGACCGCATCCTCGCCCTCGAACCGGACGTCCTCGACGCCGGAATGGATGGCGACGCCGCGCAGGCGCAGTTCGGCGACGAAGCGCATGCCCCGGAGAACGACGGCCGGAAACAGCGACAGGCCGCGCAGCATGGCGAATTTGGCCGAGAAGGGCGCCGCATCGAGCACGGCCGCGACCTCGACGCCGGCCTTCATGTATTGCCAGGCGACGAGATAAAGCAGCGGCCCCGTACCGACGAAGACGACGCGGCTGCCGATGGCGCAGCCCTGCGCTTTCAGCGCGACCTGCGCGCCGCCGAGCGTGAAAACGCCGGGCAGCGTCCAGCCGGGAAGCGGCAGAATGCGGTCGGTCGCGCCTGTCGCCAGGATCAAGCCATCATAAGCGACGCGGCGGCTTTCGCCGGCGACCGCGATGTCGGCCACACCTTCGCGCAGGTTCCAGAGCAGCGCTTGGGGCCAGTAGTCGAGATGGCCGGCCAAGCCTGAAAAGTCGCGATGCAGCGCCTGCGCCTTGCCGGCTTCCGAACCATAGAGCGCCGTCTCGCTGCGCTCATCCGGGACGAGACGCTGGCGATAGATCTGGCCGCCGCAGGAAGGAGCCTCGTCGACGATGAGGGGCCGCAAGCCGGCAGCGACGAGCGCCTGCGCGGCACGGATGCCGGCCGGCCCGGCACCGACGACCAGGGGCTGTGCACGCCCGCTCATGGCGTCCGCCCCGGTCGCGTGACGATGTTCATGCCCGCCACCAGTGGCGTGGAGCAAGCGCGCAGGCGCTCGCCATGCGAAAGCGTCACCCAGCAATCCTGGCAGGCGCCCATCTGACAGAAGCCGGCGCGCGGCTGGCCGGAGAACTCGCTGGTCCGGACGGCGTTGGCGTTGCTCAGGATCGCGGTCAGCAGCGTGTCGCCCGCCCTGCCCTGGCGCGGCTCGCCGTCGAGCGTGAAGGCGATCGTCGCGTGGCGTTTACGGGCGATGCGATGAAGCAGTGGCATGGCGTTCGCCCTCACTTCTGCCCGACGAGGATCTTGTCGAGGCCGAAGGCGCGGTCGAGGATCAGCATTGCGCCGGCGGTCAGCGCGATCATCAGGGCGGAGACCGCCGCCATCATCGGATCGATCGATTCCGTGGCGTACATGTACATCCGCACCGGCAGCGTCACGGTCTGCGGCGAGGTCACGAAGATCGACATCGTCAGCTCGTCGAAGGAATTGATGAAGGCGAGCAGCCAGCCGCCGGTGATACCGGGCAGGATCATCGGCGCCGTGACGCGGCGAAACACCGTCCAGTGCGAGGCGCCCAGCGTCATCGCCGCCTGCTCGGCGCTGCGATCGAGGCCGGTGAAGGCCGCCATCACCAGCCGCAGCACATAAGGCGTGATGACGATGACATGGGTCGCGACCAGCCAAGCGAAGGAGCCGGCCGCGCCGACCAGCGCGAACAGGCGCAGGAAGGCGACGCCAAGCACGAGATGGGGAATGATCAGCGGCGACAGGAACAGCGCGTTGAGCGTGCCCCTGCCGGGAAACTCGTAGCGGTTGATGGCGAGCGCGGCGGGCACCGCGAGCGCGACCGAGATCGTCGCCGACAGCGTCGCCAACCAGAGGCTGTTGACGAAGGACGCGACGAAATCGGGATGGATGAAGATCTCGCGAAACCAGCGCAGGGAGAACGAGGTCGTCGGGATCGACAGCGTGTTCTCGGGCGTGAAGGCGACGAGGCAGATCACCACCAGCGGCGCCAGTACGAAGGCGACGACGAGGCTGTGAAAGACGAGCGCGATGGGGCCGTTCTTTTGCATAGCGCCGTCCTCAACCCAGAGTCCGGCGGGCGCGCGCCTCGACCATGCGGTTATAGCCCAGCATGATGGCGAGGTTGGCGGCGAGCACGATGATGGCGATGGCGGCGCCGAGCGGCCAGTTCAGCTCATGCATGTATTCGTCATAGACCAGCGTCGCGGCCATCTTGAGCCGGCGGCCGCCGAGCAGGCCGGGAATGGCGAAGGCGCTGGCCGAGAGGCCGAAGACGATCAGGCTGCCCGAGAGCATCCCCAGCGAAACCTGCGGCATCACCACGCGGCGCAGCGCCGTGAAATGCGAGGCGCCCAGCGTCAGGGCTGCCGCCTCGACCATCGGATCGAGCTTCTGCAGCGCGGTCCAGACCGGAATGACCATGAAGGGCAGCATGACGTGGACGAGAGCGATCACGATCGCAGTCTCGGTATAGAGCAGCCGCGCCGTGCCGAAGCCCAGCGCCTGCAGCGTCTGGTTCACCAGCCCGGTGGAGCCAAGCAGCATGCTCCAGCCGAAAGCGCGCACCACCACCGAGACCAGTAGCGGGCCGATGATCACCAGCAGGAAGACCGAGCGCCAGGGATCGCGCATCCGCGACAGGATATAGGCCTCCGGAGCGCCGATGACCGCGCAGATCAGCGTGGTGAGGAAGGCGAGCCGCAGCGTGCGCCAGAAGGTGCCGAGATAGTAGTCGTCCGAGAACACCGCGATGTAGTGGGCCAGCGTGAACTCGTTCTTGATGCCGGTGGTGTGGTCATAGACGTGGAAGGACAGGATCACGGTCAGGACCAGCGGCAGCACCACCAGCCCGAGAAAGATCAGCGCGCCGGGACCGACCAGCAGCCAGGGCGTGGGATTGACGCGTCCGGCCGGCGGGCCAAGGCTCTCGCTGGTGGCGCTCATGCGGCAGCCCCTGCCGGCGCATCGACCTTGAGGCTGGCGGGCGCCCAGCCGAGCGAGACCAGCGCGCCCTCGCCGGGCGGTTCCTCGCCCTGATTGGGCACCGAGACTGAGATGACGCCGACCGGCGTCTCGACGCTGAAGAGCCAGTAGCTGCCGAGGAAGAAGCGGGCGAGGATGCGTCCGTCGACGATACCCTGCCCGGCTTCGGCCAGCACGATTTTTTCGGGCCGCAGCGACAGCGCGACCGCCTGCCCGTCAGGGAATGCAGCCTGCTCGCTCGGCAAGGCGATGCCGGCGACCTCGGCGCGGCCGCCCTGCCAGACGCCCTCGATCCGGTTCATCTTGCCGACGAAGGACGAAATGAAGGCCGTCGCCGGCCGCTCATAGAGCTTGTAGGGCGCATCGACCTGCGTCATGCGGCCCTGCTCCATCACCACGACGCGGTCGCTGATCGAGAGCGCCTCGGCCTGATCATGCGTGACCATGATCGTCGTGGTGCCGACGCTGCGCTGGATGCGGCGCAGTTCGAATTGCATCTCCTCGCGCAGCTTGGCGTCGAGGTTCGACAAGGGTTCGTCGAGCAGCAGCACCGGCGGCTCGATCACCAGCGCACGCGCGATCGCGACGCGCTGGCGCTGGCCGCCCGACAACTGGCGCGGATAGCGCTCGGCGAAGGCGGCGAGATGGACCAGGCCGAGCATCTCGGCGACGCGGCGGTCGCGCTCAGGCCGGGCGATTTTGCGCATCTCCAGGCCGAAAGCGACGTTCTCAGCCACCGTCATATGCGGGAACAGGGCATAGCTCTGGAAGACGATGCCGAGCCCGCGCCTGTTGGGTTTTTCGTGGGTGATGTCGCGGCCGTCCAGCGTGATGCGCCCGCCGGTCGGTTCGACGAGGCCGGCGATCATCTGCAGCGTCGTGGTCTTACCGCAGCCGGAGGGTCCGAGCAGCGAGACGAATTCGCCCTTGGCGACGCTGAGGTCGACATCGCGCACGGCGGCGAGTTCGCCATAGACCTTGCTCAGCGATTGCAGCGTCAGGAAGCCCATCGGCACCTCGGATGCGGGCGCCCGGCTCTGATCGAACCGGAGGCCGAACTGCGATAACCCAAGCAGACGCAGGCGACACAAATCCGTCAATCAAGGATTTCACATTGGAGAATTTATATTGACATAATTTCTTCATATGGAATTTTATTCTGCGTCGAACTCATTTGATTTCAGGACACATGCCGGATTCCGCGGATGCCCCATCAAGCCTGCAGCGCGCCTTGCGGCTGCTGCGCATCGTCGCGGCGGGCGATGCCGCCGGGATGCGGCTGAAGGACATCGCCAGCGCCGCCGGTTGCGGCCAGCCCAGCGCGCACCGTGCCCTGCGGGACCTGATGGCGGAGGGCTTCGTCGAGCAGGTCGCCGGCGGCAAGCGCTATCGGCCGGCCCTGGAGTTCTTCGTGCTCGCCGCCCGCGCCGGCCAAGCCGGTGGCCTGCGCGACCTGGCGCGGCCGGCGCTGCTGCGGCTCTCGGCGACGCTGAGCGACACCGTCTTCCTGCTGGTGCGCAACGGCTATGACGCGGTCTGCCTCGACCGGATCGAGGGCCCCTTTCCGATCCGCTCCTTCACCGGCGACATCGGCGGCAAGGTGCCGCTCGGGCTTGGCCAGGGCAGCCTTGCCATGCTGGCACATCTGCCCGAGGCCGAGCGCGAGGCGGTGATCCGCTTCAACATGCCGCGCCTGCTCGATCGCGGCTTCCTCGACGAGGCCGCGCTGCGCAATGCGCTCGACCGGGCCCGCGCCCAGGGCTGGGTCAACCTGAACACCGGGCTGATCCCCGGCATGGCCGGCGTCGCGGTGCCGGTCTGCGACGCGGATGGGCGTGCGGTCGCAGCGCTCAGCGTCGGCACGCTGCTGGAGCGGCTGCGCGAGGACCGGCTCGCCAATGTCGTCAGCATCCTCAAGACGGAAGCCGAGGCGCTGGGCGCGAGGCTCAACCCCTTCGACATGGCGCTGCGCTATCCCTCGCGCAGCCTGAGCGCGATCGCGAGCTGAACAGCCCGCGCCGATCCGTCATGCCGCAGAATGCTTGCCTGACGCGGAGAACCATGGTTTCGAAGGCGCAGCATCATTCCTGAAGGCAGATCGTCATGACCGAAACCCCAGCAAAGCCCGCCCCGCGCATCGCCATCACCTATTGCTCGATGTGCCAGTGGATGCTGCGCGCCGCGTGGCTCGGCCAGGAACTGCTCTCGACCTTCGGCCAGGATCTCGGCGAGGTCGCGCTGATCCCGCGCACCGGCGGCGTCTTCCAGATCAGCTATGACGGCGAGCTGATCTGGGACCGCAAGACCGAAGGCGGCTTCCCGGATTCGAAGATCCTGAAGCAGCGCGTGCGCGACCGGCTCGACCCCGAGCGCAGCCTCGGCCATGTCGACGGGCATGTGGCGGTGGAGAGCGTCTGAGCCGCCATCGCATCAAGATAAAGCGCGGCCGTCATCCCGGACGCAGCGAAGCGGAGCTCCGGGATCCATCGTAGGGAACTGCGCTCTACGATGGATCCCGGGTCAAGCCCAGGATGACAGCGGTGGTTCGGAAGAGAACCTTCAGGCGCTACGCGCTCTACCCCGCGTCGCCGCGATCCAGGCCTTTGCCCGCGCCTCCAGATCGGCGTTGAGCGTGATGTCCGTCACCGCCGCGACGATGTCGGCACCGGCGGCAAAAACGCCCGGCGCGCGGTCGAGCGAGATGCCGCCGATGCCGACCAGCGGGATGCTCCCGATGCGGCGCTTCCACTCCGTGACGCGGTCGAGCCCCTGCGGATCCCATTTCATCGCCTTGAGGATCGTCGGATAGACCGGGCCGAGCGCGACGTAGTCCGGCTCGGTCGCCAGCGCCCGCTCCAACTCGTCCTCGTCATGGCTGCTGATGCCGAGCCTCATGCCGGCCTTGCGGATCGCATCGAGATCGGCGTCGTCGAGATCCTCCTGGCCGAGATGGACGAAGTCGCAGCCCTCCTCGATCGCCAGATGCCAGTAGTCGTTGACGACGAGGACGCAATCGGCCTCCGCGCAAAGCGTCCTGGCCCGGGCGATCTCGCGCGCGGTCTCGGTCTCGGTTTTGTCCTTGATGCGCAACTGCACGAGCTTGATGCCAAGCGGCAGCATGCGCGCGAGCCAGTCGGCGCTGTCGAAGATCGGGTAGAACGGGTCGAGCTTCATGACGGCAGCCTTGCTCATGATAGAAACGCCTTGCCCATGACGGGGGTGGAGGGAGCGGCCATGTCGCGCGCCTCGATCGGCTGCGCTTCAAAGGCCTGACGACCGGCCTCGATCGCGCTGGCGAAAGCCTTGGCCATCAAGGCGGGATCGCCTGCCCTGGCGACGGCCGTGTTGAGCAGGATGCCGTCATAGCCCAGTTCCATGGCATGGGCGGCATGGGAGGGCAGGCCGATGCCGGCATCGACCACGAGCGGGATGCCCGGGAAATGCTGGCGCATGGTGCGCAGGCCATAGGGGTTGTTGAGGCCCCGGCCCGAGCCGATCGGCGCGCCCCAGGGCATCAGCACCTCGCAGCCGGCGTCGAGCAGGCGGCCGCCGACGACGATGTCCTCGGTGGTGTAGGGAAAGACCTCGAAACCGTCGGCGCTGAGGATGCGCGCCGCCTCGATCAGCCCGACGACATCCGGCTGGAGCGTGTCGTCCTCGCCGATCACCTCGAGCTTGATCCAGTTGGTGCCGAAGACCTCGCGCGCCATCTGCGCGGTGGTGACGGCCTCCTTGACGCCGTGACAGCCCGCCGTGTTGGGCAGGACGCGCACGCCGAGCTCCTTGACCAGGGACCAGAAGGCCTGGCCGCAGGCACTCTCCCCGGTCCCGCCCTCTCCGGCCTCCCGCCGCAGGGAGACCGTGACGACCTCGACGCCCGAGGCCCTGACGGCCTCGGCCAGGATCGCCGGAGAGGGATATTGCGCCGTGCCGAGGAAAAGCCGGCTCTTAGGCTCGAAACCGTAGAATGAGGCCATCATCAGCCGCCCTGCATCGGGGCGACGACCTCGATGCGGTCGCCATCCGCAAGCCTGACGCTCTCGCGCAAACGCGAGGCGACGAAATCGCCGTTGACGGCGGTGGCGACGACCTTGCCGGCATAGCCGAGCTCGGCCAGCGCCTGTGCCAACGTATCGGCCACGACCTCGCGCGGCTCGCCGTTAAGCAGCAACGTCATGAAGCATCTCCGGAATACTGGCTGGATCGAGCACCGCATCCGCCGCCAGCCGCGCCATGGCGGGGCTGAGCAGGAAGCCGTGGCGATAGAGCCCGTTGACATGGATCACCCGGCCCCGACGCGTCAGCCTGGGCAGGTTGTCGGGAAAGGCCGGGCGGGCATCGACGCCGATCTCGACGACCTCCGCCTCACCGAAGGACGGATGCAGCGCGTAAGCCGCGCCGAGCAGTTCCAGCATCGAGCGGGCCGAGATGCGACTGCGGTCGGCGCTCTCGATCATGGTCGCGCCAACCATGAAGAGCCCGTCCGCGCGCGGCACGACATAGAGCGGAATGCGCGGATGCAGCAAGCGGATGGGGCGAGCGAGCGTGATATCGCAACTGCGCAACAGCAGCATCTCGCCCTTGACGCCGCGCAGATCGGGCAGTGCATCGCGGGCCGAGAGACCGCGACAGTCGAGCACGATATCGGCGGCAATGTCGGCCGCCCTCGCCTCGCTGCCGAAATGGATCTGCGCGCCGGCCGCCAGCACATGCTGCGACAACCCGGCGAGCGCCTGGCGCGGATCGAGATGCCCCTCGCCTTCGAAGAACAGCCCCTTGCCGAAGCGGCCGGCGAGATCGGGTTCGAGCGCCGCGATCCCCTCGCCATCGAGCTCGACGAAATGCGAGGTGCGCTGGCCGAAGCGTCGGAGTTCGCTGCGGTCGCGGCTCGGTGCCAGGACGAGCGTGCCCTTGCGGACGACGCCCTCGACATGGCGTTCCCACCAGCCAGCAGCCTCCTGCCCGAGGCGGATCACGGGCTCCTCGGCGCTCTCGCCCTCGCACCAGGGCGCGAGCATGCCGCCGGCGAACCAGGAACAGGCCCGCTCGCCCGCGAAGGCGCCGCGCTCATGCAGCGTGACCGTCGCGCCGCGAGCCAGCAACTCGGCCGCGCAGGCGAGACCGACGACGCCGGCACCGATGATGCCGACATGCACGGGTTTGCCTGCGCCGGTCTTCAGGCGCTGGGGCGGCCTCGGCTGTGCGGACGAATCGGACATGCCATTCCCACTTGACCGGGAAGACAACGGCGATGGCGTGCCGAAGACAGCGACGAGCCTGAACCGTTCCCTTCGCCGGCATTACCCGGATCAGGTTCGATGGGTTGGCGATCGAACGCCTCTCAGCCTTGTGGGCACCCCAACGGACGGGTGAGTTGTAGAACTGCCGGCTCGCAGGGGCAAGCCAGTCACTGCGGCCACGCGCCCACGATTGCCGGTCGGGGCTTTTCCCGCGATATCTGCAGGCACGATGAGCCGACATCTCCTGCCCCGCCTTGCCGTACCCGGACTGGCGCTCGTCCTGGGCGGGTCTTGCCTCGCGACGACGCTGCCGCCGGGCTTCGTGCGTCTTGCTGAGGTGAGCAAGGCGATCCGGCAGGAGATCCGCTATGCCGGCGCCGAGAATTTCACCGGGCGGCCGGTGGCGGGCTATGGCGCGCCCGAATGCTGGCTGAAGCAGGAGACCGCCGAGGCGCTGGCGCGGGTCGCAGGCGTGCTGGCGCGCTCGGGCTGGCGGCTTATCGTCTATGACTGCTACCGACCGCAACGCGCCGTCTCGGCTTTCGCCGCCTGGGCGGCTGACGAGACCGACCAGGCCCGCAAGAGCGACTACTATCCGCGCATCGACAAGCGGGAGCTTTTCGCGCTCGGCTATATCGCCGCGACGTCCTCGCATTCGAAGGGCACGGCGGTGGATGCCGGCGCCGAGGCGGTCGACGGTGCCGGCAATGCTTCGGCCCTGGATTTCGGCACGCCCTTCGACCGCTTCGACCCGAGCTCGGCCGGTGCCAGCCGCGAAGTCGGCGAGATGGCAGCCGCCAACCGGCGCAGGTTGGCCGCCGCCTTCAAGGCGCAGGGTTTCGCCGCCTATTCACGCGAATGGTGGCATTTCGGCTTCAAGGGCGCGGCGCGCGCGCCCAGTTACGATGTTCCGATCGCGGCCGAGGCGAAATAGCCGGCGTCAGCTCAGCGATTTGGCGAAGCGTGCGATGGCGTCGGCTGTCGGCGTCGTGCCGGCGCCCGGTTGCTGGGGTTTCAGGAAACAGCCATCGACGACATTGGCCGGCTCGACGAAGGCGTCCTTGATCCAGGGGATGTATTCGAGCACCGGCGTCGCCTGGTGCCAGTAGGCGAGATGGACATGGACCTGGCTCATCTCGCCGGCATGGGGCGCGACCGGCAGGCGGCTGGCGAGCGCGAGATCGGCGACCTGGATGTATTCGGTGATACCGCCGAGCCGGGTCACGTCGGGCTGGACATAATGGATCGCGTCGGCCGTGATGAAGCTGCGGAAAGCGTCGAGCGAGTACAACTGCTCGCCGAGCGCGACGGGGATCGAGGTCGAGCGGGCGAGCGCCGCATGCGAGCCGACATCGTCATACCAGAGCGGCTCCTCGAACCAGAAGATGTCGAGCGGCTCGGCCCGCGCGCAGAAGCGCTTGCAGGTCGGCAGATCCCATTTGCCGTTGCCGTCGATGGCGAGGCTGACATGGGAGCCGACCGCCTGCCGCACCGCTTCCAGACGGCCGATATCGATGCCGGGATCGGCATGGCCGACCTTGACCTTGATGCGGTGAAAGCCATCGCGCTCGACCGCCATTCGGCAGCCATCGACGAGCTGGTCCTTGGGAATCGAGAGCCAGCCGATATCGGTGTTGTAGGCCTCCAGCCTGGGCTTGGTCGCGCCGCCGAGCAGGTGCCAAAGCGGGACGCCGGCCTTCTTCGCCTTGAGATCCCACAGCGCGATATCCACCGCCGCCAGCGCAAGCTGGGTGATGCCGGCGCGGCCGACCCATTGCAGGGCCGGTTGACGGGCAAGCTTCAGCCAGAGCCGGCTGATCTCGGAGGCATCCTCGCCGATCAGCAGCGGGGCGTAGCAGTCGCGGATACAGGATGTGATCAGCCTGTCGGAGGGCAGATCGGCATGGGTGCCGGTGAAGCCGTAGCCCTCCAGCCCATCCTCGGTGACGATCTTGGTGCCGACCACGCCCCAATGGCTGATGCGGTGCGTCGAATCTGCGATCGAACCGCCCGTCACCGGGATGTGCAGGATGAAGGGTTCGATACTGGCGATGCGCATGGTGGTCCTCCCGGCCTCCGCTCGCGGCCAGGGATCGACCGCGACGGCTTGTTGCGACGAGTTCGACCACAGGATGCCAGCCGCTTCAACGGCCGTCGCCGCAGGGGGCGACCTGCCGAAAAGGCCGACCGGACGATGGCGCGTGGCATGCGGCGATCACGGCGACGGATCACTGCGGGTCCATGTTGCTGGTCGATTACAAATTGTAACGCTGCCGTCATGGTTCGGCCGGGAAGCATGTCTCCTATGCGCCGCCGCCTTCAGCGACAACCAAGGCCCGCCACGACAGCCCCTTCAGCGAAAGCGTCGAAGATGAACGCGCTCGAACATGCCGGCCCGGGCGCAGCAGTGACGGTTGGTGCGAGAGGCTTTCGGCTTCTTGCGATCGCCGCGCTGGTCTTCCTGTCGGCCTGCACGCACCGCGACATTGTCCTGAACGCAGATGAGGCCGTCGTCGCGGCAGGTTTCTATGCGTCGTCAGGGAGCCTGCCGGCAGCGACGCCGAAGCCGCTTCGCTCCGGCGGCAGCGACGTTCTAATCCTGACGAGCGGAGGCGCGGACGGCGCCTTCGGCGCAGGCGTCCTCAGCGCCTGGTCTGCCAGTGGAAAGCGGCCCGTCTTCGACGTCGTCGCGGGCGTCTCGACAGGTGCGCTGCAGGCGACGCCGGCCTTCCTGGGCAAGGGCCATGATGGCCTGCTGGAGCAGGTCTATACGACGACGCGGACGCGCGACGTGTTCCGCTCCAACGGCGTCAAGACGATCATCGGCTCGGGTCTGTACGACCCGGCCCCGCTGCGCCGTCTCCTGATGGAATTGATCACCGATGACCTTCTCGACGAGGTCGCTGCCGCGCACAAGGCGGGTCGGCGGCTTTACGTCGTGACGACCGACATGACGCTCGGCAAGTCGGTGTTCTGGGATATGGGCGTGATCGCGACGGCCAGCGAGAACAGGCGGGGCGACTATGTCGATATCCTGATCGCGTCGGTGGCGGTTCCCGGCCTGGTCGAGCCCGTGCATGTCAACGACCGCAGGCGGAACACCAGTTCGCTCCATGGCGACGGCGCCGTGAAGACGCCGACGCCCCTGGAATCCTTCATGTTGCCCGCGAAAGGCGCCGGGCGGGCCCGGGTCTGGGTCATCGCCAACGGGCATGTCAGCCGGGATGCCGCGCTGCGCAGCGACGCCGCGAACACCCTGACGCTGGCGCGCCGGGGCGTGTCGCAACTGATCCGGCAACTGCTCTACAGCTCGGTCCGCGAGGCCGAGGCAAAAGCCGCGCAGACGGGCGCGCGCTTCCAGCTCATCGCGCTGCCGGAAACAACGCCGGAAGCCGTCGACCCCTTCCAGTTCCGGCCGACCGAGATGAAGAGCCTGTTCGAGACAGGCCGTGCGATCGGCGCCCAGACATTTGGCTCGCTGTCGCGGATTTAAAGCTGGCTGCCCCATTCCAGGTGGCGAAGCGCGCCTGACCTGGAAGCGCTTTCCGCTAGGACAGAGCCTGCCTCAGACGGGCGGCAATCGTCGCGGCTGCGATCGCCGTGTTCAGGCGGCGCTGAAGCGTTCGGCGCGTTGACGCATCTGTTCATTTCAACAGCCCTGCATGGCCTGGTCAGGCCAGGCTCTGCTGCAGGAACGCGATCAGGCGCGTGTCGTCGCCATAAGCGATGTTGACCCGCATTCCCGGCCGCGTCTGCTGGCGATCGGGGAAGAAGACCGTGCCGGGCGCGATGAAGATGCCCTGCTCCGAGGCGAGGCGCGCCAGCTCCAGATCGTCAAGGCCGGGCTCGAAATCGGCCCAGAGATAATAGCCGCCGGTCGGGGCTGCGAAGATCGGGAGGCCGAGCCGGTCGAGGTTCTGCAGCGTGCGCGCGGTCGCCCGCTCGATGCGCTCGCGCAGGCGCTTGAGATGGTGCCGGTACTGCCCGCTGGCGATCAGCTCACTGACCATCCGCTCCAGATAGCCAGAGCTGTTGACCACGGTCAGCATCTTCATGTCCGTCAACGCCCGGCTGACGCCTGGGCTGGCGGCGACATAGCCGACGCGCAGGCTGGCCGAGAGCGTTTTCGAGAAGGTGCCGAGATAGATCACGCGTTCGAGCTGGTCGAGCGCCGCCAGGCGCGGCAGGCCCGCCGGCACCGCATCGGCGAAGACATCGTCCTCCACGACGATGAGATCATGCTTCGCCGCGATCTGCAGCAGGCGATGCGCCACCGGCAGCGCGATCGACCCGCCGGTGGGATTATGCGCCACCGATTGCGTGAAGAAGGCTTTTGGCGCGTGCCGGGCGATCTGCAGCGATAGGTCGTCGAGATCGGGACCGTCGGGCAAGCGCTTGACGCCGACGATCTCGACCCGCGCCAGCTTGAGCTTGCCGAAGAGCGGATAATAGCCGGGGCTGTCGACCAGCACCGTGTCGCCCGGCTGCAGCAGATGCCGGATGATCAGGTCGAGGCCATGATTGATGCCGAAGGTGAGCAGGACCTGCTCCGGCGCGACATGCACCCCGCGCTCGGCCAGCATCAGCCCGATCTGCGCCCGTAAGGGGCCATAGCCGAGCGGATCGCCATAGCCATGCTCGATCGGCCGTTCGCCCTTGCCGGTCTTGAGGCGCAGGTGCCGGCCGAGTTCGGAATCCTCGGTCCATGACGCCGGGGGGCGGCCATCCCCGACGCGGACGGGATGGGTCTGGCGCAATTGCTCCCGCAGCAGCGAGACGATGTCGATCGCCTCCGTCATGTGAGCCGGCGGCGCCTCGATCGCGTTGCGGCCGGCGGCCCGGACATAGAAGCCCGAGCCCGGGCGCGCCTCCAGCCGTCCGAGCGCGACCAGACGGTCATAGGCCTCGACCATGGTGTTCTTGGAGACACCATATTCGAGTGCCGCCGCACGCAGCGACGGCATGCGCCGGCCAGGCGGGGACTGACCGGCCTCGATCGCACGGGCGATGCGCGAAATGATGCGGTCTGTGCGGCTGCCTTCGGTGCCATCGTCCATCGCGGCCTCCGATTGTACCAGTCGATCGACTGGTACGCGGAATGGGATCGTACGGGTAATTGTGCCTTGTTCCTCTTGGGCCTTTGCGAGAGCCTGTCAACCAACAAGCAGGCGACAAGCCCCAATGCGGGCGGAGGAAATCCCCATGACGACGGCTGAGGCGCGCGCCGACGATGCGCGATCCGTGAATTCGCGCATCGAGAACTACCGCAACCTGTCGTGCCTGGAGCGGCTCGACCAGGCCGTTGCAGCAGCCGGCCTCTCGGCCAGCGACCGCGCCCTGCTGGCGACGCCTGGAGCGCTGCCGCTGACGCTCGCCAACGGCATGATCGAGAACGTCGTCGGCACCTTCGAGCTGCCACTGGGCATCGCGACGAACTTCACCGTCAACGGCAAGGATTACCTGATCCCGATGGCGGTCGAGGAGCCCTCGGTCGTCGCAGCCGCATCCTACATGGCCCGGATCGCACGCGGCTCGGGTGGCTTCCTGACCTCCAGCAGCCTGCCGATCATGCGCGCGCAGGTGCAGCTCATCGGCATCAGCGATCCCGAGGGCGCGCGCCACAAGCTGCTGTCGGCGCGCGACGAAATCGTCGCGGCCGCCAATGCCCGGGATAAGGTGCTGATCTCGCTCGGCGGCGGCTGCCGCGACATCGAGGTGCATGTCTTCCCGCAGACGCCGCGCGGGCCGATCGTGGTGATGCATCTCCTGGTCGATGTGCGCGACGCGATGGGCGCCAACACCGTCAACACCATGGCCGAGACGGTCGCTCCGATCGTCGAGCGCATCACCGGCGGCACGGTGCGGCTGCGCATCCTGTCGAACCTGGCCGACCTCAGGCTGGCGCGGGCCACGGTGCGCATTCCCGCCGCGGCGCTGGCCACGCCGGAATTCTCAGGGCAACGCATGATCGACGGCATGCTCGACGCCTACACCTTCGCGGCGATCGACCCCTACCGGGCCACGACCCACAACAAGGGCATCATGAACGGTGTCGACCCTGTCGTGGTCGCCACCGGCAATGACTGGCGCGCGATCGAGGCCGGCGCCCATGCCTATGCGGCGCGGGGCGGCCGCTACACCTCGCTGACGACCTGGGAGGTCTCGAAGGACAACGAACTCGTCGGCTCGATCGAGATGCCGATGGCGCTCGGCCTCGTTGGCGGCGCCACCAAGACGCATCCGTTGGCGCAATGGTCGCTGCGGCTGATGGGCGTCGAGACCGCACAGGAACTGGCCGAGATCACCGTTGCCGTCGGCCTCGCCCAGAACATGGCGGCGCTGCGCGCGCTCGCAACCGAAGGCATCCAGCGCGGCCACATGGCGCTGCATGCCCGCAACATCGCCATCGTCGCCGGCGCCGAGGGCGCCGAGATCGAGGCGATCGCGGCCGAACTCGCCCGGACCCATGACGTCCGCGTCGACCGTGCCCGCGAACTTCTCAGCCAGCGCCGCAAGGCCTGACGCCGAGCCATTCCCGCCCATCTGCCTGCCACGACACAAAACCGCGAAAAGCGGATCATCCCCGGAGGAGACACCATGACCACCCTGTTTTCGCGCCGTGCACTCGGCGCCCTGCTCCTCACGACCAGCCTGGCCTTCGCCGCCCCGGCCCTCGCCCAGAACGAGATCAAGATCGGCTACAATGCCGATCAGTCGGCCAGCGGCGTGGCCGAACTCGGCATAGCCGGGCTGTACGGCTTCCAGGCCGCGATCGAGGACGTCAACGCCAAGGGCGGGGTGCTTGGGCGCAAGCTCGTCGGCGTGGTCCGCGACGACATCGCTTCGCCGCCGAAGTCGATCCAGAACATGAACGAGCTGATCGACAGCGAGAAGGTCGCGGCGGTCGTCGGGCCGACCAATTCCGGCAACGCATTGGCCTGGCTGCACATCCCGCAGCAGAAGAAGGTCCCGGTCATCTCCCATGTCGCGACCGCGACCGACATCACGGCGCGCTATCTGAAGGAGCCGCAGAACTACATCTTCCGCGTCTCGATGGTCGATCGCGAGCAGCTCGCCCTGCTCGCCGCCTATGCGATCAAGGCCACCAAGACCAAGAACATCGCCATCGTCGCCGATACGACGGGCTATGGCCAGGCGGCGACCAAGGACCTGCTGGAGATTCTGGCCCTGCACGGCGTCAAGCCGGTGGCGATCGAGAAATTCGGCCCCAAGGACACCGACATGACCTCGCAGCTCGCCAAGGTGAAGGCGGCGGGCGCCGACATGGTGATCTCCGGCTCGCTCGGCGATGCGACCGCGCAGGTTCTGAAGAGCATGGAGAAGATGGACTACTATCCCGGCCTGCTCTCGACCTGGGGCTCGATCAACACGCCGCTGATCAACATCGCCGGACCCAAGCTCGCGGAGAAGACGATCTTCGCGGCCTCGACCACCGAGGATGCCAACGAACGGGCGGTCGCCCTGCACAAGCGGCTGATCGCCAAGCACCCCAACATGCCGGCGTTCGTCTCGGCGGCGCAGGGCTATGATGCGGTGATGCTGATCGCTGCCGCCATCGCCCAGGCCAACAGCACCGATGGCGAGAAGATCCAGCAGGCGCTGGAGAGCCTCGGCAAGGTCCAGGGCATCATCAAGGCCTATGACAAGCCCTTCTCCAAGGAGCAGCACGAGGCGCTCGGTGTCGCCGATTTCCATCTCGCACAGTGGAAGGACGGCCGCGTCGTCAAGGTCGACAACGAGATCGTCAAATCCCTGACGGCGGCCGATCTGAAGCGGTGACGGACACGGCCCGGCAACCATAGGCAATCCGGGAGCCGGCATTCCTCCGGCATGGTCGGGCTTGTCCCGACCATCTACGTCTTCCCTGGTCGAGCCCCATGACCAAGACGTGGATGCTCGCCACAAGGGCGAGCATGACGGCCAGGCTCGACGGACCAAAGGGCCGACGCCGCGACCCGGCATGGAGCAAAGATGACGGCAATCCTTCAGGCGTTGGCGAGCGGACTGGCGCTGGGCGCGATCTACGGCCTGATCGCGCTCGGCTTCAACATCACCTACGCCACGACCAAGACCTTCAATTTCGGCCAGGGCGCCTTCCTGGTGCCCGGCAGCCTGGTCGGCATCTCGCTGCTGCTGCTGGCCGCCGGCAAGCCGCATTGGGGCAATCTCGCGCCCGAAGAGATGACCCTGCTGAGCTATGGCCTGGCGACGCTGGCGAGCGTCGCCATCGTCGGCGCGATCGGCATCGTCCTGTACTACTGTGCGATCAAGCCCTTCGTCGGGGCCGGCGGCCTGAACTGGGTGTTGAGCACGATCGGCTTCGGCATCATCCTGCAGAACGCGGCGCTCGCAGTCTGGGGCCCGGCCTCGATCGCGGTGCCCTCGCCGCTCGGCAACGAGGTCTGGCGCATCGCCGGCGCCGGCATCCGCCCGCAAGAAGTGCTGATCGCGGTCGTCGCGATCTCGGTCATGGTCGGGCTCGACATCGTCATCCGCAAGACCCGCTTCGGCAAGGCGCTGCGCGCCGTCGCCTTCAATCCGCAGGCGGCAGCGATCGTCGGCATCAATGTCGAGAAGGTCGTCATCATCGCCTTCGTGATCTCGTCCTCGCTGGCGGGGCTGGCCGGCATGCTGATCGCGCCGATCACCACGGCCTCGGTCTTCATCGGGCTCGGCGTCGCGCTCAAGGCCTTCTCGGCGGCGATCGTCGGCGGACTGACCAATCCGCGCGGCTGCATGCTCGGCGGTTTCCTGCTCGGCTTGATCGAGGCGCTGGTCGGGCTCTGGCGCGCCGAAATGCGCGAGATCACCATCTTCCTGCTGATCATCATCGTGCTGGTGCTGCGGCCCGGCGGCCTGCTCGGCGCGCGCAGCGTGGAGAAGATCTGATGGGTCTCGTCCACGGCCTCTCGCTCGCCTTTGTCGCAGCAGCTCTCGCGCTCCTGCCAACGCTTCCGCTCAACGACTTCCATCTGCAGATCCTGTTCACGATCGGCGTGAACTACCTTGCCGCCGCCGGCCTCAACGTGCTGGTCGGCTATGCCGGGCAGAAATCACTGGGCCATGCCGGCCTGTTTGCGGTCGGGGCCTATACGGCGGCCATCGCCAGCGTCGAATGGGGCATCAGCCCCTGGCTCTCTCTGCTGCTCGCCTGCGGCTTTGGGGCGGTCTTCGGGCTGATCATCGCCCTGCCATCCGTCAGGGTCTCGGGCCCGAGTCTGGCCATGGTGACGATCGGCTTCGGCATCGTGGTCGAGAAGATCGTCACGGAATGGACCGACATCTTCAAGGGCCAGGCGGGTCTCTACGGCATCAGCGCGCCCTCGATCGCGGGGCGCGCCTTCACCAACCTGCACTGGGTCTGGTTCATCGCTGCACTCTGCATCCTGACCCATCTGATGCTGCGCTCGCTGCTGAGAGGCCGCTATGGCCGCGCCTTCCTGGCGGTGCAGATGGCCGAGCCCGCCGCGCAATCGGTCGGCATCTCGGTCTCGCGCTACAAGACGCTGGCGTTCGTGATCTCGGCGGTGACCTGCGCGCTGGCAGGCGCGGTGGTGGCGCAGCAGAACCAGTATTTCAACTCCGACTTCGTCACCTTCAACCTGTCGATCTTCTTCCTCGTCGTGGTGATCTTCGGCGGCTCGGGCTCGATCTATGGACCGCTGCTCGGCGCGGTGGTGCTGACCCTGCTCGACGCCTGGCTGGCGCGCTGGCCGGCCCTGCAGCATTTCAGCTATGGCGCGCTGCTGCTGTTCTCGCTCTATCTGATGCCCAATGGCCTGGCCGGCGCGCTCACCGCCCTGTTCCGGGGCCGCTGGAAAACCGTCGGCCGTTCGCAAGCCGAAGCCGGCGTCTCGGTTCTCGCGGCGCGCCCGTCGCCCGGTGACGGCAGCGCACTCCTCGTCGTTGCCGATCTCTACAAGGCCTATGGCGGCATCGTGCCGGTCAACCGCGTCGGCTTCACCATCGGCACGGGCAAGGTCCATGCGCTGATCGGCCCCAACGGCGCCGGCAAGACCACGCTGCTCAACCTGCTGTCGGGCCATGTTGTGCCCGATGGCGGCTCGATCCGCTTTCTCGGGCAGGAATTGGCCGGCCTGCCGGCGCACCGCGTCGCGAGCCTCGGCATCGCCCGCACCTTCCAGAACCTGAAGCTGTTCGGCGATCTCTCGGCGCTCGACAACGTCCTGCTCGGCGCGCATCGCCATGTCGGGGTGAGCTTTCCCGCCGCGCTGCTCGCCCTGCCCGCGAGCCGGCACGCCGAGGCCCGGGCCCGGGCCGATGCGCTGGCGCTGCTGGCCGATCTCGGCCTCGGCGAGCGCGCCTTCGAGCCGGCCCGGAGCCTGCCCTACGGCCTGCAGCGCCGGCTCGAGATCGCGCGTGCGCTGGCCTCCCGGCCAAAGCTCTTGCTGCTGGACGAGCCGGCGGCGGGCCTCAACCCGCAGGAGACGCATGAACTCGGCGACGTCATCAAACGAATCCAGGCGGCAGGCGTCACCGTGCTGCTGATCGAGCATCACATGGACCTGGTCATGGGAATCTCGCAGCATGTTCTGGTGCTCGACTATGGCGCGCTGATCGCGGAGGGCGCGCCGGACGCGATCCGAAAGGACCCCCGCGTCATCGCCGCCTATCTCGGTGCCGATGACGATGCCGCCGTCGTGGAGAGCGTCGCATGAGCATGCTCCGTATCGACGATCTGTGCGTGCGCTACGGCGCGATCGAGGCGCTGAAAGGCATCTCGCTGCAAGTCGCTGCCGGCGAAATCGTCACGTTGATCGGCGGCAACGGCGCCGGCAAATCGACGCTGATGCGTGCCATCGCCGGGCTGGTGAAGCCGGCATCGGGGGCGATCGCCTTCGAAGGCCGCCCGATCGCCGGCATCAGGCCGCATCATTGCGTCCGGCTCGGCATCGGCCACTCGCCCGAGGGCAGGCTCGTCTTCGGCGACCAGAGCGTGCGCGACAATCTGATGCTTGGCGCCTATGCCCGCGACGACTCGGACGCTATCGCAGCCGATATCGACAAATACTTCGCCGTTTTCCCGCGCCTGGCCGAGCGTCAGGACCAGCAGGCCGGCACCTTGTCGGGCGGCGAGCAGCAGATGCTGGCGATCGCGCGCGCGCTGATGAGCCGGCCCAAACTGCTGCTGCTGGACGAGCCTTCGCTCGGGCTCGCGCCGCTGATCGTCCGGGAAGTCTTCGCGGTGATCCGGCGTCTGCGCGAGGAGGGCGTCACCATCCTTCTGGTCGAGCAGATGGCGAATCTGGCGCTTGCCGTCGCAGACCGCGCCTATGTCATCGAGACCGGGCGGATCACGCTGGAGGGGACCGGCGCCGAATTGCTGCGCGACGAGCGCGTTCGCTCGGCCTATCTCGGAGCCTGAAATGACGTCGCGCCGCGTCAGCATCGTCGAGGTCGGCCCGCGCGACGGCTTGCAGAACGAACCCGCCTTTATCTCGACTGCCGACAAGATCACGCTGGTCGGTATGCTGGCCGATGCGGGCTTGCGCCGGATCGAGGCGACCGCATTCGTCTCGCCCCGCTGGGTGCCGCAAATGGCAGATCATGCACAGATCATGGCCGGCCTTACGCAGCGACCCGGCGTCGTTCATTCCGCCCTCGTTCCTAACGAGAAGGGCGCCGAGGCGGCGTTGGCGGCCGGCGCACAGGCGCTCGCCGTTTTCACGGCGGCGTCCGAGACATTCTCGCAGAAGAACACCAACTGCACGATCGCTGAGGGCATCGCGCGCTTCGCGCCGGTGCTGGCGCTCGCGCGGCGGGCCGGCGTACCGGTCCGTGCCTATGTCTCCTGCGCGCTCGATTGTCCCTATGAGGGCGAGATCGCGCCCGATGCCGTGGCGGACGTCAGCGCCCGCCTCCTTGGCATCGGCTGCGACGAGATCGCGGTTTCGGACACGCTCGGGCGCGGCACGCCGGAGCGGACGGCGGGGATGGTCGAGGCGGCGTTGCGGGTGGTGCCGGCGACGCAGATCGCCGGGCATTTCCACGATACGCATCGTCGTGCCATCGCCAATGTCGCTGCGGCCTGGAGCCTGGGCGTCCGCGTCTTCGACGGCGCTGTCGGCGGGCTCGGCGGCTGTCCCTATGCACCCGGCTCCGGCGGCAATCTCGCCACGGAAACGCTGGTCGCGCATTTCGAAGCGCGCGGCATCGAGACGGGAATCGACCTGCCGCGCCTGAAGAGCGTCGCGACCTGGATACGATCTCTCACCAGGACAGGCGGGGCAGGCATCTGATCCTGCGTAGGCAACGGACCTGCCTCGCGAGCCTGCCTAACGATGTCGAGAGGTTCTTCGTAACGGCACAGGAGGCCCAGCGCAGCGACGGCCAAAGCTTGCCAATCCGGTCGAGTGACGGCAATCTGAGCTTAGCAAGATGTTCAGCTTATCTGTGCCGGAGTGTTCTCTCGTCGGGCAACAGGACAAGGGAAACTCCAAAATCATGATCATCGACGGTATGAATGCCGATGCCGGCAAGATGGACGAGATCGCGCCTGGGCGCCGCGCGGGGCTTGTGAACCGCCGCTCGTTTTTGGTCGGCTCGGCTGTCGGTCTCGGCGCGCTGGGGCTGGGCGGTTGTGCGGTCACCGACGGCATGAGCCTCGCCGAGGCCGAGAAGGTTTACGGGCCGGTGCCCCAGGAGAAATTCCCGATTCCCGCGGTCGACGTGACCAAGGTCGATCCGAAATATTTCCGTCGCACCGTTGCCTATGATGGCAAGGAAGCGCCCGGCACGATCATCGTCGACCCTAGCAACTACTACGTCTACCGCGTCGAAGGCGACGGATCCGCCACGCGCTATGGCGTCAACGTCGGCCGCGACGGCTTCCGCTGGAGCGGCGAAGCCTATGTCGGGCGCAAGTCCGAATGGCCGACCTGGACGCCGCCCAAGGAAATGATCAAGCGCCAGCCTGAGGCGGCCCAATACGCCCGCGGCATGCCCGGCGGCCTCGACAACCCGCTCGGCGCCCGCGCCCTGCATCTCTATCAGAACGGCGCCTACACGCTGTACACGATCTACGCCTCGAGCGATCCCGAGACGATCGGCACGGGCATGACCAGCGGTTGCGTCGGCCTGCTCAGCCAAGACATGATCCACTTGTATGATCGAACGCCGGTCAAGTCGAAGGTGGTGGTGCTGCCGGCATAGCCAGCCCCTGGGGGGTGGCTGCGGCCCTATGCGGATGGTCCGTTACGATCCGGGCTGGCTGGCGGCTCAGGCTGCCATCCCGCCAATGCGCTGCGGCCTGTCTCGGTGAGCGCGTAAACGCCGCGCTCGAAGCGTTCGAACCAGCCATAGACGTTACGGTGCAGGATCTTCTGCGCATCGGGGAATGATGGCTTGAGATCGCGCGGCCGCTGCGGCGCCAATGTCATCGCAGCCGCGCAGGCAAGCGCCTGCTGCCGATACGCGGTCATGATGGGTTTGCGCGTGCTTCCGCCGGCGGACGGATCGCCCTGGCGTCGCTTGTGCTCCTCGACCAGCCGCGAACGCCGTCGCGGGTCCTTGCGCGGCATCGGGGCGGCCGGGGACACGAGGACGTCGACACGACCTGACCGGTCGACGCCCAGCAACCCGAAGCCGAGGCGCCGGCACAGATTGCGATATCGCGGATCGCTTTCCCGCCCCTTGCCGCGGGCGGAGAGCTGAGCCGCCAGCCAGATTTCGTCGCCGAGGCTCATCCTGTCCACACCCTGGAGGATGAGCTCGAGATTGAAGCTCAGCTTCAGTTCGCCGATCACGACCACAGTCGGATCATCGTCCCGGAGCCCGACAAGATCGCAGTGCCCGACCTCTCCCTTGACGGTGTAGCCCAGACCTTGGAGGAAGTGTTTGACGGGTAGATAGAGAGACGTTTCCACGCGGACCTCCGGACAGCCGATTCGCAGAATGCCTGATACTCGTTTCGCAGAGGCAAACGCGGGGCAAAGACGCGTGACCAGGTTCCGAAATTCGAGCAGACTGGCCGCGCGGCCGTGCCATGCGCTCCGCTTGCGGCGGCCACACCTATCGACCATCGGCTGCTCGGCAGAGCTTTAGGTCGAACTAAGACGATCGGCATGCTCGCCGGCCCCGGTCCGACAGCAGCAAGGACATGCCCAGATGACCAAGGACTTCACCGGCAAGCGCGTGATCGTGATGGGCGGCAGCCGCGGCATCGGGCGCTCGATCGCGCTGGGTTTCGCGGTGGGCGGCGCATCGGTTTCGATCTGTGCCCGCAGCGCCGGACCGCTCGAAGCAACGCGCCAGGAGATCGAAGCGCTCGGTGTCACCGCACATGCGGCCAGCGTCGATCTCGCCGATGCGGCTGCGATCGAGGCCTATGTGCCCGAGGCGGTGAAGGCGCTGGGAGGGCTGGACGTCCTCGTCAACAACGCCTCCGGCTTCGGCCATTCCGACGATGAAGAGGGCTGGGCGGCCTCGCTCAATGTCGACATGATGGCCGTCGTCCGCGGCAGCCATGCCGCGATTCCCCATATGAAGCCGGGCTCGTCGATCGTGAACGTCTCGTCGATCTCGGCGCTGCGGGCTTCGTCGCGTTCGGCCCCCTATGGCGCGGTCAAGGCGGCCGTGATGCACTACACAGCCAGCCAGGCGAAGATGCTGGCGCGCGAGGGCATCCGGGTGAACTGCGTCGCGCCCGGCTCGATCGAGTTCCCGGGCGGCACCTGGGAGGATCGGAAGACCTCCAACCCCGAGCTCTACCAGTCAACGCTGGCCAGCATCGCTTTCGGCCGGATGGGCAAGCCCGAGGAGGTCGCCGAGGTCGTGCTCTTCCTCGCCTCCGACAAGGCCAGCTGGGTCACGGCCCAGAGCATCGTGGTCGATGGCGGGCAACTCGTCGGCCCCTGAACCGATCCACCAACGAGCGAACGGATCGGCCCGCTGCTTTGGCCTGCGCGAGCGCGAACACGGAGAGAGTTGATCTTCCACCTAATTTTCAGCCTGCCATGCCTGCTCGTCATCACACGGTTTCTCTGGCCGCTGTCGTTGCCGCTTTCGGTCAAGGTTGCCATCGCCCTGCTGATGCTCGGGGCCTCGCAATACCACCTCTGGAGCCGTCTCTCGTCGGGGTCGGTCTTCTCGCCCGAGTTTCCACGTAGCGTCGTCATCATCTTCAACTGGGCATTCGGCGCGATCGTGCTCCTGGCCGTCTTCCAGCTTGCACTCGACCTATCAACGGTGATCGCGGCCGTGATTCATCGAGGCGGCATAACGGTCCATGACAACATTCGCTACGGGATCGCCGCGGTCGCCGGATCGCTGTCGGCGATCGGCGTTCATCAGGCGATCCGCGTGCCGCGGCTCAAGGACATGGAGATCGAAATCCGTGGGCTGCCGGCGCAGTTCGATGGCTACACAATCCTGCAACTGACCGATCTGCACATCAGCCGTTTGTTTCCCGTGGCATGGACCAGGGCCGTGGTGGTCGCGTCGAATGCGCTCGGCTGCGATCTCATCGTCGTGACCGGTGACCTGATCGACGGCGCGCTCCCGGCGCGGCAAGCCGCTGTCGCGCCCTTGGCCGAGCTACAGGCGGCAGACGGCATCTACGTCATTCCGGGCAACCACGAATACTTCTTCAGCTACCAGGACTGGATGCAGCACTACATGAGGCTTGGGATGCGCGTTCTCGAAAATGGTCACGCGGTCCTGTCGCGCGACGAAGGGCGCCTCGTCCTGGCCGGCGTGACCGACGTCTCCGCCACCCGTTCAGGGTATGCGCCACCCGATCTGAATGCTGCCCTTGCGGGAGCCCCTTCCGGCGTTCCCGTTCTGTTGCTCGATCATCAACCCATGCTGGCGCGCGAGGCCGCCAGGCGCGGTGTATCCCTGCAGCTGTCGGGACATACGCATGGCGGCATGATCCGGGGCCTGGACCGGCTCGTTGCGCGGTCCAACGCGGGATTCGTGTCGGGCCGGTACGACGTCGACGGCATGACGCTTTACGTGAACAATGGCACAGCCCTGTGGCCCGGCTTCGCCCTACGGCTCGGCCGCCCCTCCGAACTGACCCGGATCACGCTGCGACAGCCGAAATAGGCCAACGAACGGATCGTCCGCGCCCGAACCGCTCTTTCCGATCGGCATTCCGACCATTGAGAAGCAGGGTGCGGCGTCCTCCGCCGCACCCTGCGCTTTTCGCGACACCTTAAGCCTTAATGCCCTCAGCCCTTCTTTGGCGGCGAGGCGGGCCAGCTCTTGATCAGGGTGTCGTAATCGATCGTCTCGCCTTTCGGCTTCTCGTTGGCGAGCTTGCGCTGGGGCGCCACCGTGCCGGCCTTCTCGGCCTTGGCGAACCATTCCTCGGCCGTGGTGCGCGGGTTGAGCTTGGGACCGCAATCACCCTGCACGCCCGAGCGCTCGAGCCGCTCCATCACCGAATCCTGGGCGGCAGCCAGGGCATCCATCGCCGCCTGCGGCGTCTTGGCGCCCGAGGAGGCGTCGCCGATATTCTGCCACCAGAGCTGGGCGAGGCGCGGATAGTCCGGCACGTTGTTGCCGGTCGGAGTCCACTGCACGCGTGCCGGCGAGCGGTAGAACTCGATCAGGCCGCCAAGTGCAGGCGCGCGCTCGGTGAAGCTCTTGTCCCAGATATCCGTCTCGCGGATGAAGGTGAGCCCGACATGGCTCTTCTTCAGGCTGACCGTCTTGGAAACGATGAACTGGAGATAGAGCCAGGCCGCCTTGCGGCGCTCGATGGGCGTCGAGTTCAGCAGGGTGGCCGAGCCGGCATCCTGGTAGCCGAGCTTCATGCCGTCCTTCCAGTACGCCCCCTTCGGAGACGGGGCCATGCGCCATTTCGGCTTGCCGTCGGCACTCATCACCGGCAGGCCGGGCTTGACCATGTCGGCGGTGAAGGCCGTGTACCAGAAGATCTGCTGGGCGATCGCGCCCTGCGCCGGAACCGGGCCGGACTCGCCGAAGGTCATGCCTTGCGCCTGGGGCGGGGCGTATTTCTTCAACCAGTCGACGTATTTGGCGATCGAGTAGACCGCCGCCGGGCCGTTGGTGTCGCCGCCGCGCTCGACCGACGAGCCGACCGGGCGACAGCCCTCCATGCGGATGCCCCATTCGTCGACCGGCAGGCCGTTGGGAATGCCCTTGTCGCCATTGCCGGCCATCGAGAGCCAGGCGTCGGTGAAGCGCCAGCCGAGCGAGGGGTCCTTCTTGCCATAGTCCATATGGCCGAAGATCTTGGTGCCGTCGATTTCCTTGACGTCGTTGGTGAAGAAATCGGCGATGTCCTCATAGGCCGACCAGTTCACGGGAACGCCGAGGTCGTAGCCGTACTTGGCCTTGAACTTCTCCTTCAGGTCGGCGCGCTGGAACCAATCATAGCGGAACCAGTAGAGGTTCGCGAACTGCTGCACCGGCAGCTGGTAGAGCTTGCCATCCGGGCCGGTGCCGAAGGACTTACCGATGAAGTCGTCGATATCGAGCTGCGGATTGGTGACGTCCTTGCCCGGGCCGGCCATCCAGTCCGTCAGGTTGGTTGCCTGCTTGTAGCGGAAATGCGTGCCGATCAGATCGGAATCGTTGATCCAGCCATCATAGATGTTCTTGCCAGACTGCATCTGGGTCTGGATCTTCTCGACCACGTCGCCTTCCTGGATCAGGTCGTGCGTCAGCTTGATGCCGGTGATCTCGCTGAAGGCCTTGGCCAGCACCTTGGCCTCGTATTCATGGGTGGTGATCGTCTCCGAGACGATGTTGATCTCCATGCCGGCGAAGGGCTTCGCCGCGTTGATGAACCATTCCATTTCCTTGAGCTGGGCGGCCTTGTCCAGGGTCGAGGGCTGGAACTCGCTGTCGACCCATTTGCGCGCCTCCTCGGGGCCGGCAGAGGCCGGGCCGGCGGCGAGCGCCAGGGCTAGGAGGCTCGCTCCGGTCGTTCTCTGAAGGTTCTTCTTGAGCGTCGTCATCGTCTTCCTCCGCTTCGGTTGATCCGATTATCCATCCCGTTTCGGGATTGGCCTTTTCTTGCTGTTGGGCCTGTCCTCACACCCAGCGGAACACCGCTGCGGCATAAAGAAGCGCAAGGCCGGAAGCCCACCCCAGGCCCGGACCGACGAGGCCGAGCCAGGCGAGGTGAATGAAGGCGCTGCCGAGCAGCGAGATGAAGAGCCGGTCGCCGCGGGTGGTGGCGATGCCGATGACGCCGACGCGCTCGGTCTCGGGCCTGAAGATCGCGAGCAGGGTCAGGGTGAGGAGAAGCGAGGCGATGCCGGCGAAGAAGACGCCGGTCTGCCAGGTCCAGGCCATCCAGGCGAGTTCCATCACACCCTCCCCAGGGCGAAGCCCTTGGCGATGTAGTTGCGCACGAACCAGATCACGAGCGCGCCCGGGATCAGGGTGAGCACGCCGGCGGCGGCGAGCACGCCCCAATCCATGCCGGCCGCCGAAACCGTGCGGGTCATGGTCGCGGCGATCGGCTTGGCGCTGACGCTGGTCAGCGTGCGCGCCAGCAGGAGCTCGACCCAGGAGAACATGAAACAGAAGAAGGCGGCGACCCCGACGCCGGAGGCGATCAGCGGCAGGAAGATCTTCACGAAGAAGCGCGGGAAGGAATAGCCGTCGATCGCCGCCGTCTCGTCGATCTCGCGCGGCACGCCGGACATGAAGCCTTCGAGAATCCAGACCGCGAGCGGCACGTTGAACAGGCAGTGCGCCAACGCCACCGCCCAAGGCGTATCGAACAGCCCGATCGCCGAGTAGAGGTTGAAGAACGGCAAGGCGAAAACCGCCGGCGGCGCCATCCGGTTCGACAGCAACCAGAAGAACAGATGCTTGTCGCCGAGGAAGCGGTAGCGCGAGAAGGCGTAGGCCGCCGGCAGCGCGAAGGCGAGTGAGAGCAGCGTGTTCAGCGCCACGTATTTCAGCGAGTTGAGATAGCCGTTGTACCAGCTCGGGTCGGTGAAGATCTTGATGTAGTTATCGAGGGTGAAGGTCCTCGGCCACAGCGTCAGCGTGCTGGTGATTTCGGTGTTGGTCTTGAAGCTCATGTTGACGAGCCAGTAGATCGGCAACATCAGCGCGATTAGGTACAGAGCGAGGATCAAGCGGCCGCCGCGCATCAGACCCTCCCCGCGTCGGCATCGGCACGCGCATCGGCTGCTGTCATCACCGTGTAAAACACCCAGCACACCGACAGAATGATCAGGTTGTAGACGATCGAGAGCGCCGCAGCCTTGCCGAGGTCGAACTGGCCAAGTGCGAGCTTGACCAGCTCGATCGACAGGAAGGTCGTCGAATTGCCGGGGCCGCCGCCGGTGACGACGAAGGGCTCGGTGTAGATCATGAAGGAATCCATGAAACGCAGCAGCACGGCGATCAGCAGCACGCGGCTCATCTTCGGCAGCTGGATGGTGCGGAACACGGCCCAGCGCGAGGCGCCGTCGATGCGGGCGGCCTGATAATAGGCATCGGGAATCGACTTCAGGCCGGCATAGCAGAGCAGCGCCACCAGCGAGGTCCAGTGCCAGACATCCATCACGATGATGGTGAACCAGGCCGCGAGCGGGTTGGCGACATAATTGAAGTCGATGCCGAGCGCGTTCACCGCCGCCCCGAACAGGCCGATGTCGCCGCGCGCGAAGATCTGCCAGATCGTGCCGACGACGTTCCACGGGATCAGCAACGGCAGCGCCATCAGCACCAGCGTCGCCGAGACCGTCCAGCCCTGGCGCGGCATCGACAGCGCCACGACGATCCCGAGCGGGATCTCGATCGCGAGGATGATTCCCGAGAAGGCGAGATTGCGCCAGAGCGAGTCGTAAAAGCGCGAGCCGAGATCGCTCTTCGGATCGAGCAGCTCGGAAAACCAGCCGAGGCCGTTCCAGAAGAACTGGTTGTTGCCGAAGGAATCCTGGACCGAATAGTTGACCACCGTCATCAGCGGGATCACCGCCGAGAAGGCGACGATCAGCAGAACCGGCAGGACGAGGAGCCAGGCCTTCTGGTTGACCGGCTTCATGGCTGGCCTCCCGCCGCAAGCGCTTCGCCCTGGACGAGATGGCCGTCGCGGTAGATGTGGATCTGCGCGGGGTCGAGCTGGAGCGAAGCCTCGTCGCCGTCGAACTCCGCTTCGTCCGGCACCATCACCGAGAACTTCAGGCCGCCGAGCTCGACCCGCGCAATGCGGGCGCGGCCGATGTCGTCGATGCGGCTGATCCGCGCCGGCAGGCCCTCGCCGCGTCGGCGCAGCGCGGCGTATTCCGGCCGGATGCCGAGTTCGATCCGGCCGGCGAGTGCCGGATAGCGGCGCGCCAGCGCGACCGCTTGGCCGGCGACCAGTGCCTGTGTCCCTTCGACGGCGCAAGGCAGGATGTTCATCCCGGGCGAGCCGATGAAATGGCCGACGAAGGTGTGAGCCGGATGCTGGAACAGCTCTTCCGGCGTGCCGGTCTGGACCACGCCGCCCTCATGCATGACCACGACCGTATCGGCGAAGGTCAGCGCCTCGGTCTGGTCATGGGTGACGTAGATCATCGTCAGGTCGAGTTTGCGGTGCAGTTCCTTCAGCATCGAGCGCAGCTGCCATTTCAGATGCGGGTCGATCACGGTCAGCGGCTCGTCGAACAGGATCGCGGCGACATCGGGCCGGACGAGGCCGCGGCCGAGCGAGATCTTCTGCTTGGCATCGGCGCCGAGCCGGCTCGCCTTGCGGTCGAGCGCCGAGGTCAGGTCGAGCAGGCCGGCGATCTCGGCGACGCGCGCCTCGATCAACTTGCGCTCGACGCCGCGATTCACCAGCGGGAAGGCGAGGTTCTCGCGCACCGTCATGGTGTCGTAGACGACCGGGAACTGGAAAACCTGGGCGATGTTGCGCGCCTCTGTGGGTTGCCGGCTGACATCGACATCGTCGAACAGGATGCGCCCGCGTGTCGGCACGACCAGGCCAGAGATGATGTTGAGCAAGGTGGTCTTGCCGCAGCCGGAAGGGCCGAGCAGCGCATAGGCGCCGCCCTGGCGCCAGACATGGTCGACCTCGCGCAGGGCATAGTCCTGCGGCCCCTGCGGGTCGGGCTTGTAGGAATGGGCGAGCTTGTCGAGCGTGATCCGGGCCATCTCACGCCGCCTTGGCCAGAGCGGCGGCGAGCCCACCGCTGTCGTCGAACAGGAAGAGACGGCGCGGATCCAGCCAGGCGGTGACGGCCTGGCCCGGCTCCAGCCGGCGCACGCCCGGCACCAGCGCGATCAGGCGGTGCACGCCGAGATCGAGATGCACATAGGATTCCGAGCCGGTGATCTCGGAGACGGAGACGGTCGCCGGCAATGCGAACGCCGAGGCGGGCGGTCGGTCGAGGGCGAGATGATGGGCCCGGAAGCCGATCGTGTAAGGTCCGTCAGGCACGCCGGCGAAGGCGCCCTCGGCGGCGACGGTCGCACCCGTCGACAGCGCGACCTGATCGCCTTGCTTGACGCCGGAGAGGGTGTTGAGCGGCGGATCGGAGAAGACCTGCGCCGTCGTGAGGTCGCACGGCCGGCGGAAGACCTCGGCCGTCGGGCCGAACTGGGTGAGACGACCCTGAAACAGCGCCGCGGTGTTGCCGCCGAGCAGCAGCGCCTCGCTCGGCTCGGTGGTGGCATAGACGAAAATCGCGCCGGATTCGGCGAATATCCGCGGCAGTTCCTCGCGCAATTCCTCGCGCAGCTTGTAGTCGAGATTGGCCAGCGGCTCGTCGAGCAGCACGAGCTCGGCGCGCTTGACCAGAGCGCGGGCGATCGCCGTGCGCTGCTGCTGGCCGCCGGAGAGCTCGAGCGGCTTGCGCGCGAGATAGGGGTCGAGCCGCAGCAGCGCCGCCGCGTTCTTGACCCGGGCGTCGATCTCGCTGGCCGGCAGGCGCGCCACCCGCAAGGGCGAGGCGATGTTCTCGTAGACGCTCATCGCCGGGTAGTTGATGAACTGCTGATAGACCATCGCGACGTTGCGCTTCTGGACCGGCTGGCCGGTGACGTCGATGCCGCCGACCAGGATTCGGCCCGTGCTCGGCGCGTCGAGCCCGGCCATCAGGCGCATCAGCGAGGTCTTCCCGGCCAGCGTCGCGCCGAGCAGGACGTTGAGCGAGCCCTTCGGCAGCGTCAGCGAGATGCCGTTGAGCAGATCCTGCCCGCCGCGCGCCAGTCCGACATTGTCCAGCACCAGGCTCATCAGCGCGGCTCCGTCTGCAGGGACACGGCCGGCGTCCTGGCGGCTCGCGCCGCCATGTAGTCAGCGAGTGCCCTGCCCTGCTCGTCAGAAAAGCGCAGGCCGAGCTTGCTGCGACGGAACAGGACGTCCTGGGGCGAGAGCGCCCATTCCTGCGCCATCAGCCAGGAGACCTCGCGCTCGGTCAGGTCGGCGCCGAAGACCTGGCCAAGATCGGCCATCGCGGCGGCGCCTTCGAGCAGCGTTTCGGCGCGTGTGCCGTACGCCCGCGCCAACCGTCGCGCCAATTTGCACGGGAGCCAAGGCCGCGGAGCGATGATCTTTTCAACCAGGGCCTCGAAGCCTCCGACCGGGAAGTCGCCCCCTGGCAACCGGGCATCCGCGGTCCAGGGCGGAGCACGCAGCGCCGGCACGGCGGCGGACAGCTTCTCGACCGCTGCCTCGGCGAGGCGCCGCGAGGTCGTGATCTTGCCGCCGAAGACCGAGAGCATCGGCGCCTGCCCCTCCGGGACATCGAGCGTCAGGACATAGTCGCGCGTCGCTTCCTGCGCCTTGGAGGCCCCGTCGTCATAGAGCGGGCGCACGCCGGAATAGGTCCAGACGACCTGGTCCGGCGTGATCGGAACGCGAAAATAGTCACTCGCCGCAGTGCAGAGATAGGCGATCTCGTCCGCGCTGGCGGCGACCTGGGCCGGGTCGCCCTCATAATCCTTGTCGGTGGTGCCGATCAACGTCAGATCGCCCTCATAGGGGATGGCGAAGATGATGCGGCCATCGGCATTCTGGAAGATGTAGCAGCGGTCGTGCTCGAACAGGCGCGGCACGACGATGTGGCTGCCCTGCACCAGCCTGACGGCTGCGGGGCGCGTGCTGGAAACGATGCCGTTCAGCACATCGGCCACCCAAGGGCCGGCGGCGTTGACGAGCGCGCGGACGCGGACCGTGGCCTCAGCCCCATCCCGATCTTGCGAGGTGACGAGCCAATGCCCCGCCTGGCGGCGCGCGGCGACGACTTTCGTGCGCGGCAGGATGGTCGCGCCATGGTCGGCCGCATCGCGCGCATTGAGCACGACCAGGCGCGAATCCTCGACCCAGCAATCGGAATATTCGAAAGCGCGGGTGAAGTGCGGCTTCAGCGCGCCCCCCGCAACGTCACGGCCGAGGTCGAGCGACCGCGTGGCCGGCAGCAGGCGGCGACCGCCGAGATGATCATAGAGGAAGAGGCCGAGGCGGAGCAGCCAGGCGGGGCGCAAGCCCGCATGGTGCGGCAGCACGAAACGCAACGGCCAGACGATATGGGGCGCTGCCCGCCACATCACCTCGCGCTCCGCCAGCGCCTCGCGCACCAGTCGGAACTTGTAGTGCTCGAGATAGCGCAGGCCGCCATGGATCAGCTTGGTCGAGGCCGAGGAGGTGGCGCTGGCGAGATCGCCCTGCTCGAACAGCACGACGGAGGCGCCGCGCCCGGCCGCATCGCGCGCGATGCTGCAGCCATTCACACCGCCGCCGATGATGGCGATATCGAAGACAGGACCCGTCACGCATTCCTCCAGGCAGGCGGCTTGAGCGCCTTTCCTGATCGGAGGCTAGCCAGTGCTTTGCTTGCGGGCAATGGCAAAACGAAAGCAAAAGCGAAAATTTCAGCTTTCGCTTTCGGCCACCGCGTCCGGCCCGGCGGTCTCGACCACCGAAATCCCGGTGGCGCGACACAGATCGCGGAGAGGTTCGGAGGTCAGGCGGTCGGTGACGAAGACGTCGACGTCGCGCAGATGGCCGATGCGGATCGGAGCGGAGCGCTCGAGCTTGAGGCTGTCGGCGACGAGCAGGCATTGGCGGGCGTTCTCAATGATCGCCTGCGAGACACGGACCTCGCGATAGTCGAAATCGAGCAGCGCTCCGTCCGGATCGATCGCCGAGGTGCCGATCACGGCGTAGTCGACCTTGAACTGGCGGATCAGATCGACGGCCGCCGCGCCGACGACGCCGCCATCGGAGCGCCGCACCGGCCCGCCGGCGACGATCACCTCGATGCGAGGATGCGGATAGAGCAAGGTCGCGACATGCAGGTTGTTGGTGATGACGAGCAGGCCGCGATGGTCGGAAAGCGCACGCGCGACCTCCTCCGTGGTGGTGCCGATATTGATGAAGAGCGAGGCGTCGTTGGGGATCAGCGCCGCGGCGGCGCGGCCGATCCCGACCTTCTCGTCATGGGCGATGAAGCGCCGCGCCTCGTAGGCAAGATTCTCGACGCTGGAAGCGACGACCGCGCCACCATGCACACGCGACATGATGCGCTGCTCGCAGAGCTGGTTGAGGTCCTTGCGGATGGTCTGCACGCTGACCTCGTAGCGCGCCGCCAGCTCCTCGACAGCGACCCGCCCCTGGCTGCGCGCCAGCGTCACGATTTCGCGCTGACGTGGCGTGATCGTCTCCATGGCGGGCTCCGGTTGGCAGGCAGCAGGCTGGCGGCAAGCAGGGCCTGCGTCAATCGTCAGGGCCGGGAGCGACCGGAGATTGCGGAGTCAGCCAAGGCAGGAGCGCCACAAGCGGAAGTCGGCCAGTCGATGAGAACGGATGACGATGCCCCCTGAAGCGCTGGATTGGCTCCTGCGGTAAGGTCGCCGAGGCTCGTGTGAGAATGTGGCGGAGACGGAGGGATTCGAACCCTCGATACCCTTTTGGGGTATGCTCATTTAGCAAACGAGTGCCTTCAGCCTCTCGGCCACGTCTCCGTTGGATGCTCTATGCCCGATTGCCGCGCGCTTTGACAAGTCATGGAACGGACAATCCCGCCTTTTCCGCAGATGGCGGTTTTTCCGCGCTTATGGGACTGCCTTTGCGCCGGCCGGCCGCATGATGCGGATGCCGGGCGCGGTCCGGTTCGTCGGCGGCGTCTGCTTTCGCGATCCCTGCGCAAGGCCCGCTCGAAATCCCGGCCAGCGCTCGATTCGCCGGGCGTCATCGTCAGGGAGCCGGTCGCGCTCTCCGCGTGCTGCGAGGCGTCGCGCGCGCCGGCGGCCATTGCCGAATGCCTTGCTGCCGCCCTCGCAATGGCGGGATTCACAGGCAATCACGGCCTTCGTCGCAAAGCTGTCAAAGCGACTGGACAGCCCGGCCGCCACCGACTATACCGCGCCGACCAACGGGATGCGGCTTCACGCTTCCCCGGCGCCCAGATAGCTCAGTTGGTAGAGCATGCGACTGAAAATCGCAGTGTCCCTGGTTCGAATCCAGGTCTGGGCACCATCTCCCCTTAGGGGATTGAAATCATTGATTTTGCTACCATATTGGCTGTGTACCGGGGCACAAAACCGGGGCACATCCCAACATGGCGAGGCGCATGAGCTACGTTACAAAGCGAGCCGATTCCGACGTTTATCAATTCGTTTACCGGACGCCATCGAAGGCGCTGGCCAAATTGCGGGGAAGACCCCTGCTGATCAGTTTTTCATATATTGGCCAAGAGAACCCATACACGATCCGGCCGATCGTCGGAGAGAAAGTTAAATTCTCTCTCAAGACATCTGACAAAAACATCGCGTTGGCCAGACAGGTTGAAGCATTGCGTCAGATCGATGCGTATTTCGACGCTGTCAACTCGAATGAAATCGAGCTATCTCATCGCGATCTCGTCAGAATGTCGCGGGCCATCTATGAAGCCTATCTCGAAATCCACCAGGAAGAGCCGGGTCTGCCTCGGCAGCTTGCCGAGCATAAAGCCCTGTCTCGCGCCATCAGCGAAGGTCGTATCAAGTCCCTGCATTCTCTCAAAATGGGTGAGATCAGCGGCGCCTCGGCTGGGGAACTGTTCGGCGACGACCTAACTGCTGGCGTCAACGCCCTCCCCCAGGGCGAGCCCGATCATCAGGCGCTCGAAACCCGATTTGGTGAACTGGCGGATTACCTGCTTGCTCGCTATCGGATCGCCGTGAACGACGCGACGCGGGGCCGATTGCTCCTGCAATGTGCCGCTGCGTCTATCGATGCCGGATGGCGCCTCAAGGACAACTCGGCTGGCAACTATGGTCCCGACAAACGCATAGAGCGTTTCGGAGAGCCGTTCGTCGCGCCCAAGCAGTCCGATGCCTCAGGGAAGCCGGCAGCGGCGTCCAAGACGAGCCTGACGTCGATCCTAGAGGCATGGTGGATCGAAGCGAAAGCGACCGGGCTCAAACCGAGCACCTATGAGAGCTACAGCCACGCCGTGGCCGGCTTCGTCAAATATCTAGGGCACGACGATGCAGCGAAGGTGACGGCTGACAACGTCATCGGGTTCAAGGATCATCGCCTTGCGCAGATCAACCCGAGAAACGGCAAACCGATCTCACCCCGTACAGTGAAGGGCAGTGACCTGTCGGGCCTGAAAACCATATTTGGATGGGCTGTTTCAAACCGGAGGGTCGCAACGAACCCGACCACCGGCGTCACGGTCAAGGTAGGAAAGAAGCGCACCACCCGTTCGAAGGGTTTTACTGACGCAGAGGCGACGGCGATCCTCGCGGCGGCAGACGGTATGACGAGAGGGCAGGAACAGCCCAAGACATTCCAGGCGAAGCGTTGGGTTCCATGGTTGTGCGCTTACACCGGCGCTCGCGTGGGTGAGATCGCGCAGCTTCGCAAAGAGGACGTTCGGCAGGAACGTGACCTATGGGTGATCCGGATCACGCCAGAGGCCGGCACCGTCAAAACTGATGAAGCCCGAGACGTGGTCTTACATCCTCATGTCGTCGAGAAGGGCTTCCCCGCTTTCGTCGCCGGGTCAAAGCCGGGACACCTCTTCGTGACGCCACACAAGAGGACGGGAGACGTACTTGGCCCGCTACAGGGCATCATCAACCGTCTGGGGGAACAGGCTCGCAAGGTCGTGCTCGACGTCGAAGTCCAACCAAACCATGGCTGGCGTCATCGGTTCAAGACCGTGGCCCGCAGCGTCGGCATAGACCCCCGTGTCATGGACGCGATTCAGGGTCATGCTGCACGGACGGCGGGCGACGACTACGGCGATGTGACGGTCGCGGCCATGGCCTTGGCACTGGCGAAGTTCCCCAGGCAGGGCGTAGCGTGAAAGATATGAGAGTGGCGGCAGCGACAGTGACGACGCCGCCACGAGTCACCACGACCGCCAAAACGAGTTGTGACCTTTCTCGAGCCGGGAGGCGAACGGCTTGAATTTCCTCTTGGTGGCGCGATCCGGACGAACTCCAGTCATACGAATCCGAGCACGGTGGCGCCTACTCGTGGTCTGCTCTTCGTGATTGTCTTGCGCGAGAATCCGGGGGAACCGATGTGCTGAAGTCCCAGCCTCAAAAATTTAACTTTGCGCATTTTTCCGATGTAGCTTTCTATCCCCCGTCCCTCATTGAGTGGATCGGAGTGTTCGCAGCGCTGCACGGAATGGGCAAAAGACCGTGCGAGGCCGCAGCGGCAGAAAAGATATCATTTCTTCGTAGAGAAGCTTCGAGGAGCGTTAATAGCGTGAGGGTGGAACGTTGAGGAAAGAAGAATTCCGCTCGTGGCTAGCCCCGTTGCGATCCGTGAAGGGCACGATCAATCGCGTGTCGCGGGCGGGAAGAGTTGAACGCGGGCTGGAGGTTCTTGGGCTGCCCTATCGGGATCTCGATGACGCGTATGGGGCCGACGGCTTGAAGTCGGTTCTCGTTGCGCTTCGCTATTGGGCCTCGCGCGCCAAAGCCGGGGAAATGCCACCGCAGCCGCTCGTCCGGACCTCTGCTCAACCAGGCAAGCAACTGCTTAGCCTGATGAACGCCATCCAGAATTACCGCCGGTTCTGCGACGATCTGGCGGGATCGTCAGGTGGGGGCTGGCCCGAACTTGAGACTATGCGAACCGAGTTCCTCGAACGAATGCCGGATTTTGAGCATTTCGACCAGCGTGAGGGCTCCTATTGGGAAAGAGAGCGCTCTTATAAAGAGGAAATTCTCAGGACTTCGGCGACCGCAGTGTCGTCCGCAAAGTCGGACGCGGAGGCCGGCCACGCTGTCTGTGATGCGCTTATGCCGGTATCCGGCCCTCCGCTACGCTGGCAGACGATTGATGCGATTGCCAAGATCGATATGGAGCTCGCGGAAGAGTTCGATTCCGTCTTGGGGCGCTTAGTGCGATCGTCGGAACCCGTTGTCTCAGCCGTTACCTCTGCGGCCCAAGAACTTGAGCGGCTCCGCGTTCGCGGGCTCACCCCGCTCTCGAAAGGAGAAACCCTCTCTATCGCCTTCTCGGTTGCCGCTGCCATAAGGCCGACAGAATCCGCGTTCTTCCGCATTTCGAAAGCTCGGGATGCAGTGAAACGCTTGGGCAAAGGGCCCTCGTTTGCAAACGAAACGATCGACCCCACCGAAGTCACAGATTGGCTGGGCTTTCTGCAGCGCATCTTCGAAATCATGCGCGACGACTGGCAGTGGCATCCATGCGACCTGCTTGACGTGCAGGGCTTTCTTTGGGTGGTCCTGGATAAGGGCTGGGCAGCCGACCACGAGGACGACGAGCCGAGTTTCTTGCTCCTCTATGATACGAATGGCAACGAGTATGAGCCGGCACTCCAACTGAATCGAGCCTCAGAAGTAAGTGCTTTTCGGATCAAGCCGGCAGGCGCTTCGAACGAAACGACAGACGCAGTCGAAACGGATAGCTTGTTCGATGTTGCTCGCGCTCTACTCATCGACGACAGACCTGTACGAATTCGCGCCATCAGCGCGAGTGTGGCGAACTATTTATCCTACGGTCCTGGGAAAAAACTACAAAAGTACCGCATGAGCGACGATCTCGCTGATGCGCTTGGCTTACCCCCTACTGGAGATGTCGCGGCCAAAGCGGCCGGTGATCAACTCAAGGATGCCGACCTGATCCGGAAATTCGTTCTCGAAGAGTACCTTACGCCCGCCCGGAAGTCGGGATCGCGAGACATTACAGTATTGGTCCACGAGATCAACGCGCGCCTGGGTCTCAACCAAGCATGGCCGAACATCTGTCAGGTTCTGGAAGGCAAGAAGTTCCACGCGCTCGCCAAGGTCGGACCGCCAGAAAGAATTGGGGCTCCACAGAGCTCAGCGACTCGATTTCGTTTCACTCTCGATCGCGAGGATTTCGTGCAATCTAGCCCAACAAACCTCATTCTCTACGGCCCGCCGGGTACGGGGAAGACGTACCGAACGGCGGCAGAGGCCGTACGTTTATGCGACGATCTCCAGGAGGAGGACCCGCTCCTCATCGATCCATTGCGGCGTAAAGAACTGCGTAGCCGGTACGACCAACTTGTTGACGCGGGCCAGATACGAGTTGTTACCTTTCATCAGAGCTATTCATACGAGGAGTTCATCGAGGGCTTGCGGCCTGTTACCGGTGGTGAGTCTGCGGACATGAATGGCGCCGCCGGGACGGGATTTCGTCTCGCGCCGACCCGGGGAATATTCCGCGAAATCTGCGCTGTTGCCGAGGAAGCGCGTAAAAATGCGGGACGTGGCGGCGGGTTCGACCTCGCCGGGCGCAGGGTCTTCAAGATGTCGCTGGGTCGCGCTGGCGCGGAGGATCACATCTTCGATGCCGCGATTGAGGGCGGTTACGCGGTCCTCGGTTGGGGGGGCGACGTCGATTGGTCGGATCAGAAGTTTGAGACGTGGTCCGAGATCCTGGAAAGATGGCGCGAGGAGAAGCCCGAGGCTAACGGCAATGATCCGAACGTCGTTCAGATGTGGCCATTCCGTAGCGCCATGAAACCGGGCGATCTCGTCATCGTATCCGAAGGCAATTCGCATTTCCGCGCGATCGGCGAGGTGACCGGACCGTACCGCTTCGAGCCGACGGGTGAGGACGCGTACGCCCATCGCCGACCTGTCCGCTGGCTGCTTGTGCCCGACGAGGCGTTGCCGGCGGAGATGATCTACGGGAAGAACTTCATGATGCAGTCTTGCTATCAGCTGAAGGACGCACTGCTGAAGAAGGAGGCGCTGGCACGATTGCTGCCTGGCGGCAGGCCTGCAAGCGGCCGTACGGACCAGTTTGTTCTCGTAATCGACGAAATCAATCGCGCTAACGTCTCCAAGGTGCTGGGTGAGCTGATCACTTTGATCGAACCCGACAAGCGTCTCGGAACTGGGCCGGAACAGCTTACGGTCAAACTACCTTACTCCGGTGAGATCTTCGGGGTGCCGGCGAACCTGCATATCGTCGGGACAATGAACACCGCCGACCGCTCGATCGCCTTGCTCGATACGGCGCTTCGCCGGCGGTTCGAATTTATCGAGCTGATGCCGGATCCCGATTTGCTGCCGGAACGCCTCGACAACGTGCCGCTCAGGGCCATGCTGCGGACGATAAACGAGCGAGTGGAATATCTCTTCGACCGCGAGCATCAAATCGGCCATGCTTTCTTCGTCCGATGCTCTACGCAGGCTGACGTTGATCGCACGATGCGCAATAAGGTGATCCCGTTGTTGCAGGAGTATTTCTACGAGGATTGGGAGAAAATCGCCCAGGTACTCGGTGATGCCGATGCGGCCGTAGGACAAGGCCGCTTCATCCTGCGCGAGAGACTGAACCCACCGAAGAGTCTGAGTGCGGCAGAGGAGGATGCGCCGGAGCGGTGGCGCTGGCGTGTCCGCGCCTCTTTCGCCGCCGATGCCTATCTGCAGTTCACATGAGGAGCTGGACCCTTCCGGAGTGGGGCAGCCTGAAATACGGGGACGCCATCGAGTGCATCCCCGAGAAGGCCGCCGATCAACTCGCAGCAGCGGCACGCCAGTCGGCTCCCACGCGCGCGTCGGGCGATTGGGTACTTGAGCATGGTCGGCATGCGCTCAAAGCTCGAAATTTCGTCGGCGTTGTCGCAGCGCCCGGACTGGCGCTTGAGATCCTTCCAAAGATCGACGGGCTCGGGAACGTCAGCGACGAGGAGGCGCGCGGTCGCGTCCGGCACCGGCTGGTTCATATGCTCGCTGTTGCACTTGACCTTGACGTCGGAGCTGGCCGGATCACGACGCTGGGTTGGCAGAAAGACAATCTGCTCGAGCTATTGATCCGCCTGTTCACTGACAAATTGATAGACGTCGCGCGATCCGGTCTGCCGCGGCAGTATCTCACCAACATGGATGACCTCCCGGCGTTGCGGGGGCAGCTCGACGTCGTTCGGCAGTTTACCATCCGTGCGGCCACACCGCAGAAGCTCGCTTGTCGGTACGACGACTTTCTCGACGACATTCCGCTCAACCGGGTGATGAAGGCGACTGTGCAGCGCCTTCGCCGGCTCACGCGGCGTGCGGAGACGCAGCGCCGGCTGATGGAGCTTGAGTTCCTCTATGCCGATGTCGGGCCGATGGGCACAGTCGATCCTGCGAAGATTCGTCTCGACCGCACCAATGCCCGCTGGCGCGAATTGCTTGACCTAGCGCGGTTGATCTTGGGGCGACGCTATCAAACAACTTCGCTTGGGCACGAAGATGGATACGCGTTGTTGTTCGATATGCAAGCGTTGTTCGAATCCTTCTATGCTGCGATGCTCAGGCGAGCATTCGCCGGCAGCGGCATCAAGGTCGTTGCACAGGGCGGACGACTGTTCTGCCTTGAGGAAATCGACGAGGACGGAGTGAGCGGGCAGCGGCGGTTCCAAACCAAGCCGGACATCCTGCTGAAGCAAGCTGGCCGGACGGTTGCCGTAATTGACACCAAATGGAAGCGGCTCGCGTCCTACTCCGACGATCCGAAGCACGGAGTGTCGCAGGCCGACGTCTACCAGATGATCGCTTATGGCCGGCTCTACCGCAGTTCGCGGCTGTTGCTCGTTTACCCGCATCACGCAGGCCTAGGCTCTCTGGAGGGCGTACAGCGCGCTTTTCGCGTGGCCGAAGGGGAAGAGCGCCTTTCCTTCGCGACGTGCAATGTCGGCGACGGCACGAGCATGGCTCAGCGTTTGCGTGGGACCCTAGATGCGTGGATGCAGCTCGATCTGGTCGCTTGAGCAAGGATCTCCGCTTGGTGCGGTTGAGAGCACGCGCTTTCGGCCTAGCCTTCGGCACCGCCACCACCGCTCAGCGATCATTCCACCGCCTCTCTGGATTGTCGGTGCCGTCGCCGAAAAGTTCGGCGGGAGCCAATCTGGCTCGCCTGGAGTCTATCGCCGAGATGAGGCTCGTAATGCGCTTTCTCAACCGGATCAAATGTCTGGTGGCGGCTGCGAACGGATGTGCGCATGTGGCGCTGATCGAGCGTCCGTCCTGAGACCCGTGTAACGACGACTCCACACCCCCGTGTTGTTGCAGGTTGGGGAGGTCCTGGAGTTGTATGGCAAAGGTCGACCAGCCCCGGCATATAGCCAGGGTGGTACCGATGCCATTGCAAGTGCGTGCAGGCTGGAGCCGGCCCCGTATGCAGATGGCCCATTGGACGCACGTCCGCCAATGGTCGCGCACAACTTGCGAACCCCGACGTGGGTCCGTCCTCCCGCTTTGCGCTTCAGGTCTGCGGGTGCCGACGCGAGGAGCCCCGTGGTGTCGGCGTGATCTAGAGATCATTGGGGCCCACTGTCTGCGACCGCAACCCCAACAATCCAACTGATAGAATGGAAACGTGATGTTATAACGTTGCAATAATGGCATTAATGCGAATTTGAAAGATGTCTAAGCTATTGACAATATTTACGAAATTACGAAATGCGACTTTTCTGAGGCTGCCTTTTATGGCGACCAAAGTCGAATTGCGGGAAGTCGATCGTTCTTTTGCCGCACCTGTTTGGAAAAACTCACCACAGATCAGTTCTGCCAGCCGCTGAGCTGGCCGATCAAGCCTTGTTGTAGCATTGCCGTGCGATTGTTGTAGCAATTGCTAGGATTGATTTCATATTTTTCAATGACTTAGCCGAGAGGCTCATACGCTGGGCCGGCTCCGATTTGATCGCTTGCCCAGTGAGGATGGACGACCCCGAGCTCCAATAAGAGGCGGGTGGGGCCCCAAAATGGGTGGGGTACTTCTCAGAAAAAAGACTGCCCAACGAGCCTGATAACTGTTACGTTTGTAACAACGAACGTAGTTCGAAACGAAACAGGTAATCTCATGGCCGAAGGGCGGTTTGTCAGCTATCTCAGAGTAAGCACTATCAAGCAGGGAGCGTCTGGCCTTGGCCTTGAAGCTCAGCGCGAGACTGTAGCAGCGTACCTTAATGGGGGTGACTGGCAGCTCGTCGGAGAGTTTGTCGAGGTCGAGAGCGGAACCGCCAAGGGTGACCACCGACCGGAGTTGGAAAAGGCCTTGGCCCGATGCCGCGTGATGGGGGCGAAGCTCATCGTAGCGAATGTCAGCCGACTGACCCGCAACCCTGACTTCATGACGAAGCTGATCGCTGCCGATGTCGAGGTCAGGTTTTGCGACCTTCCCCAGATCGAAGGCCCTGCCGGCAAGTTCATGATCCGGCAGATGTTGGCAGTTGCCGAGTTAGAAGCCGGATTGATCTCAGAACGGACCCGGAAGGCCCTGGCGGCTGCCAAGGCTCGCGGTGTCAGGCTGGGGGGCGACAGGGGCAACCTGCCAGCGGTATCTTCCCAGGGGCGCGCTGTCAGCCTCACGGTGCGTCGGGAGAGGGCCGCTCGAACGGCGATCGACCTCGCACCCGTAATTGCAGAGATCAGGGCCGGTGGCGCGTCATCCCTTAGAGAGATTGCAGTAAGCCTCAATTCTCGGGAAATCTGGACACCACGCGGCGGTAAGTGGAGTGCCGTGCAAGTGCAGAGAGTATTGGGGCGCATCAGATAAGTGGGGCACTGCAAATCCGACGGCATATGTGACTCGGAGCCGATGATTTCGCCATTGCAAGTCAATCAGAGGATGATTGGTCTGACGTGACCAGGGAGCGGCCTTCCCTGCCCGCAACTGATTCTCGCTGGGGCGGAGTAGGAGGCGCGTCATGTTTGGTTGTCGGGTTTGCGAAAACGTTGCATTTTGGCCGCTTAACGTTCGTTTAGCTGAGCTTCCCGCACCCTTCTTGAGGGGCAACGAGGATCATGCTTCCCTTCGCGCTCTGATTGCGCCAACACTAACTACCGATTGAAGCCTGCTGGTCGACGTCCGAAAAATGAGCATGCGATTCGTTGACCTTTTTGCGGGCCTCGGCGGTTTCCATCAGGCGTTAAGCGCCCTTGGGCACCAGTGCGTCTTTGCCTCCGAAATCGATCCGACTCTCGCTGAACTCTACAATCGAAATTTCGGCATTAGGCCTGCTGGGGACATTCGAGCGGCACACGAGAAGATTCCACCGCATGATATCCTCTGCGCTGGATTTCCTTGCCAACCGTTCTCCAAGGCTGGCGACCAACTTGGCTTCGATTGTCCACAGTGGGGCGATCTGTTTGACTATGTGGTGATGATTTTGGAGCGGCATAAGCCGCGTTTCCTGATCATCGAGAACGTCCCTAATCTTATGCGCCATCGTGGCGGTGAGACGTGGCGCGCGGTGTGTCATCGTTTGGAACTCACCGGATATCGGATCGATTCGAACCGATTTTCTCCACATATGCTCGGCGTGCCTCAGATCAGAGAGCGGGCGCTGCTTGTGGGCGACCGGGAGGGCCTCTCAGGGTTTGCCTGGCCCACTCCAACCCATGATTTGTCCGACATCCATATAGGAAGCGTTCTCGATAAGAATCCCACCGCGTCTCGCCGACTGAACGATCGTTTTGTTGAATTTTTGACTGCATGGCAGCGCCTGATTGCTGCCTTCCCAGCGAAGGAAGACCTGCCTTCATTTCCCATTTGGGCAATGGAATTCGGAGCAACGTACCCCTACGTCGATAAATCACCTTCCCATCTTGGATTTCAAGCAATCACCGGATTCAAAGGTGCGTTCGGCCGTAGTTTGAAAAACATGACAGCAGAAGAAGTCGAGAAAGCGCTGCCTGCTTACGCGAGGGACGACCTTCAAGAGTTTCCGCACTGGAAAAAACAGTTTATTCGCCAGAATCGTGAATTCTATAAGAAGTACAAGAGCATAATTGATCCGTGGCTCCCCTCAATTCAAGAATTCTCTCCAAGCTTTCAAAAATTAGAGTGGAATTGGAAGGGCGGACCGCGTGATATTTGGCAGACGATAATTCAGTTTAGAGCATCTGGAATTAGAGTAAAACGACCGAACGCTGCGCCTTCTCTCGTTGCTCTGACGACGAGTCAGGTGCCCGTCATTCCTTGGGAGCGCCGATACATGACGCTGCGGGAATGCGCGCGCTTGCAAAGCATGGGCGATTTGGAGCACCTGCCAGACACTCAGGGAGCTGCCTACAAGGCGCTAGGAAATGCCGTGAATGTCGCCGTGATCAAGGCAATTGCACAGGCACTTGTGAACCGTGGCGAGCCCAAAGATCGCATGGCCACCAGATCGAGTTCGGCATTCCATGCTGGGCTTGAGCCAGCCCTATTTTAACTGAGAATGAGGCGGAGGGCGTGACAAACACGGTCAATATTCGCCCTGGAGTAAGCGTTCTCAGCGTGCTTCGGCATCTCAATTATAAAGCTTGGTTCGCCCTGGCCGAATTCGTGGACAATTCAATCCAGAGTTATCTTAGCAACCGTGACAAGTTGCACGCCCTGCACGGCAAAGATTTCAAGCTCAAGATCAAAGTCAGCATCGACCCGACGCTGCCGGCTTGTATCACGATCCACGATAACGCTGGCGGTATTCAGATTGGGGACTTTCCGCGAGCATTTCGACCTGCGGCCGTCCCTCCGGACAGAACTGGACTGTCTGAATTTGGGATGGGCATGAAAAGCGCAGCATGTTGGTTCGCGCCGCGTTGGTCGGTCCGAACCAAAGCGATCGGCGATTCCGTGGAGCGTCACGTTCGTTTCGACGTCGCCAAGATCGTCAGGGACCAGATAGAGGAACTGGAGATCACGACCCAACCCGTTGATCAGAACTGGCATTTCACGGAGGTCACATTAGAGAACCTTCATCACGTCCCGATCAAAAAGACAGTTGGGAAGATCAAAGAGCATCTGACAGATATTTACCGAGTGTTCCTTCGTCAAGGGTGGCTTGAACTCAAGATCGGCAACGATGTTCTGACGCCTGATGAGCCAGCAATTCTCTTCGCGCCTTATGCCAAAGCGCCGAATGATCCAGCACGTCTATGGCGAAAAGAGATCGACTTCGACTTGGGTGATGGCCAGCACATCACTGGCTTTGCAGGCTTGCGCGAACCCGGCAACTACGCCCGAGCTGGCTTTGCTCTTTTCCGCCGGGGCCGGCTGATACAAGGCAGCGGCGATGAGGGATACAAGCCCGATACAATCTTTGGTCAACATGGGAGCTTTCGATCGCTTCGCCTGTTCGGTGAACTCCACCTTGAAGGATTCGACGTCTCTCACACCAAAGATGGCTTCCGATGGGACGAGAACGAACAGCCATTCCTTGATCTCTTGAAGGAGCATTTGGATGCAGGCGACATCCCACTGCTACGGCAGGCCGACAACTATCGCGCTCTCGCTGCTAGAGCTGACCGAGAGCGAGCAGCTAAGGATGTCATAGACCGAACAGCAGATCTGCTTGCGCAAGAGTTGCCACGAGCCATGGAGGCCGTCGCGGCGCAACCTGCGATTGAAACACAGCAAACGCAACTTGAGCCCACGCCGGCCCTTGCCAGCAGGGAAGTGACTTTGGGTTTCAGGGGAGAAAACTGGCGTATCAGAATCGAACTCAGTGATGACCCCGCAGAAGGGGCATGGCTAGCGTTGAGTGATGTTGGCCCCGACGTGGCCTCGGAAAGGTTGATCGAAATCCGAGTTTTATATCGTCATCCTTTCATGACGCGATTTGCACCTCGCGGCGCTGATGACTTGGAAGCGCTCCTTCGTGTTGCTGCTGCGCTGGCTTTGGCTGAGACGTTGGCTCGCTTCCACGGTGTGAAAATGGCCGGCACCGTGCGCAGAAACTTCAACGAGATTCTTCGTGATGCTTTGTCTTCAAGCGACCGGGAGAAAGTACAATGAGCCTCACGAAGGTCACGATCGCTCCCCTCGCCCCGCCCGCGCCTCCGGTTGGTGCTACGTGGGCTCCAGTTGTTGGCGATCAAGCAACTGGTCTCATGGAGCGTCAGAACAAGCTATCCCCAGACGCACGTGCACAAACGCTGCAGACAGCTGCTTCGATCCTCAGTCGGGGGCAGAATCCCGCCATTCAGAGGGGTCAACGCACGGGTCTCGTGGTTGGCTACGTACAAAGCGGAAAGACGCTCTCGTTCACTACTGTAATCGCGATGGCCAGAGACAATGACATCCCTCTTGTCATCGTCATCGCCGGAACTTCCGAGCCTCTTTTCAAGCAAACACGAGACAGATTGTCTGAAGAATTGCGAATTGACGATGATGACATTCCACCGTCTTGGCTGCACATTCCAAATGCCGACGTTACTAATGAAGACATAGTTCGTAAACGACTTGAAGACACGCGCGACCCTGAGAGGACGAAGGCTGAGAATGCGACCTTGCTGCTTACGGTGATGAAGCAGCACAATCGATTGAAGAATTTAGACCAACTACTTTCAAAACTTGACCTGGCCAAAATTCCCGCAATCATCATTGATGACGAGGCGGATCAGGCAAGCCTGAATACCCAAGTCAATATTGGTGGAGTGAGCACGACATATCAAAGCCTTATTACAATTAAATCGCGGCTGCCAAACCATACGTTTCTTCAGTACACAGCGACTCCCCAGGCTCCATTGCTGATCAACATTATTGATGCTCTTTCGCCCGATTTTGTTGAGGTCTTGAAGCCCGGGGATGGTTACGTAGGCGGCATCGAATTCTTTGGTGGTGATCAACGATACGTCAAAGTCATTCCTGCCAACGATGTACCATCCCGAGCGAACCCTATCAGTGGAGCCCCCCCAAGCCTTGTGAAAGCGTTGGCCTTCTTTTTCGTCAGCGTCGCAATTGGCCTTATCGAAGGGCAATCGAGGGCCAATCCCAACAGATCAATGCTCGTTCATCCCTCTCGTACCACCGACGAGCATTTGAATTACTTCACAAGCATTTCCGGTATCAGAGATGACTGGCTCGCCCTTCTGATCGGCCCAGAAACCGAACCCGATCGTGTTGATCTCATCGACGCGTTTCGTGTCGCTTATCATGATCTGGCAGGAACAGCGACTGATGTGCCGCAGTTCGTTGATGTTGAAATGCGTCTCAAGCGCGCCTTGAAGGAAACACAGGTGCGCGAGATCAATCGTCGCGCCGGTCAGAGAACACCTGCGATTGAGTGGAAGCAGGCCTATGCCTGGATACTGGTCGGCGGACAGGCCATGGATCGCGGATTTACCGTGAGAGAGCTATCTGTGACCTACATGCCGCGCGGCACTGGGGTCGGAAATGCCGATACACTACAGCAACGGGCGCGGTTTTTTGGCTACAAGCGTCGCTACCTCGGGCACTGTCGCCTCTTTCTTGAGGCAGATGCTCTCGACTCTTTCCGAGCTTACGTCGTACACGAAGAAGAGATGCGGCAAGAGTTGGTCAAACTGCAACAGTCTGGCGAACCCCTGCCAAACTGGAAACGCAAATTCATTCTTGATCCTGGGCTTCGGCCGTGCCGATCCAACGTGATCGAGCGTGATTACGGCCGTGGCAATTTCTCCGACGATTGGTTCTTCCCTCGCATGGCTCGAATGTCCGTTGACGCGGTCGATGCCAACACGACCACTGTTTCGGCATTCCTCGAAAAGATCGACCTTTTGCCTGACACGTCTTTCCCATCGAGCCAACCAGCTCAGCAGCACCTGATTGCCGAAAACGTGCCACTGAAAGATATCGTCAGCAAGTTACTTGTCGATTATCGCGTGCAAGGCGCAAGGGACACGTCCGATCTAATTGGCCTGCTCCTGCAGCTTCAACGAGCTGTTGAACAAGATCCTTCCGAGACAGGGCGTGTCTACCATATGCGCCCCAAATTCAGAGGTCGCCGTGGAGTTGACGATCAGGGGCGTATCGGAAGCATTCGACGCATTCTCCAGGGCTCCACATTGGGCACTGGCGGATATCCTGGCGACTTCGCCTTTCGCGATCCAGCGCGAGTTAATGCTCAGGTTCACTTCTTTGATCTCACCGATAGCGATGGCGGGCCTGTTGTCCGGACCAATGTGCCAATTTTGACAGTGTGGGTGCCGAAGCGCCTCGAAGCCGACTGGATAACACAGGACCAGTCGGACTGATGGTTGGGGTCGCCCTTTCAAGCATCCTACGCGAGCCTCGATCCCGAGCATCCGCAGGGGTCTACGAGGTCGAGGTAATTCCAGGGTTTCCGCTCCACTATGTCGGCCGAGATGACCAGGGCCGAGCATGCGTTCTCTTGGGTTCGGTGGACTCTGACAGCCGCGCGCCCGTGCGCTTGAGCGGCTTGAGTGTTCAATATGCGCTGACATGCGCGGTGAGGGTTTCAAACTGTGAGGACATCAGGCGAGTTCTGACAGTTGTCACCTGCACAGGCGCTGGCCCTGACGCGGAGCGATATTTCCTTCATATCTTGGCATCTGTAGTCGATATTCTCGGCACTAAGCCAAGCCTACGTCAGGTCGCTGAAGCGATCACGCAACTCGCCGCAATATTTCAGCGCCTGACGCTGCCTTCTAGAGAAAGCGTCGTGGGAATTGTTGGCGAATTGATTCTCATCGCGTCTGCGGCCAGCCACGTGGCTGCAATCGCGGCATGGCGCATTGATCCCGATGAACGCTACGATTTTGTGCTCGGGAAACTCCGGCTTGAAGTCAAAAGCAGCACGACCCGCCGACGTATTCACGGCTTTTCGTTCGAGCAATGCGATGTTCCAACTGAATGCCAGGGGGTAGTGGCTTCTGTAATTGTAGAGAAAAGCGCGGGTGGGCTCAGTCTTGAGGGCCTGATAGGGGTGATCTGTGAAGCGGTCGCTTCATTTCCACAGACGGTTTTCAAGGTGCAGCAGACTCTTGCCGACACCCTCGGAGCAGGCTTACCAGAAGCACTCGGCTTCAGATTTGACTACAACTTGGCTATCTCTGAAATTAAATTTTATGATCTAGAGAAAATTCCTGCAGTTCGTACACCTCTCGATCCATTGGTGAGTCAAATACGATTTATGTCCGACCTAAGTGCTTCATTTCCATTGAGTCGCGATTATGAAAATAAGTATTTGTCCGATTTCGTTAAGCGAAATTCATCGGCAAGTCCATAATTATACTGAATTTATTCCCCCGTCAGTCAACGTTTTCAGGAAACGGATGGACAAATTTGGCTTGCGCTGAGGCACAAGACCGGGGCACAAACAAGCGCCGGTCGGCTAATCGTGGCCTGCAAAATCAATGACTTAGAGTGGTCTCCCGGCAATCCAGGTCTGGGCACCATTCTTCCCCTCATCCAACAGCGTCCAAGCGGCCGCGACGCGTCAGTGCCGGTCGGGGTCTCCCGCTTCAGCGGATGACGAGACGTATCTGGCCCGCATCGTCAGGAACGGCGATTCGATCACGGCATAGCTCAGGGCGGCCAGAGCGACCGTCAGCGGCAGGACCAGCACAAGCCCTGTCAGATAAGGCGTCGCCAGCGGCAGCGGCATCAAACGCGCCACGAGCATCCACACCAGGATATGCCACGCATAGATCGAATAACTGATCTTGCCGAGATAGCTTAAGGCGTTCGACAGCGGGATCCGCATGTCGGCTCGAAGATAGGTGATGATCAGCGCGGCCCAGATCACCCCCTGGACATCAGGCCAAATGATCCAGAGCGGCGATGCATTGGAAAGTCCCAGCCATCTGTACAGGGCCACCAGCAAGATGTTGATGGCGACGATCATGAGAACGGGCCAATACCAGGCGAACGTCCGACCTTCGGTTTCCTTGTAGGCGATCCCAGCCAGACATCCGATCAGGAAGATGTCCAGATTCCCGAATATCGAGAAATAGGCCATGTGATAGACGGTGCCGTTCAGGACGAAGACCGCCGCGCGAGCCGTGATCAGAAGGAGGATGAGAGCGCAGTAGAACCGCGTTCCCCGGGCTTTTAGTGCCAGCGCAAGAACCGGAAACAGCAGATAGAACTGGATCTCGACCATCACGGACCATAGCTGGCCGCCAAAGGGGCCGTATGTCATCCGGTACAAATTCGAGACCGGCAGCAGGGACAGGAGATAGTCGATGCCCACGGACGAGCTGCGAGGATCGGGCGTCGAGAAATAGCCGAGCGTCACCACAAAGACGAACAGAGGATAGATTCTCAAGGCGCGGTTGATATAGAATCCCTTGACCGAGATATCCTTGCCGTAGGTGATCAAGGTCAGGATCATGCCGCTCAGTACCATGAACAGCGATACACCGATATAACCCTGATCCAGAATCGGCAGCCGAACCGTATTTTTCTGACTATAGAATATGGTCGCATGATACATCAGGACGATGAATGCTGCAAAGAATCGGAGATGATCCAGCCTGTCGATGTATTTGATATTCTGACTTTTCACCGCAATACCCTATTCACGCTTTGATCTGGAGACGATCACCGCCGAATAGCAGCCACCGATCGGGTTGCATAACATTGCCGTGGCTTGTGTTCGTCAAGAGCGGATGGCGCGCCGCGGCACTACCCCGTCAGGACAGGCGGCGGTCGCGGATGTCGGCGATGCGGTCGCAGATCGCGCGGTGCTCGGCGAGAAGCTGCTGGAGCGGCGTCAGAGGCCGGAAGGCGCGAGCGTCATGCTCGTCCTCGTCCTCGTCGCTCCAGGCTTCGATCGCCTCGTCGGCGGCTTGCAGATGATGCTCAAGCGGCGCGGCGATGGCGGGCTCGCCGCCCTCCTCGGCGATCCGCAGCGCAATCCTGAGCCGCAGCGCCTGCTCGGCTTCCAGAACGGATTCGAGTTCGTCGGTATAAGCCATCGCGTCGCTCTCACCGGCCGCGAACGGTGCGGCCGCGCGGTGTATAGCGCAAACGAAGCGAGGCGGCAGGGTGCTGCCGCCTCCTGCCGTGCAAGCGCAGCCCTCGTGTCACGCCGCGCTACTGGATGATGCCGCGCTTGATCAAGCCGTCGATATCGCAGCGGCAGGAACTGCCGACGGGCTGCGGCCGTGTCTGACAGGCGCCGCGCGAGGTCGCGCAGTAGTCGCCGAAGCGCGCGCGCGGACGATAGGGCTCGTCGTAGCCATAGCGCGGCCGTCGATCCCAGCCATCATCCCTGCCGCGATAATCCCGACCGTCCCCCCTGCCGCGATAATCGTAGGGCTGGCTCTGCACCGGCGGCTGCTGGTAGCGCTGACGCGGCTGCGGCTGCTGGTAGCCCGGGGAAGGCGGCGCCTGACGTCCGTAGCCGGGAGGCAGCGGGCCCGAGGAAGCGTCCTGCGCGACCTGATAATTCTGGGCACCGACCGAGGTCACCGACAGGAGCGCCATTGCGGCAACCGCCATAAGCGTCAGTTTGCGGATCATCATGCGTATCCTTCTCCTGGTGCCATCCGGCCTTGATCAATGCGCGGAGGGCTTGTCAGGTTCCAGCTAGCAGGGCGCTGATGAATGGCGGGTGAAACGCGCGACCTCGCCCCGCCTGTCACACGTCCTCGTCGCGCTCTCGCGCCGGCAGGCCCGTCTCGGTCTCCTCGACCGCCTCGCCGGGAATGACATAGTTGCCCTTCAGCCAGCGGCCGAGGTCGATATCGGCGCAGCGGGCCGAGCAGAAGGGCTTGTAGCGCGCGACGGCCGGCTTGCCGCAGATCGAACAGGGCTTGCCCGGGGGCGCGCTGGCGGGCGGTGGCGTATTTTCGTTGTCAGCCATATTTGAGCGTGATTCCTCCATCGACGACGAGTTCGAGGCCCGTCACATAGCGCGCCTCGTCGCTCGCCAGGAACAGCGCCGCGTAGGCGACGTCCCAAGCCTCGCCCATATGGCCCATCGGGACCTGCGCGTCACGCGCCGCCCACATCGCCTCGACGTCGCCCTCGCCATAGGCCTGGGCGAGCCCGGCGGAATGCTCGACCATCGGCGTCTTCATCAGCCCGGGCAGGATCGCGTTCACGCGGATCTTCTGGGGCGCGTATTGCACGGCGGTGGTGCGGGTGAGCTGGTTCAGCGCCGCCTTGGTGGCGGAATAGCTGGCATAGGGCACGCCGGTGTAGCGGATCGAGGCGATCGAGGAGATGTTGATGATCGAGCCGCCCTCCCCGCTCTCCTCAAACTGGCGCTGCATCACCGGGATGACGTGCTTCATGGCGAGGAAGGCGCCGGTGAGGTTGACCTTGAAGACGCGGTCCCAGACCTCTTCCGACAGCTCGACGACGCCGCCGACCTCGGCGATGCCGACATTGTTGTCGAGGATGTCGATGCGGCCATAGCGGCCGAGCGTGCGGCCGACGAGGTCGGCCACGGCCTCGTTGCTGGTCACATCCGTCTGCACTGCGAAGGCCTGCCCGCCTTCGTTCTGGATGAAGGCTGCGGTCTCCTCGGCCGCGGCGAGGTTGAGATCGGCGCAGATCACCTTCGCGCCTTCGCGGGCAAAGACCGTGGCGGTCGCCTTGCCATTGCCCCAGCCCGGCCCGATCGAGCCCGCGCCGGCCACGATCGCGACCTTGCCCCTGAGTCGTCCAGACATGCGTGTTCCTCCGTTCGGCGCGCCTTGTCAGGCTGGCGCGTTGTTCACGAGGCTCAGGATCGGGGGTTATGAGGCGAGGTGCAAGGCTGCGTGGCGCGACGCAGACCCGATCGACCGGCAATGCCGGCCGGTCCTGCTCTCTCGCGTCGCAAGCCAGCAAGTTGTGCGCCGACCGCCAGCAATATCGATGCGACGTTCAGCTGCCGCTTCTCAGCACATCAATGGCCGCCGCCGCCGGCGAGGCCAATTCCGGTAATCAGCGATCCCCAAACCTTCAGACGCAAGCCCACGGCCTTGATCACGCCGGTGGCCGCGATCAAATGTCCCGTAAATCCGCCGAGATTGTTGGTGTAGGTCTGAACGAGGCAGCCTGTGCCATCGAGCATGATCTTTTGTTGTTCTTTATGCTCAAGCTCCAGATACACCAGCAGCGATCCGCGTCGGATCCGCTCATTAAGCTCAACCAAGCGTCCTCCCGGCACAATCTGGCCGGTCGAAATCGCAGGCTGGATGTAGCGGACCCGCGCCGGGAGAATCGTGTTGCTGAAGCTCAGGCCGATATTGGTGTCGCAGGAGATTTCGGCAGGCATGCCTTCGTACAGCGCGGTGCGCGTAGCCTGAGAGAAGCCAGCCGTAATTCTGAGCGGGAGATCGTCCGGACGGTCGGGGATGATCACCATGGCTGGACTCAGGATCAGCGTCGATGCGGGACTTCCCTCGCTCATCGCCAACTGGGTTACGATACCGCCGGTGAACGAGCGCACCTCGGTCTTTTCCAGTGCGGCCTTGGCACTGTCCAAAGCCGCTTCGGCAGCCTTGCGTTGCGCGGGCAGGGATTGAGAAATGTCCACCTGCGCCAGGTTTAGCTGAGCTTGCGCGCCCGCCAAATTTGCCTCTCCGATCGCGAAGGAGGATTCCGCCAGGCGCACGGCGTCCCGAGAGCCTGAGCTCCTGGCGAGCAAGGTCTGCGCGTTCTCAAGGTCGCCCCTCAGCTTATCCAGCGATGCGCTTGATACAGCCACGCTGGCCTGCGCAACCTTGAAGTTGTCATTAGCCTTGGCTTCGGCGGCGGCAATCTTGGCAAATTCGGCCTCGGCCTGCTTCAACGCGGCTTGCTGGGTGCTGCTTTCGATCCGGAAAAGCAGATCACCGGCTGAAACCCTCTGCCAGTTCTTCACCGCGACTTCGGTGACCGGACCGCTTGTCTGCGCCACGACCGAAACAGTGCGGAAAGGCAGGAGGCCGGAATATGATTTGGGGTGAAAGTAGAATATCGCGACGAAAAGGAAGAACGCCAGGAACGCCCACAGGAATATCGCCGTTCGCATGTTCCAGACGGTCATGGCTTCGCCGCGACGCTTCAACTGGTAATAGCGGATCACGGCGGGAAAGGATGTCAGGAGCAGCTCAAGCATTCCTGGCTTCCTCAGTTTGAACGGGACGAACAGCGGAGGCGTTGTCAGGTGATCCTGCGACGACGACCGCCGGCACCGCAGCGATGTCAGGTCCCACCTTGCCAATATTAGGGACATGAAAACGGGACCAGTCCGCCATCACGGCAAGAAGGATCGCACTTACGGGGAGCAAAACGTGGAAATGCTCGAGCGGGAAGATTTCGTAGAGCAGGGCAATTGCCAGCAATGTCGGGATCGTCTTGGCAAGGGGCGTTCCCTTGGCCCTGTGTTCGGCCCACCGATCGAACGCCGCATACAGCGTCACGATCCCGTAGAGCGCGAGACAGATCAATCCCAGCGCCACCCACGCTAAAATGTCTGTATTGCCCGGAGCGGTAAACCAGGACGGCGTTGAATGCCCGAGGCTGTCTTCAATCGCCATCTGCACCAATCCTCAGCAGGCCACGCGCGGAAAATCTAAGGGCGTTTGGAGACGAACTGCAACATATAAGTGCGTCCTGGCGGCAGACGGTTTCAATATTCGTTGCGTTGGCCGACCTAATCGATTGCCTCGAACCTGCCGTACCGCGGGTCGTCAGCGCGCCCGCCGATCGTCACAATGGGATGCGGCCTGACTGCTCCGCTGTGCTTCACGGTTTTGCTTGCCGGAAGTGGACATCCGCTGCGTCAACGACCGGCCATCGGCCCCCTCACCCCACATTCATCCAGCCGAACCGCACCGGGAAGCCCTCGCCGCCGAGCAGGTTGACCGTCTCGTAGAGCGGCAGGCCGACGACGGCGGTGTAGGAGCCGACGAGCTTGACGACGAAGGAACCGGCGATGCCCTGGATGGCGTAGCCACCGGCCTTCCCGCGCCATTCGCCCGAGGCGAGATAGGTCTCGATGTCCTCTGTCGAGAGCCGCTTGAAGCGCAGCCGCGTCTCGACGACGCGCTCGCGGATCGCACCACCCGGCGTCACCAGCGCGACCGAGGTGTAGACGCGGTGCGCCCGGCCCGACAGCAGGCGCAGGCAGGCGGGAGCGGCTGCACCCAGATAAAGAGCCTACCGCAGAGGAACATTCTCAGTCATTACGTCAATCATCACTGAGATCCCCTTCAATTTTTGCTACTGCCGGGAGTTTCCGATCGCCCGATGTCGACGAAGGTATAACCGCTAGCCCTGAATCCTCAAAGCGGCTTGATCTGGATCAATGAGAGATGAAATAGATTTGGTATTATGAAGGATTTACATACCGTCATAGTGAACGAAATCTTACTATATTAACTTAATTTTATTCACTGGCAACGATTCTCTACGCAAGGTCATTTGAGGTGAAACATGAGCGCGTTCTCGGAACGGTTTCGTCGGCTGGCAAGCCCGGCATCTGCAGGACAGATTCGCCAAATTGCAACAACCGATCGACTTGAGGGCGTCGAAGCGAGCTCATTCCGTTTCGGAGGCAGGCATTCTCCGCTCGCTCTCGCATTCATATCTCCAAACGTCGACTTCGACGCAATTGCGCGACGTCTTGCAGCGCTTGCTGGCAGCACGCCCGTCATCGCGGTCAGCACCGCTGGTGAACTGTGCTCCCAGCCCGGCGAAAGCGTCTATCTAGGCACTCCCGAGGGTTGGCGCTCCATCGTCATTCAGGTCTTCTCGCCCGCGCTGATCGCCGAAACCGAGATTTTCTCGGTGCCACTGCACAGTGAGGATATTCGCAGGTCGGGCGGTGCCGCCGAACACGACCAGCGTGTCGACCGCATCGTATCCGAGCTGGGGCAGATCACCCCAAAGCTTAAGATCGATTCTCGGGACACTTTTGCGCTGACGTTTATCGACGGCTTGTCGAAGTCGGAGAACTATTTCCTCGAGGCGGTCTACCGCAGCGGCCGCTTTCCCTGCATGTTCATGGGCGGTTCGGCCGGAGGCAAACTCGACTTCCAGCGAACGTTCATTTTCGACGGACGCCGCATTCTTGAGAACCATGCGGTCATCGCGCTGATCAAGATGGCGCCGCGGCAGCGCTACGGGCTGTTTCGTAGCCAGAACTTCCGCCGAACCGATCGCTCGTTCACCATCGTCAAGGCTGATCTGAACCAGCGGACCGTCCAGTCGGTCTTCGACCCCGCAACCGGCAAGGTCTGCTCCTTCATCGAGGCGATGTGCGCCGCTTTCCAATGCGGTCCGACCGAAGTGCAAGCTGCACTTGGAAAGCGCGCTTTCGGCATCGAGATCGACGGAGAGATCTTCGTGCGCTCCGTGGCCGGCTTCGACTTCGGTGCGGATGAGGTGGCTTTCTATTGCGACATCGCCGCCGGGGATGAATTGTACATCCTCGAAGAGACTGACTTCATCCAGCAGACGCGTGAAAACGTCGAGAGCTACCTGGCCGGCAAGCCGAAGCCAGCAGGCGTGTTCATGAGCGATTGCATCCTGCGTCGCCTCGTCAACGCGAACGACCTTTCCCGCGCCACCCAGTTGTGGCCGGTACCCGCGGCTGGATTTTCGACGTTTGGCGAGTTGTTCGGCATCAACGTCAACCAGACCTTGTCGGCAATTGTGTTCTTCACGGATGTCGACGAGTCATTCAGTGATCCGCTCGTTGACAATTTTCCCGTGCTCTACGCCAAGTTCGCAAACTACTTCAGCCGACGGACATTGGCGCGGAACGAGCGCAGCCGCTCACGCCAGATGCTTCAGCGTGCATTCGGCGAAGTGATAACGGCCGCCGTTGCCGGAGATTTCTCAAACCGGGTCACCACGCAGTTCCCAGACGAGGAGCTGAACAGGCTTGCCGCCAACGTCAACACGCTGGTGGAAACCGTCGATCGCGGCCTGGGCGAAACATGCGAGGTCCTCGCGGCTTTGGCCGAAGGCGATCTCACCAATTTCGTTCGCTCCAGCTATAGCGGGCGCTTCGCCGAGCTGAAGCAAGGCATTAACGGCACGATCGAGCGCCTCTCGCACGCGCTCCAGACCATCCAGACAACATCGGGCGAAGTGGCGGGATCTGCGCGGGAGATCCGTGCCGGCGCGAACGACCTCTCGAACCGCACTGAAGACCAGGCTTCGAGCCTTCAGCAAACGGCCGCGACCACAGAGCAACTCGCAGCCTCGGTCAAATCGAGCGCAACTGGATCTCGTCAGGCCGCGATGCTCGCCGAGGAGGCCCTGAAGACGGCCGATTCGGGAGGCGATATCGTTCGCCGTGCTGTCGATGCGATGAAGCGTATCGACGAAGGCTCCCGGAGGATTTCAGAGATCAACTCTGTCATCGATGGCATCGCCTTCCAGACGAATTTGCTAGCCTTGAACGCCGCCGTCGAAGCTGCTCGTGCCGGCGACGCAGGAAAAGGCTTCGCGGTCGTGGCTTCCGAAGTCCGCACCCTCGCCCAGCGCTCCTCCCAAGCCGCGAAGGACATCACCACCCTGATCAGCTCATCGACGGACGTGGTCAAGGAAGGCGTGGAACTCGTACAACAAGCCGGTCAGTCGCTAGAGCAGATCTTGGCGGCCTCGCGCAAAGTATCGACTACGATCGCCGAAATTGCTTCGGCTTCCGCAGAACAAGCGAACGGCATCGACGAAATGAGCCGGGCCGTCGCGCATATGGATGAAATGACGCAGCAAAACGCAGCCCTGTCAGAGGAAAGCGCCGCGTCCTCGACTGCCCTGACGGACCAGATCGAGCGGCTCGACCAGCTGCTGGCCGCCTTCAGGCTCCCTCAAGCAAGCGGGGGACGAAGCCTGCCTCATGCTTTCGCTCAGCAAGCCTATCCCGCCGCTGCAAACATTCGCGCCTTTGCGAAACGCTAAGCGCCCGCACAGACGGGTCCGCAAGGGGCCAAATATGCCCGGGAGCGCGTTCGCAGATTGGCCTGACCAAGAGCCGACGTTCCGGGAGTCCGGGAAAGGGCCAACAGCCCCCCTCACCCCACATTCATCCAGCCGAAGCGGATCGGGAAACCCTCGCCTCCCAGCAGGTTCACCGTCTCGTAGAGCGGCAGGCCGACGACGGCGGTGTAGGAGCCGACGAGCTTGACGACGAAGGAGCCTGCGATGCCCTGGATGGCGTAGCCACCGGCCTTCCCGCGCCATTCGCCCGAGGCGAGATAGGTCTCGATGTCCTCTGTCGAGAGCCGCTTGAAGCGCAGCCGCGTCTCGACGACGCGCTCGCGGATCGCACCACCCGGCGTCACCAGCGCGACCGAGGTGTAGACGCGGTGCGCCCGGCCCGACAGCAGGCGCAGGCAGGCGGCAGCCTCGTCGACGATCTCGGCCTTGGGCAGGATGCGCCGACCGGCCGCGACGACCGTGTCGGCCGCGATGATGTAGCAGCCTTCGAGATCGGGGCGGCTGGCAGCGCCGATGCGCGCGGCCTGCGCCTTCTCGCGGGCGAGGCGGCGGGAGAGGTCGCGCGGACGCTCGCCCTTCAGCGGCGTCTCGTCGAGATCGGCCGGCAGCATCGCGTCGGGCTTCAGCCCCGCCTGTTCGAGCAGCGCGAGGCGGCGTGGTGAGGCCGACGCCAGCACCAGCATCGGCCGCCAGCCGGGATGTTTGGGAGAGGCAAAGAAGCTCAAGGGCAGTCCGATACGATTCAGGCGCGGCCGGACGCCGCGCCTCAAGGCTCTAGAGCATTTTCGGCGATGGATAAATCCACCGCGCCAGCCATGCGCCCGGGGCGGAATTGCGCAGCAGAATGCGCCACACCATTCAGCATGAGCATAAAATCGCCAACAAGAATGCGTGATTCCGCATTGCACAATTTGACGCAACGGGCCCATTCTTCCTCCTGCGAGGCGTTGCGGCCGTCGTGCGGGATGCGCCCATGCGCATTTCTCCTGGGAGCCTTGCCTCCCAAAGTCCCGGAGCCAACCACCACATGGCGATATCGAGCAAGAAGCCGCGTTCCGTCACCGGGACGGGCGTGGAAGCGCAGGCTCTCGCGGCGCGGATGGTTACGCTGCAGGCCGATGCCGGCCTGACCATCGCTATGCGCATGCCGATCCTGCTGAAGGGCGTGCTCGGCGACAGCCATGGCCAGCACGAGGCTGCCAAGGCGGTCACCGAGAAGGTCTCGGCCGTGATGGAGAGCGGGTTCGCCGCCGGTCACGCTACGGTGATGTTCTGGTGGGGTCTGGCGCTGAATCCCCTGGCGCCGCTCGATTTCGCCGAGGCTGCAGCCAAGGTCGCCAACAGCACGCTGGAGCCGTTCTCGAAGCGCACCAGCGCCAATGCAGCGCGGCTGACCGGCCGCGGGCGCAAGCGGTAGCCGCGCGACCGCGGGCTTCCGCCGTGGTCAGACGGCTTCGGGCGGGACGTCGATCGGCACGGCCGGGGCGGCTGCATGCTCGCGCTCCAGCTTGCGGTAGCGGGCGACGCTGAGCGGGATCAAGGCGAGATAGGCGATGACGACGAGCGCCAGCATCTCGAACGGATAGGCGAAGAGCAGCCCTGCGACGACCACGACCGCGACGAAGATCGGCAGCACCTTGTCGCGCGGAACCCGCGTCCCCAGCGTCTTGCCGGCATAGCAGGGAATGCGCGAGATCGTCAGGAAGGCGATGAACAGGATATAGGCGCCGACCGGAAGAGCGCCGTACTCCTGCACGGGCACGCCGATGAAGTGCAGGTAGAGCGGCAGCATAGCGGTGATCGCACCAGCGGGCGCCGGCATGCCGACGAAGAAGTTCTTCTGCCATTCCGGCCGGTCGGGATCGTCGATCATGACGTTGAAGCGCGCGAGCCGCAGCGCCATCGCGCAGGCCAGCGTCAGCACGATGATCCAGCCAAACGACTTCAGGTCGTGCAGCACGAAGATCCACAGCACATAGCCGGTGGCGACGCCGAAATTGACGAAATCAGACAACGAATCGAGCTCGGCGCCGAAGCGCGAGGTGCCCTTGAGCATGCGCGCGAGACGCCCGTCGACGCCGTCGAGCGCAGCCGCGACCAGGATGCAGATGGTCGCGGTGTCGAGCTTGCCCTCGACGACGAGGCGCATGGCGGTCAGCCCGAGGCAGAGCGCCAGCAGGGTGATCACATTGGGCGCGATCAGCCGAAACGGGATCGGCTTGAAGCGGGCGCGCCTGGATTCGACGCGTTCGGGCTCGAAGGGGGGAAAGAGGTCGCTCATACGAGCCGGAATACGCGGTTTTGGGGGCGGAGGCTAGGCGGGAGAAAGTTCGTCATGGTCACCGCGTGAACCGCGGGGAACCCCTCTCCTGTAAGGAGAGGGGCAGGGGTGAGGTGTCGGCCCTTGACCAGTCAACTTCGAGGCGCGGCTGTGAGGTTGCGACCGAAACGCTGATGACGGCCGGCCCCTCACCCCTGCCCCACTCCCTACGGGAGAGGGTTCCCCGCGCCTTCTCGTGACGGCTCAAATCCCCCGGAACATCCGCGCCGCGAGTTCGCCACCAGCGAAATCGGCCAGCACGGTCTCGCCCGCAAACGCCGTCTGACCTTCGCCAACCAGCGGGATGACGCCGACCGGCAGGTAGACGTCGACGCGCGAGCCGAAGCGGATCAGGCCGAAGCGCTCGCCGGTGCCGATCACGTCACCCTCCTTGACGAAGGGCACGATGCGGCGGGCGATCAGCCCGGCGATCTGTACGACGCCGACGATGCCGGCGCTGGTCTCGATCGCCAGCGCATTGCGCTCGTTGTCGTCGCTCGCCTTGTCGAGTTCGGCGTTGAGGAAGAGGCCGGGCGTATAGGCCATCTTGACGATGCGGCCGGGCACCGGCGCGCGATTCACATGGCAGTCGAAGACGTTCATGAAGATCGAGATGCGGGTCATCGGCTCGGCCGGGAGGTTCAACTCCGGCGGCGGCAGGGCCGAAGCGATCTGGCTGACGCGGCCATCGGCCGGCGAGATCACCAGTCCCTCGCGCTGCGGCGTGATCCTGATCGGGTCGCGGAAAAAATAGCAGATCCAGAGCGTGATGATCGCGCCGATCCAGCCGAAGGGCGACCAGAGATTGGCAAGCACGATCGTCGCAACCAGGGCGATCGCGATGAAGACATAGCCCTCCTTGTGGATGGGCACGATCACCTTGCGGACGGAATCGACGAGCGACATGGGTTCAAGTTCCAGGATGTGGCTGGCGCGGCGTTTGCGCGTGCGGCTGTGGCCTATCGCGGAGTTGGTCCGCAAGCTTTGGTGCGTGGTGTAAGAGGTTCGGAGCCGCGGGGAAAGGGGTGTGCGACAGCTTGTCCCCTATCCGCCGGGGCAGTGCTGCACGAGATCGGCAAGCGCGCGCCGGCTCGCCGTGAGATCGAAGGTGGCTGAGACGGCGTTTCCATCCGCGACCGGAACGGAAACGACCAACCGCGCCGTCGCAAGGACCAGTTTCAGCAGCCCCGTGGGCGACGGCAGGTGGATGGCATGATCGTCGCCGACCACACCATCGATTGCGCTCGAAGGGTGAGCGTCGGGCTGCAGCGACAGGGCCGCGCTCCGCCGCGTGGCGCCGAAAAGCCCCTCGTCCTTCAGCGGAACAAGCGCAATCGATAGATTGGCGTCGATGCAGCGAATGGCCAGGCCAAAGGACGACTTCTTGCCGGAGACGATGGCGGCGACGTCCTTGTGCCCGTTTGCCTTGTCATGGGTGACCACGGCCCAGGGGCCGATCGTCTTGACTCCGCTCGCCTGGGCCAGGCTCGCGGCCTGGGTCAGCGCCACCAATATCCCTGAGAACACGGCGATCCGCCGCAAGCTCCGCCCGACCACGGCCCAACTCATCGCGATACCGACCCCAATGGCTTGCTGATCGGCGTCAGGAACTGGCGCCATTCCGGTGGAACAGGCTGGCCGATCTCGGCCGGGAAGGCTGGCAGCAACGAAAAGGCGAGCGGCTGGTCAAGCTTGTCGCTCTGGAGCACGAGCGTGTCAGACCTGAGAAGCCGGGCCGAATGACGCGGAACGACCGCTCCGGCCGCGACGACCATGCCGCCAACGCTCAGCACGAAGCAGGAATCGAGAGGATTCCAAGACTTCTCCTGCGGCAGGACAGGCGCGGCCGGCACCGCCGATTGCGCAAACTGCCCACCCTGCCAGTGGACCGTCAAGGCCTCGTCGAGCCGCAGGGGCGCATGGGGAAACGTCAAGGCAGCAGACATCGGCCATAACCGCCCTTTTGGCACAGCGCAGGCTGTCAGGAGGCCGGGGCGACTCGGCTGCAAGACCCAGAGCGACCAGCCCTGCATCGGTTCGGCGCCAGAGGAGCCGATCGCGAAGCAGGCCACAAGGCCGATCCCCAGAAGCACCTCCAAGAGGCGCAGGCGCTTCCACATCTCGCCCACCATGTCAGCGGAGCCGTGGCGTCATGGGTACGGCCCGCACATGCGAAGTGCAAGGGAGGATCGCCGACGCCATTTTCTCGAGAAGATTGCCGGCACGGAACCCTGCTCCGCGAGATCCTGCCGATCAGCGGCAGATGAAAAGCGGCGCATTGGCGCCCCATTCCCGAGGGAATATCGCGCATGACGACGGAGACCGCGCCGTGACACTGACCGCCCTCGATGCAGCAAAGCCCTCCGGGTTGGTCGAGAGCCGGCGTCCGGCATTGTCCGTGATCGCCTCGCTGCTACGCAACCCTCTGCAGGCGATGCCGCCGGAGGTCTATCGCGAGAAGCTCGTGCTGGCGAAGACGGGCGGGCGCACCAGCCTCTATGTCTGCGACCCCGCCATGATCCAGGAGGCGCTGACGAAGCAGGCCGCCTGCCTCGGCAAGGGCGATCTGATCCGCAAGGTGCTGGGACCGGCCATCGGCGAGGGGCTGCTGACGGCCGACGGCGCGCATTGGCGCTGGCAGCGCCAGGCGGTGGCGTCGGGCTTCCAGCATGAGCGGCTGCTCGGCTTCCTGCCGGCGATGATCGCAACGGCGCAAGCGACGCGCGAGCGCTGGCTGGCGGCGCCCGGGCCGCTCGATATCGGCCACGAGATGATGCGCACGACCTTCGACATCATCATCGAGACGATGCTGTCGGGCTCGCAGGCGCTCGATGTCGGCAAGGTCGAGCGGGCCATTTCGGACTATCTCGAACCGACCAATTTCATGTTCGTCTACAACCTGTTCGGCGCGCCCGGCTGGCTGCCCTATCCCGGCCGCAGCAAGGCCAGAGCTTCCGTCAGCTATCTGCGCGAGAGCCTCGGCGGGCTGGTGGCACAGCGCCGGACCGATGCGGAGCCTCGCGGCGACCTGCTCGACATGCTCATGGAGAGCGCCGATCCGGAAACCGGGCGGGCGATGAACGATGTCGAGATCGTCGATAACCTGCTGACCTTCGTCACCGCCGGCCATGAGACGACGGCGCTCGGCCTCGCCTGGACGCTGCATCTGCTCTCGCAGCATCGCCAGCACGAGGCCGCCGTGCTCGCCGAGATCGCAGGCGTTACCGGCGGTGGGCCGCTGCGGCCGGAGCACGTCGCGGCGCTGCCTCTGACCAAGGCCGTGTTCCAGGAGGCGATGCGGCTTTATCCGCCGGCTCCGGTCATCACCCGCCAGGTCGAGGCTCCGTTCACGCTCGGCGGCGTCTCGCTCAGCGAAGGCATGGTGCTCTATGTGCCGATCCAGGCGGTGCACCGGCATGAACGGCTCTGGGATCGGCCGGATGAATTCGACCCCGGCCGGTTTGCACCGGAAGCGGTCCGCGCAAGGCACCGCTACGCCTATCTGCCGTTCGGTGCCGGGCCGCGCATCTGCATCGGCAGCGCCTTTGCCACGATGGAGGCGGTCGCGATCCTCGCCGTGCTGCTGCCGGCGCTGCGGCTCGAACCGGTCTCCACTCGGGCGCCCGAGCCGACGCTGAAGATCACGCTGCGGCCGAAGCGGCCGCTGCGGATGAGCGCCGTCGCGCGCGCCTGAGCGGGAGCCTTTTCAGGCCAGCGCGCGGTAGGTCGTGAAGCGCCGCGCCGCCAGCCAGGTCAGCACGACGAAGACCACGAACAGCAGTCCTTCCGAAATGGCGAAGGGCGGCTCGGACTGGGTCGGCGCCATCGCCCGCAGTGCCGGGACCTTGGAGAAGAGCTGCGCGACCAGCACGAAGAGCAGCAGGTAGAAGGTCAACATCACCGTGATGGCATAGGTGCGACGCCAGACGCCATCCAGCCGGCGGGCATAGAGCGCGTAGCCCGCGATACCGACGAGCAACAACGAGATCGCGCCGACAATGTGTGAGGGCAGCACGCCGTTGAAGGGAAAGCCGTATCCGGTCGCGCTGGTGGCGAAGGCCGTCGAGAGGAAGACGCCGGTCCAGCCGGGCCGGACATGGCCTTTCAGCAAGCTCGCCGCGACGGGAAATCCCGCCACGATGGCGACCAGGCTGAGCCAGGTGTGAAAGCCTACGAATGTGGTCGGATCGAACATCTGGAAGCCCCCCGGCGCTAGCCGGAGCAGGCGACTCCGGTGGTCGCAGGATGCCGGAAACCGCTCGCAGATGCGAGCGATTTCAATTCGAATGCTGCGTCGCAGGTTGGCAAAGCAGACCCGTCATGCTCGCCCTTGTGGCGAGCATCCACGTCTTCAACACGACCTTCGATCAGCGAAGACGTGGATGGTCGGGACAAGCCCGACCAGACGGCACGAGGGACGCCACTCTGCCCTACGGCGTCAGCGAAACCCGCACGCTCGGCTCTTCCTCGGCGGTGGCGCGCTGCAGCGTCGCCTTGGCCTCGTCGACCTGGCGCTGGCGGTTCCACAGCGCCGCATAGATGCCGTTAGCGGCGAGCAGGTCGCGGTGGTGGCCGCGTTCCGCGATCAGGCCCTTGTCGAGCACGATGATCTCGTCGGCATTGATCACGGTCGAGAGCCGGTGGGCGATGACCAGCGTGGTGCGGCCTTCGCTGACCCGGTCGAGCGCGTCCTGAATTTCCTTCTCGGTGAAGGAATCGAGTGCCGAGGTCGCCTCGTCCAGCACCAGCACGGGCGGGCCCTTCAGGATGGTGCGGGCGATGGCGACGCGCTGCTTTTCGCCGCCCGAGAGCTTCAGGCCGCGCTCGCCGACCGAGGTGGCGTAGCCCTCCGGCAAGGATTTGATGAAGCGGTCGATCTGGGCGAGGCGCGCGGCCTCCTCGACCTCGGCTTCCGTCGCCTCGGGACGGCCGTAGCGGATGTTGTATTCGATCGTGTCGTTGAACAGCACCGTGTCCTGCGGGACCATGCCGATGGCGGCGCGCAAGCTTACCTGCTGCACGTCGGCGATGGGCTGGCCGTCGATCAGGATGCGGCCCTTCTGCGGCTCGTAGAAGCGGAAGAGCAGCCGCGAGATCGTCGACTTGCCGGCACCCGAGGGGCCGACGATGGCGATCGTCTTGCCCGCCGGTACGGTGAAGGAAATGCCCTTCAGGATTGGCCGCTCGGGGATATAGGCGAAATGCACGTCCTCGAAGGTGACCTCGCCGGCCGGAACGGCAAGCGGCTTGGCGCCCGGCTTGTCCTGGATCTCGGGGTCCTTGCCGATGAGGGAAAACATCTGCTCGATGTCGAGGGTTGCCTGCTTGATCTCGCGATAGACGGTGCCCATGAAATTCAGCGGCTGATAGAGCTGGATCAGCATGGCGTTGATCAGCACGAAATCGCCGACGGTCAGCGTTCCCGCGCGGAAGCCCTGCACGGCCATGACCATCGAGATCGTCAGGCCCGTGGCGAAGATCGCGGCCTGGCCGAAATTCAGCCAGGCGAGCGATGTGTAGGCCTTGACCGAATTGCGCTCGTAGCGCGCCATTGAGACGTCGTAGCGCGCGGTCTCGCGGGCCTCGGCGCCGAAATACTTCACAGTCTCGTAGTTGAGCAGCGAGTCGATCGCCTTCGAATTGGCGTCGGTGTCGGACTCGTTCATCTGGGTGCGGATGGCGATGCGCCACTCCGTCGCCTTGATGGTGTAGGCCATGTAGGTGGTGACCATCACGACCAGCACGACGACATAGACCCAGTTGAAGATCGTCAGCAGCACGGCGATGATCAAAACGAGCTCGATCACCACCGGCACGAGCTGGTTCAGGCCGAGCCGGACCATCTCCTCGATGCCGTTGCGGCCGCGCTCCAGAACCCGCGTCAGTCCGCCCGTCTTGCGTTCGAGATGGAAGCGCAGCGAAAGATGATGCAGGTGGCCGAAGGTCTGCAGCGCCAGCGTCCGGACCGCATGCATGAAGACCGGCGCAAAGAGCGCGTCACGCAACTGGATGAAGGCGGCGGAGCCGACGCGGGCGAGACCGTAGATCACCGTCAGGGCCAACGGCGCTCCAACCAGCCAGGGCAGCCAGTGCTGCAAGCTCGACGGCGTGTTAGCGAGCGCATCCGTCGCCCATTTGAAGGCGAACGGCACGCCCATCAGCACGACGCGGCCTATGACCAGCAGGGCGAAGGCGAGCACGACGCGCTTGCGCAGATCGGCGCGGTCCGCCGGCCAGAGATAGGGCCAGAGCGCGCGGAAGGTCTCAACGAAGCCGGAGCCCGGCTGGAGCAAGGCGGGGCGCACGAAGGTCGGCGCCGGAGGCGGCGCTACAGGCGGTGACATCTTGGGACGATTCCAGGTTGGGAGGCTGATATAGGGCCAATCGCCAGCGAATGCATGGGGCGTCGCGCAGGGCGGGATTGCGGCGGCGGCTGCCTTGCTTACGTCCCATGCGCGGTGTCAGATCGCACTCGGAGCGCCCAAGGCGCGTCACCGGGGACAAAACAACCATGAAAATTCAACGCGTTGTCGTGACCGGACTGCTCGGGATCAGCGTCGGCCTTCTGTCTGGCGCCCTGCCCGCCGCCGCCCAGAAGGCCAAGCCACCGGCCCAGATCACCATCAAGAACATGCGAACCGCACCGCTCACCCTGTTCGAGATCGCCACCGGCGGTGACCAGCCCCGCCTCGTCGGCAAGATCGCCAAGCCGCTGGCGCCGGGCCAGAGCGTCGCCGTAAAACTGAACAAGCCGGCCGGCTGCAGCTATTTCGTGCTGGCGAAGTTCGGCGACGAGGCCGAGAGCGACGCCGAGGGCATGGATTTGTGCAAGGACAGGATTATTCGCCTGACGGAGTGAGGGTCGCTGGCTCCACCGTCATGCTCGCCCTTGTGGCGAGCATCCACGTCTTGAACGCAAGCCTCGACGAAAGAAGACGTGGATGGTCGGGACAAGCCCGACCATGACGGAAGCGCCTCACACCGTCGCGCCAGCCCGCAGCAGCTTGTAGGTGATCGAGTCGACCAGCGCCTGGAACGAGGCGTCGATGATGTTGGCGCTGACGCCGACCGTGGTCCAGCGCTCGCCGGTTTCGTCCATGGATTCGATCAGGACGCGCGTCACCGCATCGCTGCCGCCCTGGAAGATGCGAACCTTGTAGTCCACCAGCCTTAGGCCCTCGATCAGCGCCTGGTAGCGGCCGAGATCCTTGCGCAGCGCCTGGTCGAGGGCGTTGACCGGACCGGACGGGCCTTCTGCTGCCGTGATCAGCACCTCGCCGCCGACCGTCAGCTTCACGATCGCCTCCGAGAAGGTGACGAGGTCGCCGAGCGCATTGTGGCGGCGCTCGACATTCACAGCGAAGCGCTCGACCGTGAAATAATCCGGCACCTCGCCCATGATGCGCTTGACCAGCAGCATGAAGGAGGCGTCGGCGCCCTCGAAGGCATAGCCCTGCGCTTCCTTCTCCTTGATCTCCTCCAGCACCCGGCCGAGGCGCGGGTCGTCTCGCCCGAGCGTGACGCCGATGCGCTCGAGCTCGGCGACGAGGTTCGACTTGCCGCCCTGATCCGAGATCAGCACCTTGCGCGTATTGCCGGTCGCCTCGGGCGGGACATGCTCATAGGTGCGCGGGTCCTTCAGCACGGCCGAGGCATGGATGCCGGCCTTGGTGGCGAAGGCCGAGGCCCCGACGAAGGGCGCGTGCCGGTTCGGCACCCGGTTCAGCATCTCGTCGAGCTGACGCGAAGTATGGGTCAACTCGCCAAGCTGTGCCTCATTGACACCGATCTCGAAGCGGCCGCGATAGCGATCCTTGAGCTTGAGCGCGCCGATCAGCGTCACCAGATTGGCATTGCCGCAGCGCTCGCCGAGGCCGTTCAGCGTGCCCTGGATCTGGCGCACGCCGGCCTCGATCGCGGCCAGCGAATTGGCGACAGCGCAGCCGCAATCATCATGGGCGTGGATGCCGAGATTCTCGCCGGGAACGACCTTGGCTACCTCGGCGACGATGGCCGAGATCTCGTCGGGCAGCGTGCCGCCATTGGTGTCGCAGAGCACGACCCAGCGCGCCCCGACATCATAGGCTGCCCGGGCGCAGGCCAGCGCATAATCAGGATTGGCCTTGTAGCCGTCGAAGAAATGCTCGCAGTCGAGCATGACCTCGCGGCCGGCGGCCTTGGCGGCCTGGACGCTTTCGCGGATGCCGGCGAGGTTCTCCTCGAGCGAAATCTCGAGCGCGACATGGACATGATAGTCCCAGGCCTTGGCGACAAAGACGATGGCATCGGCCTTGGCCTCCAGCAGCGCCGCGATGCCGGGGTCGTTGGCGGCCGAGCGCCCTGCCCGCTTGGTCATGCCGAAGGCGGCGAACTTCGCCTTGGTCGTCGGCTTGCTCGCGAAGAAGGCGGTGTCGAGCGGATTGGCGCCGGGATAGCCGCCCTCGACATAGTCGATGCCGAGCTTGTCGAGCATGGCGGCGACCGCGCGCTTGTCGTCGAGCGAGAAATCGACGCCGGTGGTCTGCGCGCCGTCGCGCAGCGTCGTGTCGAAGAGATGGATGCGCTGCGCTGTCACGGCTTGCGTCGCAATTTGAAGCGCAGCACGCGCGGCATCACCATGGCGAGCATGACGAGCTTCATGGCGATGGACAGCGCGCCGGCACGGCGGATTTTCGGGGTCATGAGCGTCGTTCTTCTTGTTTGTTGAAGCGGAATGCGGGAGTGGCGTCGCGGTTCATCGCTTCACCTCCCAGGTCGTGGTCGGCTCGCCGGTGGCGGGGTCCTTGCCGTCCTTGAGCGCGATGCCCATGGCGGCGAGCTCGTCCCGGATGCGGTCGGATTCAGCGAAATTCTTGGCGCGGCGGGCGTCCAGGCGGGCGGCGATGAGGCGCTCGATCTCACGATCGTGAGCGCCGATCGACGGCCTTAGATTTAGCTCGAACGCATCGATCTGACTGGCCAAACCTCCAGTTTCTGGTCGCAGGGCCTCGATATTCTCGTCAACCCAATCCCTCAGAGCGAAAAGCGCTGCAATGGTTTTTGCGTGCGGTCGTAACAAGCCCGTCTTTGACGTTGGCCGTTCGACAGCACTACGCACAATATTGCGCATCTCATTTTTCGAGAGAGCGCCGAGCGTGTTTATGACATACGTCGTGGCCCGAGCTGCCGTTACGAACTTGCTCGCCTCGGGTTTAAATCCAAGAAGTTGAAGCATAATACTTACTTCACGCCTATCGCTATTTCGATAGCCGAATTTTCCATCTACAATCGTATCAATCAGCGTAAACGCTTCTGATAAATTTAGGTCATCGCATAGACTTGTTAGAAATCTTTCTCGGAACCGATTTTTCTTTGCATAAGTCGCTCGCTCAGCAGCAAACTCATTCCACCGAGAAAGGCGCGCCTCCGCCTCCTCCAACGCCTTCACCGTCCAGTCGATCGGCTGGCGGTAATGCGTCTTCAGCATTGCGAGGCGCAGCACCTCGCCTGGCCATTTGCGCCCGCCGAAGGTCTCCGTCTCCAGCAGTTCGTTGATCGTGACGAAGTTGCCGAGCGACTTCGACATCTTCTCGCCTTCGACCTGCAGGAAGCCATTATGCATCCAGTAGTTGGCCATGCGGCCGGTACCGTCCGCGCCGCCAAAGGCGCAGCAGGATTGGGCGATCTCGTTTTCATGGTGCGGGAAGACGAGGTCGATGCCGCCGCCATGGATGTCGAACAGGTTCTTCCGCGGATCGTCGCAGGAGAGCCCGCCGCCGAAGGGTTCGAGCAGCTTCGCCATCGACATGGCCGAGCATTCGATGTGCCACCCCGGGCGGCCGGGCGTCACGATGCCGGCCGGCGAGGGCCAGCCCGGATCGATGCCGTCGCGGCTCGGCTTCCACAGTACGAAGTCCATCGGATCGCGCTTATAGGGGGCGACGTCGACGCGGGCGCCGGCGATCATCTCGTCGAGCGGGCGGCGCGCCAGCGAACCATATTTGGGCGCCGACCGGAGATGCGCGACGGCCGGCACATGGAACAGCACATGCTCCTCGGCGACATAGGCGACGCCACGCGCGATCAGGCGCTCGATGATCGCCTTCATCGCCTCAATATGGTCGGTGGCGCGCGGCTCCTCGTCGGGTCGCAGGTTGCCGAGCGCGTCGATGTCGGCGTGGAACTGCGCCGTCGTGGCTTGCGTAACCTTCGCGATCGCCTCGTTCAGGGGCAGGCCCGGCCAGTCGCGGGCTGCCCTCGCGTTGATCTTGTCGTCGACGTCGGTGAGGTTGCGGGCATAGGTGACCTTGGTCTCGCCCTTGCCGCCATCCCACACGCCCTGCTTCGCCAAATGCTTGAGCAGCCGGTAGAGCACGTCGAAGACGATGACCGGGCGGGCATTGCCGATATGGGCGTAGTCATAGACCGTCGGGCCGCAGACATACATCCGGACGTTGGCCGGATCGACCGGGACGAAGTCCTCCTTCGTCCGCGTCAGCGTGTTGTAGAGCCTGAGGGTCGGCGACATCGGGGCGGGTATCCTGGCAAACGAAGACGAACGTGACGGCGAGCCTGTCCTGGCCGTTGGCCGGGGCGCTGTCTGTCTTTCCGTTTCAGGACGAGGACGTGAGCAGCCGGCCAGCGAAAGCTAGCGGCAAATCATGCAAATTGGGTTGAGGGCTCGCGTCATCACAAATGGATTGCCTGTGCGCGGGCTTCGCGTCAAGAGGCGCCCCGATTTCGCCGCACTGCACCATCAGAAGGCCGGAACTTCATTCAATTTTAACTGATCGGAACCATCCTCCTGATTCGAGGGTTGAGCGCCCGTCAGCCACGAGGACACCCGGGAAAATGCGCCGCGCCGTTGCCCTGATCGGCCTGTTCGGGATCGTCGGAGCCGGGCTTTCGCTGTCGCTCCTGCCGATCAGCAAGACGTCGGCCGCTCCCAGCGACCAGCGCACCTTCCTGATTCCGGCCAGCGACGGCTATGGTGTCGCCGACTGCCTTTCCAGCACATCCGAATGCGGCAAGATCGTCGCCGACGCCTGGTGCGAGGCGCAGGGCTTCGCCAAGGCGAGCGCCTACGGCCTGGCCTCGCGCGAAGACTTCACCGGCTCTCTTTCCAAGGCGAAGACCGCCCAGGCCGCGCCCGAGCAGCCGCTGGTGATTACTTGCGGGGGGTGAGGACGTCCCAGCGCTTCGTGGCCCACCAGTCGCGTTGCCAATCGGTGTAGCCGAGCAGTTCGCCCTGGCGGCGCTCGAGTGCTTCGTTCCAGCCCGACAGCGCCGCCGTTTTCCACGTCTCGATCCAAGCGTCGATCCGCCACTCCTCTCCGCGAAGCGCGACGTAGACGGATCGCGTCCCTTCCACCGTCTCGCCTGATGCATTGCGCTTCGGCGACGGAAATGGCTGGTCGATGATGCGCCGGACGAAACGGCCCTCGTCGACGAAAGGGTCGAAAAGGGCCATCCAGGCCTCGAACCAGTCGCTGGGATATCCATCGCCGAAGGCGGCGAATGGTTTGCGGCCTTCGAGCATCAGCGGCAACTCGAATTCGGTATGGATCAGGTAAGGCACGGCACGAAGAGTGCGCCACTCCACAAGCCGGACTTCGCCGTGTTGGCAAGGAAACACGAAGCCGACCACTGCCGACAGGCGCTCCAGATCTGAGGCATCAAGCTCCCAGATTGCCCCGTCGAGCACGTCCCTTACGTCATCGCCCAATATGGCGATCAGCGGCTCGATCGTCTCCAGCGAGAATTGCGATTCGAGGATCGGACAGCCAAGTGCCGCGTCCATGGCCTGCAGGACAAAGCGGTGGCAGGCCGTATCCATGATTCGACTTTACTTGATCCACTCAGCGCATTTCGGCGCGTCGCCGTTGCCACCCCAGGGCATGATCGGCACGGTCGAGGTCGAGTTCTGCGGCGAACCGTCGATCAGCTTGTCGGAATAGACGAGATAGACCAGCACGTTGCGCCTGGCGTCGCAGCCGCGCACGATCTGCATCTTCTTCCAGACCAGCGAACGGCGTTCGCGGAAGACGACATCGCCCTGGTCGGCCTTCTCCTTGAACCTGATCGGTCCGATCTGCCGGCAGGCGAGCGAGATCTCCGAGACCTCCTCGGCAACGCCAAACATGCCGGAGACGCCGCCCTTCTCCGGAATCGTATAGTGGCAGGCGACGCCCTCGACGACGGGGTCGTCGACGCCGTAGACGGCGAGCTTGTCGTCCGGCGTCAGCATCTTCCAGACGGTCGATTTCTTGAAGATCAGGTCTTCCTGCGCAGCGACCGGTGCTGCCCAGGCCGCAAGGCCGAGCGCGCCGGCAATGACGGCGGAAGCGACGACACTCATGCGCATGAACAATCTCCTTGGGCGGCCTAGCGCCACCTGCCCGAATATGGTGGAGGGCTGCGGCACTCGCCAGAGCAGCGCTCAGGCCGCCAGCGGCTTGAAGGCGAGATACGCCGCGGCGATCGCACCGATCGTGCCGACAAGGAACAGCACGAGCTTGAATTGGGTGATCCGGCTGGCGAAGGCGACGTCGCCGGCCTCGACCTTGGGATATTTGTCGAGCAGCCGCGCGACCGCGAGGTTCTCGACGACATCGCAGAGGCCGCCCAGCAGCCAGCCACCGCCACAGAGCGCCGCCACCCACCAGGGCTGGCCGCGCATCGACAGGCCCGCGATCAGGATCGCGCCGACGATGGCATAGGTGAAGGCGCAGGCGACGTCGGCCGGCAGTACGCGGTTGCGATAGCGCGCCCGGTGCGTCTCGCCATACATAGCGAAGAGCTTCTCGACATCGGCCACGTTGAAGCCGTTCCAGTCGTTCTCCAGCATGCGCGGCACGCCCTGCCGGCTCGACCAGAAGCCGACAGCCCAGAACAGCACGACCACCAGAACCGGCCCCCAGACGAAGAAGGCGAGCGGAACGGCGGTGGGGTAGAAGGCGACGGGCTCGATCATGGGGTTTGGCTTTCGCGGCGGGCTTCGGCGATATCGGCGACAGGTTATCTGCCGCTCCGGCAGGCGCCAAGCTCTACGACGACGCGAAAGCCGCCTGCCGGTTCCGTTGTGGATGAAGCTGCTTCAGCCAGCGGGGAGGATCTCCTGCTCGATCGCGCCGAAGATCGAGTGGCTGGCCGCATCCTTCATCTCGATGCGGACCGTGTCGCCGAAGCGCAGCGGCTGGTCCTGCGCAATAGGTACGATCGTGGCCACGATCGTACCGGCGCCGAGCGCATGCCCCCACGCCGCTCTGGCGATCAGGCTCGCGGCATCGCCCGCCCCGCCCGTGTCTCCGCGCTGCGGGGATTGCTGGTTGATCTGCCTGAGCAGCGGCAGCTCAATGTGGCCGTTGCGCCAGGCCACGCCGATCTCGTCTGGCGTCACGACGACAGGCGAGAAGCTGTAGGCCTGCTCCAGCGCGAGATCGGCGACGCGACGGCCATCTCCCGCAGCCAGATTTTGCAGCTTCACACTGCAAGCCAGCATGACGAGGCGGATGTGAGCCGAAGCCTGCGTCTGGCCGACATCGGCGGGGACATCGCCTGTGACAACGGCGAAGCCGGCCTCGACGAGGAGGCCCGCGTTTTCGTCCCTGGCGCGGACCGGCTCGCGCGGACCGAGTGCAGCGTCGGAGCGCGCGGGCTTGGGCGCCTCGTCGGAGCCCGCTGCCACCAGCCGCCGATAAGCACGCGGCAAGGGCGCGGCACAATCATGCTCATGGAAGCGGAAGGACGGCACCGCGCCGTGCTCCAGGCTGACGGCAAGGTCCGCAAGGCGGGGTGCGTGCCGGTCCCAGTCATCGAGCGCCGCCTGCATCGTCGGCACGACCGGAAAGGCATCGGTCGCCCGCGTCAGATCCTGCGAGACCACGACCAGGCGGCCATCCCGGCCATGCATAAGCGAAGCGAGTTTCATGTCTTTTCATTCCTCGCATGACGCGCCAATAAGGGCTTAACAGGCCCAAGGGAGGGACACCTTATGAAACGTCGCGACTTTTTGAAAACAGGTGCGCTCGCAGCCGCCGCCACCCCCGTCGCGATGCCGGCCGTGGCGCAGTCGCAGCCCGAGGTGAAATGGCGGCTGACGTCGAGCTTTCCGAAGTCGCTCGACACGATCTTCGGGACCGCGCAGCAGTTCGCCAAGCTGGTCAGCGACGCCACCGACGGCAAGTTCCAGATCCAGGTGTTTGCGCCCGGCGAGATCGTGCCCGGCCTGCAGGCGCTCGACGCGGTCTCTTCCGGCACGGTCGAATGCGCGCATTCGCCGACCTATTTCTACATCGGCAAGGACCCGACGCTGGGTCTGGGCACCGGCATCCCCTTCGGCCTGAACGCCCGCCAGCAGCATAGCTGGTGGTATTTCGGCGGCGGCGAGCAGATCGTGAACGGCGTGCTCGACCGCTTCGGGGCCTATTCAATCCCCTGCGGCAATTCCGGCTGCCAGATGGGCGGCTTCTTCCGCAATGAGCTCAAGGGCGTCGACGACCTCAAGGGGCTGAAGTTCCGCATCGGCGGCATGGGGGGGGCGGTGCTGGCCAAGCTCGGCGTGGTGCCGACGCAGATCGCGCCCGGCGACGTCTATCCGGCGCTGGAGCGCGGCACGATCGATGCGGCCGAATTCGTCGGCCCCTATGACGACGAGAAGCTCGGCTTCATCCGCGTCGCGAAATACTACTACTATCCCGGCTGGTGGGAGGGCGGCGCCATGCTCCACCTGATCATCGGTAAGGAGGCCTGGGCCAAGCTGCCCAAGCATTACCAGGCCATCGTCCAGAACGCCTGCGAGGCGGCCAACAACTGGATGCTGGGCAAATACGACTTCGTGAATCCAGGCGGCCTGCGACGGCTCGTCGCGCAGGGCGCGCAGCTCAAGGCCTTCCCGCTGCCGGTGATGGAAGCCGCGCTCAAGGCAGCGGAAGAGTACTACGCCGAGACCTCGGCCAGGAGCGCCGACTTCAAGGCGGGGTATGATTCGATGGTCGCCTTCCGCGGCGAGAACCTGCTCTGGTGGCAGGTGGCCGAGCTGTCCTACGACTCGTTCATGAACCGGCTGAAGGCGCGCTGAGCGATCGGCGGCGAAGGAAGGCGGCAACCTGACCATGTCGACGAAACCGCCCTCCTCCCCGCCGGAGACGCCGCTGCGGCTGGAGCAGTACCTGCCCTATCGCCTCAACGTCGTCGCCTTCCATTCGGCGCGGGCCTTGGGGCGGATTTACGACGCCGAGTTCGGCATCGGCATACCCGAATGGCGGGTGGTGGCGCAGCTCGGCGAATTCGGCAAGCTGACCTCGCGCGACATCGGCGAACTCGCCCAGATGCACAAGACCAAGGTCTCGCGCGCCGTCTCCGAACTGGAAAAGCGCGGGCTGATCTCACGCTCGGAGAATCGGCAGGACCGGCGCGAATCCTTCGTCGCCCTGACGAGTGCGGGCGAGCGCATCTATGCGCAGATCGTGCCGCTGGCGCTGGCCTTCCAGGCGCGATGGACGGAAGGGATCGCGGCGGAGGAGCTCAAAGTGTTCGAGCGCGTGCTGTCCACCCTGACCGAGCGCAGCCGCCACCTCGCCGGCAGCTATCGCGACGACGAGGGCTGAGCGGGCGGCCGCTCAGAAGAACCGCGCGAGGTTGCGGCGGATGCGCTCCAGCGGCACCTCGCCGGCCGGGGGCGCGGCAAAAATCTGGCCGGTGATGGTCTCGAAGGCGCGCACATAGACATCCGTCGTCTGCGCGATCAGCTCGGACGGGATCGGCGGCAGCTCCTCCTTGTAAGGGTCGCAGCGAGCCACGACCCAGTTGCGGACGAAGTCCTTGTCGAAGGATTCCGGCTTGTCGCCGGCCTCGAAACGCTGGGGATAGCTGCCGGCCATCCAGTAGCGGCTGGAATCGGGGGTGTGGATCTCGTCGGCGAGCAGGATCGTGCCGTCGGCATCCGTGCCGAATTCGTATTTGGTGTCGGCCAGGATCAGGCCGCGCTCGGCGGCCATGGCCTGCCCGCGTGCGAACAGCGCCAGCGCATAGGCGCTGACCGTGTCCCACTGGGCTTGGGTCAGCAGGCCCTCGGCGACGATATGGGCGGCAGAGAGCGGCTCGTCATGGCCGCCATCGAAGGCCTTGCTGGTCGGGGTGATGATCGCCTCGGGCAGCTTCTCGTTGTCGCGCAGGCCATCGGGCAGGCGTACGCCATACATCTCGCGCAGGCCCTGCTTGTACATGGTCAGGATCGAGGTGCCTGTGGTGCCGGCGAGATAGCCGCGCACCACGATCTCGACGGGAAGGATGTCGAGCAGCCGGCCGATCACGACATTGGGATCGGGGTATTCAAGCACATGGTTGGGGCAGATATCGGCGGTGTGCTCGAACCAGTAGCGCGCCGTCTGCGTCAGCACCTGGCCCTTATAGGGGATCGCGGCAATGGCGCGGTCGAAGGCACTCAGCCGGTCGGTCGAGATCAGAATGCGGCGCCCGTTGGGCAGGTCGTAGTTCTCGCGGACCTTGCCGCGATAATAGCTCGGAAGCTCGGGGATGAAGGCGTCTTCAAGCGCCAGAGGTTCGGTCATGTCGGCATCGCCCGATCACAGCGCCGGCGCGACGTGCGCAAGCGGGGTTGGAGCGTTCTAGACAGTCGGCGCGCCCGCGCCAACCGCTGCGGTTGCATCGCTTTTCAGCAGGGCTGCGCCGATTGCCCGGCCGCGGCGAATATGGCATGCGGATCGCGCGCCGCGCTCGTCATTCCAAGGCTGCGCGGCGTCCTTCCATAGTTCCGTCGCGTTTGGCGGGTGTTGTTGCGCCCAAGGCGATCCGGCCCGGCTCGCACAAGGCCAGCCTTGGGCAAGGATCGTCAGGCTGAATCGAGACCGACAAGCAGGTGACGTGACCCGACCGGCGATGACATCGAGAGCTTTCTGGCTACGGCGCGCGATGCGCCTCGGCGCAGCGTTGCTGGCAGTGGCGACCATGGGCGGCGCGGCGCTGGCGCAGTCGCCGTCCTGCACCGCGTGGCGTTCGGAACTCGCCAGCCTGCAAGGGCAGCGCGGCAGCGGCGATCCGCGCGCGGCGCAGATGGCGCAGCGTGTCGGCGCTCAGCTCGCCCAGGCGACGAGCCAGTATCGCGGCATGGGCTGCGAGCGAGGCGGAATCTCCATCTTCGGCGGCGGACCGCCGCCGGAATGCGGCGGCCTGCGGGCCCAGATCGGCCAGTTGCAGGCGCAGTACGGCAATCTGCAGCAGCAGGCCCAGGGCGGTGCGCTCGAACAGCGCCGGGCGCAGCTCGCCGCCGCCATCAACACCAATTGCCGGGCGCAGCCGCGTGGATTCTTCGAGACGATCTTCGGGCTGGAGCCGCGTCGCGGCGAGATCGATTCGACGCTGCCCGAGCTTGATCCCGAGCAGCCGGTCGAGCCCGAGAAGCCGCGCATGGGCGGGCCACAGACCGTCTGCGTGCGCACCTGCGACGGCTTCTTCTTCCCGCTCGCCAACAATCCCGGCGGGCGCGACAGCTCCGACGAGATGTGCCAGGCCCTCTGCCCCGGCGTCGAGACGCTCGCCTATGGCATGAGCAATGGCGGCGACATCCAGAACTCCGTCGCACGCGCCACCGGCCAGCCCTACTCCTCGCTGCCGAACGCCGGCAAATACCAGCGCAGTTTTGACGCCGCCTGCACCTGCCGGGGCCAGGGCCAGAGCTGGGCGCAGGCGCTGAAGGAAGCCGAATACCTGCTCGACAAGCGCAAGGGCGACGTCATCGTCACCGAGCAGCGGGCCGCCGAACTCTCGCGGCCGAAAGAGGCCAAACCCGATCCGAAGCGGCGCGGCGCGGCGCCGGCCCCGGCGGTCCAGCCGACCGCGATCCCGGAGATTCCCGACGAGAAGCCGATGCCCTCGGAGAACTCGCCGACCGCCGGCACGGAATCGGCCGGCGTTGGCCCGAGCTCGGTGGGCGAGCGCGTTCTCGACAAGGGCGACGGACTGAAGCGCGAGACGCGCAGCGTCACCGGCGAACGGCGCACCGTGCGCATCGTCGCACCGAATCTGGCGCCCAATCTTGGACCAGCGACTGCAAGGCCCTGAACATTCCCGTTTAAGTTCCATGCACGAGCAACATAGCTGCCGCGCGAGACTGACCTGTCTCGCCGCTGGACGCATGGCATTTGCAGCGCAATAGAGGGGTGACCGTCCACCCCGTTCGCCTGGAAAGCCGCCAGACCGGGCCCTGTTCGTACCGCCGCCGCGGGTGCAGACGAGGTTCTGACGACGCCGGGCCCAGAGGCCGCCATGTCAGAGACCACAGCGACAGCCCATCCGCACCCGATCGAAATGGCCGATGCCAAGCGCCGCCTCAAGGCGATTTTCGTCGGCTCGGTTGGCAATCTCGTCGAATGGTATGATTTCTACGCCTACACTGCCTTTGCGCTCTACTTCGCGCCGCATTTCTTCCCGTCGAACGACCCGGTGGTGCAGCAGCTCAATGCGGCGACTTTGTTCGCCGCTGGCTTCATCGTGCGGCCCATCGGCGGCTGGCTCTTCGGCCATCTCGCCGACCGTTACGGCCGACGCCTGTCGTTGACCATCTCGGTGCTGATGATGTGCTTCGGCTCGCTGATCATCGCGCTGACGCCGACCTATGCCACGATCGGCTTCGCGGCCCCTGCCCTGCTGGCGCTAGCGCGCATCATCGAGGGCTTGAGCCTTGGCGGCGAATATGGGGCGAGCGCGACCTATCTCTCCGAGATCGCCGATCCCGAGCATCGCGGCTTCTATTCGAGCTTCCAATACGTGACGCTGATCGGCGGTCAGCTCACTGCGATCCTGGTGCTGCTGCTGCTCCAGAACGTCTTCCTGACGCATGAGCAGCTGGTCGCCTGGGGCTGGCGCATTCCCTTCGTCATCGGCGCGCTGCTGGCGATCACCGCCATGTTCATGCGCCGGCACATGCACGAAACCGAGTCGTTCGAGGCCGCCAAAAAGAGCGGCATCAAGCGCGAAAGCTCGCTGCGTGGCCTCCTGAAATATCCGCGCGAGGTCGCGATCGTGGTCGGCCTGACCGCCGGCGGCACCGCCGCCTTCTACACTTTCACCACCTATATGCAGACCTTCGTGCGTCAGACGGCCGGCTTCTCCGACATCACCACGACCTATGTCATCGCCGGCTCGCTGATCTTCGCGGCGATCCTGCAGCCGATCTATGGCGCGATTTCGGACCGGATCGGCCGCAAGCCGATGCTGATCTTCTTCGGCGTCGCCGGCACGCTTTTGACCGTGCCCCTGCTGACGACGCTCGCCGGCACCAAGTCACCCTGGGTCGCCTTCCTGCTGATCTCCGGCGCCTGGATCTTCGTCGCCGGCTACACCTCGATCAACGCGGTGGTGAAGGCCGAGCTGTTCCCGACATCGATCCGCGCGACAGGCGTCGCGGTGCCCTATGCGCTAACGGTCTCGATCTTCGGCGGCACCGCGCCAGCGATCGCGCTGTTCTTCAAGCAACAGGGCCATGAGCAGTATTTCTACTACTACCTTGCCGGCGTGATTTTCGTCTCGCTGCTGGTCTATTCGACGATGCGCGACACCAAGCATAGTTCGGCGATGCACCGGCACGATTGAGCCGTTGTTTCGCTCAGAAACACCGCGTCATCCCGGACGCAGCGAAGCGGAGCTCCGGGATCCATCGTAGAGCGCCGTCGAGCCCTATGATGGATCCCGGAGCGGCGCGGCTTTGCCGCTTGTCCAGGATGACGGCCCGGATGGAACGGAACTCAGGCGCTCTCGCCCGCCAGCCGCTTCAGCACCTTCTCACGGCCGATCAGCGGCAGAAGCGCCGCCAGTTCCGGGCCGTGGTCTTGCCCGGTCAGGGCCTGTCGGAGCGGCATAAAGAGGGCCTTGCCCTTGGCTCCCGTCGCCGCCGCCACCGCGCCGGTCCAGCTCTTCCATGTCGTCGCGTCGAAAGGCTCGGGCGGCAGCACGGACGCCGCCGTCGCTGCGAAGGCGGGATCGGCGATGACAGGCGAAAGCGGGCCATGCACGACCTCGTCCCAGATGCGGACCTCGTCGAATCTCGCGAGATTGCCGCGGATCGCGAGCCAGAAGGCCTCGCTGCCGTCCACGCCGATAGAAGACAGCCGCTCGGCCACCGGCTCATAGGGCAACTGGTGCAGCGTGCGGGCGCTGAGCGTCTCAAGATCGTGCTCGTCGAACTTCGCCGGCGCGCGCGAGACATGGCCGAGATCGACCAGCCCCGCCAGTTCGTCGAGGCTGGCGACGGGGCGCACAGCATCCGACGAGCCCGTCAGGATGGCGAGCGCCGCCACCGCCAGCGGCTCGATGCCGGCTTCGCGCAAGCCGCGCAGCGAGAGATGGCCGAGGCGCTTCGACAGCCCCTCGCCGCTCGCCGTGGTCAGCAGGTTGTGGTGGCCGAAGGCAGGCAGGCTTGCGCCCAGCGCCTCGAAGATCTGGATATGCACCGCCGTGTTGGTGACGTGGTCCTCGCCCCGGATGATGTGGGTGACGCCGGTTTCTGCGTCATCGACCACCGAAGGCAGATGATAGAGATAACTGCCATCCTCTCGGATCAGCACCTGGTCGGAAAGCGAGGCGCAATCGACATGGGCATCGCCGCGGATCAGGTCGTTCCAGGCGACGATGCGCGGCTCCAGCAGAAAGCGCCAATGCGGCTTGCGGCCCTCGGCTTCGAGCCTGGCCTTGTCCTCGTCCGTGAGCTTCAGCGCGGCGCGGTCGTAGATCGGCGGCAAGCCGCGCGCGAGCTGACGCTTGCGGCGACGGTCGAGCTCGTCGGCGGTCTCGTAGCAGGGGTAGAGCCGGCCCGAAGCGCGCAGGCGCTGCGCCGCCTCGTCGTAGAGTGGCAGCCGCTGCGACTGGCTGATCACCAGATCGGGCACGATGCCGAGCCAGGCCAGATCCTCGGCGATGGCATCCGCAAACTCGGGCTTCGAGCGCGCCAGATCGGTGTCGTCATAGCGCAACATGAAGCGGCCGCCATGGCGACGCGCATAGAGGCCGTTGAACAGCGCCGAGCGGGCGTTGCCGATATGCAGATAGCCCGTGGGCGACGGTGCGAAGCGCAGGAGAGGCGATGAGGTCATGGCGGCGCTTATGGCGCTTTTGGGCGGCAGCGACAATTGCCCCGGCGGACGCCCCTCAGAAATCGAAACTCTCGCCCCCTCCCCGACCGACGCCCCTGACCAGCGCCGGATCGGGCGCATGGGCGGCCCCGCCCGTGTCGGAGAACGCATTGACGATCGGATAGCGCCGGTCGCGGCCGAGGTTGCGGCTGGTGATCTTGACGCCCGGCGCGGCCTGGCGGCGCTTGTATTCGGCGCGGTGGAGCAGGCGCTCCACGGCGACGACGGTGTCGCGATCATGGCCGCTTGCGACGATGTCGGCGACGCGCTGCTCGCGCTCGATCAGGGCGATCAAGATGGCGTCGAGCACCTCATAGGGCGGCAGCGTGTCCTGGTCGGTCTGATCCTCGCGCAATTCGGCGCTGGGCGGTCGTGTCAGGATCGCCTCGGGGATGACGATGCCGTCTGGGCCCCGAGCGCTGTCCGGCTTCCAGCGGTTGCGCAGGGCGGCGAGGCGGAACACGTCGGTCTTGTAGAGGTCCTTGATCGGATTGAAGCCGCCATTCATGTCGCCATAGAGCGTGGCATAGCCGCAGGACATCTCCGACTTGTTGCCGGTCGTCACCAGCATCCAGCCGAACTTGTTGGACAGCGCCATCAGCAGCGTGCCGCGCGTGCGGCTCTGCAGGTTCTCCTCGGAGACGTCGGGCGAGCGGCCGGCGAAAAACCCGGCCAATGTGGACTCGAAGGCCTCGACCGTCCCGGTGATCGGCACCGTCTCGTAGCGAACGCCGAGCGCCTGCGCGCAAGCCTCCGCATCTGCGAGGCTTTGCGCGGCCGTGAAGCGCGAAGGCATCATCACGCAGGTGACACGCTCAGACCCCAGCGCATCGACGGCAATCGCGGCGCAGAGCGCGGAATCGATGCCGCCGGAAAGGCCGAGCACCACGCCGGGAAAACCTGTCTTGCCGACATAGTCGCGCAGGCCCAGCACGCAGGCGGCATAGTCGGCCTCGTCACCGATCTCGATTACGGCGATCTCGCTCGACTGGCAGCGCCAGCGTCCCGCCTCGCGCACCCAGTCGGTCATGACCAACGCCTCGCGGAAGGCTGGAAGCTGATGCGTCAGGTTGCGCCCGGCATCGAGCACGAAGGAGGCGCCGTCGAAGACGAGCTCGTCCTGGCCGCCGACCTGGTTGAGATAGACCAGCGGCAGGCCCGATTCGACGACGCGCGCGACCGCGACATTCATGCGCTCGTCGCCGACGCCACGGCGGAACGGCGAGCCGTTGGGCGAGAGCAGGATCTCGGCGCCGGTCTCGGCCAGGCACTCGACGACCTCCTCGCTCCAGATATCCTCGCAGATCGGCAAGCCGAGCCGGACGCTGTCGCGGAAGAGCACGGGACCGGGCAACGGGCCGGGCACGAAGATGCGGGCCTCGTCGAAAACGCCGTAATCGGGCAGATCGACCTTGAAGCGCACCGACTGGATCACGCCGGCGTCGAGCAGCGCATAGGCGTTATAGAGCTTGCCGCCTTCCGCCCAGGGCAGGCCGACCAGAACGGCGGGGCCGCCATCGGCGGTCTCGCGCGCCAGATCCTCGCAGGCCTTGCGGCAGGCGTCCTGGAAGGCCGGCTTCAGAACCAGATCCTCGGGCGGGTAGCCGCAGAGGAAGAGCTCCGGGAACATCACGAGATCGGCGCCCGCCTCCCCCGCGGCCTGCCGGATGGCCCGGATACGGGCCGCATTGCCGGCGACGTCGCCGACGGTCGGGTTCGATTGCGCAAGCGCGAGGCGGAACGAGGTCATGGCCGGGCTGTAGCGCGGCGAGGGATCGGCGGCAACGTCGCGGCAGCGACCACCCGTGCGGATGATCGCGCCGGCTTAACCCGACGTTAGGGTTAATCACGCATGAATCAGTCACGAGCCGTTCTTGCACGACTACCGGCCGCCGTTCGGAGAAGCGATCATGCGTACCCGCCAGATCACCGCGATGAGCCAAGGTTGCCTTGCCGCCTGCGCCCTCGTCGTCGGCGCCCTCTCATCCGCGTCATTGGCGACAGCCGCAGATTATCCCGTGCTGCGGGGATCGCAGATCGAGGATGCACCGCCGGCGCCGGAGTTCTTCGACGGCAAGACGAACTGGTCCGGCTTCTATGTCGGCGGCGGCGCCGGCGTTTCCGATACGAAGTTCGAGCCGGGCAACGGCCTGCAGAATCTGGCGAACTTTGCCTTCCGCAACACGACGCTCGGCAACGAGGTCAATATGGGGTCGCTGGTCAGCAACCTGCCGGCCAAGCGCGACAGCGGATCAACCTTCTTCGGCTTCACCGGCTACAATTTTGCGTTCGGCGACGCCATTTTCGGCCTTGAAGTCGACTACACGCGCGCCAATCACGAATATCTGGTCAGCGACTTTATCGGCCGGCGTTTCACGACCTCGGACGGCACCGTCAACGATTTCTCGTTGACGACCCGGCAGGGCGCGGAACTGCTGGATTACGGCACCGCACGCATCCGAATGGGGTGGGCCTATGGCCGGATCATGCCGTTCGCCACAGTTGGCGGGGCGGTCGGGCGTTTCAACACGGTCTCGACGATCGACGCGACCTGGCGCTTTTCCCGCATCAACCCCGTCACTGGAGCGGTCGAGAACAACGTCGTGGCAGCGGGCTATCCGCTACGGGTCGGCGAGACCAAACAGAACGTCTATGGCTTCGGCCTCTCGGCCGGCGCGGGCATCGACATGGCTCTGACCGACAACCTGTTCCTGCGCGCCGAATACCAGATCATCCGCTTCGCCGATGTCGAAGGCACCACGACGACGGTCAACACCGCGCGCGTCGCAGCCGGCCTGAAATTCTGACAGCCATCGGCTGAAACATGAAAAGCCGGGGCGATCGCCCCGGCTTTTTTGATTTGTCGCGATGCAAGCCGGCAGAGCACTACTCCGCCGCCTCGACCTCCGGGCGCTCCCGGCCCGAGCGCTCGCGCTTGACCAGTTCGGCGACGAGGAAGGCGAGTTCCAGCGCCTGCTCGGCATTGAGGCGCGGATCGCAGACCGTGTGGTAACGGTCGTTCAGATCCGCATCGGTCATGCCGCGCGCGCCGCCGGTGCATTCGGTGACGTTCTTGCCGGTCATCTCCAGATGCAGCCCGCCGGCATGGGTGCCCTCGGCCTGGTGGACGGCGAAGAAGTTCTTCACCTCGGTCATGATCAGGTCGAAGGGCCGGGTCTTGTAGTTGCCGGCCTTGACCGTGTTGCCGTGCATCGGGTCGCAGGACCAGACGACGTTGCGGCCTTCCCGCTTGGTGGCGCGCACCAGGGCGGGCAGGTTGTCGAAGACCTTGTCGGCGCCGAAGCGGGCGATCAGAGTCAGGCGGCCGGCCTGATTCTGCGGATCGAGCACCTCGATCAGCTTCATCAGACCGTCGACCGTCATCGACGGCCCGCATTTCAGGCCGATCGGATTGCGGATGCCGCGGAAGAATTCGACATGGGCATGGTCGAGCTGGCGCGTGCGGTCGCCGATCCAGACCATGTGGCCGGAGGTGTCGTACCAGTCGCCGGTGGTCGAATCCACGCGCGTCATCGCCTGCTCGTAGCCAAGCAGCAGCGCCTCGTGGCTGGTGTAGAAATCCGTCGTGCGCATCTCGGGATGCGTCTCGGGATCGATGCCGATGGCGCGCATGAAGTCGAGCGCCTCGGTGATGCGCTCGGCCACCTCGTTGTAGCGCGACGAGGCCGGCGCATCCTTGACGAAGCCGAGCATCCAGCGATGGGCGTTGTCGAGGTTCGCATAGCCGCCGGTGGCGAAGGCGCGGATCAGGTTCAGCGTCGCGGCAGACTGGCGATAGGCCTCGATCTGGCGGCGCGGATCGGGAATGCGCGCTTCCGGCGTGAAGGCGTTGTCGTTGACGATGTCGCCCTTGTAGCTCGGCAGCTCGACGCCGCCGATGGTCTCGGTCGGGGTCGAGCGCGGCTTGGCGAACTGCCCGGCGATGCGCCCGACCTTCACCACCGGCGAGCCGCCGGCAAAGGTCAGCACCACCGCCATCTGCAGGAAGAGTCGGAAGAAATCGCGAATATTATCGGCTGAGTGCTCGCCGAAGCTCTCGGCGCAGTCTCCACCCTGGAGCAGGAAGGCCTCGCCATTGGCGACTTTGGCGAGCGCCTTTTTCAGCTTGCGCGCCTCACCCGCAAAAACCAGCGGCGGAAAGCCGGCGAGCTGCTGCTCGACCGCCCTCAAGGCTGCCTGGTCCGGATAATCCGGAATCTGCTGGACGGGCTTTGCCCTCCAGCTCTCGGGCGTCCAGCGCTCCGACATGGGTCCTGCTCCTGACTTCTAAATCGCGCCGGTTAACCTCTTTGAAGCGCGAAGGCGGGCCTATACACCCAAGGCGACGCGAAGGCCACTCCCGCCGATCACGGGCTACGCGCGGATCGGAACCGCGTCATGGTTAGCGAAACCTGAATCGATTCAAGGTGATGAGGGCATCGGCTTACGGACTGATTCCGCTGGCTGAGAAAGAGATTCAATGACCTGAGGCGATGATTCAACGCGTTTCGATTTTGAATCACGCCAATCTGGCGGACATTGCCAAGGCTCAAGCCACTTCCATGTCGGTGCGGCTGAAGTCACCGCCCTTGAACAGCAGTGCAGCCTTGAAGTACCTGGCGGTCGCATAGGAGAAGCAATCGCCGAGGTTGAGGATGCCGGGCCGACCCGCCCCCATGCCATAGCGCTCTGACGCTTCGATCGCGAGTGCGGTGATGTCCATGTCGGGCGCGATCGGCGCGATCTCGGCGGCAGCCATAAACTCGCCGACCTCAGCAAAAGCCTCGCTGCGATCGATCTTCCAAATGCGCGCCAGCGCGCACGCCGCCTCCCACACCGTCACGGTCGAGGCGTATCGGCGGCCGGGTCCCAGTGGCAGCACTTGAAGCCGCGACGCCAACGCCTCGCTGTCGTCCTCTTCCGCCATGATGCCGATGATGGCTGACGCATCAACGACAATCACAGCCGCTCCGACTCGCCATTCAGCTCGTCGAAAAATGCCTTATCGGCTTGCAAGCCGGTCTTGCCGGCCTTGGCCAAGCGCTCGCGGATCGGCGCCAGCTTCTCCCACAGCGTCGGTTCGGCGGCCTCGCGTTCGGCCTTTTCGCGCAGGGCGTCGTGGACGATCTCGGTCAGGCCCTTGCCGTGCTTGCTGGCGAGCTTGCGGGCCAGCGCCTCGACCTCGTCGTTCTTGATGCTGATGCCCATCGAAGCACCTCATTCTAGAATGTCTCTCTCAGTATTCTAGAATACGCCCGGAGGCGCCTCGACGCAATCGTCCCGCCCTACCCCACCCGCGGCGTCCGCATCGTCACGAGCTCTTCCGCCGCGCTCGGGTGCAGCGCGATGGTGCGGTCGAAATCGGCCTTGGTCGCGCCCATGGTGACGGCGATGGCGACCGCCTGGATGATCTCGCCGGCATCATGGCCGAGGATGTGGACGCCAAGCACCTTGTCCGTCTTCGCATCGACGACGAGCTTCATGTAGATGCGCTCCGCCCGGCCCGAGATCGTCGCCTTCATCGGACGGAAGGCGGATTCGAAGATGCGCAGCTCATGGCCTGCCGCCGCGGCCTGGACCTCCGACAGCCCGACTGTCCCGATCTCGGGCGTGGTGAAGACGGCCGAGGCGACGGTCGCATGGTCCATCTGCCAGGGCTTGCCACCGAAGACCGTGTCGGCGAAGGCATGGCCCTCGCGGATTGCGACGGGGGTGAGGCTGATCCGGTTGGTGACATCGCCGACCGCATGGATCGAGGGCACGCTGCTGGCCGAGCCCGCATCGACGATGACCTCTCCCAGCGAACCGAGCTCGACACCAGCTTCCGCAAGGCCCAGGCCCGCAGTGTGGGGGCGCCGACCGGTCGCGACCAGCACGACATCGGCATCGATCGGTGCGCCCTTGGCGCAATGGGCCCGGCGCGAACCATCGGCGAGAGCCTCGATGCGCTCGACCGTGCAGCCGAGGCGGAAATGGATGCCGGCATGTTCGAGCGCGTCGCGCAGCCTTGTGCGGATGTCCTCGTCGAAGCCGCGCAGGATGTTGTCGCCACGATGCAGCACGGTGACCTCGACGCCCAGCCGCACGAACAGGCTGGCAAATTCCAGCGCGATATAGCCGCCTCCGACGACGAGCATGCGCTTCGGCAGGCTCGGAAGATGGAAGATCTCGTTCGAGGAGATGCCGAGATCGCCGCCCGGGATCGGCGGATCGAAGGCGGGCCAGCCGCCGGTCGCGACCAGAATATGCCGCGCGCGGATCGTCTCGCCGCTTTTGGCGAGGCGGACGGTGTGGGCATCGACCACGGTGGCGCGCTCCTCGCGGATCGTGACGCCGGCACCGTCCAGCCCCTTGCGATAAAGGCCCGACAGCCGCGTCACCTCATTGGCGACGGCATCGCGCAGGGTCGGCCAGTCGAAGCTCGGCTTCGAGACCGTCCAGCCGAAGCCGGCGGCGTCCTCGATATCCTCGGCGAAGCGGCTGGCATAGACGAAAAGCTTCTTGGGCACGCAGCCGCGGATCACGCAGGTGCCGCCGATGCGGTCTTCCTCCGCGATCATCACGCGCGCGCCGTGGCCGGACGCTATGCGCGCGGCGCGGGTTCCACCCGAGCCAGCCCCGATGACGAAGAGGTCGACGTCGAATTCAGCCATGGCATCCTCGAAAGCTTCGGGCGCGCTGGGCCGAAACGGCCCGTCCGCCGCGCAGGGATTAAGCCATGGCGGAAGGGACTGCCAGTGGGCTTCGGCGCACGGAACCGGTACCGCCTTGTGAAATCTCTTGACTCATGATTGTGCAATCAGGCGCAATTGACGGCGAAGCGCCGAGCCCGCAGTGGCAAGCTGGACGCCTTGAAGAATGCGCGGAGAAGCCGCGCCGGAGGAAATCGCATGCTTACATCCCTTCTGAAGCGCGGCGCCATCGTGGCGATCGCGGTCGCCGGCCTCTCGACCGCCGCCTTCGCTCAGCTCGAGCTCAAGATCATGGCACCCGCTTCGCCCGGCGGCGGCTGGGACGGCACGGCGCGCTCGATGCAGCAGGCGCTGATGGCCTCCGGCATCGCCAAGAGCGTGCAGGTCGCCAACGTGACCGGCGCGGGCGGCACGATCGGCCTCGCCCAATTGATCAACGCCAAGGGCGACGGCTCGCAGCTGATGGTCAACGGCTTCGTCATGGTGGGCGCGATCCTGCTCAACAAATCGCCGGTCAACCTGTCGCAGACGACGCCGATCGCACGCCTGACGGCCGAAGCGCTTGTCATCGTCGTGCCGACAGACTCGCCGATCAAGTCCGCCAAGGACCTCGCCGAGCGCGTCAAGGCCGACCCGGCCAAGGTGACCTGGGCCGGCGGCTCAGCCGGCGGCGCCGATCACATTCTCGCAGCGCTCTTCACGGAGGCCGCCGGTGGCGACGCCAAGAAGATCAACTACATCCCGTTCTCGGGCGGCGGCGAGGCGCTTGCGGCCATGCTCGGCGGACGGGTCACGGCCGGCATTTCCGGCTATGGCGAGTTCGAAGGCCAGATCAAGGCGGGCAAACTGCGCGTCGTCGGTGTGTCGTCCTCGGCGCGGCTGGCCAATGCGCCGGATGCCCCGACGCTCAAGGAGGGCGGCGTCAATCTCGAGCTGATGAACTGGCGCTCGGTCGTCGCTCCTCCCGGTCTCAGCGCAGAGCAGACCAAGACCCTGTCCGACGCCGTCGCCAAGCTGGTGAAGACGAAGGAATGGGCCGAGATCCTCAAGGCCCGAGGCTGGGACGACGCCTATCTCGGCGGTGCCGAATTCGCCGCCTTCATGACGGCCGAGCAGACTCGCGTCTCAAAGGTGATGACGGATGTCGGGTTGGTGAAGTAAGGCCAGCTGGACATCGCAGACGGGTCGAGGGGCCGAGAGATCGGCCCCTTCGCACCTCGGCAGCATTGCAGCCGCCGATACGCATCGCCAGACGACGGGAACGCCATGACAAACGAAAAACTGGCACGCGGAGCCGACAGGCCCGCCCTCATCGTCGGCGTTCTGCTGCTGGCGCTGGCTGGCATCGTCTATTACGACGCCTCGAAGCAAACGATCACCTCGAATTACGGCCTCGGGCCGACCGCGATGCCCTATGTCGCCTGCATCGGGCTCGTGCTGCTGGGCCTCGCCCATCTCTTCGTCGCCTTTCGCGACGGCCTGCCCAGACCAGAGGCCGCCGACAAGAGCGCGCTTCTCTGGATCATCGGCGGCTTGATCGGGCTGATCGCCTGCATCGCGGCCGGAGGCGGCTTTGTCGTCGCCATCACCATCCTCTTCGCCTGCACGGCTCGCGGCTTCGGGCGGCGAGCGCTGCTCGCCGACGTCGCGATCGGGTTCGTGCTCGGACTCGTGATCTTCCTCGTCTTCGCCAAGCTCCTGACCCTGCTGCTACCGGCCGGGCCTCTCGAACATCTGTTCATTTAGGGGCGCCCGGCCATGGAAACCACCGTCGCGCTCCTCAACGGCTTCAGCGTCGCGCTTGAGCCTTCCAAGCTGATGTTCTGCCTGATCGGCGTGTTCCTCGGCACGGCGGTGGGCGTGCTGCCCGGCATCGGCCCGGCGCTGACCGTCGCACTGCTCCTGCCGGTCACCTTCAAGCTCGATCCCGCCGGCTCTCTGATCATGTTTGCCGGCATCTATTATGGCGGCATGTATGGCGGCTCGACCACGGCGATCCTGCTGAATGCGCCAGGTGAAAGCGCCTCGCTCGCCACCGCGCTCGAAGGCTCCAAGATGGCCAAGGCCGGGCGCGGCGGCCCGGCGCTGGCAACCTCTGCGATCGGCTCCTTCGTCGCCGGGTTGATCGCCACCTTCGGGCTCGCCTTCCTGGCGCCCTGGCTGGTCGAGGTCGCGATCAAGTTCGGCCCCTGGGACTATTTCGCCCTGATGATCGTCGCCTTCGTCACGGTCTCCGCGACCTTCGGCGACTCGCCCTTGCGCGGCCTGACCAGCCTGTTCCTCGGCATCACGCTCGGCCTCGTCGGCATCGACAAGCTCACCGGTCAGGCACGGCTGACCTTCGGCGTGCCGGAATTGCTGAACGGCGTCGAGGTGACGACTCTGGCGGTGGGCCTTTTCGCTGTGGGCGAGGCGCTTTACGTCGCGTCCAAGCGCTTCCGCGATCCCGAGGAGATCATCCCGATCAAGGGCTCGCTGTGGATGAGCAAAGAGGACTGGAAGCGGTCCTGGGCGCCCTGGCTGCGCGGCACCGCCTTCGGCTTCCCGATCGGCGCGCTCCCTGCCGGCGGCGCGGAGGTGCCGACGTTCCTGAGCTATTCGACGGAGCGCAAGCTCTGCAAATATCCGGAAGAGTTCGGCAAGGGGGCGATCGAGGGTGTCGCGGGGCCGGAAGCCGCCAACAATGCCTCCGCCGCAGGCACGCTCGTGCCGCTCCTGACGCTCGGCCTGCCGACCTCGGCCACGGCCGCGATCATGCTGGCAGGCTTCCAGCAATACGGCCTCAACCCCGGCCCACTGCTCTTCGCCGAGAAGCCCGATCTGGTCTGGGGCCTGATCGCCTCGCTGTTCATCGCCAATGTCATGCTGGTGATCCTGAACCTGCCGCTGATCGGGCTGTGGGTGAAGCTGCTCGCCGTGCCGCAGCCCTGGCTCTATGCCGGCATCCTGGTCTTCGCGACGATGGGGACGCTCGCGGTCAACCCCTCGCCGGTCGAACTCGGGATGCTCTTCCTGTTCGGCTATCTCGGCTATCTGATGCGGCGATACGACTACCCGGTCGCGCCGATGGTGGTCGGGCTGATCCTCGGACCGATGGCCGAGGCGCAGCTACGCCGCGCGCTCCAGATCAGCCTCGGCGACCCGATGATCCTGCTGGAAAACCCGATCTCGGCGACGCTGCTCGGCCTCGCCTTCGTCGCGTTGGTCGCGCCTTTCGTGATGAAGGGACTGAACAGGTTCAAGGCGGCGGAGGACTGAGGCCGCCTCAGCGGCCTGCGCCCACGAGCCCGAACCGGATCAGGCTCTCGCCCGTCGCGGCCAGCGCCTCGGCGGCGGGGCGCGGTTCCCAACCCAGCATGGCGCGCGCCTTGGCGCTGGAGGCGTTCTTGGTGCGGCCGAGCTCCGGCGTCGCAGCCTGCCGCGCGGCGGCGCTGAAGCGGGCGGCGAGGCGCACCAGCCAGTCCGGCAGCACGCGCGTCGAGACCTTGTCGGCCGCCGGGCCGAGCCGATCCTTCAGTGCCTGGGCGATCTGCTGCATGGTCAGGAAGTCGCCGGCGGTGGCGATGAAGCGTTCGCCAGCGGCGGCCGGGTCCGTCATCGCCCGCAGATGCAGTTCGGCGACGTCGCGGACATCGACAACACCGAACATCAGGCGCGGCAGCGCCGGCAACTTGCCCTCCAACATGCTCCTGATCAGCAGGATCGAGGCCGACGGCTCGGGACCGAGCAGCGGGCCGAAGATGCCGACAGGATTGATCACGGCCAGTTCGAGCCCCCTGCCCTCGCCATCGACGAAGTCCCAGGCGGCACGCTCGGCCAGCGTCTTCGATTTCGGATAGGCGGCGAGATCCGGCGCCGAGGCATCCGTCCAGTCGGTCTCGGCATAGGGGCGGGTCAGGCGCTTGCCATAGCCGATCGCAGCAAAGGACGAGGTCAGCACGACGCGCTCGACACCGACCGCATGGGCCGCGCGCAGCACGCGCAAGGTCCCTTCCCTCGCAGGGCGGATCAGTTCATCTTCATGTCTTGGCGCAGCCGCCGACAAAGGCGAGGCGACATGAAGCACATGGCGACAGCCGGATACCGCTCGCGACCAGCCATCATCGGCCATGAGATCGGCTGCAACGATTTCGAGGCGACCATCAGGGTCGAAGCCGGCCGCTGCGAGCCCGGCGCGCAAGCCCGCCTCACGCTGCGGCGAACGCAGGGTGGCGCGAACCTGATGCCCTGCCGCCAGCAAGGCGAGGATGCAATGGCTGGCAAGGAAGCCGGAGCCGCCCGTGACAAGGATCGGGCCACCGTTCATGTCCGCCATTCCATTCACTCATCCTTTGGGAAGAAAGTCCCGGCCCTGCCGCTTTCGGCGTTGAAGCCGGCCCGCGAAGCGCTCCACCCGCCGTGAACAACCGCGGCGCAAATCTGTTCATACCATGCTGCCACCAGCCTGCCGCCGGAGCCAGGACAAGCCATGAGCGACATCGCCGTTTCAACTGCCCCCGCATCATCAACGACGCAAGCCGAACCCAGCCTCCACCGGGTCATGGGACCCTGGCTGCTGCTGCTCTTCATCGTCGGAGACATCCTCGGCACCGGCATCTATGCCCTGACCGGACAGGTCGCCAAGCAGGTCGGCGGCGTGGTCTGGCTGCCGTTTCTCGTGGCCTTCGTCGTCGCGATGGTGACCGCCTTCAGCTATCTCGAGCTGGTGACCAAATACCCGAAGGCGGCCGGCGCCGCGCTCTATACGCATAAGGCCTTCGGCATTCATTTCATCACATTCATCGTCGCCTTCGCGGTGATGTGCTCCGGCATCACCTCGGCCTCGACGGCGTCCCGGGCCTTCGCCGCGAACATGTCGAACGCGTTCAATCTCGGCCTGTCCGGCACCTTCGGCATCACCGCGATCGGGCTCGGCTTCATGGCTCTGGTCGCGGTGGTCAATCTGCGCGGCGTCGGCGAGAGCGTGAAGGCCAATGTCGTGCTGACCTGCGTGGAGCTCACCGGTTTGCTGATCATCATCGGCATCGGGCTGATGGCGATCATGGCCGGCCAGGGTGACGTCTCGCGGGTTCTGGAGTTCAAGACGACGGGCGACAGCGGCGCCCTCTGGCCGGTGATCGCGGCCACGACGCTTGCCTTCTTCGCGATGGTCGGCTTCGAGGACTCGGTCAACATGGCCGAGGAGTGCAAGGACCCGAGCCGCATCTTTCCCAAGGTGCTGCTGACCGGCCTCGTCATCACCGGCGTGATCTATGTGCTGGTCTCGATCTCGGCGATCACGCTGGTGCCGCCGGAGGCGCTCGGCGAGGGCGAAACGCCGCTGCTCAAGGTGGTGCAAGCCGGAGCACCGAACTTCCCGCTCTGGATCTTCGGCTTCATCACGATGTTCGCGGTCGCCAACAGCGCGCTGATCAACATGCTGATGGCGAGCCGGCTGGTCTATGGCATGAGCCGCGAGCATGTGCTGCCGCCGGTGCTTGGCAAGGTTCATGCGACACGACGCACGCCTTATATCGCGATCGGCTTCACCACCCTGCTCGCCTTCGCCCTGATCACCTTCGTGGGCGAAGTGCCGGCGCTGGGCGGCACGACGGCGCTGCTGCTGCTCTGCGTCTTCACCGTCGTCAACATCGCCGTGCTGGTGCTGCGCAAGGACACGGTCGAGCACGACCATTTCCGCACCCCCACCGCGCTGCCGGTGCTGGGCGCGCTGGCCTGCGCCTTCTTCGCCGGGCCGTGGACCGGACGGGACGTCGTCCAGTATCAGATCGCCGGCGTGCTGATCGGCATCGGCGTGCTGCTCTGGGTCGTGACGGTGATGGTCAACCGCGCCGCGGGCGTGCGTCCGACCGGGCCGCTTGAGGAGGGCGCCGTCCGGATGGCTCCGAAGAACTGACGGCCGTCAGCCTCCCCGACGACAAAAGCCGCCGGCACCAGGCCGGCGGCTTCATCGCATTCATCCTCGTGTGAGCCTGGCGACCCAGATCCTGGCCGCTCAAATCTGGTGGCCGCGCTTGCGCATTTCCTCGGTGAAGCGGTCGAACAGGAAGTTGCTGGTGTTGACGCTCCAGGCCTGCAGCAGGCCGAAAACCTCGTCGAGCGCCTTGGGGCGCGCGGCATTGTAACGTTGACCGACCGGCGACCTGAAAAAGGCCGCGACCTCCTTGAGATCCGCCTCGCTCATGTGCTTGGCGAACAGGAAAGCGGAGGAGGCGATGATTTCGTCGCGCTTCTTGTCGGATTCAGGCTTCAGGGCGCCGATCACCTCGTCGGTGTCCTTCCGCAGTTCGGGCCGCGTGGTCACAACCATCTCGCGGACGCGCACGCGGAATTCATTGTAGATCGACTCGAAGGAATCGGCGACGCCGGTCACAACAAGGACATCCCTCGCCGCGAGCAGATGGCTCTGCGGGATATCAGCCGGAGGAGCTGGGGTCGCGTTGGCTGGCGGCGCTGGCACCTGGCCCTGCACAGGCATCCCGACTACGAGCGCCAGACTGATAGCCGCGCCGGCGAGATGGTAACGGATCATGGCGTTGCCCCTTCATCATGCGCCGTTTCGCGCAATCATAGCTGTTTTCGGCCCGCGCCATTCCTGGCCCGTCGGACGCGTGGTCGTTTCGGTAGCGCCCGGCCGGATGCGACTCAAGGCAGCCCGATGCAGGATCGGGCGTCACGGGTCTCCATAGAGCATCAAACCGCAAAGTGGAAAGGTTTTAGGGCGGAGCGATGTCGCAGCGTGTGGGGTCGGATCGGTCCGCAAGAGCCAAATCCGGGCGAGAACTCTCTTATTCGAGCGTTCCCACAATGGTCAGACCAGTACCGCTTGCCAGGATCGCCGCCGTCGCCAGGCCCAGGAACAAGCCGTGCTCGACGACACCGGGAATCCGCGCGAGCGCCGCGGCCAACGCCTCCGGTTGCGCGATGGCGCCGAGATGGGCGTCGAAAATATAGTGGCCGCCATCGGTGTGGAGCACGCTGCCATCGGGCTTGCGGCGCAGGACGAGCTCGCCGGTGGCCCCCACGGAAGAGATCGCGGCGACGACGGCGCGACGGGTCACCTCCAGCCCGAACGGGACGACCTCGATCGGCAGCGGGAAGCGCCCGAGCTGCGTCACGAGCTTGCTGTCGTCGGCGATCACGATCATGCGCGCGGAGGCTGCCGCGACGATCTTCTCGCGCAGCAGCGCCGCCCCGCCACCCTTGATCAGGCGAAGCTCGCGATCGACCTCGTCGGCGCCGTCGATGGTGAGATCGAGTTCAGGCGTCTCGTCGAGGGTCGACATCGGGATGGCGAGCCCGCGGGCCTGTGCCTCCGTGACCTCCGAGGTCGCGACGCAGATGACGTCGAGACCGTCGGCCACGCGCTGCCCGAGCAGATCGACGAAATGCTTTGCCGTCGAGCCGGTGCCGAGGCCAAGCCGCATGCCGGGGCGGACGAGTTCGAGCGCCCGCGCCGCGGCGAGCTTCTTCAGATCGTCGGCTGTCACGCGCCAAGCCCGCCCATCAGCATGTATTTGATCTCGACGAACTCATCCATGCCGTGGAGCGAACCCTCGCGGCCCAAGCCCGATTCCTTGACGCCGCCGAAGGGCGCCACCTCGGTGCCGAGCATCGCCGAATTGATGCCGACCATGCCGTATTCGAGTTCCTCGGCGACGCGGAAGGCGCGGCCGAGATCCTTCGAGTAGAAATAAGCCGCGAGCCCGAAGGGCGTGTCGTTGGCCATGGCGACGACCTCGTCCTCGGTCTTGAAGCGGTAGACCGGCGCGACCGGACCGAAGGTCTCCTCGTTCGTCACCAGCATCCTGGTGGTCACGCCCGAGATCACGGTCGGCTCGTAAAAGGTGCGGCCGAGCGCATGGCGCTTGCCGCCGACCATCACCTTGGCGCCATTGGCGACCGCGTCGGCGACATGGCGCTCGACCTTTTCGACCGCCTTCTCGTTGATTAGCGGCCCCTGCACGACCCCGACCTCCGTGCCGTTGCCGACCTTCATCTTGGCGACCTCGCCGGCGAATTTCGCGACGAACTCGTCATGGATGCCGTCCTGCACGAAGAGGCGGTTGGTGCAGACGCAGGTCTGGCCCATGTTGCGGAACTTGGCCGCGATGGCGCCCTGGACGGCGGCATCGACATCGGCGTCGTCGAAGACGATGAAGGGGGCGTTGCCCCCGAGTTCGAGCCCAACCTTCTTCACGGTCGAGGCGGCCTGCTGCATCAGCAGCTTGCCGACCGGGGTCGAGCCGGTGAAGCCGATGAAGCGCACCGCCGGATGGCTGGTCATGACCTTGCCGATCGCGACAGCATCGCCGGTGACGATGTTCAGCACACCCTTCGGGAAGCCGGCGCGGATGGCGAGTTCGATCAGGGCAAGCGCCGTCAGCGGGGTGTCGGGCGCAGGCTTGACGACAAAGGTGCACCCGGCTGCCAGCCCCGGCGCGCATTTGCGCGTGATCATCGCAGCCGGGAAATTCCACGGCGTGATCGCGGCGCAGACGCCGACGGGCTGCTTCTGGATGATGATGCGCGAATTCGGAAAGGGTGAGGGAATCGTCTCGCCATAGATGCGCTTGGCTTCCTCGGCGTAGAACTCGACGAAGGAGGCGGCATAAGCGACTTCGCCGCGCGCCTCGGTGAGCGGCTTGCCCTGCTCGGCGGTCATGATCTGGGCGAGGCCCTCCTGGTTGGCCATGATCAGGTCGAACCATTTGCGCAGGATGACGGAACGCTCCTTGGCGGACTTCTTGGCCCAAGGCTTGAAGGCGCGCGAGGCGGCCTCGACAGCCGCTGTGGCCTCATCGGCGCCGAAGCGCGGCACCTTGGCCAACACCTCGCCGGTGGCGGGATTGTCGACCGCATCGACGCCCTCGCCGATCCAGGCGCCGTCGACATGGCACTGAGAACGAAGAAGGGACGGATCGTTGAGCTTGAGCATGGCGGGCCCCGGTAACGCGATAAGGATGAAGGCGTGCCTGCTCTAGCATGCCGGCGTCGCCACTGACGACCGGCCGGCGGCGCATAACAGCAATAGGTCCTGCGCTTTTGACCCGCCCCGGCGGCGGATTATTCCGGCGGGCTATTTTGCCTGGGTCGTGCACACCGTCTTGTCGTCGAAGACGTAGCAGATGCTCATCTCGCCGGTGCGGATATTGACCCGGAAGATGCCGCCCTCGCGCTCATGGCGGGAGGGCATCAGCGTGTAGTCGCTGGGCGCCTGCGGGCCGGCCCCCTCCCCCGGAGGGAAGCAGACGGTGACGCCAACGCCGCCCTCCTTGAGCTGGAATTGGCAAGCGGCGACCTCGCCCGTGGCCTTGTCGATGCGATAGACCCGGTTCAGGTCGGTCTGCGGCGCGGGCGCGAATTCGAAAGGCGCGGCCAGGGCAGCCCCACCCAGGGCCAGCCATCCGCCAGCAGCCAGGGCCAGCAATCGTCCAGGAGATGTCGACACCGCAATGGTCCTTTTCGCGAATCGGCGGAACGATAGCATCATTGCCGGAGCACAGGATGACGGCTTCACCGGGCTTGCCAAGCCGGGCGCCAGCGCCTTTAAGCACGCAGCCGCCGCGCCACGAAAGAGCCGCAGATGAGCCCGCCCCCCATCGTTGTCTTCGATCTCGACGGCACGCTCGCCGAGACGGCGCCCGACATCATGCGCACGCTGAACGTCATCCTGGAGCGCGAGGGCCTGCCGGCGCTGCCGCTGGAGCGCGCCCGCGAGCTGGTCGGAGCCGGCGCACGCGCCCTGATCGAGCGCGGCTTCCGCGTCTCGGGCAAGCCGCTCGACGAGGAGACGCTGGAGCGGCTGTTCGACGATTTCCTGCTGATCTATGCCGAGGATGTCGCCTCCCATAGCCATCTGTTCGACGGCGTTCTGGACGCGCTCGATGCGCTCGCGACCGAGGGCTATGCGCTCGCCGTCTGCACCAACAAGCCGATCCTGCACACAAGGCTGATCCTCGACCATTTCGGCATCTCGCAGCGCTTCGCGGCGGTGGCCGGGCGCGACAGCTTTCCCTTCCACAAGCCCGACCCTCGGCACCTGACCCTGACGATCGAGGCGGCCGGAGCCGATCCGGCGCGGGCCGTGATGATCGGCGATTCGCGCACCGACATCGCGACGGCGCGCGCCGCCGGCATCCCCACGATCTGCGTGCCCTTCGGCTATACCGACGTCGCCATCGAGACGTTGGAGCCGGACCTGATCATCCAGCATTTCGACGCCCTGCCCGAGGCCGTGCGCCAGATCCTGGGCGGCAAGATCGGCAGCGAGACCGCCAGCGAGATCGCGCGCAAGGTCGCGGCGCATTCTTGACGCCATGGCGCGCTGCGACTAGGAGAAGCGCCGGTGCGGGCGACTAGCTCAGCGGTAGAGCACTCCCTTCACACGGGAGTGGTCACAGGTTCGATCCCTGTGTCGCCCACCACCGCATCTCTTTCATGATGAAGCTGATTTTGCTGGTAGCGCCGAGCTTGCGGCCGCGGCCTATGGTCTTCCTGGCAACAACAGAACGCCATCGCGCCGGCCACTCCTGGCAGATGTCGTATCGAGAACACCGCAATTACTCCGCGTGCGCAATTCTTACCCTCACGGATCGGCGATGATCCGCGGCAGCGCTCTGTGATACCTATACCCGCGGCGGCGCGGCGCGCCGCCGGACAAGTGAGCCTTGGAGGCACTCCTGGCAATGGAATCGCGAGCGAGTCATGCGCTGGTCGGACTGTTCACGCTCGCAATTCTGGCTGCGCTCTTCGGCTTCGCTTACTGGTTCAGCAGCGGCGGCGGCGACAGAAAGGCGGATGTCCGACTCGTCTTCAACGACAAGGTGTCGGGCCTCGGGCGGGGCTCCAGCGTGCTTTTTAACGGCCTGCGCGTCGGCGAGGTGACGGAGATCAACCTGCAGCCTGATGATCCACGCCAGATCCATGCCGTGATGAGGGTCGACCGGACGACGCCGTTGCGCGTCGATACCCGCGCCCGCATCGAGGCGCAGGGCCTGGCGGGTGTCGTCGCCGTCCAGCTTCTCGGTGGTGACCCGGACTCTCCGGTCCTGACCGCGCTGCCGGGTCAATCGCTTCCAACCATCATCGCCGAACCCTCCGAAAGCATCCTAGAGACCGTGCGCACGGTCGCCAAACGCACCGACGAGGCGCTCGACGGCATCGAGGGCGCCATCAAGGCCAATGCCGGCGCAATCGGCGACACGATCAGGAAGGTGGAAACATTCTCGGCCGGGCTCAGCGACCGTTCAGGGGCTGTCGAACAGCTGATGCAGAGCATCGGTGCGGTCGCCGACTTCATCGCCCCCGTGACGGAGAAGCTGGGCGCGTTCAGTGAGCAGCTCACGCAGACCATCCGCTCGATCGATCAAAAGAACATCGTCTCGGTCATCGACGACGTCGAGCGGTTCACCGGGGTGCTCGGCGGTGGCGATGTCAGCAAAGCCGTGAAGGATGTCACCTCGAGCGCGGAAAAGCTCAACAGGGCGGCCGATCAGGTGGAAGGCGTGCTGATCGGTGCGCAAGCCTTCCTGAACAAGGCCGCCGGGCAGGACGGCCGCAGCGCCTTCGACGATGTCAGCGAGGTCGCGAAGTCGCTCCGCGTGCTGGCCGACACCCTCGACCGGCGCATGGCCGAGATTACCGCTGAGATCAGCCGCTTCACGAGCGTGGGGCTGCGTAGCATCGAAACCCTGACGACCACCGGCCGGCGCGCGCTCACGGGCGTGAGCCGCACCTTGCGCGATGTCGAACGGGACCCGCAGAGCTTGATCTTCGGCAGTAAACCGCAGCTGCCACCATACAGTGGATCGCGCTAAGTGCCGGGCGATGGCTGTCGGCATGGCTGGAGACGGACAGGCATGCTACCGCCGGTGGGCAGCGGAGCCGGACGTCCATGACTGAACTCAGAGCATTCCAGATCGAGGTAACGTCCCCATCCGACGGCTCTCATCGGATATTCCATGTTGCCGCCGAAACGGGCGAGGCGGCGATCGAGGCCTTGACCGGGCATCTTGGTCTTTTGCCGGAGCCAACCTTCAAGCTCCAGCGCCGGCTGAGCGATTCCGAGATCGATCTCTATCAGATCGGACCCGACACGATTTTCCAGTTTCTGTAGAGGCAGCGCCGCGAAGCTGCGCCTGCGCGCCGCGCGCGGGCTGATCGGCGTCACCGAGGCTCCTCCCGAGGGAGGCCTCAGCCGCGCAGCTCTTCCTCGACCTTGCGTATCTCCCATTGCCGGTTCAGCCGCAGCGCGAGCAGCGTGCAGACCGCGCCAGACAGCAGATAGGCGCCGGCCGAGATCAGGCCGAATTTTGACGACAGCACCAGCGCCGCCAGCGGCGCAAAGCCCGCGCCGAAGAGCCAGGCGAGATCGGAGGTTAGCGCCGAGCCGGTATAGCGATATGTCGGCGAAAAGGCCGAGGCGACCGAGCCCGAGGACTGCCCGAAGGACAGGCCGAGCAGGATGAAGCCGCCGATCATGAAGACCATCTCGCCGATGAAGCCGCCATCGAGGAGCTGCGGGGCGAAGCCGCTGAAGACGGCGATGGCGATGGCGCAGCCACCCAGCAGTGCGCGCCGGCCGATGCGGTCGGCGATCATGCCGGAGGCGACGATCGCGATCGCGCCGAAGACCGCGCCGACGACCTCGATGACGAGGAAGCGCGCCGGCCCTTCCTTCGTGAACAGATAGACCCAGGAGAGCGGAAACACCGTGACCATGTGGAACATGGCGAAGCTCGCCAGCGGCGCGAAGGCGCCGATCACGACATGCTGCCCCTCGGCACGCAACGTGTCGATGATCCTGGCTGGCTGCAGCTCGCGCGTCTCGAACAGCTTCTGGTAGTCCGGCGTCACCACCATGCGCAGCCGGGCAAACAGCGCCACGACGTTGATCGCGAAGGCGACGAAGAACGGGTAGCGCCAGCCCCAATCGAAGAAATCCTCGGCCGAGAGGTTTCCGACGAAGAAGGCGAAGAGCCCGCTGGCGACGATCAGGCCGAAGGGTGCGCCGAGCTGCGGGATCATCGCATACCAGCCGCGATGGCGCTGCGGCGCATTCATGGCGAGCAGCGAGGCCAGCCCGTCCCAGGTGCCGCCGAGCGCGATGCCCTGCCCGATGCGCGCCAGCGCCAGGAGCCAGATCGAGGCCGCGCCGATGCGCTCATAGCCCGGCAGGAAGCCGATCGAGCAGGTCGAGATGCCCAGCAGGAACAGCGCCAGCGTGAGCTTGGCGCTCTTGCCGGTGCGACGGTCGATCGCGGTGAAGATCGCGGTTCCGAAGGGCCGGGCGATGAAAGCGAGCGCAAAGATGGCGAAGGAGTAGAGCGTGCCGGTCAGCGGATCGGTGAAGGAGAAGACCAGCTTCGGGAAAACGATGACCGAGGCGATGGCGTAGACGAAGAAGTCGAAGAACTCCGAGGTGCGGCCGATGATGACGCCGATCGCCATCTCGCCGGGATTCACCGCGCCCTGGCTCTCGCTGAGATGGCTTGAATCGCGTTCCGCCGTCTTGGGCCTCTGCGATTTCGGCATCTGCGTCTCGGGCATCTGCGTCGTGGGCATGTGGGCCATTGAGCTGCACCCCTCGCGCGTGGTTTGTCAGGCAGGCGGCACCATAGCGTTTTGCCGCGAAGGCCCTGCTAGTGCATTATCGAACGGAAGGGCGGCATTGGGCAAATTGTCCAATGTCACCTTCGCTGCAGTGCAGCTAGCGGTCTTGCCTTCATTGCCTTGCGAAAGGTCGATGCTTTGAACCGTCTGCGACTCGCCGCCCTGATCCCGATGCTCGCCCTGCTGGGCGGCTGCAACCTCGTCGTGATGTCGCCGGCCGGCGACGTCGCGGCTCAGCAGCGCGACCTCGTCGTGATCTCGACCGTGCTGATGCTGATCATCATCGTGCCGGTGATGGCGCTGACCGTGTTCTTCGCCTGGCGCTACCGCGCCTCCAACAAGCAGGCGACCTACGAGCCGGACTGGGACCACTCGACCGGGCTCGAACTCATCATCTGGGCCGCGCCGCTGCTGATCATCATCTGCCTGGGCGCCCTGACCTGGATGGGCACGCATCTGCTCGACCCCTATCGCAAGCTCGACCGGATCGCGGCGGGCAAGCCGGTTCCGGCCGCGGCCAAGCCGCTCGAGGTCGAGGTCGTCGCGCTCGACTGGAAATGGCTGTTCATCTACCCGGAACAGGGCATCGCCACCGTCAACGAGCTGGCAGCGCCGGTCGACCGGCCGATCCATTTCCGCATCACCGCGTCCTCGGTGATGAACTCCTTCTACATCCCGGCGCTGGCCGGCCAGATCTATGCGATGCCGGCGATGCAGACGCGGCTGCATGCCGTGATCAACAAGGCGGGCCGCTATCAGGGCTTCTCGGCGAATTACAGCGGCGCCGGGTTCTCCGGCATGCGCTTCGGGTTCTTCGGTCTTTCCGACGGCGATTTCGAAGGTTGGGTCGCCAAGGCGAAGGAAGCCGGCGGCACGCTCGACCGCGCAGCCTATCTCGAACTCGAACGCCCGAGCGAGAATGTCCCGGTCAAGCGCTTCGCAGCGACCGAGCCGAAGCTGTTCGACGCGATCCGCAATCTTTGCGTCCAGCCCGGCAAGATGTGCATGAGCGAGATGATGGCGCTCGACGCCAAGGGCGGCCTCGGGCTGGCCGGCATTCACACCACGCTGCCGCTCGCCTACGACAAATACACCCGGCGCGGCGGCGAGGCCGCCTTCGGCGCGCAGCCGAGCTACATCGCCTCGATCTGCTCGATCGAGGAAGCCAGGGCGATGATGGCGCTGGTGCCGGCCGATACGACACCGCGCGACCTCTCGCCGATGCGCGGCCTCGGCCTGCCGCTTCCCGCCCTTACGCCGCGCCGGCCGCAGAGCTTCTCCGAGCTGCTGAGCCACGTCCGGCCGTCCAATTCCTGAAGCGAGTTTCCCGTGACCAACGCTTCCGTCCCCCATTCCATGCTCTTCGGCCGGCTGACGCTGGAATCGTTCCCGATTCACGAGCCGATCCTGATCGTGACCTTCGCCGCCGTCGCGCTCGGCGGCCTCGCCGTCGTCGGCGCCCTCACCTACTTCAGGCTGTGGGGCTATCTCTGGCGCGAGTGGTTCACCTCGGTCGACCACAAGAAGATCGGCATCATGTACATGGTGCTGGGCCTGATCATGCTGCTGCGCGGCTTTGCCGACGCGATCATGATGCGGATCCAGCAGGCGATGGCCTTCAACGGCTCCGAGGGCTACCTCACCGCCCATCACTACGACCAGATCTTCACGGCGCACGGCGTGATCATGATCTTCTTCGTCGCCATGCCGCTGGTGACGGGGCTGATGAACTATGTCGTGCCGCTGCAGATCGGCGCGCGCGACGTCTCCTTCCCCTTCCTCAACAATTTCTCGTTCTGGATGACGACGGCCGGCGCCGTTCTGGTGATGATGTCGCTGTTCATCGGCGAGTTCGCGCGCACCGGCTGGCTCGCCTATCCGCCGCTATCGGGCATCGCCTACAGCCCCGACCCGGGCGTCGATTACTATATCTGGGCGCTGCAGGTGGCGGGCGTCGGCACGACGTTGTCCGGCATCAATCTGGTCTGCACCATCATCAAGATGCGCTGCCCCGGCATGACGCTGATGAAGATGCCGGTCTTCACCTGGACCTCGCTGTGCACCAACATCCTGATCGTCGCGACCTTCCCGGTGCTGACGGCGGTGCTCGCGCTGCTGACGCTCGACCGCTATGTCGGGACCAACTTCTTCACGAACGACTTCGGCGGCAACCCGATGATGTACGTGAACCTGATCTGGATCTGGGGTCATCCGGAGGTCTACATCCTGATCCTGCCGGCCTTCGGCATCTTCTCGGAGGTGACCTCGACCTTCTCGGGCAAGCGGCTCTTCGGCTACACCTCGATGGTTTATGCCACGGTCGTCATCACGATCCTGTCCTACCTGGTCTGGCTGCACCACTTCTTCACGATGGGCTCGGGCGCGAGCGTGAACTCGTTCTTCGGGATCACGACGATGATCATCTCGATCCCGACGGGCGCGAAGATCTTCAACTGGCTGTTCACGATGTACCGCGGCCGCATCCGCTTCGAAGCGCCGATGATGTGGACCGTCGCCTTCATGCTGACCTTCGTCATCGGCGGCATGACCGGCGTGCTGCTCGCCGTGCCCCCGGCCGATTTCGTGCTGCACAACAGCCTGTTCCTGATCGCGCATTTCCACAACGTCATCATCGGCGGCGTGCTCTACGGGCTGTTCGCCGGGATGATCTACTGGTTCCCGAAGGCCTTCGGCTTCCGACTGCATCCGCTGCTCGGCAAGTTCTCGTTCTGGTTCTGGGTGGTCGGCTTCTGGTTCGCCTTCATGCCGCTCTACATCCTCGGCCTGATGGGCGTGACGCGGCGCATGCGCGTCTTCGACGATCCGTCCCTGCAGATCTGGTTCGTCATAGCGGGCCTGGGCGCCTTCCTGATCCTGCTCGGCATCGTCTGCTTCCTGCTGCAGATCGCCTACAGCATCTGGAAGCGCGACGAATTGCGCGACGTCACCGGCGATCCCTGGAATGGGCGCACGCTGGAATGGGCGACCTCCTCGCCGCCGCCGGACTACAATTTCGCCTTCACCCCGGTGGTGCATGACAACGACGCCTGGACCGACATGAAGAAGCGCGGCTATGTCCGCCCGCTCGACGGTTTCAAGCCGATCCATATGCCCAGGAACACCGCGACCGGCATCGTGCTGGCCGGCCTCTCGATGGCGATGGGCTTCGCCTTGATCTGGCACATCTGGTGGCTGGCGGCGGTCTCCTTCGCGGCGGTCCTCGTCACCGCGATCACCCATACCTTCAACTACCACCGCGACTTCCATATCCCGGCCGAGGAGGTCGTCCGCGCCGAGGACGAACGCACCCGCCTGCTCGCCGGATCGAGGGCCTGACGACCATGGCGAGTTCGTTTCCTGCCACCGAGAACGGCGAGGCGCCCGTCTTCTATCTGAGGGACGAGCATCCGCATCCGGAAGGCCACAGCACGCCGCTGGGCTTCTGGATCTATCTGATGAGCGATTGCCTCATCTTCGCGATCCTGTTTGCCATCTATGGCGTCGTCGGCGGGAACTATGCCGCCGGCCCCGGCCCGAAGGACCTGTTCGACCTGCCGCTCGTCGCGCTCAACACCGCGATGCTGCTGTTCTCCTCGATCACCTATGGCTTCGCGATGCTGACGATGGCGCGCGGCCGGGTCGCGGCGACGCAAGGCTGGCTCGCGGTCACGGCGCTGTTCGGGCTCGCCTTCCTCAGCATCGAACTCTACGAGTTCCGCCACCTGATCCATGAAGGCGCGACGCCCCAGCGCAGCGCCTTCCTCTCGGCCTTCTTCACGCTGGTCGGGACACATGGGCTGCACGTCACCTTCGGTACGATCTGGCTGTTCACGCTGATGGCGCAGGTGGCGAAACACGGGCTGATCGAGGCCAATCGCCGCCGACTGATGTGCCTTTCGATGTTCTGGCACTTCCTCGACGTCATCTGGATCGGCGTCTTCACCTTCGTCTATCTGATGGGGATGCTGCGATGAGCTCGGAGACCAACGCCCAGCATCAGCCCGGCCATGACGACCATGCCGGCGACGAGCATGCCCATGGCTCCTTTGGCGGCTACATGATCGGATTCGGGCTCTCCGTGGTCCTGACCGCAATCCCCTTCTGGCTGGTGATGTCGGGCGCGCTTGGCAGCAACCAGTTGACGGCCTTTGCGATCATGGCCTTCGCGGTCGTCCAGATCGTCGTTCACATGGTCTTCTTCCTGCACATGAACGGGAAATCCGAAGGCGGCTGGACGCTGCTGGCGCTGGTCTTCACCCTGATCATCGTGGTGATCGTGCTCGCCGGCTCGCTGTGGGTCATGTACCACCTCAACACCAACATGATGCCGCCCCACGACATGCGGCAGGTGCCGTGAACGAGCCTGCCGCGGCGCGTGCGCCGCGGCCTCTCTGGGTTCTGTCGATTGCCGGCATGGTCGCGCTGGCCTGCATCGCGGGGCTGACCAGCCTCGGCATCTGGCAGGTGCAGCGCCTCGGCTGGAAACGCGCGCTGATCGAGCGGGTTGAAACCCGTACGCGGGCAGACCCCGTCCCTGCCCCCGGCCGGGCGAATTGGGCGAATGTCGTCCGAGATGAGTATAGTCGCGTCAGGCTCACCGGCAGCTTCCTGCATGATCGTGAGACGCTCGTTCAGGCCGTAACCGAACGCGGCAGCGGCTTCTGGGTGATGACGCCGCTGGCAACCGATGCCGGCTTCACCGTCCTGGTCAATCGCGGCTTCGTGCCGCCGGAGCGGCGCGATCCCGGGAGCCGGGCTGAGGCGCTGCCGGCCGGCGCGGTTTCGGTCACCGGCCTGCTGCGCCTGAGCGAACCGGGCGGCGGCTTCCTGCGCGACAACGCCCCGGCCGCGGGCCGCTGGTATTCGCGCGATGTCGCGGCCATCGCGCAAGCGCGCGGACTGGAGCGGGCCGCGCCCTATTTCGTCGATGCCGACGCCACGCCCAACCCCGGCGGTTTTCCGGTCGGCGGGCTGACGGTGCTGCGCTTCCCGAATAACCACCTCGTCTATGCGCTGACATGGTTTGCGCTGGCGCTGATGCTCGCAGGCGCCATGATCTTCGTGTTACGCCGCGAATACAGGCTGCGGCACGGCATGGAGCACGAGCATTAGCGTCCACGACACCACGAACCGGCAGAACCTGCTGCTGCTGGTCCAGCTCCGCTGGCTCGCTGTCGGCGGACAGGTGCTGACCATCCTGCTGGTGCAGTGGGGGCTCGGCATTGCCCTGCCGCTCACCGAGATGGCGATGGTGATCGCGCTCCTGGTGCTGCTGAACCTTGCAAGCCTGCTGCGCCATCATCGCCGGGGGGCGGAGGTCAGCAATGCCGAACTGTTCATCGCGCTGCTCTTCGATGTCGGGGCGCTGACCACGCAGCTTTATCTCAGCGGCGGCGCGACGAACCCGTTCATCTCGCTTTATCTGCTGCAGATCGGGCTGGCGGCCGTGCTGCTCGAACGCTGGTCGACCTGGGTTCTGGTCGCGCTCGCCAGCCTGTGTTTCGTCGGGCTGATCGGCGTCCACCGCCCGCTCGCCTTGCCCGTCCAGCTCGATGACGGCGTGCCGAGGCTTTATATCCAGGGCGTTTTCATCTGCTTCCTGATCGCGGCCGGGTTGCTTGTGCTGTTCATCCAGCGGATCAGCCGCAATCTGAGGGTCCGCGACGAGCATCTTGCCGATCTGCGTCAGCGGGCGGTCGAGGAGGACCATATCGTGCGGATGGGGCTGCTCGCCTCGGGCGCAGCCCATGAGCTGGGCACGCCGCTCTCGACGCTTTCCGTCATCCTCAACGACTGGCGGCGGATGCCGGTGTTCAAGGCGCAGCCCGACCTGATCCAGGAGATCGGCGAGATGCAGGGCCAGCTCGATCGCTGCAAGACGATCGTCTCGGGCATCCTGATGTCGTCGGGCGAGACGCGCGGGGAAAACCCAAGGCGGACGACCGTGCGCCGCTTCGTCGATGAACTCGTCGCGCAATGGCAGTCGCATCAGGCGCCGACGCGGCTCGACTACGTCAACGACTTCGCTCCCGATGCCGTCATCGTCTCCGATCCAGCGCTGAAGCAGGTGATCTGCAACATCTTCGACAATGCGCTCGAGGCCTCGCCGGCTAGCGTCGGCGTGCGGATCGAGCGGCGCGACGACGCGCTGGCGATCATGGTCGAGGATGAGGGACCGGGCTTCTCGCCGGAGATTCTCGCCACGCTCGGCAAGCCCTACCGCTCGACCAAGGGGCGGCCCGGCGGCGGGCTCGGGCTCTTCCTCGTCAGCAATGTCGTGCGCAAGCTCGGCGGCACGCTTTCGGCCCGCAATCGCGAGGGCCGCGGCGCCCGCGTGACCGTGACCCTGCCGCTGGCCGCGCTCACGCCGGATGGCGTAGCGATGGAGCACAGCCATGCCCGATGACCGGACGCTGCTGATCGTCGAGGACGATCCCGCCTTCGCGCCGGTGCTGCGCCGCTCCTTCGAACGGCGCGGCTACACTGTGCAGTCCTGCGACGGGATCGACGGCCTGCGGACCCTGCTCGACACTGCCAGGCCGCGCTATGCCGTGGTCGATCTCAAGGTCGTCGGCGGCTCCGGCCTCGAATGCGTCAGGCTGCTGCATGCCCATGATCCGCAGATGAAGATCGTGGTGCTGACCGGTTTCGCCAGCATCGCGACGGCGGTGGAGGCAATCAAGCTCGGCGCCTGCCACTACCTCGCCAAGCCCTCCAACACGGACGATATCGAGGCCGCCTTCGGCAAGATCGAGGGCGACGCCGAGGTGCCGCTGACGCAGCGCCAGACCTCGCTGAAGAACCTCGAATGGGAGCGCATCCACGAAACGCTCGTCGAGAGCGATTTCAACATCTCCGAAACCGCCCGCCGGCTCGGCATGCACCGGCGGACGCTGGCGCGGAAGCTGGAGAAGCGGCGGCTGACGTAGACCCGCACGGGCGCCGACCCCTGACAGAAGCTGACGATGCGCCGGCACAGTCTGGGCGCCATGAAACCCGATCGGCTCCCGTGCGTTTGATGCGCGGCTGCCGTGTCGGGGGCGTGTGTGACAGTGGTCTGCGAGGCGAGCATCATGGCTGGGATCATCGACGTTGCCGAGCCCATCGCGGCCGCCGGCAGGCTGGAACGCTTTTCGACGCTGCATGACTGGCGCCGGCAGGTTGCCGATCTCTACGCCGCCGTGCGGGCGATGCCCGAGCGCGAGGGCTGGGCGCATTGGCGCAGCGTCCGCGACCGGCTGTTCCGCCAGCATCCGCAATCGCCGCTGGCAGCGTCACGCCGGGCGCAGTTTCGCGGCATCGACTGCTTTGCCTATGATCCGGCGCTACGCTTCACGGTCGGGCTGGGCTCGGCCATCGACCGCGAGACGATCGCACTCGAAGCCGGCAAGGACGGCACGGTGACGCTCATCCCCTTCGCCATGACGATCGGGCTTGAGCCCGCGCTCGGCAAGGAGCTGACCCTGTACTGGATCGAGGGCTATGGCGGCGGCGTGTTCCTGCCCTTCGGCGATGCCACCAATGGCCGCGAGAGCTTCGCCGGCGGGCGCTATCTGCTCGACACGGTCAAGAGCGCCGATCTCGGCAACAGTGCGGACGGCCAGATGATCCTCGATTTCAACTTCGCCTATTATCCGTCCTGCGCCTATTCGGAAGCCTGGGTCTGCCCGCTTTCGCCGATCGAGAACCGCCTGCCGGTGGCGATCCGGGGCGGCGAACGCAACGCCCTGCCCTGAGCCTCGCCAAGCGTACGTTCTTCCGGCGAGCGGGGCGATGACGACATCACCGTTCTTTGTCTTGCCCGCTCCTTGCATCGGCCGCCCCGCTTGCTAGCCTGCCCTCCTCAGACGCCAAGGAACCCACGCCATGCGCCTTCTCCAAACCGTCTTTGCGGCTGCCGCGATGCTGGCGACCGGTCTCTCCGCCGCTTCCGCCCAGACCATCAAGATCGGCTCGAAGAACTTCACCGAGCAGTTCGTCGTCGCGGAACTCTATGGCGCGGCGCTGGAAGCCGCCGGCTTCAAGGTCGAGCGCAAGATCAATCTCGGCGGCACGCTGGTCGCCCATGAGGCGCTGAAGAGCGGCGCGATCGACCTCTATCCGGAATACACCGGCACTGGCCTCAACGCCGTGATGAAGGCGCAAGGCGTGACCGAGACCGACCCCGAGAAGGTGCGCGGCATGGTCAAGGCCTTCTACGAGAAGGAATTCAACCTGACCTGGCTGAAGCCGTCGGGCATCAACAACGGTTATGCGATCGTGGTGCGGCCCGAGACGGCCAAGGAATTCAACCTCAAGACCCTGAGCGATCTCGGCAAGGCCTCGTCCAAGCTGCGGCTCGGCGCCGGCACCGAATTCGTCGATCGCCGCGACGGCATCGCCGGGCTCAAGGAGGTCTATGGCGCGCAGTTCGCCGAGTTCAAGCAGTTCGCGGCGCTGCGGCTGCGCTATGAGGCGCTGAACCAGAAGCAGATCGAAGTCGCCAACGGCTTCTCGACCGACTGGCAGATCGCCGCCGAGAAGTTCGTCGCGCTCGACGACGACAAGGCGCTATTCCCTCCCTATTTCCTGGCGCCGGTGGTGCGCCCCGAGATCGCCGCCAACGCGAAGATCGTCGCCGTGCTGGAGAAGGTCGGCGCCGCGCTCGACAACCCGACGATGCAGGAGCTCAACCGGCAGGTCGAGGTCGACAAGAAGGAGCCGCGCACCGTGGCTGCCACCTTCCTGAAGGCCAAGGGGCTGGTGAACTGAGCGCGCAAGCAGCGCCTGCGTCCGACGCTGCGAGACCTGCGGTCGCGATCGTTGTCGGCGGCGAGCCTGTCGGCATCGAGGCGGTCGTCGCGGTCGCGCGCGATTTCGCGCCCGTCGTCCTGCACGAGTCGGTCGATGAGCGCCTGCGGGCGGCGCGTGATGTCGTCCTGCGAGCACTCGAACGTGGCGACAGCGTCTATGGCCTGACGACAGGCTTGGGCGCTGCCGTCGACACGCGGCTGTCGAGCGAGGTAATCCCGGCCTTTCAGGCCCGTGCCATACGCGCACGCGCCGTCGGTGTCGGTGAAGCGCTGACAACGGAGCAGGTTCGGGCGCTGCTGTTCGCGCGGCTCGTTAGTATCTGCCACGGCGCCTCGGGGCTCTCGCCCGCGCTGGCGCAGACCATCGCCGCGATGCTCAATGCCGGCGTGCACCCGGTCATCCGGCGGATCGGCTCGCTTGGTGAGGCCGATCTCAGCCCGCTGGCGCAGGCCTTCCTGCCGCTGATCGGCGCAGGCGAGGCCGAGTTCGGCGGCCGGATTCTGCCCGGCGGCGAGGCCATAGCCGCAGGGGGCATCGCGTTGCCGGAGCTTGGCCCCAAGGACGGTCTGGCGCTGCTCAATGCCAACTCGCAGGGCGTCGGGCTGGCGGCGCTGGCGGCGGACGCATTGAGCAAGGCGTTGCAGGCCAGCGTCGTCGCAGGGGCGCTCGCGCTGGAAGCATTTCGCGCCAACCTCTCGCCGCTGGACCGCGATCTCGCCACGATGCGGGGTATGCCGGCTCATGGCACGGGCGTCGACTGGCTGCGCCGGCTTCTCGCCGGCAGCGACCTGTTCGAGACGGGCACGGCGCGCAGGGTTCAGGACCCCCTGTCCTTTCGCTGTCTCGCTCCGGTCGCCGGCCATGCCTCGCGGGCCGTCGCAGCCGCGCGGGCTGCCGTGGAGGCAGAGCTTGCCAGCATCTGCGACAGCCCGGCCGTGCTGGTCGAGCGCGACGCCATGCTCTCCAGCGTGAATTTCGACACGACCGAACTGGCCTTGGCATTTGAGGCGGCCGGACTTGCGTTGTCGCACATGGCTGCGATTTCGGCGGCGCGCATCGTCAAGCTGATGTCGCCCGCGATGAGCGATCTGCCGCGTTTCCTGACCCGCCATGGCGGCTCGCATTCGGGCTTCGCGACCTCGCAGAAGACGGTGGCCGCGCTCGAGGCCGAGATCCGCCATCTCGCTTTGCCGCTGGGCGCCATGACGCTGCCGGTCGCAGACGGTGTCGAGGATTATGCGCCGATGACGCCGGCGGTTATCGAGAAGACCCATGCCATCGCGAGGCGCCTGACGCGGCTGGCCGCGATCGAACTGGTGCTGGCGGCCGAAGCCGTCGATCTGCGCGGCGCGATCAGGTTGGGACGCGGAACGGCCGCCGCCCATGCCCTCGTGCGCAGCCATGTCGCCCGCCTCGACGACGATAGGCCGATGGGGCGCGAATACGAGGCGTTGGCGCTGGCGCTCGAGGCCGGCGAACTGATCCTGGCCGAGATGGCGCCCGGCGAAGGCTCGGCGCCATGAGCTGGACGATCGAGAATTACGACCGTCTGCTGATCGCGCTCTGGGAGCATATCCAGCTCGTCGGCGTCGGCCTGGCCATCGCGCTCGCGATCGGTCTGCCGCTCGGTGTGCTCTCGGCGCGGCGGCCGGGTTTCGCGCTTATCGTGCTGCTGGTTTCCGGAGCGCTCTATACCGTGCCGGCGCTGGCGATCTTCGCGCTGCTGATCCCCTATCTCGGCCTCGGCTTCTGGCCGGCGATCGTCGCGCTCGTCGCCTATGCGCTGCTGATCATCATCCGCAATGTCGCGACGGGCCTGCAGGAGATTTCGCCCGATATCCTCGATGCGGCCGACGGCATGGGCTATGGCCGCTGGCGCCGGCTCTTCGCCATCGAGCTGCCATTGGCGCTCCCCGTCATCATCGCCGGCATCCGCATCACGGTGGTCACGCAGGTGTCGGTCGCCACCGTCGCCGCCTTCATCAATGCCGGCGGGCTCGGCGACATCATCTTCCAGGGCATCACCCAGGATTTCGGCGAGAAGGTCGTCGCCGGCGCGGTCGTCACCTCGGCGCTGGCGATCCTGTGTGACGAGAGCCTGCGCCGGGTCGAAATCCGCCTGCGCGCCAACCAGGCGGAGACCGCCTGATGGCCGCCTGGATCTCCGCCAACCCCTCCATCTTCATCGTCGCCCTGCAAAACCATCTCTGGCTGACGGGAGTCGCGCTCGCCGCCGTGTTGCTGATCGCCCTGCCGCTCGGCCTCCTGCTGACCCGCCATCGCGGTTTCGCCAATGCGGCCATCGCGATCGTCAACATCCTGCGCACCGTGCCGTCGCTGGCGCTGCTGGTGATCATGCTGCCGCTGCTCGGCACAGGCTTCCTGCCTTCGGTCGTGGCGCTGACGCTCTACGGCCTGCCGGCTTTGCTCCTGAACACCTATACGGGCCTGACCGAGGTCGATGCCGACATCGTCGAGGCGGCGCGCGGACAGGGCTTTTCCGACGCGCAGGTGATGACGCGCATCGAGATCCCTCTGGCGCTGCCAGTGATCTTCGCCGGCATCCGCACGGCCGCCGTGCAGATCGTCTCGGCGGCGACGCTCGCCGCCTTCATCGGCGGCGGGGGCTTGGGCGAACTGATCACGGCCGGCATGGCGAATTTCAACTTCCCGCAGCTGATCGCGGGCGCCGTCGCGGTCGCGTTGCTCGCGCTCGCGGTTGAGATCGTCTTTGCGGGGATCGAACGATTGATGACACGCCAGCTGCGGATGGGAGCCTCATGACGATCCGGCTGGAGAAGGTCACCAAGCTGTTCCCGGGCGTTGCCAAGCCCGCCGTGGATGCGCTCGACCTGACGATCGAGAAGGGCCAGGTCTGCGTACTGATCGGCCCGTCCGGCTGCGGCAAGACCACGACGATGCGGATGGTCAACCGGCTGATCGAGCCGACATCGGGGGCCATCTATGTCGGCGACCGCGATGTGACCAAGGCCGATCCGGTCGAGCTCAGGCGCCATATCGGCTACGTCATCCAGCAGATCGGCCTGTTCCCGCATATGACGATCGCGCAAAACGTCGCGACCGTGCCGAAGCTGCTCGGCTGGGAGCCGCAGAAGATCAAAGCGCGCAGCGAAGAGATGCTCGACCTCGTCGGCCTCGATCCCAAGCTCTACCTCTCGCGCTATCCGCGCCACCTCTCGGGCGGCCAGCGCCAGCGCGTCGGGGTGGCCCGCGCGCTCGCCGCCGATCCGCCGGTGATGCTGATGGACGAGCCCTTCGGGGCGGTCGATCCGATCGTGCGCGGGCGGCTGCAGGAGGAGTTCCTGGCGATCCTGAAGCGGCTGAAGAAGACGGTGATCCTGGTGACGCATGATATCGACGAGGCCATCCGCATGGGCGACGTTGTCGCGATCATGAAGGATGGGACGCTCGTACAGTACGACACGCCCGACCGGCTCCTGGCTTCGCCTGCCAACGAGTTCGTGGCGGATTTCGTCGGCGCGGACCGAGCGCTACGGAGGCTTTCGCTGGTACAGGCGACTGATGCGGTCGAACCGGGCGAAGCCAGCGACGGCTTCACGCTTTCGGGCTCGCTTTCGGTGCGGGGGATATTGTCGGCGTTGCTCGCCGAAGGGCGCGACGCCGCGACGATCGTGGCTGAGGACGGGAGTGCGCTCGGCCAGATCACGCTGGCGGCGATCCGGGCTCGGAGCGCTGGGACGTCGCTGTCCTGACGATCAGCCGGGCTGCGCATAGCCCTCGGCGTCGGCAGCTTCGGCCTCTCGGATCAGGACCTGATAGCTGTCTGGTGTGACCGCCTGAAAGCCGGCAAGTCTCAAGCGCTCCATCACCCCGCGCGCCTCAGGATCGCTGGCTGCTGCCAGCAGGGCCTGCTTCAGGGCCTGTACCGCTCCGTCATCGACACCCTGCGACGCCACCAGCAGCGGCATCGGGCGGGGCACGGTCGTCTCGACGATGCGCAGCCGCGCGGCTGTATGGGGCTCGGCCGCCTGAAGCAGATCGTAAAAGTAAGAATCGAGCGGCCCGATATCGATCTCGTCGGCCAGCAGCGCCTCGATGATGCGGCGCGGCGTCAGCAGGGGCCCGAGGCTCTTCGCGTAGAGCGGCCCCCTCGCCTGCCAGTGCGACAGCAGATGCGTGCGTAGCGCGTTGAAGCCCGATTGCGAATGCGCGACCGTCCAGCCGAGCCGCTTGCCGAAGCTCGCCTCCAGTGTGGCGATGTCGCCGTCGGCTCGCATGACGAGATGGCTCGCATAGACCGGCCGGCCATCGCCCGAGGCCGGCACCGGTGCGGCGACGGGCTGCACGGGGAAGCCGCCGCGGGCGAAGGGGTAGCCGCAGATGAAGGCGAGCCCGAGATCGTCGCGGCGCCAGAGGTCTTCCAGCGGCGCCGGGGCCGCGTGGGGGATGACATCGAGCCGACCGCCGGCCATCTCCGCGATCCGGCCGAAGAGCGCCGTCCAGTTCGCCGCCGTTGCGGCATCGACGGCATACATCCGCGCATTGGCGATCAGGCTCACGCGTAGCGCAGCCGCTGGCCGAGGCCCATGGTCTTGGCCTTCTCCAGCATGAAATGCCCGAGCGCGATGTCCGAGAGCGAGAGGCCGCGATGCCAAAACAGGATGGTCTCGTTCTCGTTTTCGCGGCCGGGTTTCAGCCCCGCGACGATCTCGCCCATCTCGGCGTGCAGCGTCTCTTCGGAGAGCTTGCCGACCTCGACATGCGCCCGCAGCGAGCCGAAGGGACCACCCTTGCACTGGCCCCAATCGTCGACAACGAGCTTGCTCATGATGTCGGTCAGCGACAACTCGACCGCGCTCATCGTGCCATAGGGTACGACGAAGGCACCCGGCTTGATCCATTCCGTCCTGAGCATCGGCTCGGGCGCGTTCAGCCGCGAGGCCTCGACAACGATGTCAGCGCCTTCCACGCAGGAGCGCCAGTCATCGGTCACAACCACGCGCTTGCCGAGATCGGCGGAGAGCCTCGCGCCGAAGGCGTCGCGGCTTTCCGGCCGGCGCGAATGGACCCGGATCTCGTCGAAATCGAACAGGGAATCGAGCAGGCGGACATTCCAGTAGGCAGTGCCGCGCGCGCCGATATGACCAAGCACCTTCGAGCGCTTGCGGGCGAGGTATTTGGCGCCGATCGCGGTGATCGCGCCGGTGCGCATGTCGGTGAGATGGCTGCCATCGACGATCGCGGTGGGAACGCCGGTCAGCGGGTCCATCAGCAGGAGCAGGCCCATCTCGGAGGGCAGGCCGAGCTTGTAGTTGTCGACGAAGTCGCCGATCACCTTGACGCCGGCCCGGTTGATCGGAGCGCGGAAGGCGCCGCGCAGCACGTTGAAATGACCGTTCGCGCCCGCCTTCGGCATCAGGTGGACGCGCGGCTCGATCTCGGTCGCCTTTTGCCCCTGGGCGGCAAGTCCTGCCTCGACAGCGGCAATGATTTCCGCATCGGTGAGTTTCAGCGCCTCGACATCGAGCGCGTTCAGGAAGTCGATATGCAGGGGAGGATGCGGCACGCCTATGGACCTCGCGGGAGCATTTGGAGTCGATCGAGCCCGACAATACACGCCTGCGCGCCGGCGCCATCCCCTTTCCCCGCCACAGCGGCAATGCCGCAACACACCCGACATCGGGCTGGCGCGGAACTTGCTGTGCTTAGCTGGCTGGGGACATCGACATCCGAAAAGGACGGGTGATGGACGCATTCACGATGATTATTCTGGCCTGCGTGTCGGGCGAAGCCAAATGCACTTCTGCACGCGTGGCGGACGTGCATTTCACCACCGTCGAGGCCTGCGAGGCGCGTATCGACTCCATCACCGACAACATGACGGCGGAGTTCGGCAAGAAGCCCGAGTTCAAGGGCCGGTCCGTCACCTTCGACGTCAGTTGCATGAGCCGGAAGGAACTGCTCCAGACCTTCGGCATCGCCGATCTGGACGCCTGAGGTTCATTCGCCGGTTAAGAGGTTTGCCCCGATCGCGGGGGTTGCAGCGGTCACAGACAGCTAGGCTTTGCGATCCCGGTCGCGCGCCATTCCGCATGCCGGTCTGAGCGATCCACGGCCATCGCTGTCCCGGCCCTGCAAGGCCTCGCGCCTTGCAGGGATAGCGGCGCCGTGCCCAGCCCGCCATCATCGAGGCAACACGCATCCTTCAAAGGAATGACGACGTCCTCCGCTACATTAAGGACCTTGGGAGCTCAGGCATAGCGAAACTGACCGAAACACTTGCCGTAACTGTGTTTTTCACGATACTGACAATGTTCATAAAACATGATCGGCTTTCAGTTGAGTGACAGCGCGACAAGGTTTTCGGCCGTCAGGCAGTCCCTCTGGGAGGCTTCGCCTTGACACGCAACGCCCCCGCCGCGCCGGGTCGCGCCAGCGCGATCGTCACCTCGGCGCTGGCATCGTGCCGCGGCGCCTTCACGGTGGTCGCCCTGTTCTCCGGCATCATCAACCTGCTGATGCTGTCGGCCTCGTTCTACATGCTGCAGGTTTATGACCGCGTACTGAGTTCGCACAGCGTGCCGACGCTGGTCGGCATCTCGCTACTGCTGCTGGCGGCCTATTGCCTGCAGGGTTTCCTCGACGCGATCAGAGTGCGGATGCTGGCGCGGATCGGAGCGCGTTTCGACGAGCAGGTTTCGCCGGCCGCCTTTGCTGCCACGCAAAAGCTGCCGCTGCTCGGCTTCGGCGCGGACAAGGCGTTGCAGCCGATCCGCGATCTCGACCAGATTCGCGGTTATCTGTCCTCCCTCGGCCCGACGGCGCTGTTCGACATGCCGTGGATGCCGCTTTTCTTCGCCGGCTGCTTCCTGCTGCATGTCTGGCTCGGCTGGCTGACGGTCGCAGGCGGTGTCGTGATCGTGGCCCTGACCTATCTGACCGAGACTGGCAGCCGCGAGGCAACCAGGGCTATGATGGCGAGCGGGCTGGCGCGCCAGTCCGTCGCGGAGGCCAGCCGGCGCAATGCCGAGGCCATGACCGCGATGGGCATGGGGCCTGCCTTCCAGACGAAATGGCGCGCGGCCAACCTGCGCCATGTGCAGGACTGGCTCTCCGGCTCGGACGCCACGAGCGGCCTTGGGTCCTTTGCCAAGGTCTTCCGCCTGATGCTGCAATCGGCGGTGCTGGGGCTCGGCGCCTATCTCGTCATCATCGGCGAACTCACCGGCGGCGCGATGATCGCAGCCTCGATCATGACCTCGCGCGCGCTCGCGCCGATCGAGATCGCGGTCGCGCACTGGAAAGGTTTCGTCTCGGCGAGGCAGGGCCTGACCCGGCTGAAGCAGGTCCTCGGCGCACCCCAGTTCGAGCAGCGCGAGCGCACCGCCCTGCCCGCGCCGAGGCGCGATCTCACGGCAGAGAACCTGATCGTCGCGGCTCCCGGCCTTCAGACGCCGATCCTGAGCGGCGTTTCGCTGCGGCTCGAGGCCGGCCAGGGGCTTGGCGTCGTCGGCCCGAGCGCGTCCGGCAAATCGACACTGGTGCGGGCGCTTGTCGGCGCCTGGCGGCCGCTGAAAGGCGAGATACGCCTCGATGGCGCGGCCATCGAGCAATGGCCGCCCGACGAGATCGGCCGGCATATCGGCTATCTGCCGCAGGATATCGAACTGTTCGAAGGCACCGTCGCCGAAAACATCGCTCGCTTCGATCCACAGGCGAGCGGGGCGGCGATCGTCTCCGCAGCCCAGGCGGCCGGCGCGCATGATCTCATCGTCCAGCTGGCCTTGGGCTACGACACCCGCATCGGCGAAGGCGGCGCCTCGCTGTCGGGCGGTCAGCGCCAGCGCGTTGGGCTGGCGCGGGCGCTCTATAGCGACCCGTTTCTCGTGGTGCTCGACGAGCCAAACTCAAATCTCGACCATGCCGGCGACGAGGCGCTGACCGCAGCCGTCCGCAGCGTGCGTGCCCGCGGTGGGATCGTCGTCGTCGTGACCCATCGCCAGACCGCCATTGCAGGCGTAGACCATATCGCGATGATGCAGGACGGGCGGATCAAGGCCTTCGGCCCGAAGGAAGAGATCTTGCAGAAGATCATGAAACAGGGCGGCCTGCCGGGCGTGCAGCGCCAGACGGTGGCCTCATGAGCGGCCAGACGCAGCGCGACGACGCCCCGCCGGAGTTTCGGCGCTCGCTGCGCGGTCTTGCCGTGCTGGGTTGCGCCGGCGTCCTTCTGTTCGCGGGCACGCTCGGCGTCTGGGCAATCGCGACGACGCTGTCGGGCGCCGTCATCGCGACCGGACAGTTCGTGGTCGATGGCAACATCAAGAAGGTCCAGCACGGCACCGGCGGCATCGTCGGTGAGCTGAAAGTCCGTGAAGGCGATCGCGTCGAGCAGAACCAGTTGCTGATCCGGCTCGACGATACGATCGCCCGCGCCAATCTCCAGATCGTGGTCAAGCAACTCAGTGAGTTCGCGGCGCGGCGCGGGCGCATCGAAGCCGAGCGCGACGGACGCGACCGTATCAATGTCCTCCCCGAACTGACCGAACGGCTCGGCGAACCGGACATCGCCGATCTTGTCGCCTCAGAGCAGGCGCTGTTCGTTGCGCGGCGGGCGGCGCGCGACGGGCAGAAAGCGCAGCTCGCCAAGCGCATGACCCAGTTGCAGGACGAGATCACCGGCGCGCGGGCCCAGCAGCGCGCGCGCGATCGGCAATCCGAGTTGATCGAGCTCGAACTCGTCGCGGTGTCTCAGCTCTTTGCGAAGAACCTCGTCACGCTGACCCGCAAGACGGCGCTGGAACGGGAGGCAGCAAGCCTTGACGGCCAGAAGGGCCAGCTCATCGCGGCCGTGGCGCAAAGCGAGGGCAAGATCGCCGAGACGCAGCTCCAGATGATCCAGATCGACGACGCGCTGCGCGAAGAGGTGATGAAGGAGCTGCGCGACATCCAGGGCAAGAGCGCCGAACTGGTCGAGCGACGTGTCGCTGCCGAAGATCAGCTCAAGCGCATCGATATCCGCGCGCCCAATGCCGGCTTCGTCCATCAGCTCGCCGTCCACACGGTCGGCGGCGTGATCAGCGCGGCCGAACCCGCGATGCTGATCGTACCCGTCGAGGACCAGCTTCAGGTCGAGGCCCGCGTCAACCCGCCCGATATCGACCAGCTCCTGCTCGGCCAGCCAGCCCGCATCAAGATCCGCGCCTTCAACCAGCGCACAACGCCCGAACTATCGGGAGCGATCAGCCGCATCTCGCCGGACGCCGTTCGCGACCAGCAGACCGGGGCTGTCTACTACACGATCCGCGTCTCGATTCCGGCGACCGAACTCGCCCGCCTCGCCCCGCAGCAGATCACGCCAGGCATGCAGGCGGATATCTTCGCCAGGACCGAGGATCGGACGCCGCTGCAATTCATCGTCAAGCCTTTGATGGACCAGATAGGCAAGGCGTTCCGCGAGCGCTGAGAGGCGCTGAAGACGACAGCCGCCAACTTCGCTGGCGCCGCCCTCAGCTGAAGACCCAGTCCGTCACGTGGATCGCCGCACCGTTGGCGATCGTGATGATTTCGGAGGTCAGTCCGTCGCCGGAGATGACGATCCAGTGGGTCGCATCGAGCTGCCCGAAAGCGGCGCCGGGACCGTAGCCGATGAACTGGATCACGTCGCCGGCGCCGGCTCCATTGCCGGTGAAATCAAGGATCGTATCGCCGTTTGCCTGTCCGCGGTTGAACTGGAAGACGTCGTTGCCGCCCCCGCCAATCAGGGCATCGACGCCGCCGCCACCGTTGAGGATGTTGGTCGCGCTGTTGCCGACGATGCCGTTCGCCTGGGCATTGCCGATCGCGTTGAGCGCGACGTTGCCCTGCAGGATCAGGTTCTCGACATTGTCCAAGAGAATGTAATGGGCCGTCGAATACACGGTATCGATCGTCCCCTGGCCGATATACTCGATCACAATATCCTGCGAATTGTCGACGAAGCAGAAATCGTTTCCGTCACCGCCATACATCGCATCGACGCCAAGGCCGCCGATCAGCGAGTCGTCGCCGCTGTTGCCGACGAGGACATCGCCCCCGTCGCCACCATTCAGCACGTTCGCGTAGTTGTTGCCCGAGATCGCGTTGTTGTCGGCGTTGCCGGTGCCGTTGATGGCCCCCCCGCCCTCCTGCAGCACCAACCATTCGACATTGGCGCCGAGCGTGAAGCTCGCCGAGGACACCACGATATCGAGCCCCTCATTGGCGGACTCGATCACTTGGTCGGCGGTCGAGTCCGCATAGAAGGTATCGTTGCCGGTGCCGCCCGCCATGACGTCGTTGCCGCCGCCACCAAAAATCTGGTCATCGCCGCCACCACCGGAGATGTTGTCGTTGCCGAGGCCGCCATCCAGCGCATTCGCATAGGAATTGCCGAGGATGGCGTTGTTCAGCCCGTTGCCGACGCCGTTGGCGATGAAGCCGTCCATCACGATCAACCATTCGACATTGGCCGAAAGAGTGTAGGAGGTCGAGGTGAAGATCTGGTCAAGCCCTTCGTTAAGCTGCTCCTGTACGACATCGCCGGCATTGTCGACGAGATAAACGTCGTTGCCAGCATTGCCAGCCATCAGGTCGGCGCCGGAGCCGCCGTTGAGCGTATCGTTGCCGTTGCCGCCGGCAATCGCGTCATTGCCTGCGCCGCCGGCAAGCGCATCGTCGCCGTCTCGACCATCGAGTGCGTCGTTGCCGTCATTGCCAGCCAAGGTATTTGCCACCTGATTGCCGATGAGGGAGTCGGCACCGGCTCCGCCGACCGCGTTCTCGATGAGCGAGCGGGTATCATTGTTGAACAGCAGCGCGTTGGCGACACTACCACGGGCGATGCGGCCGTCGCCCAGATTGGCCAACTGCCCCGGCGCAAGTGTCGACCAACTGCCTGGGTTCAGGTCGAGGATGAGGTTGGTGAAATAGTTCGACAGATCATAAGTGTCGTTGCCGCCGCCATCCCAGACCGTGCGGAAGATGTAGTTCTGGTTCGGCGCGCCCTGAGCGGCGCCGTTAATTGACATTTCGCCATTAAAAGGATTGAAAGTATAAATCGAATTGCCAGAATTTGACGTATAATCAGCACCATATAGGTATTGAAGAGCAGCAATATCAGCCATCATGAACGTCTGTGGATACATATTTGTAAAACCCTGAGTGTCGATATTTGCACCAGGGTATGTTCTGTAAGTCATAACAGAAAATTCTTGGGAATCCATGTCAGCTTGGAGGGCAGGATACTGTACGTTATTTGTTGTCTGCGCGCTCATGCCGTGTTTAAGGCCGAGCGCGTGGCCGAATTCATGCGCAATGCCGGCAGCAAAGGCAAAGGTGCCGAGCAGCGGCGTATTGTAAGTCGTGTGGTTGAACCACATGTCGCCTTGAGCGAAGGCCGGACTCTGTGCCGGGTCCGGGGGATTACCTTCGGCGGAGGAGCGCGGGGCCCCGGGCGCGGTGAAACCAGGCTGATGCAGGTTGTCGCCGTTACCGTACTGGAGCGTCGTCGCTTCGGCGAAACGGAAATTTGCCACTCCACCAGTCGACGGCGTGATATTCAGCCCGCAATAGCTGTTGACCAGGTTGATGCAGTAGATAGCCGAGTTGGCCTGCCCGATCGTGAAGGGCTCGTAACCGTTGATAGCGGCATATCCACCGTACTCTGCGACGGTCGTCGGGAAATTATAGGTGAGATTAAGACTGTCCCACTTAACGCCCCAAAGCACCCCGTCAATAAGCGCATTATTGCTTCTTGGTACGTATGACATGCGGCCACCTTCCCAATCGACCCTGCGTCAAGGGTCGATCCAGCGCTCAAAAGCCAAGCTTCCACACAGCGGGCTGGAGACTATGATTGAAATTCCATTAAGGCAACCCGAACAATGATGTTTTAGATGCAAGCATCGAGATACCGTTATCTGCGTTTTGGCACCATTGAAGGATCTCGTTTCCGCAAGGTAATCATGGCCGGCAGCAGGACCACCGAACTCCCTCAGCTTGGCGGCACGACCGCTCCGGGGACTGGCCATGTTGCAGGCGCGCAACGGGCGGCGTCAAAGCCTGCGACCTCGCACCGATGTGATGAGCGGCCAATTGCACCGGTGGCCGGACTCTGACAGAAAATTGAGGAGATGTTGACTTTTTGGGGTCAACTTCATGTCCCACGCTCCTTCAGCCGCCCGCCCGAGGTCCCAATGAACCGCTTTTTCCGCATGGCCACGTTCACTGGTCTTGCCATGCTCGCTATGGCCTCGTCGGCGCGTGCCGAGATCGATCCGCTGACGCGTCAGCCGCTGTTCACCTATGAGGATCCGGCCAAGGCACAGGCGACGGCGATCCCACGCGAGGTCGTTTCCTTCAGCGGCAAGTACAATCCCGGCACGATCGTGATCAACACGAGCGAGCGCCGTCTGTATCTCGTCATGCCCGACGGCAAGGCGATGCGCTACGGCGTCGGCGTCGGCCGCCCCGGCTTCGACTGGGCCGGCTCGCAGACGATCACCCGCAAGCAGGAATGGCCGACCTGGACGCCGCCGTCCCAGATGCTGAAGCGCCGGCCCGACCTGCCGCGCTTCATGCCCGGCGGCCCGGAGAACCCGATGGGCGCCCGCGCCATGTATCTCGGCTCGACCCTCTACCGCATCCACGGCTCGAACGAGCCGGAGACAATCGGACAGGCGGTCTCCTCGGGCTGCATCCGCATGCTCAACGAGGACGTGATGGACCTCTATGAGCGCGTGAAGGTCGGCACCCGCGTTGTCGTCGCCCGCTGAACGACCATAGCTGAAGCTTTCGAGCAAGGCCGGCCGAGAGGCCGGCCTTTCTTATGGAAGGCACCCACCGAAAGCATACCCAACTGGAGCAGATGGCAGAAACACTGATCGACATCACGCCGCCCAAGCTTTGCGGCAAGTTACCGATTTCCGATTTCCGTATCCTTTACTCTGGGGCGATCACTTTGACGTTCTCAGAGGATGGCCGGTCCGACATCATCCTGCATGGCTGGTTCTGCGACTGGCTCGTCTACGATGGCTCCGAGCTGCTCGCCTCCGCGAACAAGATCTTTTTACACGCCGAAGAACTGGGTCCGCCGGAATCATCTGGCTTCAGGGCGCATATGTCGCGCTACGAGCGATATCTGGGGCAGGTTCTGCTCGGAGAACGGCTGGAGAGCATCGAGCTGGAGCTAGCCAGCAACACGCTCACCCTATCCATGGTCGGCGACCTCTTCATCCTGCTCGTTCCAAACATGGATTTTCCGGGCAACGAGATGCTGTCGATCCTCGCATCCAAGCGAACAGTCATGGACGTGCTTATCGCCGTGCCGCTAATGGTCCGCCCGTCTCGGGACACCTAACCGAGATACTTCAATTCGCCTTGGCCAGAACCTTCGCGAAATCGCGATCGAGCCCGGCCAGCGCGCCGTCGATGCGCTCACGGCGCTGCTTGATCCACTCCTCCTGACGCGCCAGCGTCTGCTTCGCGGCGGCGAGCATCCGCGTCATTTCGGCCGGCTGGGGGCCGCCGACGGTGGCGCGGTTGCGGATGATCGCGACCGGATCGAGCGTGGCGCGGAACTCGGCCTCGCTGACCGGGAGCTCACCGCCACTGACCTTCATCTCGCTGAGCGTCCGGCGATAGATGCGCTGCGCCTCCGCATAGGGAAAATCGGTCGGCCGGATATCGTTCGTCTTGGCATGGTCGACGATCTCGGAGGCAAAATGGTGCCCGACGCGGAAGGGCAGCTTGTATTTCGCCATCAGCACGTCGGCGAGTTCCTGCGAGGCGGTCCAGTCGTTGTTGAGCTCTTCCAGCGCCCGCTTGGGGTCGATCACCAGCGCGGAGAGGATCTTGTTCCAGCTCTCCAGCATTGCGCCGGTCTCGGCGATGACGGCTGCATTGTCGCGGACGGACTTGGCGTCGCTCATGCCGGGCGGAATGTTGTGCGCCTGCAGGATGCGGCCCATGCCGAGCCCGATCACGGATGAGGCCTGGCTGCGCGTGGAATTGAGCAGGCCGGGATTGCGTTTCTGCGGCATGGCGCTCGAGACATAGGTGTTGCCGTCGCCCTCTGTCAGCAGGATCCAGGGGCGCGGTTGCGCATACTGGGTCATGACGTCCTCGACGAAGGCGCCGGCATGCAGGGCGATGCTGGTGGTCAGCGCGCCGATCTCGACCGGCATCTCGGTGGCCGTGATCTGCGCTGCGTCATAGGCGTTGTCGATCTTCTCGGCGAAGCCGAGATAGCCGGCCATGCGGTCGCGGTTCAAAGGCCAGCTCGAGCCGTTCAAAACCGTCGTGCCCATCGGCGAACGGTCGAGCCGCGCATAGGCTTCCTGCAGGCGCTGGGCGTCGCGCTCCAGCCCGGCGACATGGCCGAGCAGGTAATGGCCATAGCTGTTGGGCTGGGCGGCGACGCCGTTGGTGTAGTTCGGCACGATGGTGCCGACATGCTTCTCGGCGAGCGCGACCATCGTCGCGTTCAGCCGGCGCAGTTGCCCGGCGAGCCGTAGCAAACCGTCGCGCATGATCGCGGCACGCACCGTCGCCAGCATGTCCTGGCTGGAGCGCCCGGCATGGAGCAGCGTCGCCTCGACGCCGGCCGCCTCGATCAGCAGCGGCTCGAAGGTGATGACCAGCGTCGGCCGCTTCGCACCGGGCTTTTCGGCTGCCTTGAGCATGGTGTCGAGCCCGGCCGCGATCCGTGGCGCCAGCGCGGGGTCGAGCAGGCCTTCCTCGCTGTTGATGACGGTGCTGGCCTTGTTGATCTGACCGATCCAGTAGAATTCGTCGTGGCGCGGCGGCGTCTGTGCGCTAGCAGGAGCCGCCACGGCCCATGAGATGAGGGCGGCCGCGATTGCGGTTCCGGCTTTCGCGGTTGTTGCGGGCGTCGTTGCGACCATCGTTTCCTCCTTTGCCGAGCCTGTCAGTAGTGCACCGGCCTCCATCGTCGGCAACCCGCCAGCCCCAGCGTTGTTGTTCGTCGGGCCAAGCGGCGACGCGCATTATCATCCACATGGCGGCGACATATGGTCGGTGCGCTGACATCCTGCGCGGCAGCGGAGTCGCACGAACGAATGATCGAGAGTGACCATGGATGATGTCGTCAATGCCTTCGTGCCCGGACCCCGAGTGCGGATTCCGGGTCGCGCCGGCGGGCCGTTGTCGGGGCTGAGCTTCGCGGCCAAGGATCTGTTCGACGTCGCGGGCGTGCCCACCGGCGGCGGCAACCATGACTGGGCCAAGTTCAATCCCGTGCCGGACCGCCACGCTTTCGCGGTCCAGACCCTGCTCGATGCGGGGGCCGAGCTGATCGGCAAGACCATCACCGACGAGGTCTCGCTCGGCATCCTCGGCGAGAACGCGTTCGACGGCACCCCGACCAACACGGCCGCGCCCGGCCGCGTGCCGGGCGGCTCGTCTTCGGGGTCGGCGGCGGCGGTGGCGGCCGGGCTCTGCGATACCGCGCTCGGCACCGACACCGGCGGCTCGGTGCGCGTGCCGGCGAGCTTCTGCGGGCTCTACGGCATCCGCCCGACCCATGGCCGGATCGACGTGACCGGGATGCTGCCGCAGGCGCCGAGTTCCGACACCACGGGCTGGTTCGCGCGCGACGCGCAGACCTTCGCAAAGGTCTCGACGGTGATGCTTGGCGAGGCGCCCGGCCCGCTGCCGACGACGCTTCTCGTCGCCGTCGATGCCTTCGGCTTCGCCGATCCGGAGGTTGCCGAGGCTTTGAAGCCCATGGTCGAACGCCTCGGGCGGATCGTCGGCGATGTCCGCGAGGAGATCATGGCACCGCAGGGCCTTTCCGTCTGGGCGAGAGCCCAGCGCACGCTGCAGCCGGTCGAAGCCTGGCAGACCTTCCAGCCCTGGGTCGAGAGCGCCAATCCGCGCATGGCGTTCAGTGTCGTCGCCGCGCTGCTTGTCGGGGCACAGATGCCGGTGGCGGAGCGCAACTGGGCTGCGCTGATGCGGCAGGAGGCGCGTGCGAGGCTACGTCTCCTGCTGCCGCCGGGCACGATCCTGTGCCTGCCGACCACCCCCTTCCCTGCCCCGAAACGCGGCCTGAGCTTGCCCGTGCTGCAGCCGTTGCGCGACCAGATCAGCTGCCTGTGCGCGCAGGGCGGCCTCACCGGCTCGCCGCAGGTGAGCATCCCCGGAGCCATGGTGGATGGAGCGCCGGTCGGGCTTTCCATCATCGGCGGGCGCGGCACGGATGCTGCGCTCATTGCCGTCGCTCAAGCCATGGAGGCCGCCGCGTGACCGATCTGACACCCAACCTCCCCGAGGTCGTCGCTGAGGTCGCGGCGCTGTTCGAGCGCTATGAGCAGGCCCTGATCGACAAGAATGTCGACGTGCTCGACGCGACCTTCTGGAACAGCCCGCATACGATCCGCTATGCGCTGCACGAGAACGGCTACGGTTTCGCCGAGATCCACGGCCACCGCGTCGCCCGCCCGCCGGGACCCGGCATCAAGGAAAAGCGGATCAGGCTCGAGATCCTGACGCTGGGGCGCGACATCGCCACGGTCAATCTCGAGTTCAAGGTTCGCGGGCGCGACCTGATCGGCCGGCAGAGCCAGAGCTGGGTCCGCTTCCCCGATCTCGGCTGGAAGGTGATCTCCGCGCATGTCTCGACGATGGATGGCGTGCGGCTCTATTGAAAGCCGTCGGGGACGGCGACGCCCCTCACCGCCTGCGCGCCGACTCCCGCGACAGGCCCTGCGCCGTCAGCGCGTCGAGATAAGCCTGCAGCTTGACCTCGCCGGTCTCGCCCAGTTCGCGCAGATAGTCCCAGGGGAAGATGCCGGTGTCGTGCATGTCGTCGAAGGTGAGCTTCACGGCATAGTGACCCACCGGCTCGACCTTGAGAATCTCGACCTGCGCTTTGCCGGGGATGGTCTTCTTCTGCGTCGGGCCATGGCCCTGCACCTCGGCCGAGGGGCTCTCGACCCGCAGCAACTCGGCCGAAAGCGCATAGGCAGCGCCATCGTCGAAGATGACGTGGAGTGTCCGGCGGTCTTTCGAGAGGCGGATTTCGGTCGGCCAGGATGACATGCTGCACTCACTCACATGACGGCCGCGACAAAGGCTGCGCTTGACCTTGGCCGCAGCAATGCCAATGTCTTGGCCTCATAGCAATGCCGCCCTCCCGCGCCCGGATGCGCAGGGGTGGCGACAATGACCAGGGCAGACCCGGCCGTGCTTCTCGACACCACCAAGCCAGATGTCATCAAGGCGGACGCGATCGCGCCGTTCGCGCGCGTGCCGCTGACCGATCCGTTTGGCCGCGATATCTCCTATCTGCGCATCTCGGTGACGGATCGCTGCGATTTTCGCTGCGTCTACTGCATGTCCGAGGACATGACCTTCCTGCCCAAGCGCGACCTGCTGACGCTGGAGGAGATCGACCGCGTCGCCTCGGCCTTCGTGATGCGTGGCACCCGCAAGCTGCGCCTCACCGGCGGCGAGCCGCTGGTGCGCCGCGATGTAATGAACCTGTTCCGCTCGCTCTCGCGCCATCTCGCCTCGGGCGCGCTCGAGGAACTGACGCTGACGACGAATGGCTCGCTGCTCGACCGCTATGCGCAGGAGTTGGCCGATTACGGCGTGCGCCGGATCAACGTGTCGCTCGACACGCTCGACCCCGACAAGTTCCGCAAGATCACGCGCTGGGGCGATCTCGGCAAGGTGCTCGGTGGCATCGAGGCGGCACGCAAGGCAGGCCTGCGGGTCAAGATCAACGCGGTTGCGCTCAAGGGCGTCAACGAGGACGAGATCGAGAGC
>NZ_JBFUDG010000005.1:0-404629 GCF_056404835.1 Allobosea sp. P2_B12 | reverse complement strand
GCTTCATCGAGTCCTTCAACGGCAAGTTCCGGGCCGAGTGCCTGAACACGCACTGGTTCATGAGCCTTGACGACGCCCGGGCAAAAATGGAGGCTTGGCGTAGAGACTACAACGAGGTCCGGCCACACAGCGCCATCGGCAACAAGCCGCCGATATCGCTGATGAACGGCTCTCCGGCGCCCCCGCCGGCATGAGCCCTAACCCCGGAAGATTCCAGCTCGCGCTGGCCCAAAATCGGGGAGCACGTCATAACCCCGGAAGATTCCAGCTCGCGCTGGCCCAAAATCGGGGAGCACGTCATAACCCCGGAAGATTCCAGCTCGCGCTGGCCCAAAATCGGGGAGCACGTCAATGAAACTCAGGACTCTCCCTCAGGTCGGAGGAGAAATGGGTCTCAGGTCAATCGCTACGCCACCGGGGGCGTTAACCGGACCGGCCTATCCCGGGGTTGGCCGGTTTCTCGTTTTCCGCTGAAACCTCGAGCCGGCTTTCGGGCCGGCAGTGGTTGCGGTTCAGCTCATGAAGTTCTCCCAAATGAAGTCGCCGATCTTTTCGCCGGCATAGGCATCGAGCATGTCGCTCCACTCGACGAAGACTTTAAGTGGCGTTTGCCGCATGCGACCAACAAGTGCATTCAGCTTGCTCGCATCCAGTTCCCCCTTCTTGAACGAAATGAGGATCGTCTCGCCGATGGTCACGAGGGAATCGACGGCATTCTTGCCGGCACCGATCGGATTCACGGCGTTGAGATAGCGGAACAGGTTGATCACGATCGGGTCGGCCCTCAGGCTCGGTGCATAATCAAAAGCAAGGCCCTGTATGGCATCGATGACAGCGGCCCAAGGCACGAGCATGCCCATTACCGTTCCGTAGACTTCAGCCAGAGCCGGGCCATAGCGCCCATTTCGGGCATGAATCATGACTTCCACCGCGCAGGCTGCAACTCCGAGAACGTTCAGGATCTTGCCAAGTTTGGCCAGCCTCGCGACTGCGGCTGCAAATGCCGGGCTGCCCTTTGAAGCGGCCAACAAATTCGAAAGGAGCTTGAGATCGCATAGCGGCGAATTTGCATACTCTTTGAACACGCGGAAGATCAGCTGAGCATCGGCACCTGCTGCACTGAAGCCCTTGATCGCATAACCGAAGTCCGCGGCCCACTGCACGGAACCGACACCGTTCATGATGTTCTTGATGAGCTTGAAATTGTCGCTCTGAACGAACAGCTCGATGACCGCGAGCGCGACAGGCGAGCCGGCGCTCGCGGCCGACTGGCGCATCTTGTCGAGCATCAGCTTTTCGTTGCTGGATGCCCCATCGGGATACGGTGCGCCACCAGCGCCCGGTGTCCCTGGCGCGGGTGTGGCACCCGGCTTGTTGGCAGCACCCGACCACCTGGCGATGGAGGCTGTGTTGTTCAACGCCCTGAGGGTGGCTCCACCAACGTCAACCTTCGCATCCGGCTGGGCGACGCCCATCGCATTCCTCTGGAAATCGAGGATCATCTGCTCGGTTTTCGGACCGCTCCGACCATCAACCACCAGCGGAACGCGCGGCGGCATCATGAGCACGTTCAGGCGCAGCTGGATCGCGCGGACGTCGTTTGCGTCGTTTCTGGCCTTCCAGCCAACGCTGCCGCGAAGCGTGATGATGTGAAGGCCGGCCATGTGCGTTCTCCTCGATTGGCATCTGCGATGACCAAACGTTAGGCTCCCCGTCGGAGGTAGGAAGTTCCGGAGGGAACAGGCTGGAAACCTGTCTCGGGCCACGTCTTGCTCGCGTGCTCTGCCGACTGCCGGCAAGGTCGATGTCACAATCGAAAGCGCATCTAGTTATCGATTGAGATCTCTGACGTTTGCCGCTTTGATTCTCGGCGGATAGCCAAATAGGAACAGGGAGACGCGCCACAAGCCGAAGTCCATGTGCCGCCCGAAAGCGGACATTCTCATTAGGCCCTCTGCCGATGAAAGGCCGAATGAAGCAACCGGCGAAATGGATTCAGTGGCTCCCGGCACCTGGTGGGAACTGCAATCTTCGGTCCGCGTTGCCGAGCCAGGCAGGACGCGCCCTGAAAATCCGGACGTTTTCCGCTCTGATCACCGTCGCGATCGCGATGGGTGCCTGCAACACGACTGAGCAGCGGGTTGGAGGAGCTGCAGTCGGTGGCTGGTACAGGCGCTGCAGTAGGTGGACCAGTGGGCGCGGTTGTCGGAGCGGCCGGTGTCGTTACGGCGCCAACGGTCGTGCAGGGGACGCGACGCGCGACACAGCGCCGCTGACGAAACATTCACGACCCATGCAACCTGCCATAACGAGATTAGCTGGCTACCTTCTCTATTGAAGCATCATCCGCAGTGCGTCGAGAGCAGCCATCAACGTCCGTCCTGGAGGCGGGCATTCGCGATCCGCTCCACGCGTGCAGCGCCTCAGCGCGACATCATCTGCAGCGGCCACATGACGATCTGCGGGAAGATGATCAGCAAGGCGAGGACGGTGATCTGCGCGATCATGAAGGGCATGACGCCCTTGATGACGCCGGTCATCGGCACCTTGGCGACGCCGCAGACCACGTTGAGCACCGTGCCGACCGGCGGCGTGACCAGCCCGATCGCGTTGTTCATGATGAACAGGACGCCGAAATAGACCGGGTCGATGCCCGCCTGCTTGACCACCGGCATCAGCACCGGGGTCATGATCAGCACCGTCGGCGTGAAGTCGAGCGCCGTGCCGACGATCAGGACCATGACCATCAGCACCGCGGTCATCAGCATCTTGTTGCCCATGAAGGGCTGGACCATGTCGGCGACCTGCTGGGGAATGTTCGCCGTCGTGATCAGCCAGGCCGAGACGCCGGCGGCTGCGACCAGGAACATGATCACCGCCGTGGTTTCGGCAGCCCGGTACATCAGATTGAACAGGTCGGAAAACTTGATCTCGCGATAGATGAAGAGGCCGACGAAGAGCGAATAGGCAGCCGCAATGACGGCGGCTTCCGTCGGCGTGAACAGGCCGATCTTCAGGCCGCCGATGATGACGACGGGCAGCACCAGCGCCCAGAGCGCGTTGCGTGTTTCGGTGAAGCGCTCGGCCATTGTCTTCTTGGGCTCGACGCGCGGGTTGTCGCGCGTGATGCTCCAGCGCCAGGCCAGCATGATCGCGACGCCCATCATGATACCCGGCACGATGCCGGCGATGAAGAGCTTGGTGATCGAGACCCCGCCGGTGACGCCGAAGATGATCATACCGATCGAGGGCGGGATCACCGGCGCGATGATGCCGCCGCAGGCGATCAGGCCGCAGGAGCGGTTGATATCGTAGCCGGCATTGCGCATCAGCGGGATCAGCACGGAGGCGAGCGCCGCAGTATCGGCGACGGCGGAACCGGAGAGCGACGCCATGATCACCGCCGCGATCACAGCGACATAGCCCAGGCCGCCGCGGATATGGCCGATCCAGGCCATCGCCATCGTGATGATGCGGCGCGTCATGCCGCCGGCGTTCATCAGCTCGCCGGCGAGCATGAAGAAGGGAACAGCCAGCAGCGGGAAACTGTTGGCGCCGTCCCACATGTTCTGGATGACGATCTGCGGGTCGTTGATGCCCATATAGAGCATCATCGCGAGGCCGCAGCCGATCAGCGCGAAGGCGACCGGCATGCCGAGCGCCATCAGGCCCAGCAGCGAGGAGATGAAGACGAAGACGATCATGGCTTGGCTCCTCCAGCCATATGCGCCTTCATGTCGCGCTCGGCCTCGAGGCCCTCGGTCAGCCCCTCCTCGTGGACGTCGATCAACTCGTCGTCGCGGACTTTGCCCTGCGCCAGACGGAGCAGGTTCGACAGGCAGATCAGCGCGATGGCGGCGCCGGTCACATAGCTCACGCCATAGACCCAGAGCATGCTGATCTGCGCCACCGGGGACGCATTGCCGGCGATGATGTCGTGCTGCAGCCAGGTGCCGTAGAAGATGAACAGGGCGCAGATGAACATGATGACCTGGCTGATCGCCCAGCAGACCTTGCGGCCGAAGATCGGCAGGGCCTGAACGACCATGTCGACGCCGAGATGGCTGCGCCGGTGCAGGCCGATGATGCCGCCGAGAAAGGTCATCCAGACGAAAGCAAAGCGGGGCATCTCCTCGGAGAGGTCGATGCCGGTGTTGAAGAACAGCCGCAGCACGACGTTCCCGAACACCATGACCAGCATCACGCTCATGCAGAGCACGAGGATGATCTCGATGAGGCGGTAAAATCCCCTCACGGCTTTATCGAGCACATCGCTCATCTGACTTGACCTTGCTGGGCATGCGGCAGGATCGGCCGGCAGCGTGCCGGCCTGAAATGCGGACGGCCGGCACGAGGCCGGCCGTCGCGGTCTTGGGCGATCAGTTGGTGCTGGCCGTGCGGGCCTTGGCGATCTCGGCCATGAAGCCGGTGACGAATTCGTCGCCGATCTGGGCCTTGAACTTCTCCACCACCGGCTTGACCTTGTCCTGGACCTTTTTCAGATCTTCGGTCGAGACCTGATCGACGGTCACGCCAGCGTCCTTGAACTTGGCGATGACGTCGCGATCACCCTCGTCGAGCAGCTTGCGTTGAAGCAGGCCGGCCTCGACGGCCGCCTTCTGGACGCCGGCCTTGTCGCTGGCCGAGAGCGTGTCCCAGAACTTTTTCGAGGCGACGAGGGCGACCGGCGTGTAGACGTGGTTCGTCACGGAGATGTATTTCTGCACCTCCTGCATCTTGTTCGCCCACATGTGCTGCAGCGGGTTCTCCTGCCCATCGAGCGCCTTGACCTCGAGAGCGGTGAACACTTCGGAGAAGGCCATCGGAACCGCGTTCGCGCCGATCGTCTTCCAGGTGTCGAGAGCAACCGGGTTGGCCATCACGCGCAGCTTCAGGCCGCTGACGTCCTCGGCCGTCTTCACCGAGCGGCGGCTGTTGGAGAGGTTGCGGAAGCCCATGCCGGTCCAGGTCAGGCCGACCAGCCCGCTCGGCTCGATCTTGTCGAAGATCGCCTTGGACGACGGACCATCGAGTACCGCATAGACCTCTTTCACGTTCTGGAACAGGAACGGAAGATCCCAGACCTGAACCTCCTTCACGCGCGTCGAAAGCGGCGCGAGCGTGCCGATATAGAATTCCTGGCTGCCGGCCTGGACGGCCTGGAGCTGCTTCTCGTCGCTGCCGAGCATGGCCGAGTGGAACGGCTGGATCTTCACATTGCCATTCGTGTAGGTGCTCGCCAGCTCGGTGAACTTGTTCACTGCGGCGGACTGCGGATGGGTGTCGGGCATCGCATGCCCGATCTTGGCCTTGACCTCGGCAAAGGCGACGGTGGAGCCAAGCAAGGCAGCGGTCAGCGCGGCAACGAAGCCGGCTCGCGTCAAAGTCGTGTTGTTCACGGTTTCATCTCCCAATCGGCTCTTGATGGGCTCGCTATACAGCCCATCTCCTGGCCTGCCTACGGATTGGCTCTCATTTTCGCTGCTTTTTGATTTCGCCGTAGAAGTCGTTGACGAAGGCGGCGCCGATCACCTGGGTGTTCTTCTCGATGACGGGCCGGATCGCCACGCGGATCGCATCCAGCTCCGAAGCCGGCATTTCGGTCGCGACCATGCCCCTGGCCTTGAGCTCCTTGAGCACGTCGACGGCTTCGCGCAACTCGGCCTCGCGCTGGAAGGCACGCGTGGTCTCCGCGGCGGCCTGCACCGCGGCTTGCTGCTGCGGCGTCAGCGAGATCCAGAAGCGCCTCGAGGCGACCAGCGCCACCGGCGTGTAGACATGGTTGGTGACCGTGATGTGCTTTTGCACCTCGAACATCTTGTTGGCGTACATATCGACGAAGGGATGCTCGTAGCCGTCGAGCGCCTTGGTCTCCAGCGCCGTATAGACCTCGGTGAAGGCCATCGGCACGGCGTTCATGCCCATCGCATTGAAGCTCGCCAGAGCCATCGGGCTCTGCATGACGCGAACCTTCAGGCCCTTCATGTCGGCCAGGGACGCAACCGGACGCTTGCTGTTGGAAAAATTGCGGAAGGCGCCTCCGGACCAGGTCAGGCCCTGCATGTTCATATCGGACAGGCCGTCGAGCAGACGGCGGCCCGCCGGGCCGTCGAGAACGGCCGCGGCCTCGGCGTCGCTGGCGAACAGGAACGGAAAGTCGAAGATCTGCAGCTCTTTCTTCCGGGTCGCGATCGGCGAGAGCGCGCCCATGTAGAAATCGACCGTGCCCGATTGGACCGCGATGAGCATCTTCTCTTCGGAACCGAGCGTCGCATTGCCGAAGACCTCGATCTTGACGCTGCCATTGGTTGCCTTGGCGACCTCTTCGGCAAAGCGCTTCATCGCGGCCGCGCGAGGATGGGAATCGGTGAAGGAATGACCGAGCTTGGCGGTCTTCGCCTCCTGAGCGATTGCCGGTGCAGCGAGAACGACAGCAGCCGCGACGACTCCCGCCACGCATCCCAATACAGCCCGGCGCGTACCCTGGATCATCTCGTCCTCCATCCGGAAAGCGCTCTGAAGAGGCGCCATTGCGCGCCAGATAATCGGATGGCTGTCAGCTTGTCAAACAACTGGCAACATGACAATGTTCCCGCATCGAGGGAGTATCATGCTGCTGTCATCTATCGGTTCGCGGCCAAACCTGGCCGCCGACGCCGCCGCCGCGATGGCGGGATCGATCCGCAAGGGTCACCTGCAGCCCGGCGCGCGCTTGCCGTCCGAGACGGAACTGGCACGGCAGCTTGGCGTCAGCCGGCCCGTCGTGCGCGAGGCCATCGCCTATCTCAAGGCCGACGGCATCGTCGAAAGCCGGCGCGGGCTTGGGCTCTTCGTCAACCAGCAGGACTCGCTGCGGCTTCGCCGCGCGGAGATCTCGGCGTCGGAACAGTCGATCCTGGTGTTCCTGGAGTTCCGGCTCGGGCTGGAGGTCGAGGCCGCGCAGCTGGCGTCGCTTCGCCATACGCCCGAGGAACTCGACCGCATCGAGGCGATCGCGGCGGAGATGAACGCGGCCGACGACAGGGGAGAGGACAGCGCCTCCCATGATCTCGCCTTTCATATCGCCATCGCGAATGCCGCGCATAATCCGCTCTTCCTGAGCGTCCTGGAGTTCGTGTCGGGGCCCCTGCTCGATTCGATCAGGAGCATGCGAGACAGGGATCGCGGCGATCACACCAACATCGCGATCCGCCGGGCCGATCATGCCGCGGTTCTGGACCGCATCCGGGCCAAGGACCCCGACGGGGCCGGCGAAGCGATGCGCAAGCATATCGGGGAATCATACCGGAGATACGCCGCGAAAATGTTCGACGACGGCGGTGCTCCGGCCCATCCCGCCTTGCAGCCGAACCGCCCATAGGATCCAGCCGCTTGTCTGATCTGTTTGACCTCGCGGCCGGTCGGGCGGCTCGCCGGACGCTGCGTCCATCCGGTCTCCTTGGCGTCCGACGATGCGGGCGGCTGCATGAACTCCGTGCCGTAGGCGGCCTGGACCGTCCAACCGAGAACGCCGCTGCGCTGCCCATGCAGCCCCTAAATCGAAAAATCCATCAGGAACCCGTGCCATGAAGATCACCGCGATCGAGACGTTGCGGACGGAAGAGTTCGCCAATGTGCTGTGGGTGCGCGTGCACACCGATGCCGGGATCATCGGGCTGGGCGAGACCTTCTACGGCGCCGGCGCGGTCGAGTCGCATCTGCACGACACGCTGGCGATGCGGCTGCTCGGCAAGAACCCGCTGCATATCGAGGCGCTGCACAAGGAGATGACCAACCTGCCGATGGCGCAGGCCTCGACCGGCGTCGAATCCCGCGCGACCTCGGCGGTCGACATCGCGCTGTGGGACGTCTTCGGCAAGGTCTGCGGCCAGCCGGTGCATCAGATGCTCGGCGGCCTGTGCCGCGACAAGCAGCGCATCTACAACACCTGCGCCGGCTACAATTATGTCCGCTCGCACAACATCAAGCCGGTCTCGACCTGGAATCTCGGCGAGACCGAAGGTCCCTATGAGGATCTCGACGGCTTCATGAACCGCGCCGATGCGGTGGCCGAGAGCCTGCTGGAGAGCGGCATCACGGCGATGAAGATCTGGCCGTTCGATCCGGCGGGAATCGAGAACCAGGGCCTGTTCATCACGCCCGAGCAGATGCGCCGGGCTTGCGAGCCCTTCGAGAAGATCCGCAAGGCCGTCGGCGACAAGATCGAGATCATGGTCGAGCTGCATTCGCTCTGGAACCTGCCGACCGCGATCAAGATCGCCCGCGTGCTCGAGCAGTACGAGCCGAGCTGGTACGAGGAYCCGATCCGGATGAACTCGCCGCAGGCGCTGGCCGARTTCGCGCGCTCGACSACSGTGTCGGTCTGCGCCAGCGAGACGCTGGGCTCGCGCTTYCCCTACAAGGAGATGCTCGACCGCGACGCGATGCACATCGTCATGGCCGATYTGTGCTGGACCGGCGGGTTGACCGAAGGCCGCAAGATCGCSGCGATGGCSGAAACCTATCACCGCCCCTTCGCGCCGCATGACTGCATCGGCCCGGTCGGCTTCATCGCGGCGATCCACGCCTCGTTCAGCCAGCCCAACACGCTGATCCAGGAATCGGTGCGCGCCTTCTACACCGGCTGGTACAACGAACTCGTCACCACCATGCCCACGATCAAGGACGGCCATGTCCTGCCGATGGAAGGACCCGGGCTCGGCGTCGAACTCCTCCCCGCCGTCTTCAAACGCTCCGACCTCACCGTCCGACGCTCCAGCCTGTGAGAACCAAACCGCCCCCGGTATCGATTTCGCCTTAACGCAGACCAATGACCTCGCTAGCTTGGCAGGCCGCGCTTCGCGGCCTGAAGCGGCCTTCCGCATGCCGGGCGCGCATTAGTAAGATAGTATGACTATTTACAGCTTCAAACGAGCCCGGTAGAACAGGGGTGCGCACGTAGAGGCGCCTCGATTCATAATCATCCGGGAGAAGCTCATGCGCCGTCCTACATCCATGACCATGCTGCTTGCCGCGACCATGCTGGCCGGCGGTCTCAATGCCGTCAACGCGGCGGAACTCACCGTCGGCTTTTCGCAGATCGGCTCGGAATCGGGCTGGCGCGCGGCCGAGACGTCGGTCTCCAAGAGCGAGGCCAAGAAGCGCAACATCACGCTCAAGATCGCCGATGCCCAGCAGAAGCAGGAAAATCAGATCAAGGCGATCCGTTCCTTCGTCGCCCAGGGCGTCGACGCGATCTTCCTGGCTCCGGTCGTCTCGACCGGCTGGGATTCCGTGCTGAAGGAAGCCAAGGAAGCCAAGATTCCCGTCATCCTGCTCGACCGCGACATCGATCCGGCGGGCAAGGATCTCTACCTCACCGCCGTGACCTCCGACAGCGTGCATGAGGGCGAGGTTGCCGGCAAGTGGCTCGCCAAGACGGTCGGCACGAAGCCGTGCAACGTCGTCGAACTGCAGGGCACGGTCGGCGCCAGCGTCGCGACCAACCGCAAGAAAGGCTTCGACACGGCGATCGCGTCGACCTCCAACATCAAGGTCGTGCGCAGCCAGACCGGCGACTTCACCCGCGCCAAGGGCAAGGAGGTGATGGAGAGCTTCATCAAGGCCGAGGGCGGGGGCAAGTCGATCTGCGCCGTCTATGCACATAATGACGACATGATGGTCGGCGCGATCCAGGCCATGAAGGAAGCCGGGCTGAAGCCGGGCAAGGATGTGCTCACCGTCTCGATCGATGCGGTGCCCGACATCTTCAAGGCGATCGCTGCCGGCGAGGCCAATGCGACGGTCGAGCTGACCCCCGACATGGCCGGCCCCGCCTTCGACGCGCTGACCGCCTACAAGGCCAAGGGCACCGTTCCGCCCAAGTGGATCCAGACGGAATCGAAGCTCTATACCGCGGCCGACGATCCGCAGAAGGTCTACGACTCCAAGAAGAACCTCGGCTACTGAGGGCGCACGCCCCCTATTCCTGAGCTTATTCCCACGGCCGCGCCCATCGGCGCGGCCTTAGTGGAGTGCGTGCCGATGTCCCCGTCTCCGTCCCCGACAGCTGCTACCGCTGCCACGCCGCTCCTGGCCGTGCGCGGCCTGTCCAAGTCCTTCGCGGGCTTCCCGGCGCTCGACGGCGTCGACGTCACGCTGCGGCATGGCGAAATCCATGCGCTGCTCGGCGAGAACGGCGCCGGCAAATCGACCTTCATCAAGGCCATCACCGGCGTCGTCACGCGCGATGCCGGGACGGTGACGCTTGGCGGCGTGCCGGTCGCGCCGCGTTCGGCCGACGAGGCGTTGAAGGCGGGCATCGCGACGGTCTATCAGGAGGTCAATCTGCTGCCGAATCTGACGGTGGCGCAAAATCTCTTTCTCGGCCGGCAGCCGACCCGCTTCGGGCTGGTGCACGAGGCCGAGATGCGGCGCCGCTCGATCGCGCTCTTGCGCGATTTCGACCTCGATATCGATGTCGGCGCGCCCCTGGGCGACTATTCAGTCGCCGTGCAGCACCTCGTCGCCATCGCGCGGGCCGTCGACATGTCGGCCCGCATCCTGATCCTGGACGAGCCGACGGCGAGCCTCGACGCCCATGAGGTCGAGATCCTGTTCCGCGTCATGCGCAACCTCGCCGGCAAGGGGCTCGGCATCCTTTTCGTCACCCATTTCCTCGACCAGGTCTATGCGATTACCGACCGCATCACCGTGCTGCGCAATGGCAGGCTCGTCGGCGAGCGCGAGACGGCGGCGCTGCCCCGCATGGAGCTGATCCGGATGATGCTGGGCCGCGAGCTCAGCGAGGCTGCCTCGGAGCATCCGGCCAAGGCCGCCACCGAGGCCGCGCCCGACGCGGGCGGTGCGATCCGGTTCGAGGGCTTCGGCAAGGCGGGCTATGTCGCGCCCTTCGATCTCGCCTTGGCGAGCGGCCAGGTCGTGGGGTTGGCCGGTCTGCTCGGCTCGGGCCGCACGGAGACCGCGCGCCTGCTCTTCGGGGTGGAGAGTGCCGATCACGGCCGGCTCACGATCGACGGCGAAGCCGTGCGCCTGGCCTCGCCGCGCGACGCGATCAGGCACGGCTTCGGCTACTGCCCGGAGGAGCGCAAGACCGAGGGCATCGTCGCCGAACTCACCGTGCGCGAGAACATCGTGCTGGCGCTGCAGGCCAGGCGCGGCGCGCTGCATCCGCTGTCGCGGCGCGAGCAGGACGCGATCGCGCAGCGTTTTATCACCATGCTCGACATCCGCCCGCCCGACCCCGAGCGCCCGATCGGGCTGCTCTCGGGCGGCAACCAGCAGAAGGCGCTGCTGGCGCGCTGGCTTGCAACGGAGCCGCGCCTGCTCATTCTGGACGAGCCGACGCGCGGCATCGATGTCGGCGCCCATGCCGAGATCATCCGCCTGATCCGGCAGCTCTGCACGGAAGGCCTCGCTCTCGTCGTCATCTCGTCGGAGCTGGAGGAGATCGTGAGCTATGCCGACCGGGTGATCGTGATGCGCGACCGCAGGCAGACCGCCGTGCTGGAGGGCGAGGCTGTGAACGTCACCGCCATCCTGCAGGCGATCGCCGCCGATACCCCCCCGCTTGCGGCGTGATGGAGCGGCCCCGATGAGATTTCGACTGCCCCGCAAGGGCCTGCCCCAGATCGCGGCCTTCGTCGTCGTCCTGCTGATCAATTTTGCCGTCTCGCCGCAGTTCTTCGACATCAGACTGCAGGACGGCCGTCTGTTCGGCAGCTTCATCGACGTATTCAATCGCGGTGCGCCGGTGGCGCTGTTGTCCCTGGGCATGGTGCTGGTTGTGGCGACCCGCGGCATCGACCTGTCAGTCGGAGCGGTGATGGCGATTGCGGGCGCGATCGCCGCAACGCTGGCCGATACGCACGCTCTGCCGGTCGTGCTGCTGGCTGCCCTGGGCGCCGGGCTGCTGTGCGGGCTCTGGAACGGCATCCTCGTCGCCGTGCTCGGCATCCAGCCGATCATCGCGACGCTGATCCTGATGGTCGCCGGGCGGGGCATCGCGCAGCTGATCACCGAGGGGAGGATCGTCACCTTCACCTCGCCCGAGCTCGCCCGGTTCGGTGGCGGCGCGATCCTGGGGCTGCCGGTGCCGGTGGTGCTGACGGCGTCCGTGCTGGCGGTGGCGGTGATTGCCATCCGCGGCACCGCGCTCGGGCTGCTGATCGAGGCGACCGGCGCCAATGCCCGCGCCAGCGCTCTCGCCGGCATCGAGACGCGCACGACCACGATCGCGGTCTATGTCTGGAGCGGATTTTGCGCCGCCCTGGCGGGCATCGTCGCCGCCGCCGACATCCTGGGCGCGGACGCTAACAATGCCGGGCTCTGGCTCGAGCTCGATGCCATCCTGGCCGTCGTCATCGCCGGCAGTTCGCTGCTGGGCGGCCGCTTCAGCCTGGCGCTGGCGGTGCTCGGTGCGCTGACCATCCAGGCGATGAACACCGGCATCCTGCTGGCCGGCTTCAGGCCCGAGTTCAACCTCGTGGTGAAGGCGGTGGTCGTCCTGCTGGTGTTGCTGGCGCAATCGCCGCGCCTGTCGGGCGTCGCCCTCCTGCTGGCCCGGAGACCGGCATGACGCGCTATCTCCCGGTCATCGTCACCGCCGCCGTCTTCGCGCTCGGCTACGCGATCTGCGCGCTGCAGTTCCCGGCCTTCCTGTCGACCCGCGTGATCGCCAATCTGCTGACCGACAACGCTTTCCTCGGCATTCTGGCGGTGGGCATGACCTTCGTCATCATCTCGGGCGGCATCGACCTGTCGGTCGGTTCGGTGGTGGGGTTCACCACGGTCTTTCTCGCGCTTGCGATCGAGACATGGGGCATTCCCCCGCTGGCGGCGTTCATGCTCGTGCTGTTCGTGGCGACACTGTTTGGCGCCACGATGGGGGCGCTCATCCAGGGCTTCGACATGCCGCCGTTCATCGTGACGCTGGCGGGCATGTTCCTGGCGCGTGGTGCGAGTTTCCTGTTGTCGACGGAGTCGATCCCCGTCACGGCGCCGCTCTACAGCGCGGTCTCGGACTTCGCCTTCCGTTTGCCGGGCGGTGGCCGGCTGAGCGTGGTCGGCATGGTCATGCTGGCGGTCTTCTTCGCCGGCGGCATTGCGCTGCACCTCACGCGTTTCGGGGCCAATGTCTATGCGCTGGGCGGCAGCCGGGTCTCCACCGGGCTGATGGGGATCACGGTGGGCCGGCACACGGTCGCGATCTACGCGCTGTCGAGTTTCCTGGCGGGCCTGTCGGGCATCGTGTTCTCGCTCTACACCTCGTCGGGCTATTCGCTCTCGGCCGTCGGCGTCGAACTCGACACGATCGCCGCCGTGGTGATCGGCGGCACGCTTCTGACCGGCGGGCACGGCTTCATGATCGGGACGTTCCTGGGCGTCCTCATGCAGGGCCTGATCCAGACCTACATCAATTTCGACGGCACCTTGTCGAGTTGGTGGACCAAGATCGTGACCGGCGTCCTGCTGTTCGCCTTCATCGCGTTCCAGCAGGCGACGCTGGCCCTCGCTCGCCGCTCAGTGCGCGGCGCCACTGCCAAAGGGGCCACTCCATGAAACCCGGACTCGTCGCGGTTCCCGAACGGCGGGAACACTCCAATCACGCCGAGGTGGCGCGGATGGTCGCACTCGACATCATCGCCGGCCGCGCCAAGGAGGGTGCCAAGCTCGCCGGCGATGCCGAACTGATGCTGCGCTTCGGCGTCTCGCGCCCGGTGCTGCGCGAAAGCGTGAAGACGCTCGTCGCCAAGGGCCTGCTGACCACCAAGGCACGGGTGGGCACGGTGGTGCGCGAGCGCGCCGCCTGGAACATGTTCGACGCCGACCTGCTCGCCTGGCACCTTCAGGCCGGGATCGACCGCCGCTTCCTCGACGATCTCGCTGAAATCCGGCTGGCGGTCGAGCCTCGCGCGGCAGCCCTGGCCGCGGAGCGCAGAACCGAAGCCGATCTCTCCGCGATGCGCGCCGGTTTGGCCGCGATGCAGCGCGAGCCGTCCGATTCCGTCGCGTTCGCTGAAGCCGATCTCGCGCTTCACGTGGCTGTCGCCAATGCCTCGGGCAATCCGTTCATGCGCTCGGTCGGCGGCGTCATCGACGTTGCGCTGCGGGCATCGTTCCTGCTGAGCGCGCCGGTCGAGGAACCCGAGCGGGACATCGTCATCATCGCGCATCGCAAGATTGTCGATGCCATCGCGGCCCGCGACGTCGAGGGTGCGGCCGAGGCCATGGTGGGGGTCATCTTCAACGGATTGCGCCGCCACGGCGCGACGCGCACCGAAACCTCCGGGCGGCTCGCCGGTCCACACCATCTCATCGCCCCGTCCCACCTCCTGACAAACAAAGATTGAGCCCGGCCATGCCCGCAGCAACCAGACCCTATCGCGGCGTCTTCCCCGTCGTACCGACCATCTTCCACGACGACGGCACGCTCGATCTGGAGGGGCAGCGCCGCTGCCTCGACTTCATGATCGACGCCGGCTCGAACGGGCTGTGCATTCTGGCGAACTTCTCCGAGCAATTCGTGCTGACCGATGCCGAGCGCGACGCGGTGATGGATGCGGCGCTCGACCATGTCGCAGGCAGGGTGCCGGTCATCGTGACGACGACGCATTTCGGCAGCGCGGTCTGCGCCGAGCGCTCGCGCCGCGCGCAGGACAAGGGCGCGGCCATGGTGATGATCATGCCACCCTATCACGGCGCGACCTTCCGGGTCGGCGAAGCGGCGATCGAAGCTTTCTTCCGCCGCGTCTCGGATGCGATCTCGATCCCGATCATGATCCAGGACGCGCCGGTGGCCGGCACGCCGCTCTCGCCCGCCTTCCTGGCAAAGCTCGCCCGCGAGATCGAGAACGTCTCCTATTTCAAGATCGAGGTCGCCCAAGCCGCCGCCAAGCTGCGCACGCTGCTCGAACTTGGCGGCGAGACGATCGAAGGGCCCTGGGACGGCGAGGAGGCGATCACGCTGATGGCCGATCTCGATGCCGGAGCGACCGGCGCGATGACCGGCGGCGGCTATCCCGACGGCATCCGCCAGATCGTCGATCCCTATTTCGCCGGGCGCCGCGAGGAGGCCATGGCGGCTTATGCGCGCTGGCTGCCGCTGATCAATTATGAGAACCGCCAGACCGGCCTGTCGGCTGCCAAGATTCTGATGAAGGCGGGCGGCATCATCGGCTCGGCGGCCTTGCGTCATCCACTCGAGCTGCCTCACCCTGCGACGCAGGCCGGGCTGATCGAGATCGCCCAAAGCCTCGACGCCGCCGTGCTGCGCTGGAGCAAATGAGCATGCTGCGCCTCGCCATCGTCGGATTGGGCAAGATCGCCCGCGACCAGCATCTGCCGGCCGTGGCGGGCCTGCCCGATATCGCGGTTGCAGCTGTCGTCAGCCGCAATGCCGTGCTGGATGGCGTGCCCTGCTTTGAAACCCTCGAAGAGCTGTTCGCCTCCGATGTCGCGGTCGACGCGGTGGCACTGTGCACGCCGCCCCAGGTGCGACGGGCCCAGGCTGCGCTCGCTCTGGCGGCCGGCAAGCATGTCATGCTGGAAAAGCCGCCGGGGGCAACCGTCAGCGAGCTTGCGCCGCTGATCGCCACTGCGCGGATCAAGGGCCTGACGCTGTTTGCGACCTGGCATTCCCGCCATGCGCCGGCCGTCGAGCCGGCGCGAGCCTTTCTCGCCGCGAATCGTCCGTTATCGGTCAGGATCGACTGGCGCGAGGATGTGCGGGTCTGGCATCCCGGCCAGGACTGGATTTTCGAGGCCGGCGGGCTCGGCGTGTTCGATCCCGGCATCAACGCGCTGTCGATCCTGACCCGCATCCTGCCGCGCCCGCTGTTTCTCCGGGCTTCCGAGCTCGCCTTCCCCGCCAACCGCGATGCGCCGATCGCGGCCGAACTCGACCTTGCCGACGAGGCCGGCCTGCCGATCCGGGCAGAGTTCGATTTCCTGCAGAGCGGCCCGCAGAGCTGGGACATGCGCATCGAGACGGAGGGCGGCACGCTGCTGCTATCGGCAGGTGGCGCGAAACTCGACCATGACGGGCGCCCGCTCGTCGATGAGCCGGAGGCGGAGTATCCGGCACTGTATCGCCGCTTCGCCGATCTCGTCTCGCGGCGGGAGAGCGATGTCGATCTGGCGCCGCTGCAATTGGTGGCCGATGCTTTTTTGCTCGGGAAGCGCCGAGGCGTGGAGGCCTTCACATGGTGAGTGCGACACAGGCCATCGTGCCCGCTCCCGCGCTGCTGGGCGAGACACGCTGTCATCTCGGCGAAGGTCCGGCCTATGACGCCGCGACCGACACCGCCTTCTGGTTCGACATTCTGGAGCGCAAGCTGTTCGAGGCCGATCTTGCGATCGGCTCGGTCGAAAGCCACGCCATGCCGCTGATGGCCTCGGCGCTCGCGATGGTCGACGACGAGCGCCAACTGGTCGCCACCGAAAGCGGGCTCTATCTCCGCGCCCGCCTGGATGGCGCGATGACACTGTTTCGCGCGGTCGAGGCCGACGACGCCACGACGCGCTCAAACGATGCGCGTGCGCATCCTTGCGGCGCCTTCTGGTTCAGCATGATGGGCAAGGGTGCAAAGCCCGGCGCGGCCTCGATCTATGCCTTGTCGGACGGCGAGGTCGTGCGGCTTTTTTCGGGGCTGACGATTCCCAACGCGATCTGCTTCTCGGCAGACGGCACGCAGGGCTTCTTCTCCGACACGGCGCGAAACGCGCTTTACCGGGTGCCGCTGGATCCCGCGACGGGTCTGCCGCGCGAGGCGCCATCGCCGCTTCGCCTGTCCGATGACGGCGAAGGGCTCGACGGCGCGGTGATCGATCGCGACGGACTGATCTGGATCGCCCGCTGGGGTGGCGCACGGATCGATGCCCTCACGGATCAGGGCGAGACCGTCCGCAGTCTTTCCGTGCCGGCGCGCCAGCCGAGCTGCCCCGTTTTCGTCGGCAAGGCCTTCAACCGCCTGCTGGTCACCAGCGCGCGAGAGGGGCAGGATGAAGCTGCCCGCGCCGCCGATCCTCAGGGCGGTGCGACCTTCTTGCTTACGCCCGACGCGATCGGAAAGCCTGAGCCTCGCGTCAGGCTGGGCGCGCACTGACAGTCCCCGCACCGACGATGCAAACCCGACCAAGACCGCGACCAAGCGGCGACCAACACCCAACCAAGGAGAAGACGATGGCACTCAGGATCACGACGCTTCTTTCCGCTCTCGCGCTGGGCGCGGTTGCCTTTGCGGGGCCCGCGCTGGCGCAATCCAAGCCCACCGTCGGCATCGCCATGCCGACGAAATCATCCGCCCGCTGGATCGCGGACGGCGACAACATCGTGAAGGTGCTGAAGGAACGCGGCTACAACACCGATCTGCAATATGCCGAGGACGACATCCCCAACCAGCTCTCGCAGATCGAGAACATGGTCACCAAGGGGGCGAAGGTACTCGTGATCGCCGCCATCGACGGCACCACCCTGTCCGACATCCTGCAGCAGGCGGCGGCGGCCGGGACCAAGGTCATTGCCTATGACCGACTGATCCGGAATTCGCCGAACGTCGATTATTACGCCACCTTCGACAACTTCAAGGTCGGCGTCCTGCAGGCGCAGACGCTGGTCAAGGGGCTGGGCCTGCCCGAGGCGAAGGGGCCGTTCAACATCGAGCTGTTCGGCGGCTCGCCCGACGACAACAACGCCTATTTTTTCTATGACGGCGCGATGTCGGTGCTGAAGCCGTTCATCGACTCCAAGCAACTCGTCGTCGCCAGCGGCCAGATGGGCATGGACAAGGTCTCGACGCTGCGCTGGGACGGTGCGACCGCCCAGGCGCGCATGGATAACCTGCTCAGCGCCTACTACAACAACAAGCGCATCGACGCGGTGCTTTCGCCCTATGACGGCATCTCGATCGGCATCCTGTCCTCGCTGAAAGGTGTCGGCTACGGCTCGGGCTCGATGAAGATGCCGTTCGTTTCGGGCCAGGACGCCGAGGTTCCCTCGGTCAAGTCCATCCTCGCCGGGGAACAGTATTCGACCATCTTCAAGGACACCCGCGAACTCGCCAAGGTCACGGCCGATATGGTCGATGCCATGCTGAGCGGCAAGGAGGTGCAGGTCAACGACACCAAGACCTACAACAACGGCCGCAAGACCGTGCCGTCCTACCTGCTGACGCCCGTCGCGGTCGACAAGTCGAACTGGGAATCGGTCCTGATCACCTCCGGCTACTACAAGGCCGGGCAGATCAAGTAACGCGACACCCTCGCGTGCGGCCCCGCCCCCGGGGCGGGGCCGTCGATCCATCCGGTCGCGGAGCAGAGCGAATGAATCCGATCCTGGCCATGCGCGGCATCAGCAAGGCGTTCGCGGGCGTGAAGGCCCTGAGCGACGTCTCGTTCTCGGTCGAACCCGGCGAGATTCACGCCGTCGTCGGCGAGAACGGCGCGGGCAAGTCGACCCTGATGAAGGTGCTGAGCGGCGTCTATCCGCATGGGTCCTATGACGGCGCCATCGTCTTCGACGGGGAAGAGCGGCGCTTTCGCGACATCAATGATTCCGAGGCGCTCGGCATCATCATCATCCATCAGGAACTGGCGCTGATCCCGCTGCTCTCCATCGCCGAGAACATCTATCTCGCCAATCCGCCGACGCGCATGGGCGTGATCGATCGCGAGGCGGTCTATCGCGGCGCCCAGGCGCTGCTGGCGAAGGTCGGCCTCAATGAGGCACCCGATGCCCGCGTGATCGATCTTGGCGTCGGGAAGCAGCAGCTCGTCGAGATCGCCAAGGCGCTGTCGAAGGACGTGCGCCTGCTGATCCTGGACGAGCCGACCGCCAGCCTGAACGAGCGCGACAGCGAGGCGCTGCTCGACCTGCTGGTCGAACTGCGCGCACAGGGCATCTCCTCGATCCTGATCTCGCACAAGCTCAACGAGGTCGCGCGCGTCGCCGATCATATCACCGTGCTGCGCGACGGGCGCAGCGTCGACACGCTCGACTGCCGCGCCGGCCCGGTCGAGGAAGACCGCATCATTCGCAGCATGGTCGATCGCGATCTCGAGCATCGCTATCCCCAGCGCGAGCCTGCTATCGGCGAGGTCATCTTCGCGGTGAAGGACTGGAGCGTCTTTCATCCGCAGGATGCCGGCCGGCGCATGGTCAAGGGCGTCGATTTCCATGTCAGGCGTGGCGAGATCGTCGGCATCGCCGGGTTGATGGGAGCGGGCCGGACCGAATTCGCGATGAGCGTCTTCGGCCGCTCCTATGGCCGTCAGATCAGCGGCACGGCGACGCTGGAGGGTCGCGAGGTCGACCTCTCGACGGTGCGCCGCGCCGTCGATGCCGGCCTCGCCTATGTCACCGAGGACCGCAAGGAGCTTGGGCTGATCCTGGCCGAGGACATCCGCAAGAACGTGACGCTGGCCAATCTGCCGGCGGTGGCACCCGGCGGCGTCATCGACGACATGGCCGAGCTCAAGGTGGCGGCGGGCTATCGCTCGCGGATGGGGATCCGCAGCGGCAGCGTCTATCAAGAGACCAGCCAGCTCTCGGGCGGCAACCAGCAGAAGGTCGTGCTGTCGAAATGGCTCTTCACCGAGCCCAAGGTGCTGATCCTGGACGAGCCGACGCGCGGCATCGACATCGGCGCCAAATACGAAATCTACTGCATCATCAACGAGCTGGCGGATTCAGGGCGCGGCGTCATCGTGATCTCCTCGGAAATGCCGGAGCTGCTGGGCATCTGCGACCGCATCTGCGTGATGAACGACGGCGCCTTCGTCGGCGAATTTTCCGCGCAGGACGCGAGCCAGGAAAACATCATGCGCGCCATCATGCGCAACGGAGAGGCCAGACCATGAGCGGCGAAACCTTGAGCGGCGGGCCGGCGCGTCCGGCCGGCAGCCACCTGAAGACGGGCCTGCGCGACTACGGCATGCTGATGTCGCTGGTGGCGATCATGCTGTTCTTCCAGGTCATGACAGGGGGCACGCTCCTGCGGCCACTGAACCTGACCAATCTCGTGCTGCAGAACAGCTTCATCGTCATCATGGCGCTTGGAATGCTGCTCGTCATCGTCACCGGCCATATCGACCTGTCGGTCGGTTCGGTGGCGGGTGCGGTCGGCGCGGTCGCCGCCGTGCTGATGGTGCGCTACGAGATGCATTTCGTGCCGGCCGCGCTGATCTGCCTGGCGCTGGGCGCCCTGATCGGCGCTGCGCAGGGCTATTGGGTCGCTTATTTCAAGATCCCGTCCTTCATCGTGACACTTGCAGGCATGCTCGTATTCAAGGGGCTGGCGCTGGCGATCCTGCAGGGCCAATCGCTGGGGCCGTTCCCGGCGACCTTCCAGAAGCTGTCCTCGGGCTTCATTCCCGAACTGGTGCCGGAAGCAGGCGCGCTCTATCCGACCTCGCTGGCGATCGGGGCCCTGCTGACGCTCGTGCTCGTGGTGCTCAACGTCAAGAGTCGCAAGCGGCAGGAAAGCCACGGGATTCCGGTGGAGCCGCAGGGCCTGTTCGTCGCCAAGAACCTCGCCTTCTCCGCCATCATCCTCTACGCGACCTATCTGATCGCCTCCTATCGCGGCCTGCCAAACGTGCTCGTGGTGATGGCGGTGCTGATCGCGCTCTATGCCTTCGTCACCACGCGGACCAGCATCGGCCGGCAAATCTACGCGGTCGGCGGCAATGCGCGCGCCGCCAAGCTCTCGGGTGTGCGGACGGAGTGGCTGACCTTCCTGACCTTCGTCAATATGGGCGTGCTTGCGGCTCTGGCGGGGCTCGTCTTCGCTGCGCGCCTCAACACCGCGACCCCGAAGGCGGGTCTGGGCTTCGAGCTCGACGTCATCGCTGCCTGCTTCATCGGCGGCGCTTCGGCCTATGGCGGCGTCGGCCGGGTCTCCGGCGCCGTGATCGGAGCGCTCATCATGGGCGTGATGAACAACGGCATGTCGATCCTCGGCATCGGCATCGACTACCAGCAGGTGATCAAGGGCCTGGTCCTGCTCGGCGCGGTGTGCCTCGACGTCTACAACCAGAAGCGTTGAGCAGGGCGTGACGATCAGCCCGGCCCATTGAATGTCGGGCCCCCACACCGGCCGCCGGGTCGAGGTCGTCTCATGTCGAGATGAAATGCGTCAGCTTGACGTTGAGATAGTCATGGATGGCCTGCCGGCCGCCTTCGCGTCCCATGCCGGAATGGTTGATGCCGCCGAACGGCGCCTCGGCATGGGCGATCATGAAGGTGTTGACCCCGACCATGCCGGCGCTGAGGCCTGCGCTGAGTGCCTCGGCATAGCGCTGGCTGCCGGTGAAGCCGTAGGCCGCAAGGCCGTAGGGGGTCGAGTTCGCCCGCGCAATCGCGTCGTCGAAGTCGCGGAAGGTGGCGATCGGCGCCAGCGGGCCGAAGGGCTCGTCGCGCATGATGCGGGCGTCGTCGGGCACATCGGAAAAGACCGTCGGCTCGAAGAAGAAGCCCTTGTTGCGCCTGGCCGGTCGGCGCCCGCCGGCGAGGCGCCGGGCGCCTGAAGCTTCCGTCTCGGCCGAGAGCGCCTCGACCCGGTCGCGCTGGCTGGCGAGCGTCAACGGGCCCATCGAGCTCGCCCGGTCCTGGCTGTCGCCCAACACCAGCGCCTCGGCCGCCTTGACCATGCCGCTGGCGAAGCGCTCGGCCAGGCTCTCATGCACATAGAAGCGGTTGGGTGCGATGCAGACCTGGCCGGCATTGCGGAATTTGAACAGCGCACACAACGTTGCAGCATTGTCGACGTCGGCATCCTCGCAGATCACCACGGGCGCATGGCCACCGAGCTCCATCGAGCAGCGCTTGACGGTCTTGGCGGCCTCGGCGAGCAGCATCTGGCCGACGCGCGTCGAGCCGGTGAGCGAAATCTTGCGGACCTCCTCGGCTGCCATCAGGAGCGGCGTGATCGTCTCGGCCGGGCCAAACAGCATCTGGACGGTGCCGGCAGGCGCGCCGCCTTCCGCACAGGCCTCCGCGATCAGGATCGAGGTCAGCGGCGTCTGCTCGGATGGGCGGCAGATGATCGGGCAGCCGGCGGCGAGTGCGGGTGCGATCTTGCGGGCGAGCAGGTTGATCGGGAAATTCCAGGCGGTGAAGGCGGCGACGATGCCGACCGGCTCCAGCGCCGTGGCGAGGCGCCCGCCCTGGCGCGAGGGAATCGTCTCGCCAAAAAGGCGCTCGGCCTCGCCGGCAAACCAGTCGAACTGCTCGATCGCGATCAGCACCTCGCCCTCGGATTGTGCGATCGGCCGGCCGATTTCATGGGAGAGCGCGCTCGCCAGCGCGCCCTTGCGCGCCTCCATCGCCCGGGCGATGCCGCGCAGGACTTTGGCCCGCTCCCAGCCATGCACCTTCGACCAGGTCTTGAGCGCGGCGCGCGCATGATGCAGCGCCTCCTCGACCTCGGCTGCGCCGGCGCGAGGCGCCGTCCAGAGCAACTCCTCCGTGCAGGGGTTGATAACCCGCAGGGGTTCGAGCGCGGTCTGCGTGCGGAATTCGCCGCCGATCAGTAGCTTGGGAATCAGGTCGGGCATGGAGCCTCCGGGCGGTTTTCGGGTACGGGATATGTCTGGGAGAGGGAGATGCCCGGCGGCCGTCATTGGCTCGCGGTGACGCCGCCGTCGACGTAGACGATCTGGCCGGTCATGTAGCTGCCGGCCGGGGCGGCGAAGGTGATGATCTGGCCGACGACCTCGACGGGGTCGCCGATCCGGCCGAGCGGGTTGCGGTCGAGGATGAAGTCGCGAAAGCCGTCGCGCTCAAGGTGGGGGCGGATGCGCTCGGACTGGATGAAGGTCGGCGCGACGCCGTTGACGGTGATGTTGTGCCCGGCGAGTTCCATCGCATGCTGCTTGACCAGCATGACGAGGCCACCCTTGGTGGCGCAGTAGGCCGAATAGCCGCGATTGCGCAGCGCCAGCTGCGAGCGCACCGAGAGCAGATGGATCTGGCGGCCGCCCGTGCCCTGCGCGATCTGGTGGCGCGCCACCGCCTGGGCCAGGAACATCGCCGATTTCAGATTGGTCTCGTAGACCTCGTCGAAGGTCTCTTCGGTGACGTCGAGCAACGACTGCTCCCGCTGGACGCCGACGCAGTTGACCAGCACGTCGATGCCGCCCATGGCCTCGGCGGCGCGGTCGGCGACCTCCGCAATCGCGGCTGGCCGGCGCGCATCGAGTTCGAAGCCGTAGGTGTCGACGCCGACGCAAGCCAGCTTTTGCGCAAGCGCGGCCGCTTTTGCGCCATTGGGGCCGGCGATGGCGCAATGGGCCCCGCGCCGCGTCAGCGCCATCGCGATCGCCTCGCCGAGCGCGCCGTAGCCGCCGGGCAGGAAGATGCGCAGGCCCTTGATGTCGAACAGCCGGTCCATCGCGTCGAGGTCGATCTGCGGCGTCAGGTTCGTAGCGAGCTGGTTCACGCGGCATCCTCCACGGCGGCACGCTCCGTCAGGAGATTGCCGAGATAGGCGCGCGCCGGCTCGAAGCCGAGCAAGCCGGCATAGTCCGGCAGCAGCGTGACGACGCCCTTGTTGACGAAGATGAAGCGCTCGCAGATCTCCTCGAGGATCTCGAGATGGAAGCGCTCGTTGGGGTGGACGCAGAGGAAGACCAGCCGGCCCTCCGAACGCAGGCGCCGGAAGAAATCCAGCATGAAACCGATATAGCCGTCCTGCGTGTTGAACTGCGGCTCGTCGAAAAGATGAACCAGCGGGTATTGGCTGCCGGCGCGCTCCATCAGGGCATTGGGGCGCAGCGACCGGAAATGCCGGACCTGGTAGGACTGGTGGTAGTGGATGGCGAGGCGGTCGCGCTCGTCGGTGCGGACGCGGTGGATGTCGCGACCGGCGACTTCCACAGTGCCATTGGCGGGGCTGTTCGAGCCGGTGATCAGCTCGAACAGGGTCGTCTTGCCCGAGCCGTTGGGGCCCATCATGCCCACGATCGCCGGCTGCTCAATGCGGAAATCCGCGTCGAGGCGGAAGGTCGGCGTGCGGTCGAACCGGCCGCGCGTGTAGATCTTCGAGAGGTTGCTGACGTCAAGCATCGCGCTCATGGTCACAGTCCGATCAGGCGCTGGCGCCGGGATCTGTCATCGAGCAGGTCGCGGGCGACCCCCTCATGGACGATGCGGCCGCGGTCCATGACATAGGCGCGGTCCGAGACCTCGAGCGCGGCGAGCGCGTTCTGCTCGACGATCAGCACGGAGATGCCTTCGGCCTTGAGCCGGCGCACCGTCGCGAGCACATCCTGGACGATCTTGGGCGCGAGGCCCTGGCTGGGCTCGTCGAGCAGGACCAGTCCGGGCGACCCCAGCAGCGCGCGCGAGATCGCGACCATCTGCATTTCGCCGCCCGAAAGGTTCTCGCATTCGCGCGGCATCAGATGTTCGAGTGCCGAGAAGATCGAGAACATCTCGCCAACCTGCCAGGACCGGAAACGGGTCCTGCGCGTGCCGATCTGCAGGTTGCGCGCGACGGTCAGCGTCGGGAAGATGCGGCGGTCGTCGGGCACCCAGCCGATGCCCATCGCCGAGATGCGATGGGTCGGATGCCTGGTGATGTCCTGCCCGTCGAAGCGGATCTGGCCGCGACGCGGCGGCGTCAGGCCCAGGATCGAGCGGATCGTCGTGGTCTTGCCGGCGCCGTTGGCCCCTAGCAGCGAGACCACTTCGCCCTCGCCGACGCGCAACGAGGTGCCAAACAGCGCCTGCGTCTCGCCATAGAAGGTTTCGATGTCGCGGACCTCAAGCATGGGTCGCCTCCGCCAGTGTCGAGCGGCGCACCCATTTGTTGTCGGCAAGCTGCGCCGGCGGCCCCTCTGCGATGACCTGGCCCCAGTGGATCACCGAGATCCTGTCGGCGAGCTCGAACAGGAAGCGCATGTCGTGCTCGATCATCACGATCGTGTAGCGATCGCGCAGCCGCTTCACGAGCTGGGCGAGGCGGCGCGTCGCCTCGATCCCGAGCCCCGATGTCGGCTCGTCCAGAAAGAGGATGCGGGGCTCGGCCGCGAGCGCCACCGCGATCTCCAGTGCGCGGCGGTCGCCATAGCTGAGCGAGGCCGCCGCGTCCCAGGCGCGTCCCGCGAGCCCGACCTGATCGAGCACGGCAAGCGCCTGGTCGATCAGCACGCGATCCGAGAACACAGCCGCCATCGCGTGCAGGCGGCGCGCCCGGAAGGCGGGCAGCGCCAGCATGACGTTCTCGATGACGACCGTGTCGTCGAACAGGTTCATCAACTGGAACGAGCGCGACACACCCATCCGGGCGATGCGCTGCGGCGGCAGGCCAGAGATCCGCTGGCCGTCGAACGTAACCTCGCCACGATCGGGCTTGTGCTGACCGGTAAGGACATGAAAGCAGGTCGACTTGCCGGCGCCGTTGGGACCCATGATGCCGCTGACCTGTCCTGCCTCGAAGGACAGCGAGATGTTCTCCAGCACGACGCGCGAGCCGAAGCGCTTATGGATGTTGCGGGCTTCGAAGAGAGCCATCACGCGGCCTCCGTCGCGGGGGCGGGCGCCGGCTGCAGGCGCGGTCTGCGTCGCGACAGCCCGTGCAGCATGCCGGCGAGCCCCTCGGGCCGCAGGATCACCATCGCCATGAAGATCAGGCCGTACCAGAGCAGCCAGGTCTCGGTCAGGCCGCCCAGCACGTCGCGGGCGACGAAGTAGAACACCACGCCCAGCACCGGCCCCCAGAAGCTGACAAGGCCGCCGCCGACGAGCACCATCATCACGACGAGCCCGGATTGGTGCAGGCTCATCACGTCCGGGTAGGCGCTCTGCTGGGCCATGGCGAGCAGGCTGCCGGCGAGGCCCGCCAGCATCGCCGAGAGCGTAAAGACGGCCCATTTGAAGCGCCAGACCTCGTACCCGACGAAGCGCGCGCGGGTCTCGTTCTGACGGATGGCCTGCAGCACGCGGCCGAAGGGCGAATTCGCCAGCCGCCAGCCGAGCACGACCACGATCATCAGCAGCGTTGCGGTGAAATAGAACAGCGCCCGGTTGTCGGTCAGCGCGACCTGCCATGAGCCGAGCGTCAGGGGCGGCCGCGGAATCCCGAGCAGGCCGTCCTCGCCGCCGGTAACGCGATGCAGCTTCATGGCGAGGAACCAGAAGATCTGGCCGAAGCCGATCGTCAGCAGCGCATAGTAGATGCCGCGGCGATGCGACAGGAACGCCCCGACCAGCGCGCCGGCGACGCCCGCCGCCAGCACGGCCGCCAGCAGGCCGCCCCACAGGCCGACGGCGACATTGTGCTGGAACAGTCCGAAGGCATAGGCGCCGATGCCGAGATAGGCGCCATGGCCGAAGGAGTGCAGTCCGGTATAGCCAAAGAGCAGGTTGAACCCGAGCGCGAAGATGATCCAGATCGCGATCTCGATGCCGAGATACTGATAGAGCCCAACGGCAGGCAGCAGCCAAGGCGTGGCCAGGAGCACAGTGGCGAGGACGATCATCGGCAGCGTGATCCAGGCCGCCGGGCGGGTGGGGATGTCCGAGAGCGAGATCATGCGTCAGTTCTCCAGCGCGCTCTTGCGACCGAGCAGGCCACGGCTGCGAAACCCGAGGACGGCGATGAGGAGCAGGTACATCGACATCGTCGCCCAGGCGGCCGCATAGGCGCCGGTGATCCCCATGGCGAGGCCGACCAGCAGGGCCGCGATGACGGCACCCCAGAAGCTGCCGACGCCGCCGATGACGATGATCAGGAAGGCCGGGATGACGATGTCGACGCCGACATGCGGACGCAGGCCCCAGATCGGCACCATCACCACGCCGGCCAGCCCCGCCAGCGCCGAGCCGAACCCGAAGACGAGCAGCCGGAGCCTGGCGAGGTCGTAGCCGAGCGCCCGGACCATCTCGCTGTCATGCGCGCCCGCCTTGATCACGGCGCCGGCCAAGGTCCGCTCCAGGAAGAGCCAGACGGCGGCGATGGCCAGAATGCTGAAGCCGGCGGCGAAGAAGCGGTAGGTCGAGAAGATCATGCCGTTCAGCAGGACGGCGCTGTTGATCGCCTGCGGTAGCGCCAGGTTCTGCTCGCCGGTGCCCCAGATCAGCCGAATCAGCTCCTCGACGACGAGAGCGGCGCCGAAGGTCAGCAGCAGGCCGTAGAGCGGCGGCTTGCCATAGGTTGGGCGCAGGCAGAGTTCGAGGAGCATGCCGGCGAGCCCAGCAAGCGCCGGTCCGATCGCCAGCGCCAGCACGTAACGCAACCCGAGCGGCAGGCTCAGCCACCAGGCGCCAAACGGCGTGCCGGAAAACCAGCCGCCGGCGATCACCGTCAGCGCGAAATAAGCCCCCAGCGCGAAGAGCGAGCCATGAGCGAGATTGATCACCTCCATCACGCCGACGATCAGGGTGAAGCCGAGCGCGATCAGCGCGAAAAGCAGGCCCAGCGTCAGGCCGTTGATGAGGTGAGGCAGGAGATCGATCATGCGTCGTGCGTCCCGATGCAGCGATAGCGTGGTCCGCGGCCGCCGGTTGACGGCCGCGGATGGCGGGACCGGTCAGGCGTCGAAGGTCGGCGTCTTGTCGTAGGGCTCGAGCTTGCAGAGCTTGGCGGAATCGGTGTCGCGCACATCTTCCGGCCTGGCGTGGCTCAGGACCTCGAAGAGATCGTCCTTCTCTTTCGGCGCACGGTTGGCGGTGGCGAGATAGATGGTCTGCTGGACCTGATGCGTCTCGGCGTCGATCGTCGCGTCGAAATGCTGCATCCGGTCCTTTGCCGGCATCTTGTGGCCTTCCAGCGCCTTGATGACGGCGATGTTGCTGGTCGTGCCCGCGCGTTCCACGGCAGACAGAAGCTCACGCACCGACATGTAGCCGTTGTAGAAGACGTTGCCGGGCACACGCATGGCGGTTTCGGGGAACATCGCCTGATAGCGCTTGACGAAATCGGCGACGCCGGGAAGGTCGAGCCGATAATACCAGGTGGTGCCGAACACACCGAAGAGGTTGTCGATCGGCAGGCCGTAGACATCGGGCCAGTCCTGCTGGCTGTTGATCCAGGCCGGCTTGTCGCCCATGCCGAGCTGCGCGACCTGCTGGCGCATCGCCTTCTGGTCGTCCCCGCCGATCGCCGCCGACACCACCACCGGCTTGCGCTGCTGCACCTTGAGCAGCGCCGAGGTGAAGTCGCGCGTGCCCTGCGGGATCAGGATCTCTTCCATGACCTTGCCGCCATACTCGGCGAGCAGGGCCTTGGTCGCCTTCGCGGTATCATGACCCCAGACATAGTCGTTGGTCAGGAGCATCCAGTCGGAGCCGAAGCGCTCGATCGCGCTTTTGACCGCGGCCTTGGCGAAGTTGGTGCCGTTGCCGTCGAAGACAAATTTGACGCGGTGGCAGTTCTGGCCGGCCTCGGTCGGCGAGGAGGAGTTCGTGTTGATGTAGATCACGCCGTATTTCTGGGCGACCTGGCTGATCGCATTGGCGACGCCGGAATGGACCGCCCCCACGAGGAAGCCGCATTGCTCGCGGCTGATCATCCGTTCGGCGACGCGGCTGCCGGTGGCGGCCGTTGTTTCGGTGTCGATATGGACGAACTCGACCTTCCGGCCGAGCACGCCGCCGCGTTCATTGGCCTCGGCGATCGCCATCATCATGCCGCGCTTGTCGCTGGCGCCGGAGTTCGCATACATGCCGCTGGCATCCGATGTGATGCCGATCCGCAGCGGCTTGGCCGCGCCTTGCGCCCAGACGCGATTGTGCTTCCAGGGACCCGCAAAGAGCGAGACCGCGGACGCGGCCCCGGCGCCGCCCAGCAGAACGCGCCGTGAAATCGTGATCTTCGACATCGTTTGTCCTCCCCGAAACGGACGGGCTCGTGCCCGTCTCTTGCCTGATCGAATGTCAGAACTAATTTTCAAAGAGCATGAATATTTTTTCGGTCGTGTCAACAGATTCGAGAATTTCGCGCTTGGCGTGGCCGACAGGGCGAGATAGAAGCGTGAATGAACGAAAATTCATTCAATCGACCGGCAGCAGTTGCCCCTTCGGGCGATATCGCGCAAGAGACCTTCGAAGCCCTGCGCCAGCGCCTTCGCAACCGCTTCGACCAGCTCAGCCCGCATCTGCAGCGCATCGCGCGGTCGGCGCTGGAAAAGCCCAACGACTTCGCGCTGAACACGGTGGTCGGCATCGCCGGAGACCTCGATGTCCAGCCCTCGACGCTGATCCGCTTCGCCAAGGAATTCGGCTATCGCGGCTTCTCCGAGATGCAGCGGGTCTTCCGCTTGCGCCTGATCGAGGGAGCCCCCCGCGCTCGCGAGGAGGTCTTCGCGCGTCAGCCCGCGCCGCGCGAGGCAAAGGATTACAGCGCCCTGCTGAATGGGTGCGTGGATGCGCTGATAGCCTCGCTGGAGGACCTCAGGCGCACCGTTTCGCCGGAAGCGCTCGACAAGGCGACGCAAATGCTGCGGCAGGCGGAGCATGTCTACATTGCGGGCTTGCGCCGGTCCCGGCCGATCGCGACCTATCTGGCCTATGGGCTGACGCGCTGCGAACGGCAGTGCAGCCTGCTGGATTTCGGCAGCGGCATGGCGGCCGAACAGATCGCCACGATGCGGCCGGGCGATCTTCTCGTGGCGATCGCGTTCACGCCCTACACCCAGTCCGTGGTCGACATCACGCTCGATTCCCATCTCAGCGGGAAGCGCATCCTCGTCCTGACGGATGTGCCCGAGAGCCCGTTGGCGCGCCACGCCGACCTGACCTTCCTCGTCGACAACTCGGCCACCAGCCAGTTCAGGCCGATCTCGGGGGCGATCGCGCTGGTCCAGACCCTGATCACCGGCCTTGGAACGGGGTGAGGCGGCGCCGTCCACGCCTGTGACCGGCCGCCTCACCCGCTTCAGGATTTGCCGACGACCGTGTCGGGCCACAAACGCAGGAGCGGCCCGTCCCGGCCGAGCACCGGATCGATCAGGGGGAATGACAGGAAAGCGATCTGCTGACGCATCGCCGGCGTCGGGGCCTCGCGGATGATATCGCCGGATTGTCCCGGCGGATACGCACCGATGACGAGGAAGTCCCGGGACTGCCTGATCCGGCGGTGACCCGTGCCCGCCGGTAGCAGGATGACATCCCCTGCCTTGACGTCGATCTGCCTGCCGCCATCGCCGCCAAGAACAAGCTCCGCTGTCCCGGCGGCTATGCCCAGGACCTCATGCCCCCGCGAATGGTAGTGATCGAAGTCGTAGATTCCGTCACGCCACTGTGGCGGCCAGCCATTGTCGCCGAAACGCTTCTCCAAGATCGACGCGAGATCGGCGTCCGATGCGAAGGCCGCCGAATAGATAAGGACTGGCAGGCGCGGGTTGTTCGGGACAAAGCCGCGCTCTTCAAGGTGAATGGCCGTCGTCGTCACGTCGCTCATGCCGATCTCCTGATGAGACCGGGAAACGCTCGTCTGCCAACGCTGTTCCGCATACGACGACGCGCTCGACAATCCGCTCCGGCAGCCCGTTTTCCCATCGGGGCCGCCGTGCCTGAACGACGCCCGGCCTTGACCTTTGGACATGGCTGACGATTGCCCTCGCGTTTGCTATCGCTGGCAGCATCGACCAAAGCACGACGGCTACATTGCCTTTGCCCGACGCGGCGCGCTGGGTACCCCTGGAGATAACCGAGATGGCCAGCCCGCTTCGACTGCCGAAATCGAAAGCCCATCACATCGATGGCGCGCAGTTCCAGTTCGGCCTGGACGAGGTCAATCTGAGCGCGGAACGCTTTGCCGACCTGTTCTGCAACGGCAGGGTGAAGCGTGTCCGCGAATGGCTGGCGGACGAACTCCCCGTGCCGCCCTGGGTGCCGGCGCTACTGGCCGCCATGGTTTCGCCGGAAGGCCGGACTCGCGCCATCGCCACGGCCGAACACCTGATCGCCGCCGGCGCGTCAAGCGGCGCAGCGCGGGAGAGCTAGGCCCACGCCGACACCGATATCTTTGCAACCGGCCAGATTTGAGCCCGGCGATCGGTCTCAGGGCAGATTGTCCCTGAGGAAGATGTCGATCCCGATGCGTTCCTGATCCGGCACCAGCTTTTCGCCGGAGCAATGCGCCAGGAGTATGCGCGCCGCCGAACGCGCCTCGTGGCCCGGGTTCTGGCTGATGACGACATCGACGTCGCCATGCAGCAGGAAGCGCCGTGTGTGCGGCGTCAGTTCATGGGCGATCCAGACGATGTCCTGGTCGCGGCCGGCCTGCTGCAGCGCCGCCGCGATGCCGCGATTGCCGGCGCCAACATTGTAGAGGCCGACGAGATCCGGATGTCGCTGCAGCAGGGCTGCGGTTGCGGCCAGCGTCTGCTCGTTGTCGTCGCGGCCTTCGACCGCGGGCAGCACGACGAGATCGGGAAACTCGCGCGTCAGGACCTGGTTGAAGCCGTAAAGACGCTCGGCATGGTCGCGCAGCGACAGCGAGCCCGCGACCACGCCGACGACGCCCGGGCGGCCGCGCAGGAAGCGGCCCATGAGGTTGGCCGCCGTGCGCCCGGCGGCCGGGTTGTCGATGCCGACATAATGCAGGCGCCGCGCGCTCGGCACGTCGGAGACGAGCGTGACGACGGGAATGCCGCGATCGGCGAGATCGTCGATGGCGGCGCGCACGCGCGGATGATCGAGCGCGATGGTGGCGACGCCGTGATAGCCGGGCAGGAGGTTTTCCAGCACGCGCGCCAGGGCCTCGGCATCGAAGACATCGACATATTCGACGTCGATGAAGGCGCGTTGGGCGGCGAGCCAATCGGCGGTGCGCGAGACCTGCTCGCCCAGCAGGCTCATGAAGCTGTTGGCGCCGCTGGGCAGGACGAAGAGGAAGCGGAAGCTCTGGTTGCGGGCGAGGCGGGCGGCGGCGGGGTCCGGCCTGTAGCCGAGCTTCGAGACGGCAGCCTCGACCCGCGCGATCGTCTTGTCGCGCACGCCGTCGCGCCGGTTGACGACCCGGTCGGCCGTCGCGAGCGACACACCCGCAGTGCGCGCGACATCCTCGAGCGTCGCCCGGCCAACGAGTCCTGCGCCGATCAGCCCTGCCTCGCCAGCCCCCATCAGCGCGCCGCCCAGAGCATCCCGCGCGTCAGCATCGTGCGGATCTCCGGCACGTCCAGCTCATAGGCGCGGTGGCCGAGCGAGCAGTAGAACACCCGGCCCTCGCCATAGCGCTTCTTCCAGACGACCGGCATCTCGACGCCGTCGATCCAGGACGCGTGATCGCCATTGAACCGCGTCGTCGCCAGGACCTCGTTGGCCGGATCGACATGCATGTAATACTGCTCCGATCGATGCTCGAAACCGCTGATCCCGGCCATGATCGGGTCGTCCGGCCTCGTGATATCGACCTTGTAGTCGATGATGTTGCCGGGATGGGCAACCCACTGACCGCCGCACATGAACTGGTAGTCCACAGAATCGCGGAACGCATCGGCCATGCCACCATGGTGGCCGGCGAGCCCGACACCGCCCCGCACGGCCTCGCAGAGCGCCAGCGCCTCGGGCTTCTCGATCTTCGACATGGTGTAGATCGGCACGATCAGGGAGAGCTCGCGGATGCTCGGATCGAGGAAGACCTCGGTCGAGGTCTCGACCCGGACCTCGAAGCCCTCCGCCTTGAGCCAGCCGCGCATCATCGAGGCGCAGAGGTCCGGGTCGTGACCCGCCCAGCCGCCCCACACTATCATCGCCTTGCGCATTCTCGTGATCCCCTGGTTCAATCGATCTGGCCGGTGGCGCGACCGGCGGGCATCGCAGCCGGGCGGTCGACACGGCTTTCGATTTTGACCCGCCGGCCCTCATTGGACGATGTCTGGAACGCCTCCATCACCTCCAGCACATGGAAGGCGAGCTCGCCGCTGGTGCGATGCGGCCGGTTGCCCAGGATCGCCGCGGCCATGTCCGCCACGCCGATCGAGCGGAACTCGCCATCGGCGTGGCCATGCGACAGCGCGATCGTCTCCCACGGCCCGCGCGGTCTGGCGATCTTGACCTCACCGCCGAACTTGTTGGGATCGGGCACCAGCAGGCTTGCCTTGTCGCCATGGATCTCGATGGGCGAATGGCTGTGCTGGGGCACATCGAAGCTCATGGTGATCGAGACCACCGCGCCGCTCTCGAACTCCAGCGTGCCCGCGACATGGGTGTCGACCTCGACGGGGATCAGGGCGCCGTTCATCGGCTGGCTGGTGACGAGCCGCTCGGAGCGCGGCCGTGCCGTCGATCCCATGACGCCGACTACGGGCCCAAGCAGTTGCACGAGGTCGGTGATGTAATAGGGGCCCATGTCGAGCATCGGTCCGCCGCCACGCAGATAGTAGAAGCCCGGCGCCGGATGCCAGCTCTCATGGCCGGGACAGCCGAAGAAGGCGCTGCCTGCCACCGGCCTGCCGATCGCGCCGTCGTCGATCAGCTTGCGCGCCGTCTGGTGGCCGCCGCCGAGGAAGGTGTCCGGGGCGCAACCGACACGCAGGCCCTTCTGGGCCGCCAGATCCATGACCTTGCGGGCCTCGACCGTGTTGATGCCGAGCGGCTTCTCGGAATGGACATGCTTGCCGGCATTGAGCACCGCGAGGCTGACGTCGGTATGGGCGAGCGGCACCGTGAGATTGACCACGATCTCGACATCGTCGCGCTTCAGCAGCTGGTCGACGCGCAAGCCCGGCACGCCGAATTCGGCGCCGCGCTTCTCGGCTGCGGCACTGCGCATATCGGCGACAGCCTTGAGCTCGACCATCGGGAAGTGCTTGAGCGCCTCCAGATATTTCGTGCTGATGTTGCCGCAGCCAATGATGCCTATCCCCACTTTGCGCATGCTCGTCTCCACAGATGTTGTCCGATGTCGGTTCGTTGAAGCGCGAGCTCAGCCCTTGACCGCGCCAGCGGTAAGGCCTGCGACGATGTGCTTCTGCGCGAGGATGAAGAGCAGCACCGTCGGCAGCAAAGTGAGCGTGATGAACGCCAGAATCAGGTGCCATTCCGACGAGAACTCGCCCTGATAGATCATGATGCCGAGCGGCCAGGGATAGAGCCGTTCCGAGTTCAGCATCACCAGCGGCAGCAGATAGCTGTTCCAGCTATGGACGAAGGTGATGGTGCCGACGGTGGCGAGGATCGGCCGCGACAGCGGCAGGGTGACATGGCGGAAGAAAGCGAAATAGCTGCAGCCATCGACCAGCGCCGCCTCGAGCAGCTCATGCGGCAGGTCCTTGAAGAAGCGCCGCAGCAGCAGGATGCTCATGGCGAGGCCGAAGGCGACCTGCGGCAGGATCACGCCGAAATAACTGTCCAGCAGGCCGAGATCGCGGACCTTTATGAACAGCGGCAGGATCGCGGTCGCAGCCGGGAACAACAGCCCCATGGTGAGGTAGCTCAGCAGCATCGAGGAGCCGAAAAAGCGGATATGGGCGAAGGCGAAGGCCGCCATCGAGGCCACGATCAGCGTCAGCAACACGGTGAAGCTCGCGATCACCAGCGAGTTCCACAGCATCTGCCAGTAGCGGCCGGAGAACAGGATGCCGGTGTAGTTCTCCCACTCCCAGGTTTGCGGCAGGCCGAACGGGTTGGTGCGCAATTCGCCCAGCGTCTTGAAGCCGCCGAGCAGGGTCGCGAGCAGCGGCACGGCGACGAACAGTGCCACGATCCCGAGAAACAGGATCTTGTAGACCAGGACCGGGTCGAGCGGCCGGCGGGCGGGGATGGCGGCTTCACTCATCGCGCATGAACCAGCGCTTGTAGGTAATCGCGAAGGTCACGCAGATCAGGAACAGGATGACGCCGATGGCGCTGCCATAGCCGACGCGCATGCGCGAGACGCCGTTGTTGTAAAGGAAGCTGACCATCGTATTGGAGGAATCGGCCGGTCCGCCGCGGGTCAGCGGCATGACCAAGTCGAAGAGCTGCAGCGAGCCGACGACCGCAAAGAACACCGACAGGCGGATCGTCGGATAGAGCAGCGGGATCACGACATGGCGCAGCACCTGCCAGCGCGAGGCACCGTCGATGCGCGCAGCCTCAACCAGATTGCGGTCCATGCCCTGCAAGGCGGCGATGAACAGCATCATGTGGAAGCCGAAATACTTCCAGACGACGACGATCAGGATCGCCAGCATCGAGGTCTGCGGGCTGGCGAGCAGATGCGGCGCCTCGGCTCCGAACATCCGGTAGACCGATGCGAGAAGCCCGTAATTGCCGTCATAGATGAAGCTGAAGATCAGGCCGGTCGCGACTTCGGCCAGCACATAGGGCAGGAAAAACAGCATCCGCAGCGCGACCGAGCCGCGAAACTTGTCGGCGAGCAGCAGCGCCAGCGTCAGCGCCAGAGGCAGCTGGACCACCAGCGACACCGCGATGATCAGCAGGTTGTTGCGGAAGGCGATGCCAAAACCGCGGGTGTCGAAGACGAAGCGGTAATTGTCGAAGCCGATCCAGCGGGTCGGGCTGCCAAAGCCGTTCCAGTTGAAGCCGGAATACCAAGCCGCCTCGCCAATCGGCAGCACGACGAAGAGCGTGAAGAGCAGCAGGGCCGGCGGCAGGAACAGCAGAAGAGCGCCGAGCTGTCCGTCGGTCGTCGCTCTGCGGCGCGCACCAGGAGCCGCAGGCCTGCCGCGGATAACGGCGGCCGCGCTGTGCTGAGACATCGGTATCGCTCTCAAGGTTGACGCAGGAGGGTCGGGCTCAGTTGCCCTGCTTGAACGCGTCCTGGATCGCCTTGGCGGCCTGCTTGGGCGTCATCGAGCCGCCGGCGATCTCGGCCGTCGCGTCATTGACCACCCGCCCGACCGAGGGCCCCAGATCCTGGTCGTAGAAATTCTGGTGGTACTGTGACGCAGCGATGTTCCTGGCGACGTTCTGCATGAAGGCAGCGCTCAGGGCCGCTTCCGCGCCCTTAAAGGTCGGGATGATGAAATTCTGCTTGGCGAGGTCGCGCTGGACCTCGTCAGAGATGAAGAACTTGACGAATTCGACCGCTTCCTTCGGCGCGCCCTTGGTGATGATCCAGCCATTGACGCCGCCCAGCGTGTCCGAGGGCTTGCCCTTGCCGCCCGCGGGCATCGGGAAGTCGATCCAGCCCAGCTTGTCCTCGGCGATGCCCTTCTTGTCAGCTGCGAGCGCACGCTGCGTGGCGGAGTGATGCGAGATCGCGAGGTTCATCGCGGCTTTGCCGTCGCCGAAATAGCCGAGGGCCTGCTGGTTCTTGAAGCCGAGGAAGCCGGTCTGGAAGGGTTCGAGATCGACCAGCTGCTTCATCAGCTCGCCGGCTTTCAGGAAGGTCTCGCCCTCGAAGCCGCCGTTCTGGCCCTTGAGCGCCGCCTCGAAGGCGGGCTTGCCGCCGAGCCGGACGGCGAGATGGGTCCAGTAGAAATGCAGCGGCCACTTGTCCTGACCGCCGACGGCGATCGGCGTGATGCCGGCCGCCTTGAGCGTCTTCACCGCAGCCAGGAGGTCGTCCCAGCTCTTGATCGCGCTGGCATCGATAGCGGCCTTCGTGAAGAGGTCCTTGTTGTACATGAACCCGACCTGCGAGACGTTGTAGGGCAGGCCGTAGAGCTTGCCGTTGATGGTGAAGGCTTCGACGGCCCCCGCCGAGAGCTTGTTCTTGTAGTCGCCGACGCCGGTCGTGATGTCCTCCAGCACGCCGGCTTCGATCTGCGCCTTGAGCACGCCGCCGGCCCAGGAATAGAGGATGTGCGGCCGGTCCCGAGACTGCAGCACGGTCGGGAGCTTGGCCTTGTAGGCCTCGTTCTCGAGGAACTGCATCTCGACCTTGACGCCGGCATTCCTGGCCTCGAAACGCCGAACGACCTCTTCCCAGATCTTCACCTGGGCCGGGTTCTGCTCGAGGTGGAGCCAGCGGACGGTGGTCTGTGCGGAGGCTGTTCCGAGGGTCAGCGTCAGTCCTGCGGCGGCGAGCGCCAGCTTCGTCAGAAATCGCATTATATCCTCCCTGCTCCCGTCTTTGCGGGTTGCCCGCAGCGTAACTCAAATTCTGAGGTGCGCAACTCAAAAACTGCGCTATATGATCGCTTGCCGAACGGAAAGCACCGGCTGCGTCCAGCCGGTGCTTTCCGTTCGGCAGTCCGCGCTGATGCAAATCCCTGTTGGAGTTCACGATGGCCGCCGTCTACCCAGACCTCAAAGGCAAGGTCGTTCTCGTCACCGGTGGCGCCTCGGGGATCGGTGCCGCGATCGCGCGGCGTTTTGCCGGGCAAGGTTCGACGGTGATCCTGTTCGACATCCTGCACGAGGCCGGCGAAACGCTGGCGCAGGAGCTTCGCTCCGGCGGCACCGCAGCTCATTTCCAGCAGGTCGACCTCACCGACATCCCTGCCCTGCGGGCGGGTATCGCAGTCGCGCGCAAGCTGCATGGCCCGATCGAGGTTCTGATCAACAATGCCGCCCATGACGAGCGGCATGCGACCGCGGATGTGACGCCTGAATACTGGGACGACCGCATCGCGGTGAATTTGAAGCACCAGTTCTTCGCCGCCCAGGCGGTGCTGCCGGAGATGCAAGCCGCCCATCGTGGCGTCATCATCAATTTCGGCTCGACCTCATGGATGGCGGGCCAGGGTGGCATGGCCGCCTATACCGCCAGCAAATCGGGCGTGATCGGCCTGACGCGCTCGCTGGCGCGTGACTACGGCCCCCATAATATCCGCGTGAACGCGATCGCGCCCGGCTGGATCATGACGGAGCGCCAGATCGAGAAATGGCTGACGCCCGAGAGCGAAGCCGAATTGATGCGCAGACAATGCCTGAAGCGCAGGCTGGAGCCGGACGAACTGGCGAAGTTCACGGTCTTCCTCGCCTCCGACGAGGCCTCGGCCTGCACCGCGCAGCACTATGTCGTCGACGGCGGATGGGTTTAGCGCGTTCCCTCTTCCCATGGCAGGGCCATGAGGCGCAGGCACAACGGCCTCATGAGCCAGGCGCTGTAGCGGCGACGCAATAGGCAACTCGCGCGTCATTCCGATCTACGCGCCTTGCTCGACGACCAGCGTTTCGGTGGACGGACCGCTCTGATCGGATACGCCGAGGACGTCTTTCAGCCGCCGGGCAAGATCGGCTTTCCGATAGGGCTTGGTCAGCACGAGGGCGCCTTCACGCAGCCGGCCATGCTTGACCAGCGTTTCCAAAGCGTATCCGGAGGTTAGCAGCACGCGCAATCCCGGCCGCAACTGGCAGGCGAGATCGGCGAGTTGCCAGCCATTCATGCCGCCGGGCATCACGATGTCGGTGAACAGGATATCGATCCGGGTTTCCGCCCTGAGCTTTTGCAGCGCATCATTGCCATCGACGGCGGAGATGACCGAATAGCCCAGGCTCTCGACACTCTTGATCGAGTAGGATCGAACGAAGGGGTCGTCTTCGACGACAAGAACCCTCTCGCTGCCCCGCGGCAGCGAGCCCTGATCGGCCGGCGGCTGCTCCGGAGATACCGGAGGCTTCGAACCGGCCTGGGGCAGATAAATCCGAACCGTCGTGCCCAGGCCCGGCTCGCTATAGATCGAAACGTGACCGTTCGATTGCTTGACGAAACCATACACCATGCTCAGGCCCAGCCCGCTGCCCTTGCCGACCTCCTTTGTCGTGTAGAAGGGCTCGAACGCATGATCGATCACGTCCTTCGACATGCCTTCGCCCTCGTCGGTGATGGCGATCAGGACATATTCGCCGGGCAGCACTTCCGGGTGAAGGCTCTGATAGTGATTGTCGAGGGTTGCGTTGGCCGTCGAAATCGTCAGCCGCCCGCCCGCGGGCATGGCGTCCTGGGCGTTCACCGCAAGGTTCAGCACTGCGGATTCAAGCTGCGCAGCATCCGCGAAGATGGACGAGACAGCAGGATCGAAATGGGCCTTGAACTCGACATCCTGCCGCAAGGTTCGCTGCAGCAGTTTCTGCATCGATCCCAATAAGCCGTTGCAGTCGATGTCAGTCGGGCGGAGAATCTGCCGCCGGCCGAACGCCAACAGACGCTGGGTCAATTCGGCGCCGCGGTCGCCGGCGCGCCCGATATCTTCTGCGAGTTGCTGCAGGTCCTGTCGGGCCTTGAGCTTTTCACTGAGGAATTCGGCATTGCCGACGATCACGGTCAGGAGGTTGTTGAAATCATGGGCGATGCCGCCCGAGAGCTGCCCGACCACCTCCATCTTTTGGGCCTGAACCAACAGTTCCTCGGTTCGCTTGCGCCCGGTGAGATCGCGGATAATGCCGACGAAGATCGATTCGCCGTCCTGTCTGGCCTCTCCCACCGACAGGTCCATCGGAAATGTGGAACTGTCCTTGCGCTGGCCAATCACCTCGCGGCCGATCCCGATGATCTTGCGCTCGCCGGTCGCCAGGAAATTGTTGATGTATCCGTCGTGCTCGACACGATAGGAGGACGGCATCAGCATCTTGACGTTCTGCCGAACGACCTCGTCGACGCGATACTGGAACAGCTTTTCGCAGGCGGGGTTGAATTCCATGATGCAGCCGCGCGCATCGATCAGGATCACGCCGTCGACTGCCGTGTCGACGACGGCCTTGAGGCGGGCGCTGCTCTCGCGCAGGGCCCGCTCCGCCCTTTCGCGCTCAGTGAGATCGTGAATGATCCCGACAAAGATCGAGCCGTCGTTCTGCTTTGCTTCTCCTACCGAGAGATTCATGGGAAACGTCGTACCGTCCTTGCGGCGCCCCATGACCTCCCGGCCGATTCCGATGATCTTCTGCTCTCCAGTCCGATTGAAATTGTCGATATACTTGTCGTGATCCCGACTATAGGAGTCTGGCATCAGCATCTTAACGTTCCGTCCTATCACCTCCTCGGCCGGAAACTGAAACAGTCTTTCGCAAGCGGAATTGAACATCAGCACGTTGCCAAGCGCGTCTATCAGGATAACGCCATCGACTGCGGTTTCCACGACGGCGTTCAGCCATCTTGCTTCCGGACTCCTGGCGTTGGATTCCGGCTTAATGGGCAATGGCTGTCATCTTCAGGCTGTGGGATTTCTCCAGACAAACGTCGATCTCAGCCAACAACATCTTGGGCGTGAAAGGCTTGCGCAAGCAGCGCGTGGCACCGAGTTCGAGCGCCATACTCAAGAAATCCGGGGCTGCAGCGCGATGTTCGGCGAAGACGTAGCCGGAGATAGCTAGCAGGGGCACGGCCGGCGCGCGTTGGCGGAACAGCCTGACCGATTCGAACCCGCGCATGCGTGGCATGAAGATATCGACGATCATGAGATCGAACGCCGTTTCGTCTAGTGCCTGAAGCCCGGTTTCTGCGCCATAGGCAACGGAAACGGAAAAGTTGCTTGCTTCAAGCCAGGCGCGGATCGCAAAGCAAATCAACTGGTCGTCGTCAACCACGAGAATGTGCGTCACAACTGACTTCTCCCCCCCGGAGTGTCGGCGCAAAGCCCCAAGCAAAGTCGATTCGCGCCCGCTTATTCGTCAAATCTCCATTTTGCCTAGAATTTGGATCGAATTTCCTCTGCGTCCACCCGCCAGCGTGTTTAGCATGAAAGCAAAATGGCGAATTGATTGCTATCGAGCGACCAAGGGTTCATGCTGTTCGTAACGTCGATGCCGAAGCTAGGGGGTGTCGACGTCAGAAGACCAAGTGAGTTCCTGCCTGACTTCAGCCGGAGCGGTCATGGAAGGCCCGCCGCGCTCGCCCAATGCTTTGCTCGCGGCGCTGCCGGCTGACGAATTCGAGGCTCTCCGCCCGCATCTTCAAAAGGTTCCGCTTGTTCAGGGCACGGTCATCGTGGGCGCCGGCGAACGATTGTCCAATGTCTTCTTCCCTCATGACGGGGCAATCTCGCTCGTCGTCAGCCTGGCCGGCGGCGGCATGGTCGAGATCGCTATGATAGGCCGCGACAGTATCTTTGGCGCGGCGGCAGCGCTTGGTGACACTATCTCGTTGAATCACGCGATTGTTCAACTTCCAGGTCTGGCAACGATTCTGGATGTCAGAGTTTTTCGAGCCATCGCGTCGCGTAGCATCAGTTTTTGTAACACCCTGTTTCGGCATGAGCAGGCGATTTTTGCGCAGGCCCAGCAGTCCGTGGCATGCAATGCGATACATTCGGTCGAGGGACGCCTCGCACGCTGCCTGCTCCGGATGGTCGATCTGGCGGGCAGGAAGAAATTCGAGCTTACGCAGGAGTCATTGGCACAGATGATCGGCGTGCAGCGCAACAGCATCTCAACCGCGGCCCATGCGCTGCAAGAGGCGGGGATCGTCAGGTATAGCCGGGGCAACATCGAGATCATCAGGCACGACGCGCTGAGGAGCGCCTCCTGCGAATGCTACGAAGCGGTCAAGACGCAGTCCAGAAGGCTCTCCTGCCAAGCTTGAGACCGGGCAAGAATCGGTCCATCGCCGCCCTGCGAAAGATCGGATTGGGCCGCTTCGCACCAAGTGGGCTCGGCTCGTCGTGGGAGTCATACCCTTGATCGCGATCGGGTGATTTGAACGCAGCCCGAACCGACGACGCCCCTGCTGCGTTTCCTATTCAATCGCGACAGGCAGGAGGCCGGCCAATGCCCGATTATACGCTCTATTACTGGTCGGTCCCATTCCGGGGCCAGTTCGTGCGGGCGGTCCTGGCCTGGGCCGGCAAGGACTGGCGCGAGGCCGGCGACGGCGAGATCGAAAAGCTCATGACGGCCCCGGTCGAGACCATGCCGGTGCCGTTCATGGGGCCGCCGCTCCTGATCGACCACGCCAATGACTTCGCGATCGCGGAGATGCCGGCGATCGTTCTCTATCTCGGCGAGACGCTCGACCTCATGCCGGCGACGGCACCGTTGCGCGCGCTGACCATGAAGGTCGTCAACGATGCCAATGACGTCATCGACGAGATCACGCTGCAGGGCGGGCAGTCGATGTGGACCGACGCCAAATGGCGCGAGTTCCTGCCTCGTCTCAAGAGGTGGATGTCGTTCTGGGAGGAGACCGGGCGCCGGCATGGCCTGACCAGCGAGGCCGGCTTCCTGCTGGGAGGCGAGGCGCCGGGGATCGCCGATGTCGTGACCGCGACCCTGTGGACGACGATGGCGGATCGCTTCTCCGAGACCGCAGCGATCTTCTCCGAGACCGCGCCTGCGACCAGCGCGCTCGTTCGCCGTATCTCCGATCTGCCGGCCCTGGCCGGATTGGCCGAGAAGGCCCGAAAAGATTACGGCGATGCCTATTGCGGCGGTCAGATCGAAGCCGCCCTGCGCAAGGTCGCCGGCGGATAGGCGCGCCGCTGCTAAGCCCGGCGCCCGGATTGCATCGAGACCATCGTGGGAACTTTTAGCCCGGCAAAGCCGTACTCGGTCCTGGTTCTGCGACACCGCGATGTCTCCCCACCTCTTGTGGAGCGTGATGATGAAACTGCAAAAATTCTCGATTGCCGACGCGTCGCTGGAACGCTCGCCCGGCCAGCCAGCCGATGTGTTCGTCGGCAATCTTGTCGACGAGCAGCAGGGCGGGCCGATCACGATCGGCTATGGACGCTACGCACCCGGGCAGAGCCTTACTGAAACGATGTCGGTCGACGACGTCATGATCGTTCTGGAGGGGCGGCTTTCGGTCTCGACGGATGCCGGCACGGTCACTGCGGGCCCCGGCGAAATCGTCTATATGCCCAAAGGTGAAGCGGTGATGATCCGCTCGCACGAGGAAGGCGCGCTGACCGCCTATGTCACCTATCCGCATTGGCGCTCGGCGCAGGCCTGAGCGACGCTGTCGGCCTCATCGACCGCGCTTCGGGAAAAACCCGCGCTGCGATATGGGAGACCGACGTGCCCAGCGGATGTCGAGGCAAATGCAAACGCCGCAGCCTTGCTCGGCCGCGGCGCTTGGTTCTCTCCGGCCCGGCGCATCAGGCAGCGGGCACCATCATGACCTATACCTGCGCCCTGAACCGGCGGTCAGTAGCCGAGCGCGGCTTCCAGCGGGCCCTTCGGCAGCGGCACCAGGAACCAGACCTCGAACATCAGGAAGTTGACGATCGCGATGCCGAGCGAGACCACGACGGCCTTCCACAGCGGGAACTTGCCGAAGAACAGCATGAAGGCGCCGATATAGATCGTGGCCGAAACATAGATCCCGATGAAATGCGTCGCCAGCACGAAGACGACGGCGGGAACGAAGATCGCCGCCATTCGCCCGAGGCCCACGGAACTCACCGCCGCCTCCGCACCCTCTTCGGTGTGAGGCAGCGCCCTAGCCAGGTTGACGAGGCTCGCGATCCCCATCGCCAGGACGATGTAGAATGGAAACAGGCCCGGTTGCGGCCCTTCGTTAGCCTTCCAGGCGATGCCGATGCGAAGGCTGTCGACCATGACAATCGCGCAAACGACCAGGAAGAAGATCGCCACCGCGATATCGAGCGTGCGATAACTGGCGAGGGGCCGGCCTTCGGCTTCTTCGTTGGTGCTCATTGGAATGCTCCTCGCCGGATCTGTGCGTTTCATCGCGCCGGCGCTGCAAAAAGGGGGTCATATGGATCGCGAGGGGCCTAAGCCCGCTCGCGATCCGGGTTCGATCAGTTTCGCGGCGCGCTCACTGCGTCGCGAGGAAGCCAGCCTCCTTCATCAGGTCTGCATGCTGCGCCTGGGCGCTCTCGACCCACTTCTCATAGTCGGCGCCGGTCATGAAGGTCTGGTTGAAGGCACCCTTCTCCATGAATTCCTTCCAATCAGGCGTCGCCATCACCTTCTTGAGCACATCAACATAGTAGTCGACCTGCGCAGGCGTCGCATTCTTGGTGGTGAAGATGCCGCGCAGCATCTGGTATTCGACCGGCAGTCCCGATTCCTTGCAGGTGGGAATATCGCCCCATGCTTCCTTGTCGGTGACCTTCGCCGTGTAGGTCGAGCGCTTGGCGTCGAAGATGCAGAGCGCTCGCAATTGTCCGGCGCGCCATTGCGCCACCGCCTCGATCGGGTTGTTGACGGTCGAATCGACATGGTTTCCGACGAGCTGCACCGCGACCTGTCCACCGCCGGAATACGGCACGTAGGTGAACTTCTTGCCGCCGGTCTGCCGTTCGACCGCCGCCGTGACGATCTGGTCTTCCTGCTTGGAGCCCGTACCGCCCATCTTGAACTGGCGGTCGGTGCCGGCCTTCACCGCCTCGATATATTCCTTGGCCGTCTTGTAAGGCTTCTCGTTGTTCACCCAGAGGACGAACTGGTCGAGCGCCAGCATGGCGACCGGCTTCATGTCCTTCCAGTTGAACGGCGAGCCGGTGCCGAGCGGCGTCGTGAACAGGTTCGACAGGGTGATGATGATCTTGTGCGGATCGTTGGCGCTAGACTTCATCTCCAGAAAGCCTTCGGCGCCGGCGCCGCCGGCCTTGTTGATGACGATCAGCGGCTGCTTCATCAGGTTGTGCTTCTGGACGACACCCTGGATGAAGCGCGCCATCTGGTCGGCTCCGCCGCCTGTTCCCGCCGGGATGACCAGGGTCACCGGCTTCGCCGGCTCCCAGCCTTGCGCGAGAGACGGCGAGGCCAGGCAGGCACTTGCCGCCAGAACCGCCGCGATACCCTGGACCTTGGATATTCCCCTCCGGACCATCATGCTTCTCCTTGTTGGCGGCTTGCTGCCGCGGTTGGTCGTCATGAAGTCAAATTTTTGGATTTTTGGCCTCGCGGAGGGACGTCTTCCTGCGAGGATGTGTTGGACGGCACCGCCGTCATCGATGGCCGCACGTTGCGCGCGGCCATGTTAGCTGCCACCACCGGTCAGGCCGGGCGAGCGACCACGCCGTTTCCCGCGAACTTGGCCCGCAGGGCTGTGAGCGCCGGCCAGAAGGCCATCACGAGGCCGAGCGTCATGATGCCGCCGCACAGCCAGTTTGACCAGAACACGCTGATATCGCCCTGGGAGACGAGCATCGCCTGCCGGAAGGAGCTCTCTGCCTGATCACCCAGCACCAGCGCCAGAACCAGCGGCGGCAGCGGGTAACGCAGCTTGTTGAACAGATAACCCATCACGCCGAAGATCAGCATCATCCAGACGTCGAACATCGCGTTGTTCACGGTGTAGGCGCCGATCGCGCAGATAACGACGATCGCCGGGGCGATGATCGAGAACGGCACGCGCAGGATTGCGGCGAAGAACGGCACGCAGGTCAGCACCATGATCAGGCCGACGACGTTCCCGAGATACATCGAGGCGATCAGGCCCCAGACAAAGTCCGGCTGCTCGACGAAGAGCAGCGGGCCCGGCTGCAGGCCCCAGATCAGCAGGCCGCCGAGCAACACGGCCGCCGTCGGCGAGCCCGGGATGCCGAGCGTCAGCATCGGCAGAAGCGCGGACGTGCCCGCCGCATGGGCCGCCGTCTCCGGCGCGACCACGCCTTCGAGCTCGCCCTTGCCGAAATTCTTGCCCTGTTTGGAGAGGCGCTTGGCGATGCCATAGCCCATGAAGGAGGCAGGCGTCGCGCCGCCGGGCGTGATGCCCATCCAGCAGCCGACAATGCAGCTGCGCACGAAGGTCAGCCACATCCTGGGAAGCTGCTTCCAGGTGCGGATGACCGCATCCATGCGCAGCTTGGCGGTGGGACCATTGAACTTGAGTCCGTCTTCCATCGAGGACAGGATTTCGCCGATGCCGAACAGGCCGATGACGGCGACGAGGAACTTGAAACCGTTCAGCAGCTCATCCTGGCCGAATGTCATCCTCAGCGTGCCCGTCATACCGTCGAGACCGACGGAGGCTAGCGCGAAGCCGAGGCACATCGAGGCGAGCGTCTTGAAGGCCGTGCCGCGCCCCATGCCCAAGAAGCTGGCGAAGGTCAGGAACTGCACCGCGAAGAATTCGGCCGGGCCGAATTTCAGGGCGAATTTAGCGACCATCGGCGCAAGGAACGTGATCATTATCACCGCGAAGATCGCGCCGACGAAGGACGAGGTGAAGGCACCGACGAGCGCTTCGTCGGCCTTGCCGTTCTGCGCCATCGGATGTCCGTCGAACGTCGTCGCGACCGACCAGGGTTCGCCGGGAATGTTGAACAGGATCGAGGTGATGGCGCCGCCGAACAGCGCGCCCCAATAGATACTCGTGAGAAGAATGATCGCCGCGGTCGGCGCCATGGTGAAGGTCAGCGGCAGCAGAATGGCGACGCCGTTCGCACCGCCCAATCCGGGCAACACGCCGATAATGACGCCAAGCGTGATGCCGATCACCATCAGCATGATGTGATAGGCGCTGAGGGCGACAGCAAAGCCGCCTATGAGGGCATTCAGTTCATCCATGGCGCATTTCCCCAAAAAACGGCGTGTTCTGGGACCGCGCGATGCCCTGCGCAGAACCGACCTACCTTGTTGGAAGTAGCCTAAGATGAAATTCCGTGGCATGCAATATGCCATTTCTAGGTGCGCTGCAGCAATATTGTTGCCTGAAAATGGCCGTTGCGCGCTTCTCTTCTTTCATTATATGGTATGCCAGAAACCACCGCTTTCCAGCGCATGATGCGCCTCGAGACGGCTGGTCGTGACGGCACGGAACACGATCCGCAATGGTCAGAGCTCGCCTAGACATCCAGCCGATCGAAGAGGTCCAGAGCCTCAAGAGCCGCGCATATGATGCGTTGAAAGCCGCGATCGGCGCGATGAAGATCTATGATGACGGCGCCAAGCTGCGGCTCGACGAACGCGCTCTTTCGCTCCAGTTCGGCGTCAGCCGCACGCCCTTGCGCGAGGCCCTCGCCCAGCTCGAGCAGGAAGGCCTGGTCAGGATCGCGCCGCGCCGCGGCATCTATATCGTGCGCAAGACCAAGGCCGAGGTCCTGGAGATGATCACCGTCTGGGCCGCGCTCGAGAGCATGGCCGCGCGACTGGTGACCCAGGTCGCGTCCGACGCCGAGATCGCGAACCTGCACCGACTCGTCGATACGTTCGACAGCGCCGATCTCGACTCGAATATGGGCGAGTATTCGGACGCCAATATCCGGTTCCATGCGGCGATCATTGCCCTGTCGGGCTGCAAGCTCATCGCCGAGATCACCAACGGCCTGTTCACGCATGTGCGCGCCATCCGCGAGCGCACCATCTCCGAGCAGGACCGGGCCCGTCGCTCGATCATCGATCACAAGGAGATCGTCGAGGCCATGGAAGTCCGCAACGGCGAGCGCGCCGAGCGGCTTGTGCGCGAGCACACCCTGAAGCTCAGGGCGCATGTCGAAAAATACGTCCAGCTCGACTGAGCCAGACCGCAAACACCAAGAAACAACCGGCTTCAAAAAAGATTTTCAGGAGGAATGGGAATGTCCGCGATACTACACAGCATCAGCGAGAATGCAGACGAGCAGGAGCTGACGGACGGCTTCCACCTGGTCATCGACGCGCTCAAGCTCAATGGCGTCGAGACGATCTATGGCGTGCCGGGCATTCCGATCACGGATTTCGGCCGCATGGCGCAGGCTGCGGGCATCCGCGTCATCTCGTTCCGCCACGAGCAGAACGCCGGCAATGCGGCGGCGATCGCCGGCTACCTGACGAAGAAGCCTGGCATCTGCCTCACCGTTTCGGCACCCGGCTTTCTCAACGGCCTGACCGCGCTGGCCAATGCCACGACCAACTGCTTTCCGATGATCCTGATCTCGGGCTCGTCCGAGCGCGAGATCGTCGACCTGCAGCAGGGCGACTATGAGGAGATGGACCAGCTCGCCATCGCCAAGCCCCTGTGCAAGGCGGCCTTCCGGGTGCTGCACGCCGCCGATATCGGCATCGCGGTGGCCCGCGCCATCCGCGCCGCGGTCTCGGGCCGCCCCGGCGGCGTCTATCTCGATCTGCCGGCCAAGCTGTTCTCCCAGACGATGGATGCGAAGGCCGGCGAGAAGTCGCTGGTCAAGGTCATCGACGCGGCGCCTGCCCAGATTCCCGCCCCCTCCGCCGTCAAGCGCGCGCTCGACGTGCTGAAGAGCGCCAAGCGTCCCCTGATCATCTTCGGCAAAGGCGCGGCCTATGCACAGGCCGATGACGAGATTCGCGCGCTGGTCGAGAAAAGCGGGATTCCGTTCCTGCAGATGAGCATGGCCAAGGGCCTGCTGCCCGACACGCATCCGCAATCGGCGGGCGCGGCGCGCTCGACGGTGCTGAAGGATTCCGACGTCGTCATGCTGGTCGGCGCCCGCCTCAACTGGCTGCTCTCGCATGGCAAGGGCAAGACCTGGGGCGACGCACCGAAGAAGTTCATTCAGATCGACATCGAGCCCAAGGAGATGGACTCCAACGTTGAGATCGTCGCGCCGCTGGTCGGCGATATCGGCTCCTGCGTCTCGGCACTGCTCGAAGGCATCGACAGCAAATGGCCGGCCCCGCCAGCCGACTGGATCTCGACCGTCAACGCGAAGCGCGACGAGAACATCGCCAAGATGGCGCCGCGGCTTTTGAAGAACTCGTCGCCGATGGATTTCCATGGCGCGCTCGGCGCGCTGCGCACCGTCATCAAGGAGCGGCCCGACGCGATCCTCGTCAATGAAGGCGCCAACACCCTCGATCTCGCGCGCGGCATCATCGACATGTACCAACCGCGCAAGCGCCTCGATGTCGGTACCTGGGGCGTCATGGGTATCGGCATGGGCTTTGCCGTCGCCGCCGCCATCGAGACCGGCAAGCCCGTGCTCGCCGTCGAGGGCGACTCGGCCTTCGGCTTCTCCGGCATGGAGGTCGAGACGATCTGCCGGTACAATCTGCCGGTCTGCATCGTGATCTTCAACAACAACGGCATCTATCGCGGCACCGACGTCAATCCGCTCGGCGGCGATGTCGCGACCACCGTCTTCGTCGCGAATGCGCGCTACGACAAGATGATGGAGGCCTTCGGCGGCGTCGGCGTGAACGTGACCACGCCCGACGAGCTGAAGCGCGCCGTCGACAAGGCGATGGATTCCGGCATGCCGACGCTGATCAACGCCGTGATCGATCCCGCCGCCGGCACCGAGAGCGGCCGCATCGGCAACCTCAACCCGCAAAGCGTGGTCCGCAAGAAATAAGCTGCACAGAAGAAGTTCCCGGCGTCGGAGGCAAGCCGGCGCCGGAGACAACCGGCGGCAAGAAAGGGGGAGAACGCAATGAAAGCGCTCGAAGGCGTCAGGATTCTCGATTTCACCCATGTGCAATCGGGGCCGACCTGCACGCAGCTCCTCGCCTGGTTCGGGGCCGATGTGATCAAGGTCGAGCGCCCCGGAACGGGTGACATCACGCGCGGCCAGCTCTGCGACGTGCCCGAAGCCGACAGCCTCTATTTCACGATGCTGAACCACAACAAGCGCTCGATCACGCTGGACACCAAGAACCCTCAGGGCATGGAAGTGCTCTGGGAGATGGCCAAGGTCTGCGACGTGCTGGTCGAGAATTTCGCGCCGGGCGTGCTCGACCGCATGGGCTTCTCCTGGGAGAGGCTCCATGAGGTCAATCCGCGCCTCATCGTCGCCTCTGTGAAGGGCTTCGGCCCGGGCCCGTATGCCGATTGCAAGGTCTATGAGAACGTCGCGCAATGCGCCGGCGGCTCGGCCTCGACCACCGGCTTCCGCGATGGGCCGCCGCTGGTGACCGGCGCGCAGATCGGCGATTCCGGCACCGGCCTGCATCTGGCGCTGGGGATCGTCACCGCGCTGTTCCATCGCACGACGTCGGGGCTCGGCCAGAAGGTCGACTGCGCCATGCAGGACGGCGTGCTCAACCTCTGCCGCATCAAGCTGCGCGACCAGCAGCGCCTGGAGCACGGACCGCTGAAGGAATACAGCCAGTTCGGCGAGGGCATCCCCTTCGGCAAGGCCGTGCCGCGCGCCGGCAACGATTCCGGCGGCGGCCAGCCTGGCCGCATCCTGAAGTGCAAGGGCTGGGAGACCGACCCCGACGCCTATATCTATTTCATCACCCAGACCCCGGTCTGGGGCGCGATCTGCGACGTCATCGGCGAGCCCGGCTGGAAGACCGATCCCGATTACGCCAAGCCCGCTGCCCGCCTGCCCCGGCTGAACGAGATCTTCGGGCGCATCGAGCAATGGACCATGACCATGACCAAGTTCGAGGCCATGGACATCCTGAACATCTACCACATTCCCTGCGGCCCGATCCTGTCGATGAAGGAGATCGCCGAGGAGACGTCGCTGCGCGAGACCGGGACCGTGGTCGAGGTCGACCATCCAACGCGCGGCAAATATCTCTCGGTCGGCAATCCGATCAAGCTTTCCGCCAGCCCGACCGAGGTGACGCGCTCCCCGCTGCTCGGCGAACATACCGACGAGATCCTGCGCGACGTGCTGAAATTCGATGACAGCCGCATCGCAGCCATCATGGCATCCGGTGCGACCGGCGTCACGGAGGCCCCGTCACGCGTCGCAGCGGAATAATCCGCCAACCCTATTCGTCTCCCTCGACCACCTTGGGCCAGAATCTCGAAAGAGGTTCTGGCTTTTTGTTGCGCCTGCAACCATCCTCTCTTGACAGCCATTCATATTGGCATGCCAAATGCCAATAACGTGCCCAATCCCGGTGAACGATCGAGCACAGATCGACGGGATGAGTCGAAAACGATCCTGGGGAGGATCCATGTCCATTCTGATCGACAAGAACACCAAGGTCATCTGCCAGGGTTTCACCGGCAAGAACGGGACCTTCCATTCCGAGCAGGCGATCGCCTATGGCACGCAGATGGTCGGCGGCACCTCGCCGGGCAAGGGCGGCTCGCTTCATCTCGGCCTGCCGGTCTTCGACAGCGTCCACGAGGCGAAGGCGAAGACCGGGGCCGATGCCTCGGTGGTCTATGTGCCGCCGCCGGGCGCGGCCGACGCGATCTGCGAGGCGATCGATGCCGAGATCCCGCTGATCATCTGTATCACCGAGGGCATCCCGGTGCTCGACATGGTCAGGGTCAAGCGCTCGCTGGTCGGCTCGAAGTCGCGCCTGATCGGGCCCAACTGCCCCGGCGTGGTCACGGCGGGCGAGTGCAAGATCGGCATCATGCCGGCCAACATCTTCAAGCCGGGATCGGTCGGCATCGTCTCGCGCTCGGGCACGCTGACCTATGAGGCAGTGTTCCAGACCACGCGCGAGGGTCTGGGCCAGACCACSGCGGTCGGCATCGGCGGCGACCCGGTCAAGGGCACCGAGTTCATCGACATGCTGGAGATGTTCCTCGCCGACGAGAAGACGACCTCGATCGTGATGATCGGCGAGATCGGCGGCTCGGCGGAAGAGGAYGCGGCGCAGTTCATCAAGGACGAGGCCAAGCGCGGCCGTAGCAAGCCKATGGTCGGGTTTATCGCGGGCGATGGGGGCGGCGCCGAGGACAAGATCGCCGCCATGGAAGCCGCCGGCATCAAGGTCTCGCCCTCGCCGGCACGCCTTGGAGAAACGCTCGTCGACGTGCTGCGCCGGCAGCCGATGACCGTGCAAAGACGGGCCGCCGAGATCAAACAGCGGGTCGCCGAGATCGAGTGGTCGTTCTGACGCGGTCTTCGCGGCCTGCCCATCTCGCTCAAAGTCGGGACATTCGACGGCAAGCGCGCGACGGCGGCGATCGACCGCCGCGGCGGAACCGGTTCTGGCGCCAGAAATGCACGATAAGGCCGGTTGCGCCTGAAACAGGGATTTCAACCAAGCCGAGGTATCTGGTAGACCATGAACATAGACCAGCGTGCGCGACTCGCGCATCTCGGCCTGGTGCAGGAGTTGCTCCCTTTGAAAGTTCCAAGGCTTAAGTCTCCGCCGGAGAGTTCCGCGCAGAGCCTCGTGCTCGAGCGTTTCGCGCCCGAGGAAACCTTCAAGACGAAAGTCTACGCCGCGCTGAAGCAGGCGATCATCAACATGGACATCTACGGCTCACCCGAGCCGACCTGGATCGACGAGCGCCAGCTTTCCGAGAAGCTCGGCGTCAGCCGGACACCGGTGCGCGAAGCGGTCGCCATGCTGGAGCAGGAGGGCTTCGTGAAGTCGCTGCCGCGCCGCGGCATCATGGTGCTGAAGAAGACCAAGAGCGAAGTCGTCGAGATGATCCAGGCCTGGGCGGCGCTGGAGAGCATGGCGGCGCGGCTGGTGGTCCAGCATGCGACGGATGCCGAGATCGGCACGCTGCGCATCCTGTTCAAGGGCTTCAACGATGCCCACAAGCCCTCCGACCACGTCACCGAATATTCCGACACCAATGTCGTCTTCCATCAGACACTGATCGGGCTCAGCCGCTCGAAATTGCTGGTCGATATGACCGACAACCTGCTGCTGCATGTGCGCGGCATCCGCCAGATGACCATCGGCCGCGACGACCGCGCCAGCCGTTCGATCGTCGATCACCTGAAGATCATCGAGGCGCTGGAGCGCCGCGACATGGTGCAAGCCGAGCAGTTGTCGCGCGACCATGCGCTCGGCCTTGCGGCCTATGTTGACGAACACGCCGACATCTTCGATTGAGCGTGGAGCACGCCGACATCTTCGATTGAAGGCCAGCCTTCCGCGATCCGCGAAAGCCGAGGCTACTGCACGAAGCCGTTGGTCAGCGTGCCGATGCCGTCGATCGTCACCTCGACCATGTTCACTGGGTCCTTCATGGTGCCGACGCCCAGCGAGGTGCCGCAGCAGATCAGGTCTCCGGGCAGCAGCGTCATGTCGTGCGAGAGCCGGCTGACCAGCTCATGCGGCTGGAATATCATGTCCGCGACGGGATAATTCTGGCGCTCCTGGCCGTTGAGCACGGTGCGGATCGTCAGGCTGCTCGGATCGAGCCCGCTCGCCACCACCGGCCCGAACGGCCCGAAACCGTCGAAGCTCTTGGCCCGCACCCATTGCGCGAAGGTCGGATCGGCCGCGATCAAATCGGCCGCCGTGATGTCGTTGACGCAGGTATAGCCGAAGATGAAATCGCCGGCCGCCTCCGGCGTGACGCCGCTGCAATGCCGGCCGATGACGATGCCGAGCTCGCCCTCATAGACGACACGACCGGCATAGGATGGCGGCCGGGGAATGGTGGCGCCCGGCGCCGCCAGGCAGGACGGCGCCTTCATCAGATAGAGCGGGTCGACCGGGGCCGGCATCGACATCTTGGCGGCAAGCGCGTGGAAGTTGTTCCACAGCGCGATGATCTTGGAGGGCGCCGTCGGGGCCAGAAGTGTTACCTCGCCGAGCGGCACGGTCTCGCCGGTCGGTTCTGCGCCGGCAAACATATCGCCGACGTGGACCGCGACCGTCTCGCCCGCGACCGTGCCGAAACCCTCGACCCCGTCGCGCGAGAAGCGGATCCAGAAGGTCGCCGCATCCTGGCGATCCTGCTGGACCCTCTGCTGGATTGCTGAACTGGCCATCGTCTTCCCCCTTGTCGACTTCTGATGGAAACGGGGGCGACGACAGCCGAAAGCGTCAGACCGCCACCACCCTGAGATTGTTGGTGCTGCCGGCCTGGCCGAACGGGACGCCGGCCACGACGACGATCTTCTCGCCGCGCTTGACGTAGTCCGCCGCGAGCGCCTGGGCCGCCGCCTGCTCGACCATCTGCGAGTATTCGCCGACCTCGTCGCACTGGATGCTGTAGGTGCCCCAGAGCAGCGCGAGCCGGCGCGCGGTCGAGATCTCCGGCGTCAGGCCGAGGATCGGCACCGGCGAGCGCTGGCGAGCGATCCGGTAGGCGGTCGTGCCCTTCTGGGTGAAGGCGACGATGGCCGAGGCGCCGATCACGTCGGCGACTTCGGCGGCGGCGGCCGCGACTGCATGCTGCGGCATCGGTTCGACCGTCGGCTTCAGCGCTTCGATGATCGGCCGATAGGAACCGTGCTGCTCGGTGCGGCGGATGATCCGGTCCATCGTCTCGACCGCCACGACCGGGAACTGGCCCGAGGCGCTCTCGGCCGAGAGCATGACCGCGTCGGCCCCGTCATAGATGCCGGTGGCGACGTCGGAGGCTTCAGCGCGGGTCGGGGTCGGCGTCAGGATCATCGATTCCAGCATCTGCGTCGCGATGATCACCGGCTTGCCCGCGAGGCGGCAGAGCCGGACCAGATCCTTCTGCGCGCCGGGGACGTCCTCGGTCGGAATCTCGACGCCGAGATCGCCGCGGGCCACCATGACCGCATCAGACAGCGCGATGATGTCGTCGATCGCCGTCAGCGCCGAGGGCTTCTCGATCTTGGACATGACGCCGGCGCGGCCGCCGACCAAAGCGTGCGCCTCGATCAAATCCGAGGCGCGCTGGACGAAGGAAAACGCCACCCAGTCGACGCCAAGGTCCAGCCCGAAGGCCAAGTCCTCGCGATCCTTTGCGGTGATCGGCGACAGGTCCAGCACGGTGTCGGGCAGATTGACGCCCTTGCGGTCGCTGACCACGCCGCCGGTGACGACGCGCGCCTCGATCATGTCGTTGGTGCAGCCGGTCACCTGCAGGCGGACCTTGCCGTCATCGACGAGCAGGTTGTGGCCGGGCATGACCGCGGCGAAGATCTCCGGGTGCGGCAGCGGCAGATGCTGGGCATCGCTGGCCGCCTTGTCGAGCACGAGCCTGATCGTCGAGCCGGTGGGAAGCGCGATCTTGCCGTCCTTGACCGCACCGAGGCGGATCTTCGGCCCCTGCAGATCCTGCAGGATGGCGATCGGATAATTCGCTTCCTTCTCGAGCGCGCGGATGATGTCGTGCCGCGCCCGGTGGTCGTCCTTGCTGCCATGGCTGAAGTTCAGCCGGAAGACATCGACCCCGGCCTCGAACAGGCGCTTGATGGTGTCGGCATCGGAACTCGCGGGCCCTAGAGTGGCCACGATCTTCGCACGTCGTTGTCTTTTCACGGTGTCCTCACAATGCCCCGGACCGGCGGCAGGTGCCCTGCCCTGACCGGCTTCGATTCGCGCGCATCATGAGACGGCCAGTTGACGCTCGTCCACTGCGGGACGGCCCGCCGGATGGGTTTCTTCCGAGACGGTTTCTTCAGTGTGAGCGTCTTTTTCCTCTTGGGAAGAGTCCTGCGGAAAGGTCGGGTAGACGCCCTTCGCACGCCCCATCTGCTGCACCAGCCCGAGCACGGCGTCGATATAGGGCGTCTGGAGCTTGACCAGCCGGCCCATCTCCTGGACGGCGGTCAACAGCGCATCGATCTCGAGCGGCCGGCCCTTGTCGAGATCCTGCAGCATCGAGGTGCGATGGGCGCCGACGCCCGCCGCCCCGTCGATGCGGCGCTCGACATCGACGCGGAAATGCGCGCCGAGCGTCTCGCCGATCCCTTGCGCCTCCAGCATCATGTTGCGGGCCAGCGCCCGCGTGCCGGGCTCGGTCGCGATGACGTCGAGCGTCGCATGGGTCAGGGCCGAGATCGGGTTGAAGCAGAGATTGCCCCAGAGCTTGAGCCAGATGTCGTCGCGGATATCGGCAAACAGGCGCGGCTTCAGCCCGCCCTCCGTCAGCGCCGCGGCAAAGCGGGTCAGCCGCTCGCTCTCCTTGCGGTTGGGCTCGCCGAGGCCGAACTGATCGCCATAGACATGCTTGACGACGCCGGGTTCGGTGATCTCGGTCGCCGGATAAACCGTGCAGCCGATGATCCGCTCCGGGCCGATGGCGCGCCATTGCCGGTCGCCGGGATCGACACTGCGTAGCCTGAGATCGGCATATTCGCCGTCGAGCCCGTGAAAATACCACCAGGGCACGCCGTTCTGGGCCGTGACCACGGCGGTCTCAGGCCCGAGCAGCGGCCTGATGTCCTCGGCCGCCTCCCAGGCCTGATGCGCCTTCAGCGCGATGATGACGACATCCTGGCGGCCGAGATCGCGCGGATCGCGGCTCGCCGGCATCTGCTCCGTCACCGTCTCGTGTTTGAGGATCAGCGTCAGCCCCCTGGCCTTGATCGCCTCCAGATGGGCGCCGCGGGCCACGAGCGAGACGTCGTGGCCGCCACGCTTCAGCATCACGCCCATATATCCGCCGATCGCGCCGGCGCCGTAGATGCAGATCTTCATGGAGCTTCCCCCGTTGTTGTTGTGGTCAGGCGACTTCGTGGTTCGCCATCAGTTCGAGCGCCTTGACCATGGCCGAATGGTCCCAGTCCTTGCCGCCATGGGCGATGCAGGCATTGAAGAGTTCCTGCGCGGTCGCGGTGTTGGGCAGCGACACTCCGAGCGACCGGGCGCTTTGCAAAGCGAGGTTCAGATCCTTCTGGTGCAGCCCGATCCGGAAACCCGGGTCGAAGGTGCGCTTCACCATCCGCTCGCCATGGATTTCCAGGATCTTCGACGAGGCGAAGCCGCCCATCAGGGCCTGGCGCACCTTGGCGGGATCCGCGCCCGCCTTGGAGGCGAAGAGCAGGGCTTCGCCGACCGCCTCGATGGTCAGCGCGACGATGATCTGGTTGGCGACCTTGGTGGTCTGGCCGTCGCCATTGCCGCCGACCAGCGTGATGTTCTTGCCCATCATCTCGAACAGCGGCTTGGCGCGCTCGAACGCCGCCTCCGGGCCGCCGACCATGATCGTCAGGCTGGCGGCCTTGGCGCCGACCTCGCCGCCGGAGACGGGCGCATCGAGATAAAGCCCGCCGGCCGCCTCGATCCGCCCCGCGAAATCCTTGGTCGCCATCGGCGAAATCGAGCTCATGTCGATGACCATCTTGCCGGCCGAGAGGCCAGCCGCGATGCCTTCGGGCGAGAACAGCACCTCATCGACCTGCGGCGTGTCGGGCAGCATCAGGATGACGACGTCGCTTGCCGCCGCCACCGCCTTGGGCGTCGCATGGACGGTGACGCCCAAGGCGGTCAGCTCCGGCGCCACCGGCTTGTGATGGCTCGAGGCATGCAGGCTGTGGCCGCCGGCGATCAGGTGCTCCGCCATCGGGCGGCCCATGATGCCCAGTCCGATGAAGCCGATATTCGTCATCACTCACCCTTCCTTGCAGTCAACATTCGCCGACCATGTCCGTCAGGCCGCCAACGTTCGGTCGGGCAGCCAGGACAGGCCGTCGCGCGTGCCGCGGGCGGGTTTGTATTCGCAGCCGACCCAGCCGGCGTAGCCGATGGCGTCGAGGTGCCGGTACAGGAAGGGGAAGTTGATCTCGCCCGTGCCCGGCTCGTTGCGGCCGGGATTGTCGGCGAGCTGAATATGGGCGATCCGGTCGAGATTGGCCTCGATCGTGCGGGCCAGATCCCCTTCCATGATCTGCATGTGGTAGATGTCGTATTGCAGGAAGAGGTTGGGTGAATCGACATCGTCGAGCAGGCGCAGCGCCTGCGCGGTCGTGTTCAGGAAGAAGCCGGGAATGTCGCGCGTGTTGATCGGCTCGACGAGCAGCGCGATGCCCTCCTGTCCCAGTTCATGGGCCGCGAAGCGCAGATTGTTGATCAGGGTTTCATGAAGCCGGGCGGGCTCGATGCCGGGCGGCGCCACGCCGACGAGGCAGTTGACCTGCCTGCAGCCAAGCATCGTGGCGTAGTCGATCGCCTCGAACACGCCGCGCTGAAACTCGCTGATGCGGTCGGGGAGGATGGCGATGCCGCGCTCACCCGCGGCCCAGTCCCCCGCCGGGAGGTTGTGCAGCACCTGCGTCAGGTTCCAGCGCTTCAGCCGGGCGGCGAGATCGCGCTTTTCAAAAGGATAGGGGAACAGATACTCGACGCCGGTGAAGCCGGCCTCGGCGGCGGCCTGGAACCGGTCGAGGAATTCCAGTTCGTTGAACAGCATCGTCAGGTTTGCGGCAAAGCGCGGCATGGTCTTGTCCCGTCGTTGCGAAAGCCGGATCGGCAGAGGCCAGCCGGCAAGGGCGATACCGGGCGCGGCGACGGACGCCGCGCCGGGATGTCATTCGGCCGGCTGGAGCTCGGCTTGCGTCACTGATGGCAAGGGCAGGTCGAGCACCTCCTCGAACTCCACGACGTTGTCGATCTCGGTGCCCATCGCGATGTTGGTGACGCGCTCCAGGATGAACTCCATCACGACGGGCACCTGATGCTCCTTGAGCCAGGCCTTGGCCTGGGCGAAGGCCGCCTTGAACTCGTTGGGACTGCGCACCCGGATCGCCTTGCAGCCGAGGCCTTCGGCGACCGCGACATGGTCGACGCCGTAGCCGGCGAGATCGGGCGAGTTGATGTTGTCGAAGGCCAGCCCGACCTGGAAATCCATGTCGAAGCCGCGCTGGGCCTGGCGGATCAGGCCGAGATAGGAGTTGTTCACGACGATATGGATATAGGGCAGCTTGAACTGCGCCCCGACCGCGAGCTCCTCGATCAGGAACTGGAAGTCGTAATCGCCCGAGAGCGCCACGATCTCGCGCTCGGGATCGGCAGCCCGCACGCCGAGCGCCGCCGGCAGGGTCCAGCCGAGCGGCCCGGCCTGGCCGCAGTTGATCCAGTGGCGCGGGTTGTGGACGTGCAGGAACTGCGCGCCGGCAATCTGCGACAGGCCGATCGTCGAGATGTAGCAGACGTCTCGGCCGAAGGCCTCGTTCATCTCCTCATAGACCCGCTGCGGCTTCAGCGGCACGTTATCGAAATGGCTCTTGCGCAGCATGGTCTCGCGCCGGCCGAGGCAGGCTTGCGCCCAGTCGTTGCGGTTCTTGAGCTGGCCCTTGCCCTCCTGCTCGCGCGCCACGGAGACGAACAGTTCGAGCGCCGCCTTGGCGTCCGAGACGATGCCGAAATCCGGGTTGAAGACGCGGCCGATCTGGGTTGGCTCGATATCGACATGGATGAATTTGCGGTCCTTGGTGTAGGTTTCGATCGACCCGGTATGCCGGTTGGCCCAGCGATTGCCGATGCCGAGGACGAAATCCGAGGCCAGCATCGTCGCATTGCCATAGCGGTGGCTGGTCTGCAGGCCGACCATGCCCGCCATCAGCGGATGATCGTCGGGGATCGCGCCCCAGCCCATCAGGGTCGGCACGACCGGCACGCCGGTCAGCTCGGCGAACTCGACGAGCAGGTCGCAGGCATCGGCATTGATGATGCCGCCGCCGGCGACGATCAGCGGGCGCTCAGCCGCCTGCAGCATCGCCATCGCCTTTTCGATCTGGCGGCGCGAGGCGGCCGGCTTGTAGACCGGCAAAGGCTCGTAGGTCTCGTCATCGAACTCGATCTCGGCCATCTGGACGTCGATCGGCAGATCGATCAGCACCGGGCCGGGGCGGCCCGAGCGCATGATGTGGAAGGCCTGCTGGAAGACGCGCGGCACCAGACCGGGTTCGCGCACCGTCACCGCCCATTTCGTCACCGGCTTGGCGATCGATTCGATGTCGATGGCCTGGAAATCCTCCTTGTAGAGACGCGCCCGGGGAGCCTGCCCCGTGATGCAGAGGATCGGGATGGAATCGGCGATGGCCGAATAGAGCCCGGTGATCATGTCGGTGCCGGCCGGCCCCGAGGTGCCGATGCAGACGCCGATATTGCCAGCCTTGGCGCGGGTGTAGCCCTCGGCCATGTGGGAGGCACCCTCGACATGGCGCGCCAGGATGTGATGGATCGACTGGCGGCTCTTCAGGGCGGCGTAAAGCGGATTGATCGCCGCGCCCGGCACACCGAAGGCCTGCGTGACGCCCTCACGCTCCAGAACCCTGACTGCGGCCTCGACGGCTCTCATTTTCGACATGGCGCAGTCTCCCGGCGAGATGCTTGTTGATTGGCATACCAGATACCATCGACCTGGGCTGGTCAATTTCTTTCAGAAACTTATTCTGACGGCGCACGTCCAATGAAATATCATTGAATATCAATAGCTTGAATTTCTTTCACGAATCCGATTTCGCTAATCTGAAAAATTATTTCATTTTTTATTCGCCAAGCGGCGACGGCTGTGTTTTCGTCGGTTTTCGGAACGCGGCGGGAGGAGAGCGCATGAGCCTGGTCGAACAGCGGAAGGGGCGCGGACGGCCGCGTTCGGTGAAGGCGGCGCTCACTGGGGGATCGGTCCAGGCGCTGGACCGGGGGCTGGCGCTGCTCGAGATTCTGGCCGAGGAGGACGGCCTGACCCTGACCGAGCTCGGCCGGCGCTCCGGTGTCTCGGCCTCGACCGTGCATCGCGTCCTGCTGACGCTGGAGAGCCGCGGCTATGTCCAGCACGACACGGATCGCGGCCATTGGCTGGTCGGCGTCGCAGCCTTCAAGATCGGCTCGGCCTTCCTGCGCAATCGCCGTGTCGCCAGCATGGGGCGGGCGACGATGCATGCCCTGATGGAAGCCAGCGGCGAGACGGTCAATCTCGGCATCGAGGACAATGGCGAGGTGGTGTTCATCTCGCAGGTCGAGAGCCATGACACCTTGCGCGCCTTCTTCCGAGCCGGCAGCCGCGGCGCCATGCACACCTCCGGCGTCGGCAAGGCGCTGCTGGCGGAATTTCCTGAGCACCGCGTGCGCCAGATCTGCGCGGCAAGGCGGCTCGAACGCTTCACCGACCAGACCCTGACCGATCTCAGCCGGCTGCTGCGCGAACTCGCGGAAGGGCGCCGGCGCGGCTGGGCGATCGACGACGAGGAGCGCACGCTCGGCATGCGCTGCATCGCCGCGCCGATCTTCAACGAGCACGCCGAGGCGATCGCGGGCGTCTCGATCTCCGGCCCGGCCGTGCGCGTGACGCAGCGCAAGCTCGACGCCTTCGGCCCGATGGTGCGCCGCGCCGCCGACGAGATCACCCTGTCGATCGGCGGGCAGCTTCCAAGGCGCGATTGATGCTCTTCCCTTCTCCCCTTGCGGGAAAAGGCAAGATTCACCCCCGCTCCGCGAGCGCCTGCCTGATGGTCTCGCCGACCAGATGAGCGCTCGAGGCGATCCGCACGCCGGCTGCTTCCAGCGCCTTGATCTTGTCGGCCGCATCGCCTTTTCCCCCAAGCGTGAGCGCGCCGGCATGCCCCATGCGGCGTTCGGGCGGTGCTTCACGGCCGACGATCAGCGCGACGATGGGCTTGGAAGTTCTGATGCCGGAGATGAACTCCGCGACCTCCTCCTCCTCGGTGCCGCCGATCTCGCCGATCAGCACCACGCCCTCGGTGTCGGCATCGTCCAGGAAAAGCTCCAGGCATTCGCGCATGCGGATACCGTGGATCGCATCGCCGCCGACACCGACCGTGGCCGACTGGCCGAGTTTCGCCGCGCTGATCTGCGCCACGACCTCGCTGGTGAGCGAGGCCGAGCGCGAGATGATGCCGATGCCGCCCGGACGTTCGCTGCCGGTCGCCATCACGCCGAGCTTGCCGACGCCGGGAACCAGGATGCCTTGCGAATTGGCGCCGACCAGGATGGTGCGCCCGCCCTTCAGCGCATCGCGCACCCGGACCATGTCGAGCGTCGGCACGCGCTCGGTGACGGTGACGACCAGCGGCATCTCGGCCTCGATCGCCTCGATCATGGCGGCAGCGGCATGGGGCGGCGGCACGAAGACGATGCTGGCATTGGCGCCGGTCTCGCGCCTGGCGTCGGCGACCCGGTCATAGACCGGCAGGTTCAGATGCGAGCGGCCGCCCTTGCCGGGCGTCACGCCGCCGACGACATGGGTGCCGTATTCCATCATCCGGGTGACATGGTGAGTGCCGGCCCAGCCGGTCATGCCCTGGCAGAGGACGCGGGTGTCGCGATCCAGAAAAACCGACATGGCTCAGGCTCCCTTCCCGGCCAGCGCGACCGCTTTCGCGGCGGCGGTCCACATGTCCGGGCAATCGATCACCGCGCAGCCGAAATTCCGCAGCCGCGAGCGGGCGAAATCTGCGTTGTTGCCGGCGAGCCTGACCACCAGCGGCAGCGAACGGCCGGTGCGCCGCATGGCGATGCCCAACCCCTCCGCGATCGTGTCGCAGGGCTGCATGCCGCCGCCATGGACGTTGATCAGGATGGCGCGCGTCGACGGGTTGTCGAGCAGCAAGCGGAAGCCATGGGCAATGTCGAGGCTCTTGGCCGTCGTGCGGATATCCATGAAATTGGCCGGCCGTCCCTTGGCCGCCACGACCATGTCGAGCGTCGCCAGGCCGAGCCCGGCACCGTTGGCGACCATGCCGATATCACCATCGAGCTGGACATAGTTGAGCTGATGGCGCTGGGCCTGCAGATCGACGAGATCGGTCTCGTCCTCGTCGCGCAAAGCTGCGAGATTGGCATGCCGAAACAGGGCGTTGTCGTCGAGCACCATCTTGACGTCGAGCGCCATCAGCGTGCCGGCTTCCGTGACCGCCAGGGGATTGATCTCGATCAGGCTCGCATCGAGCTCGACGAAGGCCTGCTGCAGCCCGTCGATCAGCGCGCAGGCCTGCGCATGCAGCGCACCGTCGAGGGCGAGGTCGGCGACGAACTGCGCCACCGCATCGGGGCGCACCTCGCGCCCGGCACCGAGCCTGAGCTGATTGACCCGCACGGCACCGCTCGCCGCCTGTTCCTCGATATCGGCGCCGCCCTTGGCGCTGCCGATCAGCGTCAGCTCTCCGGAGGAGGAGTCGATCAACAAGGCGAGATGCAGTTCTCGGACCGCCGTGATGGCGCTCTCGACCAGGACGCGCCTGACCGTCAGCCCCTCCGGCCCGGTCTGCGCCGTCGTCAGCACCCGGCCAAGCAGTTGATTAGCCGCGGCCTCTGCCGCTTCGGGGCCGTCGACACGCTGGATGCCGCCGGCATGCTTGCGTCCTCCGGCATGGATCTGGGCCTTGACCATGACGCCGCGCCCGTCGAGGCGGCCGGCGATCTCGCCGGCCTCGCGGGAGGTAATCGCGACGCCCCCATCGGGCACGCGAAGGCCATAGGGCGCGAGCAGTTTTTTAGCCTGAAACTCGTGGATTTTCATCGCTTTCCCCTCCTTCACGCCCCGCATCGCAGGATCTTTTATAGTTGGTATACATTATGCCAACATTGGATGCCGTCAAGCGCCATCGCAAATGGCTTCAGTCGAGCAAGGCGGCCGGAGAGGCCTTCGCCCAAGCGCGCCGGGCGTCGTCACCAGTCCCCTTGACGCCTCATCGGCGCTGGCATACCAATAATTGGGAATGCCAAATACCAGAGAAATGGCACTGCACTTCGGCCTGCCGGAGTTGCCGGTCGCTCCGGTGACGTCGTGCCGAGGAAGAATGAATTCGTGAACACCGCCTTGTCGCAGTCGGTTGATTTTGCTCAGTTGGTGGCCCGCGCAGGCGACGGAATCGTCGTGTCGGATGCGCAGGGGATCATCACGGTCTGGAACCTGGCGGCGGAGCGGATCTTCGGCTTCACGGAAGCCGAAGCGCTGGGTCAGTCGCTGGATCTGATCACGCCGGAGCGGCAGCGCGAGCGGCACTGGGCCGGCTACGAGAAGACGATGCGCACGGGGCAGACGCGCTACGGCGCCGACGTACTGCGGGTGCCTGCGATCCACAAGGAAGGCCGCCCGCTGTCGATCGCCTTCACCGTCGGCCTGATGTTCGACGCCGCCAACACGGTCACCGGCATCACCGCCGTCATTCGCGACGACACCCAGCGCTGGACCGAAGACCGCCAGATGCGCCGTCGCCTGGCAGAACTTGAAGCCGAGGCCACCCAGAACAAGGCGAAGGAACTGGGTGTTTCCACTCCAAGCTAGTGAAGACCAAACGCCAAAATATTCAGAGACTTAACCTGAAGCAGTCCGGAGGAACCAAACGCTATGAGCCAGCCGCTCGAAGGTATCAAGATCATCGACTTCACGCACGTCCAGGCGGGTCCGGCCTGCACGCAGTTGCTGGCGTGGTTCGGCGCCGACGTCATCAAGGTCGAACGTCCGGGCGCCGGTGACGTCACGCGGTCGCAGCTTCGCCATGTCGAGGGCGCCGACGCGCTCTATTTCACCATGCTGAACAGCAACAAGCGTTCGCTGACGCTCGACACCAAGACGGCGCAGGGCAAGGAAGTCCTGGAGAAGCTGATCAAGGAAAGCGACGTTCTGGTCGAGAATTTCGGCCCTGGCGCGCTCGACCGCATGGGCTTCTCCTGGAAGCGGATCAACGAGCTCAACCCCGGCATGATCGTGGCTTCGGTCAAGGGCTTCAGCGACGGCCACCATTATGAAGACCTGAAGGTCTATGAGAACGTCGCGCAGTGCGCCGGCGGCGCCGCCTCGACCACCGGCTTCTGGGACGGTCCCCCGACGGTCAGCGCTGCTGCTCTTGGCGACTCCAACACCGGCATGCATCTCGCCATCGGCATCCTGACGGCGCTGCATCAGCGCAACAAGACCGGCAAGGGCCAGAAGGTCGCGGTCTCGATGCAGGATGCGGTGCTGAACCTCTGCCGCGTCAAGCTGCGCGACCAGCAGCGCCTCGATGCGCTGGGCTTCCTCGAGGAGTATCCGCAGTATCCGCATGGCACGTTCTCGGACGTCGTGCCGCGTGGCGGCAATGCCGGCGGCGGCGGTCAGCCGGGCTGGGTGCTGAAGTGCAAGGGCTGGGAGACCGACCCGAACGCCTATATCTACTTCACCATCCAGGGCCACGCCTGGGCGCCGATCTGCAAGGCCATCGGCAAGGAAGAGTGGATCGACGATCCGGCCTACAAGACGGCCCGGGCGCGCCAGGACAAGATCATGGCCATCTTCGGCACGATCGAGGAGTGGCTCGCCGACAAGACCAAGTTCGAGGCCGTCGACATCCTGCGCAAGTTCGACATCCCGTGCTCGCCGGTGCTCTCCATGAAGGAGATCTCCGTCGATCCGTCGCTGCGGGCCAGCGGCACGGTCGTCGAAGTGCAGCACCCGCAGCTCGGCACCTATCTGACGGTCGGCAGCCCGATCAAGTTCTCGGATATGGACGTCAATGTGAAGGCGTCCCCGCTGCTGGGCGAGCACACCGACGAGGTGCTGCAGGATCTGGGCTACACCGCGCAGCAGATCGAGGAACTGCATCAGGCGAACGCCGTCTGAGCGTGACGACTTTGACCTGACACAGGAGAGGCGGCGCGCCGACATGCGGGCCGCCTCTCCATGACCGGATAACCGCGCCATCGCCCAATGTGGCAGACAGCGCATTGCCGAATGGCCGCCGGCCATCCAGGTCATTGTCGCGCCAGGCGGTATGGACGTCCCTGCCCACGACCAGAGGCGGCGGCATGACCCTCCTCGATCTCATGAACCACCCCCATCTGATGGGCCGGCTCGATTTCGTCCATCGGCTGCCGGGCAAGGTGCCCCTGCCGGCCGGGCCGAACCCGCTTGGCCTGTTCGAGACCCGCGACGCGACTCTCTACGTGCCGCATGGCATCGATCCGCGCAGCCCGACGGCACTGGTCGTGCTGTTCCATGGCGGCGGCGGCAGCGCGGGGAGGATTCTGCCGATGCTGCAGCAGCATGCCGAGGCGCGGGGTTTTCTGCTGCTCGTGCCGCAGTCGGTGTTTCCGACCTGGGACATCGTGATCGGCGGTAACGGACCCGACCGCGAGCGGCTCGACACGGCGCTGGCCGAGGTCGCCTCGCGCTTCCGGCTGGACCCGGCCCGCCTCGTCTTCGCCGGCCATTCCGATGGCGGCAGCTATGCGCTCTCGCTGGGCCTCACCAACGGGCAGTTCGTGACCCATGTCGTGGCCTCGTCGGCCGGGTTCATGTCGGTGCATCTGCAGAGCGGCGCGCCCCGCGTCTTCATCTCCCACGGGACACGGGACGAGCAGATCCCGATCGACCGCAGCGGCCGCTTCCATTCCGCCAAGCTCAAGGCGGCGGGCTATGACGTGACCTATATCGAGTATGACGGGCCGCACGCGCATCAGCCGGCCGTGGTGGAGCAAGCGGTGGACTTCTTCCTCGCCTGACGATCGGCTGCCGAGCCAGCCCGGCCAGTTGCAGGCTCTTCCAGTTCAAGTCCTGCCACGCGCAGCCCCCATGCCGAATCCGGTGCTTGCAACGGCGGGACCGGGGTGCATGACTTCGCGGCCAGACCAGCCCCTGGAGAAGCCCCTTGCCTTCGACACCCCGCTATGACCGCATCCTGCTGACCGGTGCGGCCGGCCGGCTCGGCTCCCGCCTGCGCCAGGGCCTGGCCCCGCTCGCCAGGACGATCCGCCTGGCGGATCGCGAGCCGCTGGGTGATCTCGCCGACAACGAGGAAGCGGCGATCTTCGACCTCGCCGACATGGAGGCGACGATCGCGGCGACGAAGGATTGCGACGCGATCGTGCATTTCGGCGGCGCGCCGATGGAAACCGGCTGGCAGACGATCCTCGATTCCTGCATCCGCGGTTCCTATCATGTCTATGAGGGCGCCCGGAAACATGGCGTGCGCCGGGTCGTCTACGCCTCCTCGGTTCATGCGATCGGCTATCACGAACTCGAAGCCCATATCGGCGTCGATGCGCCGGTGCGGCCCGACGGGCTCTATGGCGTGTCGAAGACCTTCGTCGAGAGCCTGAGCCGGCTCTACTGGGACAAGTTCGGGATCGAGACGGCCTGCCTGCGCATCTTCTCGTCCTTCCCGGAGCCGGCCGACCGGCGAATGCTCTGGTCCTATCTCTCCTTCGACGATTGCGTCCGGCTGGTCACGGCAGCGCTGACCGCGCCGCGCGTCGGGCACAGCATCGCGTTCGGGATATCGGACAACCCCGCCAAGCCGGTCGACAACAGCGGCGCCGGCCATCTCGGCTTCGTGCCGCAGGACAACACCGAGCCGTTCCGCGCCGCGGTGGAAGCCCGCACGCCGGTGCCCGACCCCAAGGCGCCGGCGGTCAAATATCTCGGCGGCTGGTTCTGCGAGCTTAGCCATCCCGACGACGAGCCGACCCGGTAGGCGCGTGGCGCCGGTTCCGCTTCGCTCCACGAGGTTCTAGAACGGTTGCGAATCCAGCAATCCGAGGAACCGGACATGACCAAGAAAGTAGCGATCGTCACGGCCGGCGGCAGCGGCATGGGCGCGGCGACGGCGCGGCGCCTCGCGAAGGACGGCTACCAGGTCGCGATCCTGTCCTCCTCGGGCAAGGGCGAGGCGCTAGCCAAGGAACTCGGCGGGATCGGCGTCACCGGCTCGAATTTGTCGCAGGACGACGTCAAGCGCCTGGTCGACCTAACGGTCGAGCGCTGGGGCCGCGTCGATGCGCTGGTCAACAGCGCCGGCCACGGACCGAGGGCCGCCATCCTCGACATCACCGACGAGGACTGGCAGCGCGGGCTCGACGTCTATTTCCTGAGCGCAGTCAGGGCGATCCGACTGGTGACGCCGATCATGCAGGCGCAGAAATCCGGCGCGATCGTCAACATCACCACGGCCTGGGCCTTCGAGCCCGATGCGATGTTCCCGACCTCGGCGATGGCGCGGGCAGGGCTCGCCGCCTTCACCAAGATCTTCGTCGACAAATATGCGCCCGACAACATCCGCATGAACAATGTCCAGCCGGGCTGGATCGACAGCCTGCCGGCAACCGACGAGCGCCGCCAGCGCGTGCCGATGCAGCGCTACGGCACCAGCGACGAGATCGCCGGCACGATCGCCTTCCTGCTCTCGGCCGATGCCGGCTACATCACCGGCCAGAACATCCGCGTCGATGGCGGCGTCACAAAGTCGATCTGACGGAGCCTATCTGACGGACCTGCGCGAGCGGCCAGAAGTGCTGGCCGCTCCGCTCAGCCCGGCTTGCGGGCCGAGACGATGAAGCGGTCCTGGCTCGCGCGCTCGAGCCGCTGGTAGAGCGGCATGAAGCGACCTTGCGCCCGGTGGATGGCGGCGAGATCGCGGTCGATCACGATATCGGCGAAGCCTGCCTCGGCGAGCAGCCGCGCGATCTCCTCCGGCCGGCAGCCCTGCGAGAAATAGACGCGCGAGACGATGTCGTCATGCGTCGCGGCATGGGCGGCCGGAGGCTTCGGCTTCGACAAGCGCTTCACGAGCTTCGCCAGGACGCGCAGCGCCCGGCCATTGCCCGGACGCGGATTGGTCATGTCGACATCGACGATGGCGACCCGGCCGCCCGGCTTCAGCACCCGAAGCCATTCCCGGAACGCGGCCGGGGGATCGGGCAACGTCCAGACCAGGTGGCGCGTCGCCACGGCGTCGTAGCTGTCGGCCGTCTCCAGCGTGTCCTCGGCATCGCCGGCATAGAGCCTGATCGATTTGCCGGCGGTCTTGGCGCGGGCGCGGGCGAGCATCGCCTCCGAAAGGTCGAGCCCGGTGACGCCATAGCCGAGCTCGGCCAGCAGCAGCGAGATCACCCCGGTTCCACTGGCGAGATCGAGCGCTTTGGCGCCTCCGGCCGGCGCGGGGCCAAGATGGCGCGAAAACAGCGCGAGCCAGGCCTGCCGCTCTTCGCTCGAGAAAATCTCGTGCCCTGGCTGGCTGTCGAACGTCTCCGACCGCATCGACCAGTAGTCGCGGATTTCGTCCTTGAGGCTGAGATTGTGATGCAGTGCGGTCATGGCCGGGCTTTTCGGTTCTTGGGACGCGTATCGAGAACCACGAAAGCGGCATCGAAGGCAAGCCACCCGTCCAATCTCCCGAGCAGCCGCTCTCAAGGCGCCGAAGTCATTGTTTTTGTTTGTAATAGTTCCAGAAGATAAATCTTGACCCTCCGGAGGGGCGGACCTAGGAGCCAGCGACTTCGTCCGGAGGTCTTCTCATGCTGTTCCTGCGCGCAATTCTCGGCGCGGCCGCACTCGCCGCGTCGCTCTCCATGGCGCCCGCTTCCGCATGGGCCGCGAAAGTCTCCGTCACCGACGTGCTCGGCCGCAAGGTCGAGGTCGAGGCTCCGGTCCAGCGCGTCATCCTCGGCGAAGGCCGGCAGATGTATTTCGTCGCCGCGCTGGACAAGGACGACCCGTTCAAGCGCGTCGTCGGCTGGCGTGACGATCTGCCCAAGGCCGACCCCGACAGCTACAAGCAGTATCTCGCGCGCTATCCGGATATCGCGAAGCTGCCGAGCTTCGGCGGGATGAAGGAAGGCGCCTTCGACATCGAGCAGGCGATCGCGCTGAAGCCCGACGTGCTCTTCCTCAATGTCGAGGCGAAGGTCGCCAGCGACGAGGCGAGCCTGGTCGACAAGCTCGCGGCCGTCGGCATCCCCGTCGTCTATGTCGATTTCCGCGAGAAGCCCTTCCAGAACACCGAGCCGTCGATGCGGGTGATCGGCAAGCTTTTCGGCAAGGAGACGGTCGCGGAGGATTTCATCGCCTTCCGCGCCAACGAAATCGCTCGCGTCACCGACCGGCTCGCCAAGACGCCGGGGCTGAAGCGCCCCCTCGTCATGATGGAGCGCGCCGGCGGCTATTCCGACGATTGCTGCATGTCCTTCGGCAGCGAGAATTTCGGCAAGATGGTCGAGATCGCCGGCGGCAAGAACTTCGCCTCCGACCTGATCCCCGGCACCTTCGGCACGGTCAATCCGGAAGCCGTCGTCGCCGCCAATCCAGAGGTCGTGATCATCACCGGCGGCAACTGGGGCGCCTATGTGCCCGGCGGCGCCTGGGTCGGGCTCGGTCCCGGCACCGATGCCGTCGAGGCCCGCCGCAAGCTCTCCGGCCTGACGATGCGCCCTGCCTTCAGCCAGACGCAGGCCGTGAAGAACGGCCGTGTCCATGCGATCTGGCACCAGTTCTACAACAGCCCCTACCAGTTCGTGGCGATCCAGGAGATCGCCAAATGGCTGCATCCGGAGCTGTTCAAGGACGTCGACGCCGACGCCACGCTGAAGACGCTGCATGAGCGCTTCCTGCCGCTGCCCTATGAGCCGGGCTACTGGGTGAGCCTCGAGCGCAAGTGAACCAGCCAGCCAAAGTAAGCCGGCGATGAGCGCCACCGTCGCCCGCGAGACGCCCCAAGGCCGTGTGGCCTATCGCGCCCTGACGCTGCGGCGGCGGCTGATCCTGCTCGGCCTGTTCGGACTGCTGCTGGCGAGCTTCATCGTCGACCTGATGCTGGGGCCGGCGCGCTACGATGCAGGCCAGGTGCTGCGGACGCTGCTGAACCCGGCTGAGGCGACGGCGGCGCTGCGCGTCGTGATCTGGGACATCAGGCTGCCGGTCGCGCTGATGGCGGTCGTCACCGGTGCCTCGCTGGCCGTCGCCGGCGCGCAGATGCAGACCATCCTGAACAACCCGCTCGCCAGCCCGTTCACGCTCGGCATCTCGGCGGCAGCGAGCTTCGGAGCGGCGCTGGCGCTGGTCTTCGGCGTCGGCCTGCTGCCGGTCGCGGCCGACTACATCGTGCCGATCAACGCGTTCATCATGGCGATGGGCGCGGCCATGCTCATCCATGTGCTGAGCCAGTCGCGCGGCGTCACCACCGAGACCGTGATCCTGCTCGGCATCGCGCTGGTCTTCACCTTCAACGCCCTGCTGGCGCTGCTGCAGTTCTTCGCCTCGGAACAGGCGCTTGGCGCCGTCGTGTTCTGGACGATGGGCTCGCTGACCAAGGCGAGCTGGCAGAAGCTCGCGATCACCACGGCGGTGCTGGTGTTCACCCTGCCGTTCTTCATCCGCCGGGCCTGGGCACTGACGACGCTGCGGCTCGGCGACGATAAGGCCGCGAGCTTCGGCATCAACGTCAGGCGGCTGCGGCTCGAGATCATGCTGCTGGTCAGCCTGCTCGCCGCCGTTCCGGTCTCCTTCGTCGGGACGATCGGCTTCATCGGGCTTGTCGGTCCGCATATCGCGCGCATGGTCATCGGCGAGGACCAGCGCTTCTTCGTGCCGGCCTCGGCGCTGGCCGGCGCCGCGATCCTCTCGGCCTCCTCGGTCGTCTCGAAGTCGCTGATCCCCGGGCTGATCTTCCCGATCAGCATCGTCACCGCGCTGATCGGCGTGCCGTTCTTCTTCAGCCTGATCATGACGAGCCGGAAGCGCGCATGGTGAGGCTCTCTTTGGCTGGCGTCGGCGTCTCCTACGGGCGGCGGCGGGTGCTGCAGGATGTCGACGCCCATGAACTCCGGGGCGGCGAGGTGGTGGCCGTCATCGGTGCCAATGCGGCCGGCAAATCGAGCCTGTTTCGCCGCATCGCCGGCCTCGCCGGCGGCGAAGGCGAGGTGACGATTTCTGGCGAGAGCCGCGTCCCCGGCCGGCTCCAGCCGAGCACCTGCTACCTGCCGCAGGATACGGCGGTGAATGCCGTGCTGAGCGTCTATGAATCGATCCTGCTCGCGCTCAAGCAGGGCGGCTCCTGGTCGGTCAGCGACGACGAACTCCAGCGCATCGACCGCGTTCTGCATGAGTTCGAGATCAGCGATCTGGCCTTCCGGGGCCTCGGCGAACTCTCGGGCGGGCAGCGCCAGCTCGTCTCGATCGCCCAGACGCTGGCGCGCGAGCCCGACATCCTGCTGCTCGACGAGCCGACCAGCGCGCTCGACCTGCACCGCCAGTTCGAGGTGCTCAGCCTGGTGCGCCGGCTGGCTCATGAGCGCGGCATGCTGATCCTGGTCTCGATCCACGACCTCAACCAGGCACTGCGCTTCGCCGACCGGGTGATGGTGCTGGCCCATGCGCGGCTCGTGGCGCTGGGCGATCCCCGCATCATCGTGACGCCGGCCCTGCTCGACGAGGTCTATGGCGTCCGCGCCCGCGTCGAAACGCTGGCGGGCGGGGAGCCTTACGTCCTCGTCGAAGGGTCGAGCCGGCAGGTGATCTGAGCCGCGCCGCTCAGGCGGCGAGGCTGCGCATCTCGCTGATCAGGTCCGATTTGCCCTCGAAGCCGATGCCCGGCAGGTCGGGCATGACGATATGGCCGGCCTCGACGCGCACGCCGTCCGGGAAGCCGCCATAGGGCTGGAACAGGTCGGGATAGGATTCGTTGCCGCCGAGGCCGAGACCGGCGGCGATGTTCAGCGACATCTGATGGCCGCCATGGGGGATGCAGCGGCGCCAGGACCAGCCGTTCTGCCTCAGCATCTCCAGCGTCCGCAGGTACTCGACCAAGCCGTAGCTGAGCGCGCAGTCGAACTGCAGCCAGTCGCGGTCCGGCCGCATGCCGCCATAGCGGATCAGGTTGCGGGCATCCTGCATCGAGAACAGGTTCTCGCCGGTTGCCATCGGGCCGGGATAATGCTCGGCCAGCTTTGCCTGAAGCTCGTAGTCGAGCGGATCGCCGGCTTCCTCGTACCAGAACAGATCGTATTGCCGCAGCGCCCTCGCATACGCGATCGCCGTGTCCAGATCGAAGCGGCCATTGGCATCGACTGCGAGCCTGCAACCGGCCGGCAGCATTTTCAGCACCGTCTCGATGCGCTTGCAGTCGTCAGTCAGCGGGGCGCCGCCGATCTTCATCTTCACGACCGTATAGCCACGGTCGAGATAGCCCTGCATCTCGGCCGCCAAGCCTTCCAGCCCCTTGCCGGGGTAGTAGTAGCCGCCGGCGGCGTAGACGAAGACCCTGGGGTCGGCGGTGACGCCCGCACGCTCGGCCAACATCCGGAAGAGCGGCTTGCCGGCGATCTTGGCGGTGGCGTCCCAGACCGCCATGTCGATCGTGCCCATCGCGACCGAGCGCTCGCCATGGCCGCCGGGCTTCTCATTGGTGAACATCGCGGCCCAGACCTTGGCCGGATCGAGGTTGTCGCCATCGGCGTCGAGCAGGCTGTCGGGCGCCGCCTGGAGGATGCGGGGGGCGAAGCGCTCGCGGATCAGCCCGCCCTGGCCGTAGCGCCCGTTCGAGTTGAAGCCGTAGCCGATCACCGGTTTGCCGTCGCGGACGACGTCGGTGACGACCGCAACGAGGCTGAGCGTCATCTTCGAGAAGTCGATGAAGGCATTGGCGATGGGAGAGGCGATCGGAGCGGTCCGCTCGCGGATGTCGACGATACGCATGAGAAGGCTAGTTCCTTGATTGATTGACGCGCTAGGTGGGGAAAGTCAGTCGGCGTATTGGCCGGCTGCGTTGATCAGCGGCCGCCAGCGCTCGATGTCGCTCTTGAGCGTCGCGGCGAGGGCGGCGGGCGTGGCCTTGGTCGGCGTCGGATCCGTGGCGATATCGGCGAAACGCTTGACCAGTGTCGGGTCGCGAAGGGCCTCACCCAGTGCCTTGGACAGAATCTGGACGATCGCGTCGGGCGTCTTGGCCGGAACGTAGAGACCGTGCCAGACACTGATCTCAAGACCGTTCACGCCGCCTTCGGCGGCCGTCGGCACCGTCGGCATCGAGGGCAGGCGGCTGGCGCTGGTTACGGCATAGGCCTTGACGCTGTTGGACTGGACCTGGGGCGCCGCCGTCGTCGCTTGCTCGCAGCCGAGATCGACCTGCTTGCCGGTCAGCGCCTGGAGCACGGGGCCGCCGCCCCGGAAGGGCACCACCGTCATCTGCTTCTGGAGCTGCGACATGAGCAGCATGCCGCAGAGCTGGGAGGCCGCGCCGAGCCCGGCATGAGCGAAGGTGATCTGGTCGCCGCGCTTGCGGATATCGGCCGCGAGCTCGGCCATCGTGGCAGCGGCGTAATCCGGCCGTGCGATGATCGCCATGTTGGCATCCGAGACCACGCCGACAGGCTTCAGATCGCTCGTCGGATCGAAGGCGAGCTTGCGATAGAGCGTGACGGCGGTCGCAAGCCCAAGATGGTGCAGCAGCAACGTGTGACCGTCAGGGTCCGCGCGGACGGCGCGGAGGCTGCCTGTCGTCCCGCCGGCACCCGCGATGTTCTCAACGATGATCGACTGGCCAAGCAGGCGGCTCATGTTTTCGGCCGTGACGCGCGCCACCGTGTCGGTCGGACCGCCGGCCGCGAATGGAACGATCATCGTGATCGGCCGCTTGGGGAAATCCTGCGCCTGAGCAGGAAAAGAAGCGAAGAGAGCCACGACGGACGCCAAGAGACTTGTGCGCATTCCATATCCTCCCCGATTTATCGTTGGCCGGATCATAGGAAATCCGCGCAGCTTGTCAGCCATCGCAGGAATGGTCATTTTTCATGCGAGGCGTTCCCATTTGAGATGCCTGTGTCGACTTGGAAATGACCCATGCGAAGCTTCGATCCGGTCTCGCTGCGGCTCTTCATCGCGGTCTGCGAGGAGCGCAATATCGCCACCGCAGCGAGGCGGGAGGCGATCGTGCCCTCGGCGGTCAGCAAGCGCATCAGCCAGATGGAAGCTGAGGCGGGCGTCGCGTTGCTGGAGCGTGGCCGTCGCGGTGTTTCGCCGACGCCGGCGGGCGAGACGCTGTGGCGCTATGCGCGCGAATCGCTGCTGCTGCTCGACCGCATGAAGGCCGAGCTCGGCGCCTTTGCCGATGGCGTCCAGGGCCATGTCCGCGTCTTCGGCAGCAAATCGGCCGTGGCGCAGGTCCTGCCACGGGATATCGGCCTCTTCGCCAAGCGCTATCGCGATGTCCGCGTCAGCCTGGAGGAGCGCGAGATCTGGGAGGTGGTGCGCGGCGTCGAGGAAGGGCGGGCTGATATCGGCGTCTGCTGGGATGCGGTCGATCTCGGGAGCCTCAGCACCCTGCCCTATCATGGCGACCATCTCGCCATCGTCGTGCATCCCGACCATCCGCTGGCCGGACGGGAGATGGTCTCCTTCGAGGATACGATCGACTACGAGCATGTCGATATCGTCGCCCGTAGCATCATGAAGACGACGCAGCGCAACGCGGCCGCAGCAGTCGGCAAGCAGATGCGCTACCGCATCCAGGTCTCGACGGTCGATGCCGCCTACCGCGTCGTCGCGGCCCAGCTCGCGCTTGCGATCGTGCCGCGCGAGGAAGCCGGCCCGATCCAGCAGGCGCTCGGGCTCGCGGTCATTCCGCTGAGCGACGCCTGGGCGAAGCGCCGCTTCGTCGTCGCCACGCGGCCGGACGGGTTGAGCCGGCCGGCGCAACTGCTGGTGCAGAGCCTGCGCGACTCGGCTGTGCAGGCCCTCACGTCCTGAGCCGGCAGCACCATGGCCGTTCACGCCACGGCTGCCCAACCGCCGGGCAGAATTGCGGCCGATCGCCCAAAGCGACAGCGCCCGCCGGATTGACAGTCGGGGGTCAGCTGCGCAGGCTCGGCCCTGTCGGCAACCATGCCGGGCTTGGCGGGGATTGCTGGATATGCAGGTCGCGGACGGGGTGATCGTGGGTTTGCGCGCCCGGGCATGAGCGGATCGCCAGCCTCCCCTCTCGCCGGGCACGCCGCGGGTCGCTTGCGGCTCGGCGTCGATATCGGCGGCACCTTCACCGATTTCGCGCTGGTCGATGGCGCCGGTCGCCGCGTTGGCGTCCACAAGCAGCTGACCACGCCGAAGGACCCGTCCTTTGCCGTACTGGAGGGCACGCGGCGGATTCTGGCTGAGACCGGGATCGCGCTCGCGGAGCTGAGCGAGATCGTGCACGGCACGACGCTGGTGACGAATGCGCTGATCGAGCGGCGCGGCGCCCGTACCGGCATGCTGGTGACGGAAGGGTTCCGCGACCTCTTCGATATCGGCAAGGAGCAGCGCTACGATTTGTTCGACATGCGGTTGCTGTTTGCCGAGCCGCTGGTTGAGCGCGCCCATCGCGCCGAGGTGCCCGAGCGCCTGCGCCATGATGGCTGCGTGCTGACGCCGCTCGACGAGGATGCCGTGCGCGAGGCCGTGACCCGGCTGGTCGAGCAGGAGGGCATCGAGGCGCTGGCGATCTGCTACCTGCACGCCTATGCCAACGACGCCCATGAGGTGCGCAGTCGCGAGATCGCGCAGGCGCTCTATCCTCAGCTCCACATCTCGCATTCGGCCGACGTCTTTCCCTATCGGCGCGAATTCGAGCGCTGGACCACGACCTGCGCCAATGCCCATGCGCAGCCGCTGGTCGATAGCTATCTATCGCGGCTGGAGGATGGGCTCGCCGCGATGGGCTTTGGCGGGCGGCTCTGGGTCATCGGCTCCAGCGGCGGGCTGATGACGCCGCAGACGGCGCGGCGCTATCCGGTTCGCCTGCTCGAATCCGGTCCTGCCGCCGGCGTGCTGATGTCGGCGCGCTTCGGCGTCGAGAGCGGCCGCGACAGCATCCTGTCCTTCGATCTCGGCGGCACCACCGCCAAGGGCGCGCTGGTGCGGCAGGGCAAGCCGTTGCGCAGCTACACCTTCGAGGCAGCGCACGCCTATGAATACCGCAGCGGCAGCGGGTTGCTGCTGCAGATCCCGGTGATCGACATGACCGAGATCGGCGCCGGCGGCGGCAGCATCGTCTCGCTCGATGCGCTCGGCCGCATGCGCGTCGGCCCGCGCAGCGCCGGGGCCGATCCGGGGCCGGCCTGCTATGGCCGGAGCGGAACCCAGCCGACGCTGACCGACGCCAATCTCGTGCTCGGCTATCTCGACAGCGGCTCCTTCCTCGGCGGGCGGATGGCGCTCGATGTCGAGGCTGCCAAGAGAGCGATCGCGGACGGAGTCGGCACGGCGCTAGGGCTTTCGCTGGAGCGCGCCGCCTGGGGCATCCACGACATCGCCAATGAGGACATCGCCCGGGCCTTCCGGATGCACGCGACCGAGCGCGGCTTCGACTATCGGAACTGCAGCATGGTCGCTTTCGGCGGCGGCGGGCCGATCCATGCCGCGCGCATCGCCCGCAAGCTCAGAGTACCCCGCGTGATCTTCCCGGCCGGCGCGGGCGTGATGTCGGCCTTCGGCATGCTGTCGGGTGCGCAGTCCTTCGAGACGATGCGGGCCTTCCCGCGCCGGCTCGACCATCTGGCGCAGGACGAGATCGCGACGGTGCTGGGCGAACTCGAGGCCGAGGCCGCGGCGCCGCTGCTGGCCTGCGGCGTGCTGCCATCGCAGATCGCCCGCGAGCGGCGGGTCGACATGCGCTATCTCGGCCAAGGCCATGATATCGAGGTGCCGCTTCCAGCCTATGCCTCGCCTTCGGAGCTGCTGCATCTGCTGCCCGGCCTCTTCGCCGCGCGCTATCGCGAGATCTTCCACGCCAATTTGCCTGGCCCGATCGAGATCGTCGGCTGGAAGGTCGAGGCCAGCGGGCCGGCTCCAGAGCGTTTCATGACCTCGCCGGATGCCGCCGGTTCGAGCGGGAGTTCGATCAAGCGCGAACGGGCGGCCTGGTTCCCGATCCTCGGCGGCTATGTCACCTGCCCGGTGCATGAGCGCCTGTCCCTCTCGCCGGGCATGACGATCACCGGACCGGCGCTGATCGAGGAGCCGGAATCGACCTGCCTGCTCGATGCCGGCGATGTCGCGGTGGTCGATGAGCGCTACAACCTCGTCGCCGAAATCGGAGCCGCATCATGACGGCGCGCGCGCTCGATCCGGTCGATATCGCCATCGGCTGGGATCGGCTGATCTCGATCGTTGACGAGGGCGCCGCCGCCCTGATCCGCACTTCGTTCTCGACGCTGGTGCGCGAGGGGCTCGACCTGTCGGTAATGCTGTTCGACGCGCGTGGCCGGATGATCGCGCAGAGCACGAAATGCATTCCTGTCTTCATCGGCACCGCCCCGGTGACCATGGCGGCGATGCTGGCCAAGCACCCGCCGCAGACGCTCCGGCCCGGCGATGTCGTCGTCTCGAACGATCCGGTGATCGGCACCGGGCATATGTTCGACATCGCGGTGATGCGGCCGATCTTCCGGGGCGATGCGATCATTGCCTATACGATGAGCATCACCCATCTGCCCGATATCGGCGGCATGGGCTTTTCGGCAGCGGCGACGGAGATCTACCATGAGGGCCTGCGGCTGCCGATCTGGAAGCTGTTCGACGCCGGCCGACGCGACGAGAACCTGATCGACCTGATCGCGCTGAATGTGCGCGTGCCCGACCAGGTGCTCGGCGACATCATGGCCAATGTCAGTTGCATCGAGATCGTCGGGCGGCAGCTCCTCGATTTCATGGGCGAGGCCGGGCTCGACAGCCTCGCGCCGATCGCCGATGCGATCCTCTCGCAGACGGAAGCGGCGGTGCGTGCGGCGCTCGCCGCCATTCCAGACGGCATTTATGCCAACGCACTCGATGTCGAGGCGCTGGACGAGGTGCGCCGGCTCTGCTGCCGGATCGAGAAGCGCGGCGACACGGTTTCGATCGATTTCGCGGGGACGGGCCCCTGCGTGCGGGCCGGCATCAATGTGCCGTTCTCCTATACGAAGTCGATGGCGCTCTACACGCTGAAATGCGTCGCGACACCGAAGCTGCCCAATAATGACGGAGCGACCGCACCGATCACGGTTTCGGCGCCGGCCGATTGCATCCTGAACGCCGTGCCGCCCGCCCCCTCGGCCGGACGGCACACGATCGGCCATTTCATCATGCCGCTGCTGTTCGGCGCGCTGGCCGAGATCGTGCCCGAGCGCGTCACGGCCGACAGCGGTTTGATCAACATGATGACGTTCCAGGGCCGGCTGCCCGACGGCACGCCGGCGACGACCGGCTATTTCGCAGCCGGCGGGTTCGGGGCGCTGAGCGGGCTCGACGGCCGGCCGACGACGCCGGGCTCGTCCAATATGGGCAGCACGCCGACCGAGATCTTCGAGCCGCTGAGCGGATTGCTGATCGAGCGCAAGGCGCTGCGGCCCGATTCCGGCGGCGCCGGCCAGTTCCGTGGCGGGCCAGGGCAGGATGTCGTGATGCGCAATGACAGCGGCCATCCGCTGACGCTGTTCTCGATGGCGAACCGGACGCAGTTTCCGGCGCTCGGCATCGCCGGCGGACTCCCGGGCGCGCGGCGCGAGCATCTCGTCAATGGCGAGGCGATCGCGGCGCAAGGCCGTCACGAACTTGCGCCCGGCGACCGGCTGACGCTCCGGGAGGCGGGTGGAGCGGGCTTCGGGCCGCCATCGGCACGGCCACGCGCGCTGATCGAGGACGACATCCGGCGCGGCTTTGCGACGCGCGAAGGGGTGGCGCGCGACTATGGCGCTGAAGGCGTCGGCATCGACTCTGACAAGGCATAGGCATCAGGCTTCCCGACAGCTTGCCCGCCTGACCAATCCGGACAATATAGCCGCGTGTATGGCAATTGCCGGGGCTTTCTGGAATGGCGCAGGGCGACAGCATCGCATGGATCGGCCGGCTCGATCCGGCCGGGGGACCGCGCTATCTCCAGATCGCCGACCGGATCACGCAGGCCGTCGCAGCCGGGACGCTACGGCCCGGCGACCGGCTGCCGCCGCAGCGCCGGCTGGCGGATCTGCTCGATGTCGACCTGACCACGGTGACGCGGGCCTATGCCGAGGCGCGGCAGCGCAATCTGCTTGATGCCGTGACGGGGCGCGGTTCCTTCATTGCGGCACAGCCGGAAGCCTCGGGTCCTCCCATCGATCTCAGCATGAACATCCCGCCCGCGCCCAAGGGCGTGCGACTGGCCGAACTGATGCAGCGTGGCATCGCCGAGGTGCTGGCGCGCGCAAGCGCCGACCGGCTGATGACCTATCATGTCGGTCCGGGCTCGCTGTCCGACCGGGCGGCCGGCTGCGCCTGGCTCGAACCCGTTCTGGGACGCATCGAGCCGCAACGGCTGATCGTCGCACCCGGCGCGCAGCCGGCGCTGCTCGCACTGCTGACGGTGCTGGCGCAACCCGGCGAGGCCGTGCTGTGCGAGCCGCTGACCTATCCGGGGTTGCTGGCCGCCGCCCGGCAGCGGGGTTTGCGACCCGTGCCGGTCGCCAGCGACGAAGACGGACCGCGCCCCGATGCGCTCGAAGCCGCCATCCGCACGCAGGGCGCGAAGCTGCTCTGCCTGACCCCGACGATCCAGAATCCGACGGCCATCACCATGCCATTGGAGCGCCGACAGCAGATCGTCGCGATCGCAAGGGCGCATGGGCTCTCCATCATTGAGGACGACCCCTACAGCCTGCTCGCTTTGGATGCGCCAACTGCCATCGCCGCGCTGGCGCCGGAGCGGACCCATCATGTCGCGACGCTGTCGAAGACGCTGACGCCCGGCTTGCGCACGGCGTTTATCGTCGTGCCCAGCGGCACGAGCCCCGACGCGCTGGTCCAGGCGCTGCGTGCGATCACGCTGATGCCGGCGCCGCTGATGACGGCGCTGGCGACCCACTGGATCAGGGTCGGCGCGGCAGGCGACCTGCTCGACGGGGTGCGCCGGGAAGCTACGGCCCGGCAGTCGCTGGCGCGCGCGATCCTGCCGCCGTCAGGCCGCAGCCATCCCAATGGCTTGCATATCTGGCAGCCGTTGCCGGCGCATTGGGACCGTCACCGCCTGATCGAGGCGGCGCGCCGCGCCGGGTTGGGGGTGACGCCGTCGGATGCGTTCAGCGTCGAGGGTCGGGCGCCGGATGCGGTGCGGATTTCGCTTGGTGGCGTGCCGGATCGGGCCCGCCTCGGCGAGGCGCTGAAGACGCTCGCCGCGATCATCGGCGATGAGCGCGTGGCGGATCACGCCGTCGTTTGAGGCTGGGTCAGCCTTCCGGCTTGTCGCGCTCCTTCGGCCGGGCGAGACGCCCCTCCTCGGCCTTGTGGAAGAACTGCGCCGCGACGAGCCAGCCCTTGAGCGGCTGCAGCGGCGGAATGCAGGTCAGCAGGATCAACGGCAGCGTGGTGACGAGATGCACCCAGGTCGGCGGGTTATAATTCAGCTCGAGCCAAAGCGGGAAAGCCGCCGCCGGCACGCAAACGAACATCATGACGAAGAAGGCCGGACCATCGGCCGGATCGGCGAAGGAATAATCCAGCCCGCAGACCTCGCAGGACGGGCGCAGCTTCAGGAAGCCCTGAAACAGATGGCCCTTGCCGCAGCGCGGGCAGCGGCCTCGCAGACCGGTCTGCAGCGGCGAGAGTGGCGGCCAGTGCTCGCCCGACATGACGGTCTCCCGAAAGCGCGCCGCATCATCGGCGCCCGCTTCACATGGGAGCGAATGAAGACAATGTCAATATTGTATGTATGACATGTGGAGGCTTCAGCCGCATCTGGAACCATAGCCGAGCGACGTCCGACCCGTCAGATGTGGATGGCGTGGCCGAGCGCCTTGAGCGCAGCCTCCTGGAAGCCTTCGCCGAGCGTCGGATGGGCGTGGATCGTGCCCGCCACGTCTTCCAGCGTCGCGCCCATCTCGATGGCGAGGCCGAAGGCGGTGGAGAGCTCGGAAACACCGGCGCCGACCGCCTGGATGCCGAGCACGAGCTGCGTCTCGGGATGAGCGACGATGCGGACGAAGCCCTGCTCGCCATCACGCGTCATCGCCCGGCCATTGGCGGCGAAGGGGAACTGCCCGATCTTGACGTCCAGCCCGGCGCGCTTGGCGTCATCGGGGGACAGCCCCGCCGAGACGATCTCGGGATGGGTGAAGCAGATCGCCGGGATGCAGCGCTTGTCCCAGGCGCGCGGCAAACCGGCTGCGATCTCGGCGACCATCTCGCCCTGGGCCATGGCGCGGTGGGCCAGCATCGGCTCGCCGGTGACGTCGCCGATCGCGTGGATGCCGCGCATCGCGGTTTCGCAGCGCTCATTGATGCGGATGAAGCGGCCATCCATGTCGAGCACCAGCTCTTCCAGCCCGAGGCTGGCCGTGGCCGGTGCGCGACCGACGGTCACAAGGATCTTGTCGGCGGCGATGCGGCGTTCCTGCCCGTCCGCTGTCTCGACCAGCAGGGCGTCGCCGTTGGGCGTGGCGCCGCGTGCCTTGGCGCCGAGCAGGACTTCGACGCCGAGCGCTGTGAGCTGCTTGGCCACCGGCGCAGTCAGTTCGGCATCATAGAGCGGCAGGATGCGCTCCTGTGCTTCGACAACCGTGACCTTGCTGCCGAGCCTTGCGAAGGCAATGCCGAGTTCGAGCCCGATATAGCCGCCGCCGACAACGGCGAGCTTCTTCGGCACCTCGGCCAGCGACAGCGCTTCCGTCGAGGAGATCACGGCGCCGCCGAAAGGCAGGAAGGGCAGTTCGACCGGGACCGAGCCGGTCGCGATGACGATCCTCTCGGCTCGTATGACTTTGGGACCGGTCTCGGTCTCGACCACGACGGTCTTGCCGTCGCGGAAGCGGGCGCGGCCATGGACGATCTTGACCCTGGCCTTGCGCAGCAGGGCAGCGACGCCGTTGTTGAGGCGCGCGACGATGCCGTCTTTCCAGGCCACCGCCTTGCCGAAATCGAGCGCGGGCGCGCCTGCCGTCAGGCCGAAAGGCGTCTTGCCGGCCGCAGCATGGGCCGCCTTCTCGAACTCCTCGGCGACATGGATCATCGCCTTGGAGGGGATGCAGCCGACATTGAGGCAGGTGCCGCCGAGCTTCACGCTCTCGACGATGACGGTGTCGATGCCGAGCTGGCCGGCGCGAATGGCACAGACATAGCCGCCGGGGCCGGCGCCGATGACGAGCAGCTTGCAGATGATCTCGGTCATGATGCGTTTCCGGGCTCAGACATCGACGAACAGCAGCGCCGGGTTCTCCAGCAACTCCTTGAGGCGCTGCACGAAGACCGCCGCGTCCCAGCCATCGACGACGCGATGGTCGAAGCTCGACGAGAGGTTCATCATCTTGCGCGGCACGAAGGTCGTGCCGTCCCAGACCGGGCGGATCATCATCTTGTTGACGCCGACGATGGCGACCTCGGGATGGTTGATCACCGGCGTGGTGGCGATGCCGCCGAGCGCGCCGAGCGAGGTGATGGTAATCGTCGAGCCGGTGAGCTCCTCACGGGTGGCCGTGCCGTCGCGGGCGCGCTCGGCGATGCGGTTGAGTTCGAGCGCGCAGCCAAAGATGTCGCGGGCCTCGGCATGTTTCACGACCGGGACCATCAGCCCGCCCGTCGTCTGCGTGGCGATGCCGAGATGGATGCCGGCATGCTGGTGGACGACACCGGCCTCGTCGTCGAAGAGCGCGTTCAGGTTCGGCTGCTCGGCCAGCGCCTTGACCATGGCGCGCATCAGGAAGGGCAGCAGCGTCAGCTTCGGCCGTTCCGCCGTCGGCTTCTTGTTGAGCGTGGCGCGCAGATCTTCCAGCGGGGAGACATTGACCTCCTCGACGATGGTGATGTGCGGGATGCGCGATTTCGACAGCGCCATCTTCTCGGCAACGCGACGGCGCAGCCCGACGATCTTGACGTCGGTGACGCCTGATTTCTCGGACAGGCCGGGTTTGCGCTCGGCCTCGGGGCCGCGCAGCAGGAAGGCGTCGAGATCCTCATGCAGGATGCGTCCGGCCGGGCCGGTTCCGGCGATCTGGCGCAGATCGATGCCGGCCTCGCGCGCCTTCAGGCGCACGGCCGGCGAGGCGACCGGCTTTTCGCCCGGCGCGCGCCTTGGTGCGGGGACAGCGGCAGCCTGTGGCGGGGCGGTGCGCTTGGGGACGGGGGTCGGCATCGCGACGGGGGCAGCAGCAACTGCAGGTTCGGTCGCCTTTGGCTTCGCGGGAACGGGCTTGGCGGGAGCGGGTTTCGGTGCCGGCTCCGGCTCGGCGTCCGGCTCCTCAGCGGCAGGCGCATCGCCGGCGATCTTCAGGCGCACGATGGCGGAGCCGATCGCGACGGTGTCGCCGATCTCGGCGCCGATCCAGAGCACTTCGCCGTCGATCGGCGCGGGTATCTCGACGGTGGCCTTGTCGGTCATCACGGCGGCGAGCAGGTCGTCCTCGCGCACGATGTCGCCGACCTTGACGTGCCATTCGACCAGCTCGGCCTCGGCGATGCCCTCGCCGACATCGGGCAGCTTGATGATGCGCTCGGCCATCAGCGGCTCTCCATCAGCTCGGTGAGCGCCCGGCCGACGCGATCGGGGCCGGGGAAATAGGCCCATTCCTGCGCATGCGGATAGGGCGTGTCCCAGCCGGCGACGCGGGCGACGGGCGCCTCCAGATGGTAGAAGCAATGCTCCTGAACCAGGGCGGCCAGTTCGGCGCCGAAGCCCGAGGTCAGCGTCGCCTCGTGCAGCACCATGCAGCGCCCGGTCTTGGACACCGAGGCGACGATGGTCTCGAGATCGAGCGGGACCAGCGTCCTGAGATCGATGACCTCGGCGTCGATGCCGGTCTCCTCGGCCACGGCTTCAGCGACATGGACCATGGTGCCATAGGTGACGATCGTGCAGGCTGAACCCTCGCGGCGGATCGCGGCCTTGCCGAGCGGCAGCGCGTAATGCTCTTCGGGCACCTCGCCGAGATCATGCTTCGACCAGGGTGTGACGGGTCGGTCGTGGTGGCCGTCGAAGGGGCCGTTATAGAGCCGCTTCGGCTCGAGGAAGATCACCGGGTCGGGATCCTCGATCGCCGCGATCAGCAACCCCTTGGCGTCATAGGGGTTCGACGGCACCACCGTCTTCAGGCCCGAGACATGGGTGAAGAGAGCTTCGGGGCTCTGGCTGTGGGTCTGACCGCCGAAGATGCCGCCGCCGGTGGGCATGCGGATCACGATCGGGCAGGTGAAATCGCCATTCGAACGGTAGCGCAGCCGCGCGGCTTCCGAGACGATCTGGTCATAGGCCGGATACATATAGTCGGCGAACTGGATCTCGACGCAGGGGCGCAGGCCATAGGCCGCCATGCCGACCGCCGTGCCGACGATGCCGAGCTCGCTGATCGGCGCGTCGAAGCAGCGGTTGACGCCGTATTTCTGCTGCAGGCCATGGGTGCAGCGGAAGACGCCGCCGAAGAAGCCGACATCCTCGCCATAGACCACGACATTCTCGTCGCGGCCCATCGAGACATCCATGGCGGAGCGGATCGCCTCGATCATCGTCATGCGGGCCATCGCGTCAGACTCCGATCTGCTGGCGCTGGCGGCGCAGATGCGGCGGCATCTCGGCATAGACGCCCTCGAAGATGTCGCGCGCCGAGGGCTTGCCGCCCGAATGCAGCGTGCCGAAGCTCTCGGCCTCCTTCTGCGCCGCGATCACGGTGGCGAGGATCTCAGCTTCGGCCTGGGTGTGGCGCTCCTGCGACCAGGCGCCGATGCCGATCAGATGGTCCTTCAGCCGCACCAGCGGATCGCCCAGCGGCCAGCCATCCGATTCCGCCTTTGGGCGGTAGGCCGAAGGGTCATCGGAGGTGGAATGGGCGCCGGCGCGGTAGGTGACGTATTCGACCAGCGTGGGCCCAAGATTGCGCCGCGCCCGCTCGATCGCCCATTGCGCCACGGCATAGACGGCAAGGTAGTCATTGCCATCGACGCGCAGGGCCGGGATGCCGAAGCCCAGCCCGCGTGCCGCAAAGGTGGCGGAGTTGCCGCGCGCAATGCCCTGGAAGGTCGAGATCGCCCACTGGTTGTTGACGACGTTGAGGACGACGGGCGCCTTGTAGGTCGAGGCGAAGACCAGGGCTGCGTGGAAATCGGGCTCCGCAGTGGCACCGTCGCCGACCCAGGCGGCCGCGATCTTCGTGTCGCCCTTGATCGCCGAAGCCATGGCCCAGCCGACGGCCTGGACGAACTGCGTCGTCAAATTGCCGGAGATCGTGAAGAAGCCGTTCTCCTTGGAGGAGTACATGATCGGCAACTGCCGGCCCTTCAGCGGGTCGCGCTCGTTGGAGTAGATCTGGCACATCATGTCGACGAGCGGGTAGCCGCCGGCAATGAGCAAGCCGGCCTGCCGATAGGTCGGGAAATTCATGTCGCCGGGCGACAGCGCGATACGAAAGGCGGAGCTGACCGCCTCCTCGCCGGTGTGCTGCATGTAGAACGATGTCTTGCCCTGGCGCTGCGCCATCTGCATGCGCGCATCGAAGGAGCGCAGCGTCATCATGTTCCGCAAGCCGATGATCAGGTCGTCCTGGCCAAGATCGGGCGCCCACGGGCCGACCGCCTTGCCCTCCCCGTCGAGCACCCGGATGATCGAATAGGCGAGGTCGCGGATCTCGTCGGGCGCGACATCGACCGGCGGCCTGCGCACCGAGCCCGCCTCGGGGATCTCGACATTGGAGAAATCGGGCTGGCCGCCCGGCCGGCTTGCCGGCTCCGGCACATGAAAACGAAGCGGCGTGTCGGATGTCACGGTTTTGGAGGTCATCTTGTTGGAGGTCATGGGCCGCACTCCAGTCTTCCCACAGGCATCGCCTTGCTCCCCAGCATTCCGCCGTCCGGTCGCGACGGCAAGCCGTATCGTCGTCCCGGGGCCTTGGTTCCATGCCTGCCGAGCGGCGCAGAAACCTTTTCCCTCTTGGTCTCAGGCTAGCCCGGTCCGCGAAAAGAATTCTATCGAAAATGGTTGCGTTCGGAACCGTCCGCAGAAATAACATCCGCCAATCAGGATTTATGCAGGATGATTTCCCGTGATACCGCGCAGCAAGCGATCGGACGAGCCCGATCAGACCGATCTGCGGATTCTCTCCGCCTTGCAGGAGGACGGCCGGCTGACCACGAATGCGCTGGCGGAGAAGGTCGGGCTGTCGCCCTCGCCCTGCTGGACGCGGGTCAAGCGGCTGGAGGAGAACGGGACGATCGAGAAATACGTCGCGGTGCTCGACCAGAAGGTGCTCGGCTTCACCAATGTGGTCTTCGTCGAGATCACGCTGGACAAGCATGACGACAAGATCCTCGACCATTTCGGCGAGGCGCTGACCCGGATTCCCGAGGTGGTCGAGGCCTATCTGGTCACCGGCGAATACGACTACCTCGTCAAGGTCGTGGTCAGCGGCACCGACCATTACCAGCGCTTCCTGCGCGAGACGCTCTACCGCATTCCCGGCATCCGCCAGACCCGCACGACTTTCGGGCTGCGGACGCTGAAGCGGGCGATCTCGATCGATCCGCTGAAGATGCCGAAGCCTTGAGGCTCAAGCAACGAATACAAGACCCCAGCTGCCCTTTCTGAGCCCTCATCCTGAGGAGCGCCGCAGGCGCGTCTCGAAGGATGTTCCAGCAAGCTCCGGAGACATCTGGAGCATCCTTCGAGACGCGGGCTTCGCCCGCTCCTCAGGATGAGGGCTGAATGGGATCAGTCGCCTGAGGGCAGGCGGACCTCATCTGCCAGCACGAAGCCGTCATCGCCGGCCGCCATGGCGACGGCGGCCTCCAGATCCGGCCCGGCCGAGGCGTGGATGGTGAAGAGGCCCTCGCCCACCGTCACATCGTCGCCGACGCGGCGCAGCAGGTCGATGCCGGCACTCTTGTCGAAAGGCGCACCAGCGCGGCGTGCGATGCCGGACATGCACCAGCCGTCGATCTCGCCGATCCGGCCCGCCCGCGCCGCCCGCACCGTATGGGTCAGCGCGGCCGGCCTCGGCACGACATCGCGCTTGCCTTGGGCTGCGACGATCGCATCCAGCGCCTGGCGGGCGGCGCCCGAGGCGAGCAGTTCGGCCGCCCGCGCACGGCCGTTCGCCAGCGTCGCGATCGCCGGGTCCCAGGACAGGATGCGCCCAGCGAAGGCGAGCGCCTTTTCGCGCAGATCGGAGGGTGCATCGGCATGGCCCTCCAGCACCCGGAGCACGTCGCGGACTTCCAGCGCCGGGCCGATGCCGCGCCCGATCGGCCCGGCGCCGCAGGTCGGGATGGCCTCGACATGCAAGCCGACGGCGCGGCCGACCGTCTCGAACAGCGCGCCCAGTTCCTGCGCTTCCGCCTGATTGCGCAGCTTCGCCCGCCGGCCATAGGGCAGGTCGACGACGACATGGGTCGAGCCTGCGGTCAGCTTCTTGGAGATGATCGAGGCGACCGACCAGCGGTTGGAATCGATGCCGAGCGGGCGCGTGATCGCGTTCATCACGTCGTCCACGGCGGAGTGGTTGAGGCGCCCGTTCCAGGCGATGCAGGCGCGGGCCTGCGCCACCGTGCGGCGGACCTCGTCCTGGGTGAGATCGACCTTGGCCAGCACCTCCATCGCATCGGCTGTGCCGGCCGCCGAGGTGATCGCCCGCGAGGAGGTCTTGGGCATGGCCAGCCCATGGGCGGCGGCGATCGGCGCCACGATCAATGTGATGCGGCTGCCGGGAATGCCGCCCATCGAATGCTTGTCGACCACGATCGGCTCGTCCCAGCGCAAGGGCGTCGAGAAGCCGGCGCGGACGCTGGCAAGCGCGCCGACTTCCGCATCGCTGAGCGAACGGGTCGCGGCGACGAGGAAGGCGGAGATCTCGCCTTCGGGATAGCGCCCTTCGACGATGTCGCGCAGCAGCATGGCGTATTCGCCGGCGCCGAGTTCGGCGCCCTGGATCTTGGCGCGCAGCGCGTCGCGGCTGTGCTGCGGCGGGGTGCGCGTCAGGGTGATCTCGCTGCCGGCGGGCAGGCCGAGCTGGGCGAAAGCCTCGCGCGACAGGCCGATCTCGTCGGGCTCGAGCAGCCAGCCGGGTTCGACGACGTTGACGCGGGCGCGGATGCTGCGGCGATCACCCGCCGTATCGGGCTGGCCGGCGACATCGACCTTGCCCGGCCCGTCGAAATCCTCGACGCCGAGCATGCTGTCGCGGGGCAGATAGGCGATGGTGTCGCGCCAGGCGTCGATCGGCACGGGCTTCAGCACGAGGCGGCGGGTGGCGCCGTCGATCGCGGCCAGGACATGCTCGACGCCTTCCTCGACCGTGCCGTTGTTCTCGACGACGAGCGTCTCGATGCCGGCAGGCCATTGCGGCGCCGCGCGGGCGAGACGGGCGGCGATGTCGTCCGCCGTCTCGCGGCCGCGCGAGGCCAGCCTTGCGGCAAGGATGGCCGGCGAGGCGGTGACTTTGATGATGATCAGGCGCGGGACCGCGCGCGCCAGCGTCTCCAGCACGGCGCGCGAGCCATTGGCGATGATGTGCCGGCCCTGCGCGAGCTCGTCGCGCAGCGAGGCGCGCAGGCCATAATGCAGGCCATGTGCATTCCATGAGACCAGAAGCCCGCCGGCGGCGGAGAGCGCGGCGAAGCCGGCCTCGTCGATCGCCTCGTGATCCTCCCCACCGGCATCGGCCGGGCGGGTGATCAGGCGGCGGGCGAAGCCGAAGCGGCCGCTCGCGGCCAGCGCAGCCCTTGCGCCGTCCATGAGCGTGTCCTTGCCGGCGCCGCTGGGGCCGACGACGACGAAAAGAATACCTGGCCGCATGGTCTTGGTGTCGCCTCAGGCCTCGTCGAGTCCGATATCGACCGCGGGGGCCGACTGGGTGATCTTGCTGGTCGAGATATAGTCGACGCCGGTCTCGGCGATAGCGCGGATCGTCTCGTAGCGGATGCCGCCCGAGGCCTCGATCTTGGCCCGGCCGGCGACGAAGGCGACCGCCTCCTTCATCTCGGGCACCGGCATGTTGTCGAGCATGATGACGTCGGCGCCGGCCGCGACCGCATCGCGGACCTGGTCCATCCGGTCGCATTCGACCTCGATCTTGGTCAGCACGGGCAGCTTCCTGCGGGCGCGCTCGACCGCCTGGGCGATGCCGCCGCAGACCGCGATGTGGTTGTCCTTGATCATCACACCGTTATCGAGCCCGAGGCGATGGTTGAGGCCGCCGCCGCAGGCGACCGCGTGCTTCTCGAGCATGCGGAGGCCGGGCGTGGTCTTGCGGGTGTCGATCAGCCGGGCCGAGGTGCCCTTGATGATGTCGACATAGCGCGCCGTTTCGGTCGCGATGCCCGAGAGGCGCTGGACGATGTTGAGCGCGGTGCGCTCGGCGGTGAGGATGCCCTGCGCCGGGCCCTCGACGATGATCAGCGTCGCGCCCGTCTCGACCCGGTCGCCATCGGCGGCCTCGACCTTGAGCGACAGCCGGGGCTCGTAGCGGTGGAAGATCGCGGCCGCGACCTCCATGCCGGCCAGCGTCATCGGCTCGCGGGCGTTCATGCGGAAGGCGCCGGTCTCGCTGGGCTCGATCATGAGCTGGACGGTCAGGTCGCAGGAGCCGATATCCTCCTGCAGCCAGAGGTCGATCAGCCGCTCGGTCTGGAAACGGTCATACATCCCTTGAGCCCCTGACACGCGCTCCCGCAGCCTTGGCGCGGGCTTCGCCATGGAGAGCGAATAGCATGGATGGCCCGTTTTCATTGCCGTTTGTGTACCAACGATGCGGACAGCACCCCGAGCTGTCAAGCAAGGAATAGATCAGGGAGACACCGATCTCAGGTGAACGATACAACTGCGCCGGAATACTGGCTGAACCCATGGTTGCAGCGCTTATTTCGCAAGCAATTGCTGCACTGCAAGCTGCGCGATTGAGCGGGAACCAGCATTGACAAGCCATATGTATACCAACAAACTTCCCATCGAGCTGCGCAGGGCTTTGCCCGACAAACAAGACATGCACGCGACGAAGCGGCTTGAAGCCGCCGGGGATAGACAGCTACGGCAGATTGCCGGGTGCGCATCGCGACCGGCGAGGTCATGGGTTTTGAGGCCCGTCATGCGGGCCATCTCTCGATACATGCCTGGGAGGGCAATCATGAAGAGACTGGCTATCGCATGCATCGTGGCGGCGGCGCTTGGACTCGGCGCGGGGCTCAGCCTGGCGCAGACGGCTCCCACCAGGAAGATCACCCTGACCGGCGGCTCGGTCGGCGGCGCCTGGAGCGCCATCGGCAATGCGATCGGCGAGACGATCCGGCGTGAATCGCCCGGCGCCTCCTTTGGCTACGAGCCCGGCCGCGAGGCCGCCAACATCCAGCTTGTCTCGACCGGCAAGGTCGAACTCGGCATCGCTCATGCGCAGCTGATCAAACGGGCGCAGGCGGGCGAGGATCCGTTCAAGACGCCCATCGCCAATCTGCGCGCCATCGCGCTGATCGACCCGCAGGCCGCGGTGCAGATCCTGGTTCGCGACGAGTCGGGCATCGACAGCTTCGAGACGATCCTCGCCAAGAAGATGCCGGTGCGTATCGCGCTGAACCAGCGCGGCACGCTGATGGCGGTGACCGGCGAGGAGGTCTTCAGGGCCTATGGCATCACTGCCAAGGACATCGAGGGCTGGGGCGGTCGCATCCACCATGTCGACTACAATGCCGGCCTGGAGATGATGAAGAACGGCCAGATCGACGTCATCATCAACATGCTCGCCTTCCCATCAGGCCAGATCAGCAGCGCGACCCGCGAGATGAAGGTCCGGATGCTGGGCATCAGCCCCGAAGTGAGCGCCAAGCTCGGCACGCTGCTCGGAACGGCGGCGATCACCGTTCCCGCCGGCACCTACGCGTTCCAACCGCAGGCGATCCCGACCGTCACCGGCAGCGTCGTGCTGTTTGCAGCCGCCGAGATGAAGAACGAGGATGCGGCGCTGATCGTCGACGGGATGCTGAAGCATTTCGGCTATCTCAAGCAGGCCCATGCCACGCTGGCCCGGCTGGAGCCGATCAATCTGACGGAGGTCGCGCCACTCGCTTTGCACCCCGGCGCCGAGATGGCCTTCCGGAAGGCCGGCGTCCTGAAGTGACGGTCGCCATTCCGCTCTAACGCTGCCGCCGTCGCGAGGTGTCCCGATGCCCTTCCTCCTGAAGATCCTCGCGCCGGGGCAGTCGCGCAAGCTTGACGCCCCCGAGCAATGGACCGTCCATCTCGTCGGCGTCGCCACCGGCCTGCTGCTGCTGGCGATCTCCTTCGGCTGGTATGTCAATCGCGAGATCGCGCTGTTCCTGTTCCTCGGCGCGGTGCTCTCGCTCGCCTTCCTGACGACGACGGCCAATCCGCTGCGCCAGACCGGCCGGTCCTGGCTGGCCTGGGGGCTGGTTGCGCTGTCGGTCGGGTCCTGCGGCTACTTCATCGCGATGCACCCGGTCCATGAGATGCGGCTGCCGATGATCGACGAGCTGTCCAATGCCGACATCGCCGCGTCGATCGTGCTGATCGCACTGGTGATGGAGGCGACGCGGCGCTGCATCGGCATGATCCTGGTCGTGCTGGTGACGACCTTCCTCGCCTATGCGGTTTTCGGCAGCAAGCTCTCAGGCTCCTTCGCGCATCGCGGCTTCAGTGCGCAGGAGACAGTCGACCACCTCGTCTTCTCGACCAACGGGTTGTTCGGGCCGGCGCTCGAGGTCGCGGCCTTCCTCGTCTTCGTCTTCGTGATCTTCGGCTCGCTGCTCGACCGCGTCGGCGGTGCCGATTTCTTTTATGACGTCGCCAACAGCCTCGTCGGCAAGCAGGTCGGCGGCGCCAGCAAGGTCGCGGTGGTCTCGACGGGACTCTACGGCTCGATCTCGGGCTCGCCGACGGCCGACGTCGTCACCACCGGCTCCTTCAGCATCCCGCTGATGATCAAGACCGGGATGAGCCGCACCTATGCGGGCGCGATCGAATCGGCGGCCTCGGCCGGCGGCGGGCTCCTGCCACCGATCATGGGCTCGGCCGCCTTCCTGATGACGGACTTCACCGGCATTCCCTATGCGACGATCGCGCTGGCCGCCCTGCTGCCGGCGCTGCTGTTCTACCAGTCGGTCTTCCTGGCGGTGCATTTCAAGGCGCATCGCGACGGGTTGCAGCCGATGTCGGAGGGCAAGACGCCATCGATCCTGGCGATCCTGCGGCGCGACTGGGCCTATCTCGTGCCGATCGGGCTGCTGGTCTGGGGCGTGCTCAGCCTGAACCGGCCGGCCTTCGCAGGCGCCATCGCGGTCGCCTCGCTGGTCCCGGTCGCGCTCTGGCACGACCGCAGCCCGAAGCGCCTGATGAAGACCCTGTTCTTCGGCCTGAGCGACGGCATGCGCGGCATGATCGGCGTGGGCGTCGCCTGCGCCATCGCCGGGCTCGTGGTCGGCACGCTCTCGATGACCGACCTCACCGGCAAGATCAGCTCCGGGCTGTTCCACATGGCCGGCGGCAGCCCGTTCCTGACGATCATCGTGGCCGCCTTCGTCATCATCGTGCTCGGCATGGGCATGCCGACGCCGGCGGTCTACGCGCTCTCGGCCGTGCTGGCCGCGCCTGCCCTGATCACGCTCGGGATCGAGGTCCTGCCGGCGCATCTCTTCATCGTCTACATCGCCTCGATGTCGGCGATCACGCCGCCGGTCGCGGTCGCGGCGTTTGCCGCGGCCTCGATCGCCAAGGCCAATCCGGTGATGATCGCCGTCGTCGCCTGCCGGATCGCGATGGTCGCCTTCATCCTGCCCTTCGTCTTCATGTACCAGCCGGCGCTGCTGCTGGTCGGGACGATCTGGCAAATCCTGATCGTCTCGGGCACGGTTGCGCTCGGCGTGCTGGCGCTCAATGCGGCGATCGAGGGCTACTACATCGCGATGCTCGGCCTGACGAAGCGGGTCCTGCTGTTTGCCGCCGGGATCGGCCTGTTCGTGCCCTTCCACAGCGCGCAGATCGCAGGCGCGCTGCTGCTGGCGGCGACGACCGCCTGGCTCTGGATGGGCCGCCGCAGCGCGCAGGCGACGCCCCGGATCGCTTAAAGCAGGCGCGCCGCCCTCTCAGTTGCCGAGATCGCGGGCGACGCGGAAGCCCGCGACCTGATCGCGGATGCCGGGCTCGCTGACGATGCGCGAATCCAGCGTCCGCACCGCCGGCGGATCGGCCCAGGAGCCACCCCGCAGGATGCGGCCCTCCTCCTCGCGGCAGATCGGCGGCGGGAAGGGCTGGCCCGGCACCGACGGGTCGGGCGGGCAGGTATCCACCCATTCCCAAAGATTGCCGCTGAGATCCGACAGCCCCCACGCGGTGGCAGCGAAACTACCGACAGGAGCGGTGTTGCGATGGCCGTCACGGCAGGGCGCCACGGCCCAGGCCGGGTTGGCTTCCTTCGCGGTCTGGTCGGCGCCGTTGCCGATGGCGCAGAGCCGCGCCGGATCGGCCATCTCCCTGGCGGAGCCCGCCGCGACATGGTGCCATTCCGGATCGGTGAGCAGACGGTAGCGCTGGCCGCTGCGCTTCGAGAGCCAGGCGATATAGGCCTTGGCATCGCCATGGCTGACACAGGCGACGGGGTCGTTGTCGGTCTGCGGATAGCCGGGATCCTGCCAGGACAAGGTGGGGGCGAGTTTCCAGACCGGCGCCCGGACATGGCAGCCGAGTTCCACGACATGGCCGGACTGGGCGACGAAGGCGCGGTACTGCGCCCGCGTCACCTCGAAACGGCCGACCGCGAAGGGCTGCGGCAGGCTGACCTCGACGGTGCGCGGCGTGGCGCCGGTCGAGAGCTGCATGCGGACATCTCCCTCGGGCACCAGCACCAGCTCCGGGCAATCGGCGCAATCGCCGAAACTCTCGCCCGATCCCGGCTTGATCCAGAGCCGGGTGCTTCCGGCGGCGAGATCGACATAGCCCAGCGCGGTCAGCCGCGACGTGATCCGGGACTTGTCGACGCCGGCTGCCAGCAATTCGAGCAGCGCCGCGCGGTCCGTGGTGGCGGCAACGCGCTCGGCCATCTCGACGGCGGGGTCCTTGGGCGGTGCGACCGGCAGGAGCTTGAGCGTGGGGGCGGCGCTGGCCGCGCCTTGCTGGGGTGGCCGGGTCTGGGCCGGTGCGGACGATGTCGCCGTCAGCAGGCCGAGAACGGCGGCGATGGCAGGCAGCGAGCTTCTGGCGCCGGGCGACCGCGGCGACGGCTTTGCGCCGGGCAGGCAGCGAGGCTGCAGGCCCGGCGCGTCGCAGGAGGGGATCATGCGCAGGGCGCGGTCTTGAATTCGACGCGGCGGTCGACCGCCGTGCTGGCATCGTCGCGGGGCAAACCGACGAGAGCCTCGCGATAGCCGACGCCAGAGGAGCGCAGGCGCTGCGAGATGCCCGGCGCCTGGCCGGCCATCAGCGAGGCGATGCGCTGCGCACGGTCGCGCGAGAGCCGGTCGTTCAGACCTTCCGGTCCGGTGCGGCTGGCATGGCCGACGACCTCGAGGCAGACGCCGCTCTGGGTGGCGCGAGCCGCGATCTCGCGCAGCCAGGCCGGGTAGCTCGCAGAAAGCTTGCGATCGGCGTTGAAGGCCGTCGAGTTCGGCTCGAACAGGAACTTCACCCCGAGTTGGCCGAGCGAGAAGCCGCGCTCGACCATCTGGCCGAAGGTGCTGTCGGCCTGCGTGTTGTCGCCCAGCGCGGCGTAGGAGAGATAGAGCCCGTTCAGCACGCGAAGCTGGTCGCCGCCCGGCTGTTCCTTGGCCTCGCGATAGAGATCGCGCGCCTTGGCGTGCTCGCCGGCCTCATAGGCTGCCCCGGCCTCGCGGATGCGGGCGGCGGCGCCGAGCTGGTCGATATAGGCAGGCGAGACGGGCGTGCCGGGCTGGCCCTTCTGGCAGGCCTCGATATAGGCGCGGGTCGCGGCGTCCATGCCCCAGACCGGACTGTCGGAGTAGGAGGCGGCCGGGGCGATGTCGACATTGTTGACGACCGAACGGGAGACGCTGCGGGCGTAGACGGTCTTGGCCTCGCGCTCGACCAGAGCAAAGCAGATCCAGAAGGCGTCCTTCTCGCCGCCGGGCTGGCCGGCATTGTTGATCGTGTTGAAGGTGCCGATGAAGACGAAGCGTGCCTTGGCGACGTTCTCTGGCGTGAAGGCCAGGACCTTCACATGCGGGTAGCGCTCGGCGACCAGCGCGGCGATGCGCTTGTCGAAACCGCGCGTCGCGGCCGACTGGATGCCGGTGACGCCGTCGATCAGTGGATCGATGACGATCGTCGTCTCGCCGGCGCTGGCGGGCAGCTTGGCGAAGAGGTCGGTCGCGGCCTTCATGAAGGCCTGCTCCAGCGGCACGAGCGCAGGCGCCTTGGCAGCTGTGACCGGCTGGGCGATCGCAGCCGGCGCGCTGCCGACTGCGGCCAGAGCCAGCATCACGGCAGCACTGAACGAGCGGAGGGTCATGCCCGAGCGGAAGTTCATGGGGCGGCTCCGGCAGAGGCCATCGGCGCCCTGCTCTGCGACCGGACGCCCACGAACGAGGACTGGACGAACGAGGATCGAAGGCTGGACCATAATGTCATCTCCCTTTTCTGAGCAATCCGCCGCCGGACCGGGCCGGAGCAGCGCGTGTCATGACCATGCGCGAAGCGGACGCGGTTGCCTGTTCCGCAGGGAACAGCCGCATCACGCGGCCCCCAGCGGCGCGAAGACCGCGACACGGCCGATCCCGCGCAGCTCGACATCGGCGAGCGGCCGCACCAGAGCGGAACCGCAAAGCCGCGCCGCCTCCGGGCCGATGCAGATCGACGAGCCGAGCTCCTTGTTGAGGGCCTCCAGCCTCGCCGCCATGTTCACGGCGTCGCCATGGGCGGTGTAGTCGAGCTTCGCGCCGACCCCGACATCGCCGACGATCGCGATGCCGGTCTCGATGCCCTGCCGGGTGCGGCCGAGCCGGATCGTCGCGGCGAGCCCCTGGGCGCGGTAGCCCTCCGTCCAGGCCAGGATCGCGACCGCGCAGGCGAGCGCCTGCCGGGGATGGTCGGCGAGGTCCAGCGGCGCGTTGAAGAACGCGTGCACGGCATCGCCGACAAGCTTGTCGACCATGCCGCCATGCTCGCCGACGATGCGGGTGACGCCGTCGAAATAGCCGTCGAGCACGCTGACGAGCTGCTCCGGGCCGATGTCACGCGTCGTCTGGGTGAAGCCTTCGATATCGGTGAACAACGCCGTGATCTCGCGCCGCTCGCCAGAGAGCTTGAGGCTCGTCGGGTTGGCGATGATGCGCTCGACGACGCCCGGTGCCAGATGCTGCTCGAAGCGGCGGCGCAGGCGGGCCTCGCGCAGGCGGGTCTCCGAGAAGCCGGCGAGCGAGGTCGCGAGGAAGGCGGCCACGCCCGATGCCGCCGGCGGCAAGGGATCGAGCAAGAGGTCGACGGCGGCGAGGCCGGCAGCACCGAGGACCACGGCAAGCAGCAGCATGGCGACCGCCGGCAGCGCCAGCGCCGGCCGAAGCCGGCGCGCAAGACCCATCGCAGCCATCACGACAAGCAGCGCCGCAGCGAGTTCCCAGACATTGGCCCGCGCCGGTCGCTGCGGGACCACGCCCGCCGCGATCTGGCGGACGGCATCGGCTTGCAGAAGCGATGACGGCGTCAGCGGATCGCGCGCGCTGGCGCGCGACGCGCCGAGTTCGGAGGCCGAGCCGCCGACGAAGACGATCGCCCCGGCCAGGCCCGAGAGCTCGGCACTGCCACGGAGGAGATCGGAGGCGCGCAAGGTGGCGACCGGAGTCGTGCCTGGCACCAGCCGCAGCATGCCATCCGATGGCAGCGGACGGGTCATCGCGCCGACGCCCAGACGAACGGGATCACCCGAGAGCAGATAGCCTGAAGCGCCAGCGGCGAGACGCAGGGTCTCGAGGGCAAGGCCGGGACGAACCTCGTCTCCAACCGCTACGAACAGGGGCACGCGCCGGACCATGCCGTCCTCATCGCCCGGCAGCGAAAGCGTGCCGGCGCCCGCTGCCGCCGAGGCCAGGGCCGGTGGCGGACCCGTCGCACCATTCTCGCGCCAGAGCGGGCCGAGCGCGGCGCTGTCGCGGGTGAGGATCGGGACCTCCGCGACCTCGTCGCGACCACGCGGATCGAGGACCCAGCCGAGCGTGACCGGGCCGGCACCGAGCGCCTCCGCCAGCGCCTTGTCGCCGTCGGTCAGCGTCTGTGCCAGTTCGCCCAGATCGGTGCGTCCGGTCTCGACTGCGAGTTGCCGCGCGAGCGCGGCGGGCGAGCGCGTATCCTCGCCGGCCAGTAGGATATCGACAGCGATGGCTGCCGGTTTGGCGCCGTTGATGGCCGTGATCAGGCGCGCGACGACCTCACGCCGCCACGGCCATGGGCCGATGGCTTCCAGACTGGCGGTGTCGATGTCGACAATGGCGAGCTTCGTGCCGGACGCATCGACGCGCCAGCCGGCGACACTCCGCAGCATCGCGTCGAAGACACGCTCGCGCAGCGTCTCGCGCCAGGCCAGAGGGGCGCCGAGCGACAGCAGCAGTACACCGAGGCCGGCCAGAACCCCGGCCAGAACGGGCGGCGAGAGCCGCAGCTGCCGTTCAGCCATCGCTGATGCCGGCGCATTTCGCCAGCAGATCGGGATCGCAGAAGATCCGGTCGGCGGTGCGGCGGATGGCGCCGGCCTGTTCGAGCGAGCCAAGCGCGGCGTTGACCTTGGGCCTGCTCGCCCCGAGCAGTTGCGCCAGTTCGCCCTGCGAGAAGGCCATGTCGAGCGGCACGCGTTTGCCCGGCGCAGGCCGCCTGCCGCCAAGCCCGACGAGGAGGAAGCGCGCCAGCCTGACCTCGATCGAATAGAGCGCGATGCCTTCGAGCTGGTCCGTGGTCTGGCGCAGGCGCCGGCACAGGAAGGCGATGATCCCGGCCGACAGCTCGGGATATCGGGCGACGAGCTGTTCGAACGGCGCACGCCTCAGGCCATGGGCGACGACAGCCGTCAGCGCGACCGCGTCGGCGCTGCGCTCGCCGCCATCGAGCACGGCGATCTCGCCGAGAAGCTCGCCGCGCGTGGCATGGCGGACGCTCAGCTCGCGACCATCCTCGGTCGTCACCGCCAGCCGGACGCGCCCCTCGCCCACCAGAATGAGCTGGTCGCCGGAGTCTCCGCGCGAGAACAGCATCTGGCCCTGCTCGAAGCGCTGCTCCCGAAATTCAGCGGCGCAGGCCAGCAGCGCCTCGGGCGACAGCCGCGCGAAGAAAGCGGCCTCGCCCAGCATCGCGGCGATGGCGGCGTGGTCCATGCCTTATTCGACCTGTGCCAGCGCGGCGCGAATGCGTGCCTCGCCCCAGACACGGGCCGGCGTCGGCCTTGCGCCGCGCCGTGCGATGTCAGTGCCCTCGCCTGCCGCCAGCACGACCTCGCGGCCGGCGGCCCGAACCGCGACCTCGCCGCGCAGGACGAAGACGCCGAAGACGCCGTTGCTCGGCCCGGCGAAGAAGCGCGTACCCCGCACGGCGATCAGCCCATAGGAGGAGCGAACCCGAATCCGACCCGCTGCACTGCCCGGCGTGCGGTCGATCAGCAGGGCGCCGTCGCCCAGCGTGATGGTGCCGCCGGCATCGACGATGAAGCGGTCGATGGTGACACGGGCCTTCTCGCCGAGGCGAAGCTCGGTCGCGCGACCGAGCCGGAAGCCGGCGCGCGCACCATCGCCGGTCTCGACCCGGTCACCGACGAAGACGGGTCCGTCCGCGGAGAGCATGCGCCGCGCGTCCTTAAGCTCGGCAATGGCGTCGCCGCTGACATCCGTCACCATGCCCGCCGCAGCCTGGGCCCCTGCCACAGCCTGTGCAAAAGCCGCGTTCGGCAAACCCACCACGCCCAACAGCGACGCCGCCCCGAGCAAGCGGCGCCGATCAATGGCAAAGCCGTCATCGCAACCCATCAACGTCTCCGCCTCCATCTTGCCGCGTCTGTGCAGCTCGCCCGCCATGACCTACCGCATGGGCAAGACCACGCTAGCATGCACGGACACCGCGATCTGTAACAGGGGAAACAGCGGGCCCGCATCTGCCTCCGACCCGCCTCAAGGCGCGCCATCGTCCTGCGCCGATTGCGTCTCGCCCCCGCTATTGCAGCCATGGCGGGAGCGAGACGCCTGCGCCATCCTCCGCCCTTGGCCACGCATGCATCGCGTGGCCAAGGGCGGAGGAAGGGCGCCGCACGCGCCGGACAGGGAGGGTTGCCGATGACCCGGAACACGAGCGATCTCAGCGGTCCTGGCGGCTTCGAGGTCTCCACCGCCGATGGCGCCACCTTGCACGCACTCACGCAGGGCCGCGGCCAGACCCTTCTGCTTGTCAGCGGCCTCAGCGGCTCCGGCGCCTTCTGGCAGAGCATCGCAGCGACGCTGGCGCGCTCCTTTCGCGTCATCAGCTTCGACCAGCGCGGCATCGGGGCCAGCACGCGCGGCAGCGCCGCGTGCAGCATCGACGAACTTGCGCGCGACTGCATCGCCGTGCTCGACAGGGCCGGCGCCGAACGCGCCGTGGTCCTGGGCCTTTCGACCGGGGGCTGTATCGCCCAATCGCTGGCGCGGCAGGTCCCCCACCGGATCGACGGGCTGATCCTGAGCGCCAGCTGGCTGAAGCCGAGCCACTACATGGCGGGCTATTTCGGGGCGCGCCGCGCGATCCTGGCGACGAACCCTCAAGCCTATGCCGCGAGTTCCGTGCTCTGCGCCTATCCGCCGGCCTGGATCGAGGCGAACTGGCATGTCTTCGAGGCCGCGCTGGCCGCGGCGCCCACGACGGCGCAGGCGCAAGGGGTGATGCGCGAGCGTATCGACGCGCTGCTTGCCTTTGACGGTTCGGCGGAGGCCGCCGCGCTGGCCATGCCGATCTTGGTGCTGGGCGCGCGCGACGACATGGTCGTGCCGGCCTTCCTGCAGGATGAGCTCGCGGCGGCCTTGCCCGGTTGCGCCAAGACCGTGCTCGACAGCGGCGGCCACCTCTTCCCGGTCTCGCGGCCCGACGCCTTCACCGCGACCGTGGCCGACTGGATCGGCAGGCTGGGCTGAGCGCTGGGGCGGCGCCCGCGTCGAATTGGCTCATGGGCTCGGCAGGACGTTGCATTATTCCAGTTCGACCACTGGAGCCGTACGTCGGATCCAGGTCGCAGCCAGGAATTCCGCCATGCACATTATCGCCCGCCTCGCGCTCCTGAGCGCCCTGATCGCCCCAGCGATCGCTTCCTTGCCGGCCTTCGCCCAGGACATCACCGCCGGCGAACGCTCCTGGAACAAGTGCCGCGCCTGCCACCAGATCGGCGAAGGCGCCAAGAACCTCGTCGGCCCGCAACTGAACGGGCTGATCGGCCGCCATTCCGGATCGGTCGAGGGCTACAGCTATTCCGCCGCCAACAAGAATTCAGGGCTGACCTGGGACGAGGCCGTCTTCGCCGAGTACATCAAGGACCCTAGGGCGAAGATTCCCGGCACCAAGATGATCTTCGCCGGCATCAAGAACGAGAAGGAAATCCAGGACCTGACCGCCTTCATCAAGCAGTACGACAAGGACGGGAAGAAGCTCTGATGGATCGGCGCGGCCGATCGCAGGCGTCGCGTCAGCCACGCCCCCGCATCCTGCGCTGAGCAGCCATGCGCCTAGCGCAAGATGGCTTTTCCGTTTCCTCGATTCCGCCCGTTCCGGGCCGTCACACGCAACATCCTGCGAATGCCGGGGGAGTTCTCCACTTTGGCCCGAAACTTGAACGCCGTCTCCGGCGCTTCGCGGGCAGGCGGTCTGTGCGGCGGCTGCATGCTGTGTTCTAGTCGGCGTCGGACGGGGTCTGAGGGGGCTCCGCCGCTCGTGACGGCGTGAAGGTACAGGGGAGAGACCAATGACGATTTCATCAGCCATCCGCGGGCGGCTGGCCGCCGCCACGGCGCTGGGCCTGCTCGGCCTTGCGGCTTCGGGACTGCCGGCACTGTCTCAGACGCCGAAGGCGGGCGGCACGGTGCATGTCGTCGTCCAGCCTGAACCGCCGATGCTGATGCAGGGCCTCAACCAGAACGGCCCGACCAACATGGTCGCCGGCAACATCTATGAATCGCTGCTGCGCTATGACGAGAAGCTGACCCCGGTTCCCTCGCTCGCCAAGAGCTGGGAGATCTCGTCGGATTCCAAGGTCTACACCTTCAAGCTGCAGGAGGGCGTCAAGTGGCATGACGGCAAGCCGTTCAGCGCCGACGACGTCGTGTTCTCGCTCGACAAGTTCCTGCGCGAGGTGCATCCGCGCTGGCGCCCGATCGCCAATGGCCAGGTCGAGAAAATCGAGAAGATCGACGATCTCACCGTCAAGATCACGCTGAAGCAGCCCTTCGGCCCGCTGATCCTGTCGCAGGAGGTCGCCGGCGCGCCGATGATCCCCAAGCACATCTATGACGGCACCGACTACCGCGCCAATCCGGCCAACAACACGCCGATCGGCACCGGCCCGTTCAAGCTGAAGGAGTGGAAGAAGGGCTCCTATATCCACCTCGTCAAGAACGAGGACTACTGGCAGAAGGGCAAGCCCAACCTCGCCGAGATCTACTGGCAGATCATCCCCGACGCCGCGGCCCGCGCCGTCGCCTACGAGACCGGCAAGGTCGATGTGCTGACCGGCGGCTCGGTCGATGTCTACGACGTCGCCCGTCTCTCCAAGCTGCCCAACACCTGCGTCACCACGAAGGGCTGGGAGATGTTCGCCCCGCATGCCTGGGTCACCCCCAACATCGCCAAGGGTGGCCCGCTCGCCAACAAGCAGTTCCGCCAGGGCATGATGTTCGCGATCGACCGCGAATTCGGCAAGGACGTGGTCTGGGGCGGTCTCGGCAAGCTGCCGACCGGGCCGATCTCGTCGAAGACGAAGTTCTATTCGGCCGATGTCCCGAAATATACCTATGACGTCGCCAAGGCGAAGGAGCTGATCAAGGCCTCCGGATACAAGGGCGAGCCGCTGAAGATCCTGGCACTGCCCTATGGCGAGGTCTGGAGCCGCTGGGCGGAAGCCATCAAGCAGAACCTGACCGATGCTGGCGTCAACGTCTCGATCGAGACGACCGACGTGCCGGGCTGGACGCAGAAGGCCAGCAATGGCGATTTCGACCTGACCTTCAACTATCTCTACCAGCTCGGCGACCCAGCGACCGGCGTGGCGCGCAACTACATCTCGACCAACATCGTCAAGGGCAACCCCTTCGGCAATCAGGGCGCCTATGTGAACCCGGAGGTCGACAAGCTCTTCGCCGACGCCGCGATCGCACCGACGGACGCAGCGCGCCAGGAGCTGTACACCAAGGTGCAGAAGCTGCTCGCCGAGGAGGTGCCGGTGCTTTGGCAGCTCGAGATGGACTTCCCGACGATCTATCGCTGCAACGTCAAGAACCTGGTCTCGACCGCGATCGGCGTGAATGACGGGTTCAAGGATGCGTGGAAGGAGTGACGCGATCCGCAAGGATCTCGCCCACGCCCCTGAACGACTGAACTGGAGCGCTTGATCACCCTCAACCGTCATCCCGGACAAGCCGCGAAGCGGCGCCGCTCCGGGATCCATCGTAGAGCGCCGTTCCCTATGATGGATCCCGGAGCTCCGCTTCGCTGCGTCCGGGATGACGGTGCGGGTATGTTCGATCGCCGAGACCCTCTTCCATGAACCTCCTGCAATTCCTCTCCGGCCGGCTGGTGAAGGGCATTCTCGTGCTCTTCGCCATCGCCGTGCTGAACTTCTTCCTGATCCGGGCCGCGCCCGGCGATCCGGCGCAGGTGCTGGCCGGCGAGGCCGGCGCTGCCGACGCACAACTGCTCGAACAGTTGCGCGAGCGCTTCGGGCTGAACGAACCGATCACCACCCAGCTCTGGATCTACATCAAGGGCTACATGACCTTCGATCTCGGCTTCAGCTACCGGCAGCAGCAGCCGGTGCTGACGCTGGTGCTCGACCGGCTTCCGGCGACGCTGCTGCTGACCGGTGCTGCCTTCGTGATCTCGCTGGCGCTCGGCGTGATGATGGGTGCGCTTGCGGCGCGACGCGCCGGGCGCTGGTCGGACAGCCTGATCACCGGGCTCTCGCTCGTGTTCTACGCGACACCGCTGTTCTGGATCGCGCTGATGAGCCAGATCGTCTTCGCGCTGAAATTCGGGCTTGTGCCCAATGTCGGCTACGAGACCATCGGCGCGAACTATACCGGCCTCGCGCGGGCGCTGGACATCGGCCACCATCTGATCCTGCCGGCGATGACGCTCGGGCTGTTCTTCACGGCGCTCTATGCCCGGATGATGCGCGCCTCGATGCTGGAGGTCGCCGGGGCCGATTTCGTCAAGACGGCCCGCGCCAAGGGCGTCTCGCAGGCTCGCGTCTGGCGCCGGCATGTCGCGCGCAATGCGATCCTGCCCGTGGTGACGCTGGCCGGCCTGCAGGCGGGGCAGCTCGTCGGCGGCGCGGTCCTGACCGAGACGGTCTTCGCCTGGCCAGGCATCGGGCGGCTGATGTTCGATGCGCTGGTGCAGCGCGATTATTCCGTGCTGCTCGGCGTCTTCTTCATGTCATCGGCGATGGTGGTCGGCTTCAACATCATCACGGATCTGGTCTACCGGATCGCCGATCCGCGCATCGAGGCGACGTCGTGATTGTCCTCGCCTCTCCGTCATGGTCGGGCTTGTCCCGACCATCCACGTCTTCGCTCGTCGAGGCCAGTGTTCAAGACGTGGATGCTCGCCACAAGGGCGAGCATGACGGCGAGGGCTGCCCATGAACTTCCTCAAACGCTTCTGCCGCAATCGCGGCGCCGTGCTCGGGCTGGTCATCCTGCTCGCGGTCGTCGCCTTCGCGCTCCTGGCTCCGACGCTCTATCCGCAGTCGCCCTGGCGGCCGGTCGGGCGGCCGTTCCTGGCGCCGTTCACGATCGAGCGCTTCCCGCTCGGCACCGATACGCTGGGCCGCAACATCGCCTCCGGCCTCGTCCATGGTGCGCGCGTCTCGCTGATGATCGGCGTCGTCTCGACGCTGGTGGCGCTGCTGATCGGCGTGCCGCTCGGCGCTGCGGCCGGCTATGCGGGCGGCTTCGTCGATGACGCGCTGATGCGCTTCACCGAATTCTTCCAGACGATCCCTTCGTTTGCGCTGGCGATCGTGCTGGTCGCGATCCTCCAGCCGCAGCTCGGTTCGATCGTGCTCGCCATCGGGGTGGTGTCGTGGCCGCCGGTGGCGCGGCTGGTGCGCGGCGAGGTGCTGTCCTTGAAAACGCGCGAATATGTCCAGGCTGCCGTCACCATCGGCCAGTCGACGCCGCGCATCATCTTCAGCCAGGTGCTGCCCAACACCATCGCGCCGATCATCGTGATGGGCTCGCTCATGATCGGCTCGGCAATCCTGCTCGAATCGGCGCTGTCCTTCCTCGGCCTCGGAGATCCCAACCTGATGAGCTGGGGCTATATGGTCGGGGCCGGGCGCACGCGCCTGCTCGACGCCTGGTGGATCAGCTTCTTTCCGGGATTCGCGATTTTCCTGACCGTTCTCGCCCTCAATCTGGCCGGCGAGGGCCTGAACGACGCGCTGAATCCGCGCCTTGCAAGGGGCCGCGAATGAGCGCGCTATTGCCTGCTCCTCTGCCGGCCCTCTCGATCGAGAACCTGACGCTGTCCCTGCCGGCGCTGGCGGATCGGTCGCATGCGGTCGAAAATATCTCGCTGACGATCGCACCCGGCGAGACGCTCTGCGTCGTCGGCGAGTCCGGCTCGGGCAAGTCCATGATCGCCCATGCCGTGATGGGGCTTCTGCCCAAGGCGGTGAAGCCGGCCGGCGGCGCGATCAGGCTGGCGGGGCGCGATCTGCTCGTCCTCGACGAGGCGGCGATGCAGGATCTGCGCGGCCGCGAGGTCGGCATGATCTTCCAGGAGCCGATGACCTCGCTTAATCCCGTGATGCGGGTCGCCGAGCAGATCGTCGAGACCTTCGAGGCACATGGGCTGTTTGGCAGGTCGGAGCGCTACAGGCGCGCGGTCGATCTGCTGACCGAAGTCGGCCTGCCCGATCCGCTGCGCTTGGCCAAGGCCTATCCGCACGAATTGTCGGGCGGCCAGCGCCAGCGCGTCATGATCGCGATGGCGCTGGCGCTCGAGCCCAAGCTGCTGATCGCCGACGAGCCGACCACCGCGCTCGACGTGACGACGCAGGCGCAGATTCTCAAGCTGATCGACAATCTCCGGCACAAGCACGGCACGGCCGTGCTGTTCATCACGCATGACATGGGCGTCGTCGCCGAGATCGCCGACCGGATCGCCGTGCTGGAGAAAGGCGTGCTGGTCGAGGAAGGCACGGCCGACCAGGTGCTGGGTGCACCCCGCCATGCCTATACGCAGAAGCTGCTCGCCGCCGTGCCCTCGCTGATCCCGCCGCAGCGCCCGCCGCTGCCGGCGACCGCGCCCGTGCTCAGCGTCGAGATGCTCGGCAAGACCTATCGCAAGCGCTCCTTCTTCGGCACGGCCCGCGAGGTCAAGGCGGCGGACGAGATCTCGTTTTCGCTGGTGCGGGGCGAGACCCTTGGCCTCGTCGGCGAATCCGGCTCGGGCAAATCGACGGTCGGGCGCTGCTGCCTGCGGCTGATCGAGCCCGATACCGGGCGGATCGTCCTGAGCAGTCCGGCTGCCGGCGACCTCGTGCTCAGCGATCTCAAGCCGGCCGCACTGCGGGTGCAGCGCAAGCGCATCCAGATGGTGTTCCAGGACCCGTTCGCCTCGCTGAACCCGCGCCAGACCGTCGGCCGGATCATCTCGGACGGGCCGGTGGCGCATGGCGTCTCGCGCAAGGTGGCGCTGGCCAAGGCAGCCGAACTGCTCGAACTGGTCGGGCTGTCGGTCAATGCGATCGACCGCTACCCGCATGAGTTCTCGGGCGGGCAGCGCCAGCGCATCGGCATCGCCCGGGCATTGGCGCTCGAACCCGACGTCCTCGTCGCGGACGAGGCGGTCTCGGCGCTCGACGTCTCCGTCCAGGCGCAGATCCTGACGCTGATCCAGGACATCCAGCAGCGGCTGGGGCTGGCCATCCTGTTCGTGACGCATGACCTGCGCGTCGCCGCCCAGATCTGCGACCGGATCGCGGTGATGCAGCGCGGCCGCATCGTCGAGACCGGCCCGACGGCGGCGATGTTCGCCGCCCCGCAGCACGCGTATACGCAGGCATTGCTGGCGGCGGTTCCGGGTGGCGGGCGGTTCGGGCATTGATGAGGGGCGCCACGTCATTCTCGGGCGGAGCGCAGCGCAGACGCGAGAATCTCATGCCGAGATGACGCTGTTTCCGAGATGGTCGGGTCAAGCCCGACCATGACGCCAACATCCCAGGAGACTAGGCCCATGCCTCTCGACCCTGCCCTTCGCGACAAGATCCTCGCCTCGGTCGAGGAAGGCTTCGCCGAGCAGATCGCCTTCACGCAGGAGTTGATCCGGTTTCCCTCGCTGCGCGGCGAGGAGCATGCCTGCCAGGATTTTGTGTTCCGGGCGCTGAGGGATCGCGGATTCACGATCGATCGCTTCAAGATGGACGAGGCCGCGATCAAGGCCCATCCCGGCGGCGCACCCTTCTCCGAATTTCACTCCGACGCGCCGATCGTGGTCGGCATCCATCATCCGCGTGAAGAAAAAGGTCGCTCTCTGATCCTGCAGGCGCATGTCGACGTGGTGCCCACCGGCCCTGTCGACCAATGGACGCATGCGCCCTTCGACCCCGTGATCGAGGGCGACTGGCTCTATGGGCGCGGCGGCGCCGACATGAAGGCGGGCGCGGGCGCGAACTTCGCCTGTCTCGACGCACTCAGGCGCATCGGCCTGCAGCCGGCCGCGACGCTCTATCTGGAATCGGTGGTCGAGGAGGAATCGACCGGCAATGGCGCGCTGATGACGCATCTTCGCGGCTATCGCGCCGACGCGGCGCTGATTCCGGAGCCGGAATACGAAATGCTGTGCCGCGCCAATGCCGGCGTGATCTGGTTCCAGTTCGAGGTGCGCGGCGTGCCCGTGCATGTCCGCGAGATGGGCGCTGGCGCCAATGCGATCGACGCGGCCTATCGCGTGATCGCGGCGCTGCGCAAGCTCGAGGAGGAGTTCAACGCCGAGAAGGCCGGCCGCGTGCATTTCGAGGACCAGGAACACCCGATCAATCTCAATATCGGCAAAATCGAGGGCGGTGACTGGGCCTCCTCGGTGCCGTGCTGGTGCAAGGTCGATTGCCGTGTGGGCTTATATCCCGGCATCAGCGCGCAGGAGACCGCACGGCGGATCGAGGACTGCATCCGGGTGGCCTCCCGCGCCGACGCCTTCCTCGCCAACAACCCGCCCAAGGTGACGTTCAACGGCTTCTGGGCCGAGGGCTATGTGCTGGAACCCGGCAGCGAGGCAGAAGCCGTGCTCGGCCGCGCGCATCAGGCGGCTCTCGGCAAGCCGCTGAAGAGCTTCATGACGGCCGCCTATCTCGATGCCCGCGTGCATGCGCTCTACGACAAGATTCCGGCGCTCTGCTACGGGCCGATGGGCGAAAACATCCATGCCTTCGACGAACGCGTCAGCCTGGCCTCGCTGAAGCGGATCACGGGCTCCATGGCACTTTTCGTCGCGGAGTGGTGCGGCGTTGAAAGCCTGTCCGGCTAAGAAGCCGACACGAGTCGGCGCGCTCCTTGTTTCATCAGCATCAGCATCAGCATCAGCCCTTAATTGCGACACGTTATTATGTGGAATGCTCTTTCCATATGGGTGTATCGGCGCAATATTTGAATCGCTGACGGGCCATGCGAATCGGCCGCGGCGGTGGCCATTGGAGGCAGGGGCATCACCGATCGATGAAGAAGATGAAGCGCGTCCCCGGCGAAATCCGGGTGCAGATCGCGGCCATGCCGATCCGGCGCCTGGCGGACGGCGCGATGGAGATCCTGCTCGTGACGTCGCGGACGACACATCGCTGGATCGTTCCAAAGGGCTGGCCGATCAAAGGGCTGACGGCGCCTGAAGCCGCGGCGCGCGAAGCCTTCGAGGAGGCCGGCGTCGTCGGCCGGATCGTGCCGGAGCCGGCCGGCAGCTACATCTACTGGAAGCGGATGTCGGACCATTTCGCCTTGTGCGAGGTGACCCTCTATCTGCTGGAAGTCGAGCGCCAGCTCGACAGCTGGGCGGAGCAGGGCCAGCGTCGCAGCCAGTGGTTCAAGCTCGACGATGCGGCCGATCTCGTCGACGAGCCCGAACTCGCAACCGCCATCCGCAAGCTGATGGGCGTGCTCGTCAGCTGAGCTCTGCGGGGCTCAATTCAACGGCCTGATGTCTGCTCAGTGGCCGGTCTGCGGCGACGGCACCAACATGTCGCGCTCCTGGCGCGCCCGCGCCTCCTTGGTCTCCATCAGCCGGCTCTCGCGCAGCGCATTGGCGCTTTCCAGGATCGGGTAGCCGATCGAGGCGATATGGCCGTGGATGCGCTTGAGATCGCGGATGATGTCGAGATGGATCGCGCTGGTCTCGATCGATTCCGGCCGGCCGCTGCGCAGCCGCTGGAAATGGCTTTCGGTGGCGCGCCTTTCGGCATCGCGCATCATCGCCTTCTCGGCGAAGAGCTGGCGCGCCAAAGCGAGGTCTCGCGTCGCAAAGACGTTGAGCGCGAGCACGAGTCCCGACGAGACGCGCTGGTGGAACTCGCGGATTTCAGCCAGCCCCTCCGGCGAGAAGGCATAGCGCTTGCGGATCTTCTTCTCGGCCAACTCGCGCAGGTTCTTGTCGATGATATCGCCGATATGCTCGAGATTGGTGATCAGCGTGATGATCTCGAGCAGCCGCCGGCCCTCCTCGTCCGTCAGTTCGTTGCGCGAGACGCGGACGAGATAGAGCTTGATCGCCTCATGGATCGAATCGACGCCGTCATCGGCCTGCGCGATGGCGCGGGACAGCTTGAGTTCGTCCTTCTCCAGCAGCGTCATCGTGTCCCGCAGCATCAGCTCGACGCGATCGCCGAGATGCAGGGCCTCGCGCATGGCGCAGGCGAGCGCCTCGGTGGGTGAGTCGAGCATGTTGGGATCGAGATAACGCGGCGCTACCGACGTCTCTGCCGTGTCCTTCGCGGGCATGAAGCGGTCGACCAGCGCGGCGATGGGGGTGATGAAGGGCAGGAAGAGCAGCGCACCGACCAGGTTCAGCGCGACATGAAACTCGATGGCGAGGCGGCTGTCGGGCGATGGCAGCGTCATCATCCAGCCCGATAGCGGCACGACGAAGGGCAGCACCAGCAGGGCCAGGACGAGCCTCGTCACCAAATTGCCGACGGCGGCGCGGCGCTGTGCCGCCGGTGCGCCAAGCTGGTCGAGCACCGGGATCAGGGCATTGCCGAGATTGGCGCCGATCACCAGCGTCAGCGCCGTCGCCGGCGGGAACAGGCCCGACGCGGCAAAGGTCGCGATCAGCAGGATGACCGCGATGCTGGAATGAGTCAGCCAGGTCGCGGCGACGGCGACGAGCGCGGCCAGCAGCGGCTCGTTGCCGAGGGCGCCGAGCAGGGTCCGGAACGTCGGCGACTGGGCGAGCGGGGCCGCGGCAGCGTTGAGCTCGATCAGCGACAGCAGGATGAGGCCGATGCCGACCAGGACGCGGCCGACATTGCGGGCACGGTCCATCGCCTCATGGCTGAGATAGAGCGAGACGCCAAGCGCCAGCAGCACTCCCCAGAGCCAGCCCAGATCCATCGAGATGACGAAGGCGGCCAGCGACGTGCCGAGATTGGCGCCGAGCAGGATGGCCAGCGCCATGGCGGGGGCGATCAGATTGCGGCCGGCGAAGGAGGACACCAGCAGCGTCGTCGCGGTCGAACTCTGCAGCACGATCGTCACCGCGGCGCCGCTGCCGAAGGCGGCAAACCGATTCTTGGTGAAGGTCTGGAGCGCCTGGCGCAGCGATGAGCCGAAGGCACGCATCGCACCGGTGCGGACCAGCCTGACCGACCAGATCAGCAGCGCGACGCCGCCCGCGAGGTGAATCAGGATCGTCGTCGCGCTATCGCTCGTGGTCATCACCGCAGGATCTTTCTCCGCTCAGCGCGCCAAGTTACCTCTGAATCGTCGCTTTTTCATTAGCCAACTTATCGTTCATGCGGGCAAAACGTGCTGATTTTGCGGCAAGGCGGTCGGTTTTTACGCAGATGAGGCGTTTGAGCCGATTCAGGCCGGCGGAATCAGCGTCACACCCGAGCCGGCGAAGGAGAGGCTGACCGGTGTGCCGGGCTCCAGCATCGCATGGTGGCCATACTGGATGACGAAGAGTTCGCCGACCGGCGTCTCGACCATGATGTCGAGATGGTTGCCGAGATAGGCGCATTTGCTGATCGTCCCGGGCAGCGAGGCCTGCCCCGCATCCCCCGACAGCAACAGGCTTTCCGGGCGGATCGCCACCTTGGCGGGGCCGAGGGCGAGCCCGCGTGCCGGCAGGGAGACGGTTGCCGGACCGATCGCCACGTTGGCGCGGCCGTCGACGACGGCCGTCACGGTGACGTCGATGAGGTTGGCGTCGCCGATGAAGTCGGCGACGAAGGCGTTGGCGGGCTCCTCATAGAGCGCGCGCGGCGCGCCCTGCTGGGCGATTTTCGCGTTCGACATGACGATGATCTTGTCGGAAACGGCCAGCGCCTCCTCCTGATCATGGGTGACATAGGCGACGGTCAGGTTGAGGTTCTGCTGCAATTCGCGGATCTCCTCGCGGACGCGGCGGCGCAGCTTGGCGTCGAGGTTGGAGAGCGGCTCGTCGAAGAGCAGGACCTGCGGCTCCAGCACGAGCGCGCGCGCCACGGCGACGCGCTGCTGCTGTCCGCCGGAGAGCTCGGACGGGTAGCGGTTCTCGAAGCCCTTCAGTCCGACCAGAGCGAGCTTGTCCAGCGCCATCTCGCGGGATTTCTCCTTGCCGAGACCCTTCACGGTCGGACCATAGGCGGCGTTCTCCAGCACGCTCATATGGGGAAACAGCGCATAGGACTGGAAGACCATGCTGACGTCGCGATCGGCTGCCGAGAGCTTCGTCACATCCTGCCCGCCGATCAGAATCTGGCCGGCGCTGGCGATCTCCAAGCCTGCGATCATGCGCAAAGTCGTGGTCTTACCGCAGCCGGAGGGGCCAAGCAGTGTGACCAGCTTGCCGGCCTCGACGGTGAAGCTGACATTGTCGACCGCCGTCACCGCGCCGTAGCGCATGGAGACGTTGCGGAATTCGACGGATGCGGGTCCGGCCTTGGTCAACTTGCAGCTCCCTGGCTGATGGGGTCGGAAACCGAACTGGAGAGCGCCACGACCTTGCGCCGGCCGAGCCTGCGCTCGCCGACACCAAGCTGAATGAGCGCGATGCCGAACGCCATGAAGACGATGAGCACGGAGGAATAGGCGATGGCGAGGCCGAATTCGCCGGCCTCGACGCGCCCGACGATATAGGCGGTGGCGAGGTTGTACTCGGCCGAGACCAGGAAGATCACCGCGCTGACCGCCGTCATCGAGCGCACGAAGGAATAGACCAGCGCCGAGACCAGCGCCGGCCGCAGCAGCGGCAGCACGACCCGCCACAGCGTGGTGAAGCTGCGCGCCCGCAGCGTCGTCGAGGCCTCGTCCAGGCTCTTGTCGATCTGAGAGAGCCCGGCGATGCCGGAGCGGACGCCGACAGGCATATTACGGAAGACGAAGGCGATGATCAGGATCAGCCCTGTGCCGGTGATCTCGATCGGCGGCACGTTGAAGGCGAGGATATAGGCGACGCCGAGCACCGTGCCGGGAATGGCGAAGGACAGCATCGTCGCGAATTCGAGCATGCCGCGCCCGGCGAACTTCTGGCGCGTCAGCAGATAGGCGGTCAGCAGCCCGATCACCGCCGTCAGCGGCGCCGAGATCGCCGCGACCTTGATCGTCGTGAAGAACGAATTCCAGGCCGAGCCCTGGAAATAGATGCCGTTGCTGAAGTCGATCGCGAAGCCGGTGGCGTAGTGCTCCAGCGTCGGGGTGTGGTTACGGCCCATCGATTTGACGAAGCCGCCGACCAGGATGACGAGGTAGATCACAAAGGTCAGCGCGACCCAGGGCACGATCGCGGCCGTGGCCAGCCAGGTGATGCGGCGCGGCAGCGGCGTCGGCAGGCCGGAATCGCCTTTGCCGGTGACGGTCGTGTAAGATTTACCGCCGAGCCAGCGCTGCTGCACCCAGAAGGCGCCGAGCGTGAAGGCGAGCAGGATGATGGCGAGCACCGCCGCCTGGCCCTGATTGTAAGCCGCTCCCACCACGGCGAAGAAGATCTTGGTCGAGAGCACTTCGTAATTGCCGCCGAGCACCAGCGGATTGCCAAAATCGGCCATGCTCTCGACGAAGCCGAGCAGGAAGGCGTTGGCGATGCCCGGCTTGAGCAGCGGCCAGGTGACGGTCGAGAACGTCTGCCAGCGCTTGGCTCCGAGCGTCTGCGAGGCCTCCTCGAGGCTCGGGCTGATGCCCTGCACGACGCCGATCAGGACGAGGAAGGCGATCGGGGCGAAGGCGAGCACCTGGGCCAGCAAGATGCCGGGCAGGCCGTAGAGCCAGCGCGAGCGCGGCACGTCGAACCATTCATAGAGGAAGGTCGAGATCACGCCGGCGCGGCCGAAGAGCAGGATCAGCGCGAGACCGATGACGAAGGGCGGCGTGATGATCGGCAGCACGGTCAGCGCCCGCATCACGCGCTTGCCGGGCATGCCGGTGCGCAGGATCAAAAGCGCGCAGGCAAGGCCGAGCAGCGTGGTGATGACGCCGCAGAGGACGGCGAGCACCAGGGTGTTCCAGGCCACGCCGCAATTGACGTTGGCGCTGAGGCAGCCGAGGCCCCAGATCGAGGAATCGAAGAAGCGGGCAAAGAAGGCCGATGGCGCGAAGGCGCCGCTCTGGCCGATCAGAGCGCTGCGCAGGATGGTCGATACCGGGAAGAAGATGAACAGCCCAATCAGCAGGATGACGATGCCGATCGAGGACGTCGTGAACAGGTCGCCCCGGCAGATTCCGCGATAGGCCAGGCCGTGGCAGAGCAACAGCAAGAGCGCGACGACCGAGACGAAGGCGCCGCCGCCCATGCCGCGCTGGGTCGCGCCAGTGCTGCCGAGCAATGCGGCGAGCCAGGGAATGCCCTGGTTTTCGAGCGCAATAGCAAAGCCTTGCGCGAAGAGCAGCGCCAGCCCGAGCGCGCCGGCCCAGATCAGCACGGTCGCGGTCCGAGCCGCGTCGCGGCTGCCGACGAAGGCGGTGGCAGCTGCGAGCGCCGCGCCGATGGGCAGGAGCCAGGGCGCCTGGCCGGAGAGGCCGAGCGCAAGCGCGCTGCCAGCCTTGCCCAGCGGATAGCTGGCAGCCCAGTCCAGGCGCGTCAGGCTCATGCCCTCGACGAAGTACCAGGGCAGCAGGGCATAGCCGAGCCAGCCGAACAGCAGCACAAGCTTCGTGGCGGAACGCATCGATGCGGCTCCCAGCCGTCCGTGACCGTTACTTCGGCAGCGCCTTCACTTCCTTGTCCCATTTGGCGAGCAGGCGGGTGCGCTCGGCCGAGGACCCGTATTTCACGAAGTCGTAGTTGATGAGCTTCATCTCGCTCATCTTCGGCGACTGCGCCGGCACCGTAGAATTCTTGTTCGATGGCAGCTGATAGGACTTGGCCGGACCGGCGAGGGCCTGGGCTGCCGGCGTCAACGCCCAATCGTAGAACTTCCTGGCGTTGTCGAGATTGCGCGCACCCTTGACGATCGACATGGAACCGATCTCGTAGCCGGTACCCTCGCAGGGCGCGACCGGCTTGATCGGGTCGCCCTGCACGGCGAAGACGACGGCATCATGGATGAAGACGATGCCGACGGCGGTCTCGCCGAGGCTCGCAGCCTTGGCGGGCGCCGCGCCCGATTTGGTGTACTGGCTGACGTTCTTGTGGAGCGCTTTCAGGTACTCGAAGCCCTTGTCCTCACCCATCAGCTGGATGACGGTGGCGAGCAGGTTGTAGGCGGTGCCCGAGGAGTTGGGATCAGCGACCTGGACGTCGTCCTTCAGCTTGGCGTTGAGCAGGTCGGCCCAGCATTTCGGCTCGGGAATGCCCTTCTGCTTGATCTGGTCGGTGTTGAAGCCGAACCCGAGCGCGCCGGCATAAATGCCGATCGAGCGCTGCTTGGCGGCCTTCCACTGGTTCAGCGACCAGTCGTGCAGGTCCTTGTTGACGGGGGAGGTGTATTCCTGGGTCAGCCCTTCCTCGGCCGCCTGGAGATGCGGATCGCCCGTACCTCCCCACCAGATGTCGCCGCGCGGGTTGGAGGATTCCGCCTTGAGCTGGGCATAGATCTCGCCCGCCGACTTGCGGGTCATCGCGACCTTGATGCCGGTGTCCTTCTCGAAGGCGTTCGACATGGCGCGGCACCATTCCTCCTGGACGCCGCAATACATCACCAGCGAACTTTGAGCGCTGGCCGGAACGGCGGAAAAGGCTGTGGCAGCGGTGGCTGCGAGCGCGAAGAGGCTCGTCCTGAGCCTGGAACTGGTGTGCATCGTAACCTCCCTGAATGAGAACATTCGTTCTTCTGTGATTGATATGAAACTGAGACGACTTTCCCCGAAAGATCAACGCATATCGCGCTGGCTAACGAATGCCGGTGATCGCCTCCAGCTCGCTTTTCAGCGCTGGCGTGCAGCACAGCACCGGGTTGCCCCTCACGATACCTTGGCCGGCAAAGAAATCATTGACCGCTGCGCCCGCCTCGCTGGCGATGACGAGGCCCGCCGCCACGTCCCAGGTATTGATGTGGAGTTCGGCATAGGCCTCGCTGCGACCGATGGCGACATGACAGATGCCGAGCGCACCCGAACCCGAGCGCTTCATCGAGGCGCCAGCCTTGTAGCCGCGCTCGATCACCGCGAGATAGTGTTCGGCCGGCACGCGGGTCGACCAACCCAGCTCGACATAGGCACGGGTGATGTCGGTGGCGCCCGAGACCTTGATCGGCTGGCCGTTCATGGTGGCGCCTTGCCCCCGCCTGGCGCAGTAGACCTCTTCCATCGCCGGCGCGGCGATGATGCCGATCTCGGGCACGCCGTTCAGCAGGAAGCCGATCGAGATGCACCAGTTGCGGTCGCCGCGGGCGAAGTTCGAGGTGCCGTCGATCGGATCGATGATCCAGACCGCGTCGGAAGCCTCGCCCCCGCCCTCCTCGCCGATGATCGCATCGGAGGGAAACATCACGCCGAGGCGCTGGCGCAGGAAATCCTCGACGGCGCCGTCGGCGACGGTCAACCAGTCCTGCGCGCCCTTCATGGTGATGCCGAGGCTGTCGCTCTTGTTGAAATAGCCAAGCGCCATGCGGCTGGCCTCGCTGACGAGGCCGAGCACGGCGTAATGGCGCAGTTCCAGTTCTGCAGAATTCATCGCGGCCTGGGTCATGCTCAGGCTTCCGCCAGCGAGACGGCGACCGGCTTGCCGGTCTTGGCCGATTTCGTCGCGGCATCGGCGAGGATCTGCGCCTTGAGGCCGTCGAGGCCCGACGGGGTCGGCGCCTTGCCGCCCTTGCAGGCGCTGACAAAGGCATCGAGCTCGGCGCGATAGGCGGCGGCGTACCGCTCGAGGAAGAAGTTCTGCACAGGATCGGCGCGGAAGCCCTGCCCCGTCGCGCTTTCCACCGTGGTCTCGTGGATGTTGCCGGCACGCAGCATGCCCTTGGAGCCGTGAACCTCGATGCGCTGGTCGTAGCCATAGGTCGCGCGGCGGGAGTTCGAGATCTGCGCGATCTTGCCGGAGGCCGTCTTCATCAGCACGGCGGCCGTGTCGACATCGCCGGCCTGCCCGATCGCGGGATCGACCAAAGCCGAACCCAGCGCGAAGACCTCGACCGGCTCCTCGGCCAGAAGGAAGCGCGCCATGTCGAAATCATGGATCATCATGTCGCGGAAGAGCCCGCCCGAGCGCTTGACGTAATCGACCGGCGGCGGCGAGGGATCGCGCGAGATCACCGTGACGATCTCGATGGCGCCGGCCTCGCCCGCCCGCAAACGGCTTTCGAGCGCGGCGAAATTCGGATCGAAGCGGCGGTTGAAGCCGATCATCAGCGGCCTGCCGGACTTTTCAACCGTGGCGAGGCAGCGGCGGATGCGGGCTGAATCGAGATCGACCGGCTTCTCGCAGAACACCGCCTTGCCGGCGAGGACAGCGGCCTCGATCAGGCCGGCATGGGTGTCGGTCGGGGTGCAGATCAGCACGGCATCGATCGCGGCATCCGACAGGATGGCCTCGGCGGTCGCGACCCTCGCGCCGCTGGCTGCGGCAAGCGAGGCGGCAGCCTCGGGCATCGCGTCCGTGACGGCGACGAGTTGCGCATCCGGGCGCGCCACGACGTTCAGCCCATGGATGCGGCCGATCCGTCCCGCACCCAGCAATCCCACCCGCATCGTCGCCTGTCCCGTCGTCATCTCGTGTGCCGTCCCTAAAGTCTCAATGTCGCGCAGCCTTGTGTCAGTCGTGCGCGCCCAGAATCGTCTGGTCGAAATCGATGTTGGAGCCTGTCATAAGCCCGGATTCGCCCGACGCCAGATAGGCCACCGCACGCGCGACCTCGCGCGGGTCGAGCAGGCGGCCGAACGGCCGGGTGGCCGCGGCCGCGTCGAGCCAGCCATCCTGCGCGCCATGGCGCCGCCGCATGATCGCATCCTCGCCGGGCGTCGCCATCCAGCCGATATTGAGGCCGTTGACGCGAATTTTGTGCTCCAGCAGGCCATAGGCGGCGTTCTTCGTCAGCGTCGCCAGCGCGCCCTTCGAGACGCTGTAGGCCGAGAGGAAGGGCTGGCCGCCATGGGCCGACATCGACTGGATGTTGACGATGGCACCGGCGATCGCTTTGCGGCGCATCAACTCGGCCGCATCCTGGATCAGGAAGAAGGGCGCCCGCAGATTGACCGCCATGATGCGCTCATAGAGCTCCGGCGTGGTATCGAAGACCGTGCCGCGATCAGTGTCGCCGGCCGCGTTGACGAGGATGTCGAGCCGGCCGAAGGCCTTTTCGGCAGCCGGCACGATCGTCCTGACGGCAGCGAGATCGGACAGGTCGACGGCATGGAAGCGGGCATCACAGCCCTCGGCCCGCAAGCTCGCCGCGACGGCTTCGCCGCGCTCACTGCTGCGTCCAGTCAGCAGCAGGCCGGATGCCCCACGCGCTGCGAATTCGCGGGCCACGGCCTCGCCCAGCCCCTGGCTGGCGCCAGTGACGATGGCAAACCGACCGGCGAGAGACCGGCTGTCCGATGGCGATTCAGGCACTGAGGCGCTTCTCCCGGAACACAAACGGCACAATTCTTTGATTTGTGCTTCTTATGGAATAATCATTCCATTTTTCGAGCCGGCAAGTCAAGGCGGTCGGATCACACACTGACAGCGTTTCTCAACGCGGCGCCTTGCCCGCCAGCGGCTCCCGTTCGGTGCGCGGCGGATGGCCGAAGCGCCGGCGATAGCCGCGCGAGAAATGGCTGGCGCTGACGAAACCGCAGGCGAGCGCGATCTCCAGCACCGAAAGCGAGGTCTGGCGCAGCAGGTCGCGGGCGCGATCGAGGCGCAGGGCCAGATAATGCTCGCCGAGCGAGCGGCCGAGATGGTGACGAAACAGGCGCTCCAGCTGGCGCAGCGAGACATTGGCCGTGCGCGCCAGTTCCTCGCGCGACAGCGGGTTCTCGAGGCTCTGCTCCATGCGGCCGACGACGCGCAGCAGAGGCGCATGGCTGATGCCGAGCCGCTCGCGCAGCGGCATACGCTGCGGTCCCGCGCCCTCGCGGACATGAGTCTGCAGGAACCATTCGCTGACCGCGAGCGCGAGTTCGCTGCCATGTTCTCGGGCGATGACGGCGTGCATCATGTCGAGCGGGGCGGTGCCGCCACTGGAGGTCAGCCGGTCGCGGTCGATCTCGTAGAGCGAGCGGCGCAGGTCGAGACCGGGATAGTCCTCCAGGAAGGCCGGCGCGTGCTCCCAGTGGATGGTGAAGCGGTAGCCGTCCAGGACATTGGCGCGGGCGAGGACATAGGGCCCGCCCGAAACGCCGCCGAGCCTGACCCTGTGCCGCGCCAGATTCCTCAGCCAGGCGAAGGTCTGCGGATGGTGGAAGACGGCCGGATTGCCGCCGGCGCAGACGATGACATAGTCGAAGCGCATCTGCGCGCCCACCGCATGGTCGGCGCGGATGCTGACGCCGTTCGAGGCGGTGGCCGGCTCGCCGTCGAGCGAGACATGGCTCCAGCGATAGAGATCGCGACCCGACAGGCGGTTAGCGGCGCGCAGCGGCTCGACCGCGGAGGCATAGGCCAGCAGCGCGAAGTCCGGAATCAGCAGGAAGCCGACATGGGCCGGCCTGCGCTCGTCATCCTTGTCGCCAGCGGATAAGTTCGTGTCGTCCGGAGTCATGTCCGGCAGCCTATGTCGGCCAATCTCCGGGTGACAAGGCTGTTGCCCATTTGAGGTTCATGTTCAGCCCTCATCCTGAGGATGGACGAACATCAAATCCCTTCCCGGACCGGATCGCCGATGCGCTACTCCGTCTTCTCGCTGCTCGCCCAGACGCTCAAGGGGCACAAGGGCTGGCAGCCGACCTGGCGCGATGCCGCGCCCAAGCCCGAATACGACGTGCTGGTGATCGGCGGCGGCGGGCATGGGCTGGCGACCGCCTATTACCTCGCGAGCCGGCACGGAATCCGCAACGTCGCGGTCGTCGAGAAGGGCTATATCGGCTCGGGCAATGTCGGGCGGAACACCACGATCATCCGCTCCAACTACCTGCTGCCGGGCAATACGCCGTTCTACGAGTTCTCGATGAAGCTCTGGGAAGGGCTGGAGCAGGACCTGAACTACAACGCGATGGTGAGCCAGCGCGGCGTTTTAAACCTCTATCATTCCGATGCGCAGCGCGACGCCTATGCGCGGCGCGGCAATGCGATGCGGCTCGCCGGTGTCGATGCCGAACTGCTCGACCGCGAGCAGGTGCGCGCGATGGTGCCCTTCCTCGACTATGAGAACGGACGATTCCCGATCCAGGGCGGGCTCCTGCAGAAGCGCGGCGGCAGCGCCCGGCATGATGCCGTCGCCTGGGGCTATGCCCATGCGGGAGACCGCAACGGCGTCGACATCGTCCAGAACTGCGAGGTCACGGCGATTTCGATGGAGAACGGGCGGGCTGTCGGCGTCGAGACCACGCGCGGGCCGATCCGGGCGAAGAAGGTCGCGCTCGCGGTCGCCGGCAATTCGTCGCGGGTCACAGCCATGGCGGGCCTGAGGCTGCCGATCGAGAGCCATGTGCTGCAGGCTTTCGTCTCGGAGGGCGTGAAGCCGCTGATCGATACGGTCGTGACCTATGGCGCCGGGCATTTCTACGTCAGCCAGTCCGACAAGGGCGGGCTCGTCTTCGGCGGCGACATCGACGGCTACAACTCCTACGCCCAGCGCGGCAACCTGCCTGTCATCGAGGACGTGATGGAATCGGCGATGGCGCTGTGGCCGGGCATCGGCCGCATCCGGATGCTCAGGCACTGGGGCGGCATCATGGACATGTCGATGGACGGCTCGCCGATCATCGACCACACGCCGGTCCAGGGCCTCTATCTCAATGCCGGCTGGTGCTATGGCGGCTTCAAGGCGACGCCGGCCTCGGGCTTCTGCTTCGCGCATCTGATCGCCAGGGATGAGCCGCATCCGGTCGCCGCAGCCTACCGGCTGGACCGCTTCGCGACCGGCCGCGTCATCGACGAAAAGGGCGCCGGCGCCCAGCCGAACCTGCACTGATCAGGACAACGCCATGCGCATCACCTGCCCCCATTGCGGCGCCCGCGACGCCCAGGAATTCAGCTATCTCGGCGACGCCAATCCGAAGCGTCCCGACGGGATGGACGCGACGGAAGCGGCCATGCACGACTATGTCCATCTGCGCGACAATCCGGCGGGGCGGCATCGCGAACTCTGGTATCACGGTGCCGGTTGCCATGCCTGGCTGGTGGTGACGCGCGACACCCGGACCCACGCGATCGAGGCTGTCGAGATCGCCAAGAAGGCCAGGACGGGAGCCGCGGCATGAGCACGCAACCTTTCCGCACTGCCTCCGGCGGCCTGATCGACCGGGCGCAGACACAATCCTTCCGCTTCGACGGCCAGCGCTATGAGGGTCATGCCGGCGACACGCTGGCCTCGGCACTGCTCGCCAATGGTATCAGGCTGGTCGGGCGCTCGTTCAAATATCACCGCCCGCGCGGCATCCTCTCGGCCGGGCCGGAGGAGCCGAACGCGCTGGTCGAATTGCGGGCCGGCGCAAGGCGCGAGCCCAACACCCGCGCCACGGTGGCTGAGCTTTACCATGGACTCGAAGCGCGCAGCCAGAACCGCTGGCCCTCGCTCGCTTTCGACCTGCTTTCGGTCAACGGGCTGGTCTCGCCGGCGCTGGTCGCGGGCTTCTACTACAAGACCTTCATGTGGCCGGCCTCCTTCTGGGAGAAGCTCTACGAGCCGCTGATCCGCCGGGCCGCCGGTCTCGGCCGCGCCGCCGGGCACGAGGACCCCGACCATTACGAGAAGGCCTTCGCCTTCTGCGACCTCTTGGTGATCGGCGGTGGCCCGGCCGGCCTGTCGGCGGCGCTGGCGGCCGGACGCGCCGGGGCCCGCGTCATCCTCTGCGACGAGGATTTCCGCTTCGGCGGGCGGCTGCTGAGCGAGAACCGCGAGATCGATGCGCGCGCGGCGAGTGGATGGATTGCGGACGCGCTGGCGGAGCTCGCCGGCATGCCGGATGTAACCATCATGCCGCGCAGCACGGTCTATGGCGTCTACGACCATGGCATCTATGGCGTGGTCGAGCGCGTCGCCGACCATCTGCCGGTGCCGCCCGCGCATCAGCCGCGCCAGCGCGCCTGGCGGATCAATACCAAGCGCGCGATCCTGGCGGCGGGCGCGATCGAGCGGCCGATCGTCTTCGCGGGCAACGATACGCCCGGCGTGATGCTGGCGGGTTCCGTGCGGGCTTATCTCAACCGCTACGGCGTGCTGCCGGGGCGCCAGGCCGTCGTCTTCGCGACCGGCGACGATGGCTGGGCGACCGCACGCGACCTCGCGGCGGCCGGCGCGACCGTTTCGGCCATCGTCGATCCGCGCAGCGAGATCGATCCGGCGCTCACCCTGCTCGCGGGCAAGATCGGTGCGCGGGCGATCACCGGCGTCGTCGCCAGTGCCTCGGGCGGCCGGGCGCTCTCATCGGTCATGGTGCGGGAGGCCTCGGGCCGCGAGCACAGCATCGCTTGCGACCTGCTCGCCGTCTCGAACGGCTGGAACCCAACGCTGCACCTGACCTCGCACCAGAACACGCGGCCGGTCTGGGACGAGGGCATCCACGCCTTCGTCCCAGGCGCCTTGCCCGCCGGTCTCGCCGTCGCCGGCAGCGCTTCGGGGCGCTTCTCGCTGGCGCAGGCGCTGGAAGACGGCGCGCGGCTCGGTGCCGAGGCCGCCACCGACTGCGGCTTCTCGCCCAGGACCGAGATGCAGCCGCCGAAGACCGATCCCGAGGGCGTCGCGCTCAGCCCCGTCTGGCGGGTCAAGGGTGGGAAGGGCAAAGCCTTCGTCGATTTCCAGAACGATGTCACCGACACCGATATCGAACTGGCGGCGCGCGAGGGTTTCAGGCCGGTCGAGCATCTCAAGCGCTACACCACGCTGGGCATGGCGACCGACCAGGGCAAGACTTCAAACATCGCCGGCCTCGCCATCATGGCCGAGCAGACCGGCAAGACGATTCCCGAAACCGGCACGACGATCTTCCGGCCACCCTATACGCCGGTCGCGATCGGCGCGCTGGCGGGCCATCATCGCGCCAGGGATTTCCGGCCGACGCGGCTTTCGCCCACGCATGATTGGTCGAAGCAGCAGGGCGCCGTCTTCGTCGAGAGCGGGCAATGGCTGCGCGCGCAGTATTATCCCAAGCCCGGCGAGCCCGACTGGCTGACGACCGTCAACCGCGAGGTTCTGGCGGTGCGCAGCGGGGTCGGCATCTGCGATGTCTCGACGCTCGGCAAGATCGACATCCAGGGCGCGGACGCCGCCGAGTTCCTCGAACGCGTCTACATCAATGGCTGGAAGGCGCTGCCGGTCGGCAAGGCCCGCTACGGCCTGATGCTGCGCGAGGACGGCTTCGTCATGGATGACGGCACGACCTCGCGTCTGGCCGACACGCACTTCCTGATGACCACGACGACGGCGAACGCCGGCAAGGTGATGCAGCATCTCGAATTCTGCCATCAGGTGCTCTGGCCCGATCTCGACGTGGCGATGGTCTCGGTCTCCGAGCAATGGGCGCAGGCGTCGATCGCCGGCCCCAAGGCGCGCGCGGTGCTGCGGGGCGTGGTCGATCCGCAGCACGATCTCTCGAACGAGGCTTTTCCCTATCTCGCGGCGCGCGCGGTCACGGTCGGTGGTGGGCTTCCGGCAAGGCTGTTCCGGATCTCGTTTTCGGGCGAGCTTGCCTATGAGCTCAGCGTCCCCGCCGATCAGGGCGATGCGATGATGCGGGCGCTGATGGCGGCGGGCGAGCCGCATGACATCACGCCCTACGGCGCCGAGGCGCTCGGCGTGATGCGCATCGAGAAGGGCCATGTCGCCGGCAACGAGCTCAGCGGCCAGACGACGGCGCGCGATCTGGGCTTAAGCAAGATGGCGTCGTCCAAGAAGGATTATGTCGGCCGGCTGATGGCCAAGCGCGCGGCGCTGGTCGAGGCGGAGCGGCCGATCTTCGTCGGCTTCCGCCCGGTGAACCGCAGCGAGCGGCTGCGTGCCGGCGCGCATTTCATCGGGATCGGCAAGACAGCGACGATGGAGAACGACGAGGGTTACATGACGTCGGTCGCCTATTCGCCGCATCTCAAGCACTGGATGGGGCTCGGCCTGCTGAAGAACGGGCAGGTCCGCATCGGCGAGCGCGTCCGCGCCGTCGATCCCGTCCGCAATGGCGATATCGAGGTCGAGATCTGCAACCCGGTCTTCCTCGATCCGGAAGGAGCCCGCCTCCATGGCTGACGCCGCGACGACAGCGATCTGGGCGCCGCGCGGCGCCTGGGCCGGCATTCTTCAGGACGGGCATATCGGCCTGATCGGGACGACCGGCGTCACCATCACGGCGCGCGACGGGCTCGGCATTGCCAGCCTGATCGCGCCAGCCGCAGACGAGGCCGCGCTGGCCGAGACTGTGAAAGCCTCGTTCGGGTTCGACCTGCCGACGACACCCGCCGTCGTTCGCGCCGGGGCGCATGCGGCGGTCTGGGCCGGCCCTGGTCAATGGCTGCTACTTGCTGAGACCCGCAGTGGGTTCGGCGATGCGCTGCAAGCGCTCGCGAGACTGGGAGCCGTCGCAGAGCAGAGTTCCGGGCGGGCCGTGCTCAGGCTGTCAGGCTCTCGGGTTCGCGACGCACTCGCCAAAGGCTGCATGCTCGACCTGCACCCAACCGCCTTCCCCATCGGCATGACCGCCTTGACAAGCATCGCCCATATCGGCGTGCATCTCTGGCGGACCGAGGATGGCCCGGAGGGAGCGGTCTTCGAGATTATGGTGGCACGCAGCTTCGCCGGCAGCTTCTGGTCCTGGCTGTCCGCCTCGGTGGCGGAGTTCGGCTGCGAGGTCGTCACGAATGGAGCGCCGACCGAGCGAGGTTGAGCGCAGCGCGTCGCGCGCATTCCGCTTCACTCTTCGTCCGTCTTCCGCCCCATTCAGCGAGGGGTCGCCCGATCAGGCGGCGTCAGCCATGTCCGACCGTACCGCCATCCTCACTTTGTCCTGCCCCGACCGGCCGGGCATCGTCGCCGCCGTCTCGACGCTGTTGTTCGAGGCCGGCTGCAACATCCTCGACGCGCAGCAGTTCGACGACATTGAGACCGGGCGCTTCTTCATGCGCGTCGTCTTCGACCGGCTCGACGAGAGCCGCTCGCATGATGCCATCGCGGCTTCCGTCGGCGAACTTGCCCAACGCTTCGGCATGAATTTCACGCTGCGCGAACGCACGGCGAGGAAGCGCGTCATGCTGCTGGTCTCGAAATTCGACCACTGCCTGACCGACCTGCTCTATCGCTGGCGCATCGGCGAGTTGCCGATGGAGATTTCGGCTGTGGTCTCCAACCATGGCCGCGAGCACCTGTCGTCGACCGATCTCGGCGACCTGCCGTTCCATCACATGCCAGTGACGCGCCAGTCCAAGATGGAACAGGAGGCGGAGATCTGGCGGCTGGTGCAGGAGACGAAGACCGATCTCGTCGTGCTGGCGCGCTACATGCAGATCCTGTCGGACGGATTCTCAGCCAAACTGCTCGGCCGCTGCATCAATATTCATCACTCGTTCCTGCCCGGCTTCAAGGGCGCCAAGCCCTATCACCAGGCGCATGAGCGCGGCGTGAAGCTGATCGGGGCGACCGCGCACTATGTCACGCCCGATCTCGACGAGGGCCCCATCATCGAGCAGGACGTCGAGCGCATCTCGCATCGCGACATGCCCGATGACCTCGTTCGCAAGGGCCGCGACATCGAGCGGCGGGTGCTGGCGCGTGCTGTGCTGCACCATCTTGAGGATCGCGTTGTTCTCAACGGAAAGAAAACGGTCGTCTTTCCGGATTGATGCGCATAAAATTGCGAGCGACCGAGCATCGAAGACAAAATCATTCGTTTGCTCCAGTCAGCGGGCCCTCCGCCCTGCGATGGGCGCACATTTGCTCTGCGCTGCACAGTTGACGCTTTCGTTGGCACATGGCTTGCTGAGGGCGACCGAGAGGGAAAACGGCGCAATAAGCGCCGGACAACCGGCATTGAGCTTATGAGTGGAGACATCCCTATGAAAGACCAGGAACTGGGCCATTTGATCGCCCGCGTGAAGGAAGGCGCCCTGTCGCGGCGCTCCTTCATCAAGAAGGCAGCCGCTGTCGGTCTCGCCGCGCCCTTCGCCAACCAGTTGCTGGCCTTCAACGGCGTCGCAATGGCGAACGCCACCCTGCCCTACAAGCCGACGAAGGCCGGCGGCGGCGGCCCGCTCAAAATGCTGCTCTGGCAGGCACCGACGCTGCTGAACCCGCATTTCGCCAGCGGCACCAAGGACCAGATCGCCTCGCGCATCTTCTTCGAGCCGCTCGCCGGCTGGGACAAGGAAGGCAACCTGATCCCGCAGCTTGCCGCCGAAATCCCGACCAAGGCGAATGGCGGCCTCTCCGCCGACGGCAAGGAAGTGATCTGGAAGATCAAGCCCGGCGTGAAATGGCATGACGGCAAGCCGCTCACCGCCGACGACGTCGTCTTCACTTGGGAATACGCCGCCGACCCGGCCACCGCCGCCTACACGACCGGCGCCTATACCGGCATCAAGGTCGAGAAGGTCAACGAACTCACCGTCAAGGTCATCTTCAAGGAGCCGACGCCGTTCTGGGCCGACGCCTTCGTCGGCGTCACCGGCCAGATCCTGCCGAAGCATCATTTCGGCGAATACAAGGGCGCCAAGTCCCGCGAGGCTCCGGCCAACCTGAAGCCGGTCGGAACCGGTCCGTACAAGTTCGTCGATTTCAAGCCGGGCGACATCCTGACCGGCGAGCGCAACACCGAGTATCACGTCGCCAACCAGCCGCACTTCGACACGATCGAGGTCAAGGGTGGCGGTGATGCGGTCTCGGCGGCGCGTGCCGTGCTGCAGACCGGCGAATACGATTATGCCTGGAACCTCCAGGTCGAGGACGAGGTCCTCAAGCGCATGGAGACCGGCGGCCGCGGCAAGATCAGCGCCGTGGTGTCGGGCGACATCGAGTTCATCATCCTCAACACCACGGACCCGTGGACCGAGGTCGATGGCGAGCGCTCCAGCGTCAAGACCAAGCATCCGACGCTGTCCGACCCGGCCGTACGCCAGGCGATCAACCTGCTGATCGACCGCGACTCGATCCAGAAGTTCATCTATGGCCGCGGCGGCATCGCCACCGCGAGCTTCGTGAACCAGCCGGCGATGTTCAAGTCGAACAAGCTGAAATACGAGTTCAACGTCGACAAGGCGAACAAGATCCTCGACGACGCCGGCTACAAGAAGGGTGCCGACGGCATCCGCGAGAAGGACGGCAAGAAGCTCAAATACGTCTACCAGACCTCGATCAACGCCCCGCGCCAGAAGACGCAGGCGATCATCAAGCAGGCCTGCCAGCGCGCTGGCATCGACCTCGAGCTCAAGTCGGTCACGGCCTCGGTGTTCTTCTCCTCGGACGTGGCGAACCCCGACACCTACACCAAGCTCTATGTCGACATGGAGATGTACACGACCACGCAGCCGCAGCCCGATCCGGAACGCTTCCTGAACCAGTTCACGTCCTGGGAGGTCGCCAACAAGGAGAACAAGTGGCTCGGCCGCAACGTCTCGCGCTACTCCGACCCGGCCGCCGACGAAGCCTATAAGGCCGCCCAGAAGGAGCTCGATGTCGCCAAGCGGGCTGCGCTGCTGATCAAGGTCAACGAGATCTTCTGCGAGGCCAACGTGATCCTGCCGCTGCTGTCGCGCACGCGCGTCGCGGCGTCCCTGAACAACCTGTCGCATGATCACAGCGGCTGGGACGTCGATACCTGGAACCTTGCTGCCTGGTATCGCAGCTAAGACCGAAGGGAGCGGGCAGCCCCGCGCGGCCACTCGCCGCGCCGGGAGGCTCCGCTCCCTCTTCATTTTTGACGAAGCGGAAGCTGCTGGTGTCCTCGGGACCGGCGGTCCGCTGCTTGTGGCGGCGTAAGACCGCGTTCGAAAAGAGTTCTGTTTGATGGGCGCTTACCTGCTGAGGCGACTGCTGATCGCTCTTCCGAGCCTGCTCGGTATCAGCCTGATCCTGTTCACCGTGCTCGCCATGGCGCCGGGCGATCCGTTTTCGGAAATGGCGACCAACCCCAACGTTCCGCCGGAAGTCCGCGAGGCGTTGCGTGCCAGCTTCGGCCTCAATGATCCGATCATGGTGCGTTATCTGCGCTGGCTCTCGAACATGGTCCAGGGTGATTGGGGCTTCTCCTTTGCCAGTCGCATCAATGTCGACAAGCTGATCCTGCAGCGCGTTCCGACGACGCTGTTCGTCGTCGGCTCTTCGCAGATCCTGGCGCTCTGCATCGCTCTTCCGGTCGGCATCTATGCGGCGACGCGGCCTTATTCGGTGTTCGACCAGGTCGCCAACACCCTGGCCTTCGTCGGCTTCTCCTTGCCGACCTTCTTCACCGGCCTGCTGCTGATCCTGATCTTCTCGGTCTGGCTCGACTGGTTTCCCTTCGTCTACCGCTCCGACCTCGCCGCGACGGGCTGGCGCTGGTACTGGGAGATGTTCCGCCAGGCGATCATGCCGATCACGGTGCTCGGCCTGTTCCAGGCGGCTTCCTACACCCGCTATGTCCGCTCGGCCGTGCTCGACGTGATCCGGCTGGACTACGTCACCACGGCCCGCGCCAAGGGCCTTGGCGAGAAGACCGTGACGTTGCGCCACATCACGCGCAACGCGCTCATCCCGGTCGTCACGCTCGTCGCCCTGCAGATGCCGGCCGTGTTCGGCGGCGCCATCGTCACCGAGCAGATCTTCCGGATTCCGGGGATCGGCTCGCTCCTGATCGACGCGATCCTGGCCAACGACACCCCGGTCATCATGGCCGTGACCTTCGTCTTCGCCTGCCTCGTCGTCCTGTTCAATCTCATCGCGGATATCCTTTATGGCTGGCTCGACCCTCGCATCTCCTTCAGCTGAGCCCGTGTCGGGCCCGGCTCAGACGAGCGCTGCCACCTCGCCAGGGCGCGAGACCTGGAAGCGTTTCCGCCGTCACAAGCTGGCGATGGCGAGCAGCCTCGTGCTCGCCACGCTGATCCTCGGCGTCGTGATCGGCCCGTGGCTCTGGCCGGTGGCGATCAACGAGATCGATTTCTCGGCCCAGCTCCAGACCCCATCCTGGAGCCATCCTTTCGGCACGGACGATCTCGGTCAGGATCTGCTGGCACGGATGATCTATGGCGGCCGGATATCGCTTGCCGTCGGGCTGGCGGCGATGTTCGTCGCGACCTTCTTCGGAATCGTCATCGGCGCGATCGCCGGGATGTCGCGCGGCTATGTCGACAACTTCCTGATGTGGGTGACGGACCTGTTCCTGTCCCTGCCTCAGCTGCCGCTGCTGCTGCTGGTGATCTATTTCTTCCGCGAACAGCTCAAGGCGGCCTTTGGTGTCGAGGGCGGCGTGTTCGTGCTGATCGTCGTCGTCATCGGCGGTTTGAAATGGATGCCGGTGGCACGGCTTGTGCGTGCGCAGTTCATGTCGCTGCGCGAGAAGGAGTTCGTCGAGGCCGCCAGGGCCCATGGTGCGAGCAAGTTCCGCCAGATGGTCCATCACATCCTGCCGAACGCGATCGGTCCCGTGATCGTCGCGGCGACGATCGAGGTCTCCTCGGCGATCATCGCCGAATCGACACTGTCCTTCCTCGGGCTGGGCTTCCCGCCCGACATTCCGACCTGGGGACGCCTGCTGTTCGACGCCAAGGACCATCTCGATTCCGCGCCGCACTGGGCGCTGTTTCCGGGTGCGGCGATCTTTCTGACCGTGCTCTCGATCAACTTCATCGGCGACGGCCTGCGCGACGCGCTCGATCCACGCCGGGTCATCTAACGCAACAAGGCATCTGACCTTGAACCTTCGGAAGGCATCCGCATGACAACGCCCATCCTGTCCGTCAGCAACCTGACCACGTCCTTCCGGGTCGAGGGCCTGTGGAAGCCGGTCGTCCGCAGCGTCTCGTTCGACATCGCGCCGAAGGAGACCCTGGCGGTTGTCGGCGAGTCCGGTTCGGGCAAGAGCGTGACGGCGCTGTCGATCATGCGGCTGACGCCGTCTGGCAACAGCAAGATCGAGGGCTCGGTCAAGCTCGCCGGCCAGGAACTGCTGACGCTCCCCGAGCCGCAGATGCGCCGGATTCGCGGCAATGACGTCGCAATGATCTTCCAGGAGCCAATGACCTCGCTCAACCCGGTGCTGACGATCGGCTTCCAGATCGCCGAGGCGTTGATCCTGCATCGCAACATGTCGCGCTCGGAGGCCGAAGCCGAGACTGTCCGCCTGCTGGAGAAGGTCCGTATCCCGGCAGCCAAGTCGCGCTTCCACGAATATCCGCACCGCTTCTCCGGCGGCATGCGCCAGCGCGTGATGATCGCGATGGCGCTCGCCTGCAAGCCCAAGCTCCTGATCGCCGACGAGCCGACCACCGCGCTCGACGTGACCATCCAGGCGCAGATCCTGCAGCTGATCAAGCTGCTGCAGGAGGAGGAGGGCATGTCGGTCCTCTTCATCACCCACGACATGGGCGTCGTCGCCGAGATCGCCGATCGCACGGTCGTGATGTATAACGGTCAGGCCGTCGAGACCGGCGCGACGGAGGACATCTTCGCGCGCGCCCAGCACCCCTATACGCGCTCGCTGCTCTCGGCTGTGCCGAAGCTCGGCTCGATGGAAGGCCGCAAGCGGCCGATGCGCTTCCCGGTCGTCGATCGCGCCACCGGCGAGTCCGACGTGCCCACCGAGACGCCCGACACCGTCAAGGCGGCCGAGCGGCCGGTGCTCGAGGTCTCCGACCTGACCACGCGTTTCGAAATCCGTTCCGGCCTGCTCGGCTCGGTCAAGGGCCGGGTCCATGCGGTCGAGAACGTCTCGTTCAGCGTCCAGGCCGGCGAAACGCTGGCGCTGGTCGGAGAATCCGGCTGCGGCAAGTCGACGACCGGCCGCTCGGTGATGCGCCTGATCGAGCCGCTGTCGGGCTCGGTGCTGCTCGACGGCGTCGATGTGCTCAAGCTCAACCAGAATGATTTGCGCGAGCAGCGCAAGCGCATGCAGATGATCTTCCAGGACCCCTTCGCGTCCCTGAACCCGCGCATGAATGTCGGCGCGGCCATCGCCGAGCCACTGCTGATCAACAAGCTCGCGACCCGCTCGGAAGCCCGCGACCAGATCGCCGAGCTTTTGCGCCGCGTCGGCCTGCAGCCCGACATGGCGAGCCGCTTCCCGCACGAGTTCTCGGGCGGCCAGCGCCAGCGCATCTGCATCGCACGCGCGCTCGCGGTCGAACCCCGGCTGATCGTGGCGGACGAGGCCGTCTCGGCGCTCGACGTCTCGGTCAAGGCGCAGGTCGTCAACCTGATGCTGGAGCTGCAGGCGCGCATGGGGCTGGCCTATCTCTTCATCTCCCACGACATGGCGGTGGTCGAGCGCGTCAGCCACCGCGTCGCGGTGATGTATCTCGGCGAGATCGTCGAGATCGGCCCGCGCGAGGCGATCTTCGGCAACCCGCAGCACCCCTACACCAAACGCCTGCTGGCCGCCGTGCCGATCGCCGATCCGACGCGCCGCCACGAGAAGACCCCGCCCTCGAACGACGAGATCAAGAGCCCGATGCGCGCTCCGGACTTCGTCCCGCCGATCCGGCAGTTCCGCGAGGTCTCGCCCGGTCATGCCGTGATGATCTGGGGCGAGGAATGGGAGAAGAAGACCGTCGAGGCCGTCGCGGCCTGAGGTCACATAGACACCGGCCGCGGCGCTCCGTCGCCGCGGCCGGAGCCTCACGCCTTCGGCAGATCCGGCACGCGGTAGGCCGTCGTCGACTTGATCCGCTCCATGGCGAAGCGCGAGGTCACGTTCTTCAAGGGAATCGTCTCGATCAGCTTCTTGTAGAAGCCGTCATAGGCCGACATGTCGGCGACGACGACGCGCAGCATGTAGTCGACATCGCCGGCCATGCGGTAGAACTCCATCACCTCCGGCATCGAGGCGACCATCTGCGCGAATTTCTCGAGCCAGGGCCCGGAATGGTCGGCGGTCTCGATCTGGACGAAGACCGTCAGCCCCAGCCCGATCTTCTCCGGCGCCACCAGCGCGACGCGCTTGAGGATGACGCCAGAGTGCTCCAGCTTCTGGATCCGCTTCCAGCACGGCGTCTGCGACAGGCCGACGCGATCGGCCAATTCCGCGATCGAGATGTTGGAGTCAGCCTGAAGCACCGTCAGGATTTTTCGGTCGATCGCATCCATTCCACAGAATCCGTCAAAATGAGAAGATTGATATCTCTAATGCGGGCATTGGAAGAATTTTCATCTTTTTGACCTGCCCTACTTGTTTTCAGGTAGAAAATCCTTTTCTCCATCTGTCAAGGGCGCGGTATTTGGCGTCGTCGTCACGAAGGATTTGATCGATGGATCGCCGCCAGTTCCTGCTCGCCGGCTCTTCGCTTCTCGCTGCCGCGCCGTTCGCCGGGGCTCGGGCGCAGGCGCCCGTCGCCGCCCGTATCGGCTATATTCCGGTCATCGGCACGGCCCCGATCTTCGTCGCCCATGGCGAGGGCTGGCTGAAGGAGGCCGGGCTCAATCCGAGCTTCACCGTCTTCGAATCCGGCCCGAACATGATCCAGGCCTTCGCCTCGGGCACGATCGACTTCTACGTCGCCGGCATCGCGCCGCTGGCAGTGGCGCGCTCGCGCGGCGTCGATGTTCGCGTCATCGCCGCGACCGCGATTGCCGAGAACGTCTTCGTCGCGGCTCCGGCGCTGGCCAAGTTCTTCACGCCGGGCACGACACCGGCCGCCGCCTTCAAGGCGCACAAGGCCGCCACCGGCAAGGCGGCACGGCTCGCGACTCAGCCCGCCGGCTCGGTGCCCAACACCGTGCTGCAATACTGGCTCTGGGAGGTCGCCAAGGCCGACAAGGGCGATGTCGAGATCGTGCCGATGGGGATCGACGCGACGCAGCAGGCGGTGCTCGCCGGAGCCGTCGAGGGCGGCATCGTGCGCGAACCGGCGCTGACCATCGTCCAGACCCGGAACCCCGGGATCAAGCTGATCGCGGGCGGGCAGGAGCTCTTCCCGGGCCAACCCGGCACGGTGGTCGCCGGCTCGGGCGCCTTCATCACCAAGAACCCCGAGGCGGTGCAGAAGCTGGTCAACAGCCTCGTGCGCGCCGCCGAGCTGATCGCGAAGAACCCCGACAAGGCGGCGCCCCATATCGGGGCCGCGCTTGGCAAGGGCATCGTCGATCCCGACCTGATCCGCAAGGCGTTGGTCTCGCCGGCTTCGACCTTCGAGATCGACCCGCGCAAGATCATCGAGCCGTCGCGCGTCATGCAGGCCTATCAGGTCAAGCTCGGTTCGCTTGAGAAGGAACTCCCGTTCGACGGGCTGTTCGAGACGCAGTATTACGAGAAGGCAGTAAAGGCCGCAGGCTGAGCGGGCTTGATTGGCTCGAAGTCCTTGCATTGCGTAACCTGACCCCGCAAACGCGTGTCATTCCGGGCGACCGAAGGGAGACCCGGAATCCATTCCCGAACGCCGGCCGGCAAGATTCAGGCATGGATCCCGGGTCTGCGCTGCGCTCCGCCCGGGATGACGGCGCATTTGGTTTTGATGCCGGAGTGACGTGACTTTGAATTCCCTCCGGGCTCCGGCCCTCGCCTTTCTTGGCCTCGTCGCCTTCCTGCTGCTGTGGGAGGCGATCCCTTTCTTCGGCATTGTCAACCCGGCCTTCCTGCCGGGACCGAGCGCGTTGCCGAAGGCGTTCTGGCGCGAGGTGACATCGGGCGCCTGGCTTGCCGCGATCCTCGGCTCGCTGGGCCACTACTTCACCGGGCTTCTCACCGGCTCGGTGCTCGGCGCCGCGCTCGGCGTGCTTGTCGGCATGTCGCGCACCGCCGAGGAGGCGACCGCCTGGGTGGTGCGCGTGCTGCGGCCGATCCCCGGCCTCGCCTGGGTGCCCTTCGCGATCATCTGGTTCGGCGTGAATCCGTCGGCGGCCGTCTTCATCATCGCCATCGGCGTGTTTTGGATCGTCTTCTTCGCGGCACAGGGCGCGATCCGCCACGTCGATCGCGACCTGATCGAGGTGGCGGACGCCTTTGGCTTCCGCTCGCCCTGGCAACGCCTGACCAAGATTCTGCTGCCCGCCGCGATGCCCGGCATCCTGGTCGGCGTCAGGACGGCTCTGGGGCAGGCCTGGATGGCGGTTGTCGCGGCCGAGATATTCGGCGTGGCCGGCGTCGGCCAGCGCATGATGCAGGCCTCCAGCCTGCTCGCGACCGACATCGTCGTGGTCTACATGCTCACCATGGCCGGACTTTACGGGTTCCTCGACACCCTGTTCGTCGCCTTCCAGAAATGGGTGCTGCGATGGAAAGCGTGACCGACAAGACTGTGATCGAGATCCGGGGCCTGTCCCTGACCTTCACCCGCGACGGCGAACAGACCGAAGTGCTGCGCCGGCTCGATTTGTCAGTGGCGCGCGGCGAGTTCCTCGCCATCGTCGGTCCATCGGGCGTCGGCAAGTCGACGCTGCTGCGCGTCATTGCGGGGCTGGCGAAACCGAGTGCCGGCGAGGTCGCGATCAAGGCGCGCGACGACAGCCGCCGGCCGGTCGCGCTGGTCTTTCAGGATTCGCGGCTGCTGCCCTGGCGCAAGGTCGTCGCCAATGTCGGCTTCGGCCTGGAAGGCCAGCTTCCGCGCGTAGCGCGGCTGGCCAAGGCGCAGGAAACGCTCGAGCTGGTCGGGTTGGGCCCGCTCGCTCAGCGCTGGCCACACCAGCTGTCGGGCGGGCAGCGCCAGCGCGTCTCGCTAGCCCGTGCACTCGCGGTCGACCCCGAGATCCTGCTGATGGACGAGCCCTTCTCGGCGCTCGACGCGCTGACCCGCGAAAGCCTGCAGGACGAACTGATCCGGGTCTGGCAGCGCACGGGCAAGACCGTGCTTTTCGTCACCCACGACATCGACGAGGCCGCCTATCTCGCCGACCGGGTCGTGATCCTGTCGGGCGCGCCGGGCCAGATCATCGCCGAGCACCGCATTACAGCGACGCATCCGCGCAAGCGCGGCGGTGCGGCGGAAGCCGACATCGTGCGTGCCATCAGGCTGGGGCTGGGCGCAGATACGGTGAGCGACGGCGCGGCGATCTGAGACGATAGCCTATCGCCGCCCCAACGGCACGCCTTCGCGAATCTTCGTCGAGAACTCCGGATCATCGAGCGAGATCGCCCTCGCCTTCTCGCCGATGCGCGCCTGCCGGACCAGTTCCTCGAGCGGGATGTCGCTCCTGACCGCGCCGATGCGGTGCAGATAGCCCGGCAGATAGCCCGAGAGCAGCACGCGCGGATCAAGCGGCAGCGAGAATTTCCAGGCCGGAGCGACGGAGCCGACTAGCGTGTAGACCACGGTGGTGCAGTTGGTCATGAGCGTGTTGTACCAGCGCGGCTGTGCCGCCAGCCGGTCGACGTCGTCGACATAGGCGAGCAGCACATCGCGCGCCTGCGCCGGCGTGGCGGCGATGCGGAACAGACGCACGTCCTCCTTGCGGGCATGACTGCGCAGGCCGACGAGGTCGCGCTCGGGGGCGGCGACATAGGCCATCTCATAGCTGCGGAAGAAGCCCGCGAGCGCCGACCATTCCTCGCCCTTTTCGCGCCGGACCTCGATCGAAAACGTCAGCGGCGGCTGGTCGGCGAAGGGGAAGCTGACGAGCAGATGCGCGATCGCCTCGCCCGACCAGTAGGACAGGAACAGGTCGATGCCCTCGACCTTGCTCAGGTCGTAGCGGCGGGTCTCCCAGCGCTCGTCGTAATCGCTCTCGGTGCGCCAGTTGAAATTGCGCAGATTCGAGATGGTCACGCTCTCGCCCTCGCGGCTGATCAACGGCAGGCGGGCGAGCTCGGGAATCCAGTCGCGGTTGTGCGAAGGCGTAAAGCCATTCCACCAGCCGAGCAGCCCGACGAAGAGCACGGCGAAGGAGAGCGGCAACCGCGCCGCACCGCTCCAGATGCCGATCGCGCCGGCCAGCCCCGCAACGCCGAAGCCGACAGCCGCAACCGTGGCCATCGTTCCGCTCAGGCGAAACAGCAGCAGGCCGGAGCCCCAGGCAGTCGCCGCAAGGACGACGAGGGTGGCCAGCAGGCGAAGGGCGATGATGAGGATGGTCATTTCACGTCATGCTCGGGCTCGACCCGAGCATCTCCGGCAGGAGATTCCCGGGTCTGCGCTGCGCTTCGCCCGGGAATGACGAACACCCTCAAGCCGCCAGCGAATTCACCGGCGCCGCCGCCTTCACGGCATCGTCGACATGGTCCTCGAAGCGCTTGAAGTTCTTGGCGAACATGGCGACGAGGTTCTTGGCCGTCTCGGCGAAGGCCGCCTTGTCCTGCCAGGTTTTCACCGGATACAGGATGTGCGGCTCGACACCGGGCACCGAGGTCGGCACCGCGAAGCCGAAATAGGGGTCGCGGCGGAAATCGGCGCGGTTGAGCGAGCCGTCCAGCGCCGCCGTCAGCAGGCGGCGGGTGACGCGGATCGGCATGCGCCGGCCGGTGCCGTACTGGCCGCCGGTCCAGCCGGTGTTGACCAGCCAGCAATCGACATGGTGCTTGGCGATGAAGTCGCGCAGCAGATTGGCGTATTCGGACGGGTGGCGCGGCAGGAAGGGCGAACCGAAGCAGGTCGAGAATTCGGGCTCGACGCCGGTCAGGCCACGCTCGGTGCCCGCGACCTTGGCGGTGTAGCCGGAGAGGAAGTGGTACATCGCCTCGGCCGGCGTCAGCTTGGCGATCGGCGGCATCACGCCGAAGGCATCGGCGGTGAGCATGACGATGTTCTTCGGGACGCCGGCGCGGCCGGTGCGCGAGGCGTTGGGGATGAAGTCGAGCGGATAGGCCGAGCGGGTGTTCTCGGTCTTGCTGCCGTCATCGAAATCGACCTCGCGCGTGATCGGATCCATCACGATGTTCTCGAGCACCGTGCCGAAGCGCTGCGAAGCCGCATAGATCTGCGGCTCGGCCTCGGCCGAGAGCTTGATCGTCTTGGCGTAGCAACCACCTTCGAAATTGAAGATGCCGTCCTTCGACCAGCCATGCTCGTCGTCGCCGAGCAGGGTGCGGTCGGGATCGGCCGAAAGCGTGGTCTTGCCGGTGCCCGAGAGGCCGAAGAAGATCGCGGAATCGTCCTTCGAGCCGACATTGGCCGAGCAATGCATCGGCACGACGCCCTTCGTCGGCAGGACGAAGTTGAGATAGGTGAACACCGACTTCTTCATCTCGCCGGCATAGGAAGAGCCGCCGATCAGCACGATCTTGCGGGTGAAGTCGATCGCGATCACGGTCTCGCTTCGGCAGCCATGGCGCACTGGGTCGGCCTTGAAGCTCGGCAGATCGACGATCGTCATCTGCGGCACGTAATCCGCGATCTCCTCGGTGGCCGGGCGGATCAGCAGGTTGCGGATGAACAGCGAATGCCAGGCGAGTTCGGTGAAGACGCGTGCCTTGACGCGATGGGCCGGATCGGCACCGCCATAGAGATCCTGCGCGAAGAGATCCTTGCCGTCGGCATGGGCGATGAAATCCGCCAGCAGCACATCGAAGTGCTCCGGCGACATCGCGGCGTTGTTCTCCCACCAGACCGTCTTGTCGGTCAGCGCGTCGCGGACGGTGAACTTGTCCTTGGGCGAACGGCCGGTATGGACGCCGGTGTCGGCGCAGAGCGCGCCATCCCGGGACAGTTCAGATTCGCCGCGCCGCAGCGATTCCTCGTAGAGGCCCGCAGCCTGGAGGTTCCAGTAGACTGTCTTCAGATTGCGGAAGCCGAACGTCTCCGCTCCATGGGCGGCGTTGAACTGACCGATGGTTTTCACAGGAACCTCCCGAAGCGGACGCGCGGGGCGCGGCCGCCTGATCTGCAAGGATGCGCCGGCGCCAAGAGCCCGCGCGGATGAGCGGAGTGCCGCGTTGATAACCGATCCTTAAGGCTATGATCGCGCCGGCTCAAGGCATCGGCCTGCCGCCGGGGCGAACAATCGCGCTTAAATCGTTTGAATAAAATCAACGTGGTAAATCATGGCGCTAGGCGGCGTTGCGGGCCGCTGCCGCGAGTTCGACGAGCACCCTCCTGACCTCGCCGGCCGATGTCACAGGCACAGGGAAGGCCAGCCGCAGCACCTTGTCGCCGCGGGCGAGGTCGGCACCGTCGGGGTCCAGACCGGTCATGCGCCAGTCGCCGTCATCGGCGCCGAGCAGGCCCTTGGCGTAATGTCTCACCGCCTCGGCGTGATCCTCGTTCATATGGGCGACAGCCCCCTCTTCCATCTCCGCAATGGCTTGCGCGGCGAAGGCGTCGCTGAGCAGATCCGCCGGCGCCAACTCATAGGCGCGGCCAAACCCGCCATTCAGGCTCGCACCATCGATGGTCAGCGAAAAGAACGAAAAATCGCCAAAATCGGCATAAAGCGCGGCTTTCGGCTGACGCGACAGGAAGCGGCGGCGGATGCGGGCCCCATCGGGCGTGCCGCGATCGACCTTGCTGGCGCGCAGTTTCAGCGTGATGCGGGCATGGGCGAGCGGATCGCCCTTGCCGCCCGGCGACAGCAGCAGCGAGCAGCGGGGATCGGCCTCCAGATTGCCGGTATGGGCGGAGAGTGCCGACACCAGGATCAGCGGCGTACCGTCGATATCGGTCGCAAGGCTGACGAGGCTCGCCGCGGGATGGCCGTCTCGCCCCAGCGTGGCAAGCGAGCCGGAGCGGGCGCTGCGCAGCAGTTCCTTCCCCAGAGATCGCGCCGCGTCGTCGGTGGGGCGGATCGGATCCTTGCGTTCAGGCGCGGGGATTTGGGACTCTGCCATGGAACTTCTCGGCCTTCCGGGTCTTTCTGTAACGGGGACATAGGCAAACTGCCATGACGCCGCTAGATTGCGGCCACGGTTTAGCCGCTCTCTCGCGAGAGTTGACCCAGTTATTGCAACGCGGCCAAGAGACAAAGAGCTTATGCCAACCATTGCGCTGGTCGACGACGACCGCAACATCCTGACCTCGGTTTCCATTGCGCTCGAAGCCGAGGGCTACCGTATCATGACCTATACCGACGGCGCCTCGGCGCTGGACGGGCTGAAGCAGAACCCGCCGGACCTCGCGATCTTCGACATCAAGATGCCGCGCATGGACGGGATGGAGCTGCTGCGCCGCCTGCGCCAGAAGTCGGACCTGCCGGTGATCTTCCTGACCTCGAAGGACGAGGAGATCGACGAACTCTTTGGCCTGAAGATGGGTGCCGACGACTTCATCCGGAAGCCGTTCTCGCAGCGCCTGCTGGTCGAGCGGGTCAAGGCGATCCTGCGCCGCGCCGGCGCCAAGGACCCCACCGCCGCCCCGCGCAGCGAGGACGCCAAGGCGCTGGAGCGCGGTCTCCTGCGCATGGACCCCGAGCGCCATACCTGCACCTGGAAGGGCGAGCCGGTGACGCTGACCGTCACCGAGTTCCTGATCCTGCAATCGCTGGCCCAGCGGCCCGGCGTGGTGAAGAGCCGCAACGCCCTGATGGACGCGGCTTACGACGACGAGGTCTATGTCGATGACCGCACCATCGACAGCCACATCAAGCGGCTGCGCAAGAAGTTCAACCAGGTCGATGTCGATTTCGACATGATCGAGACCTTGTACGGCGTCGGCTACCGGTTCAAGGAAGGCTGACGTCCCGCCGTCCTTGCGAGCGAAGCGAAGCAATCCGGCGGAGCGTTGCCACCCCTTGGATTGTTTCGTCGCTGCGCGCCTCGCAGTGACGGAAACGGAACACGACGGACGCGATGGCGACGATCGACGACGAACGCGCGGCGAATGTCCGCACGGGTAAAGCCGGGCCCACGCTGAGCCGACGCCTCGGCGCCATCGGCCGGCGGTCGCTCCGCGCGATCTCGTCGCGGGCGGCGTCCAGCCTGACGCGGCGCATCGTCGTCCTGAACCTTGGCGGCCTCGTCGCGCTGCTCGTTGGTTTCCTCTACCTCAACCAGTTCCGCGAAGGCCTGATCGAGGCGCGGGTGCAGAGCCTGCTGACGCAGGGCGAGATCATCGCCGGGGCGATCGCGGCCTCGGCCACGGTCGAGACCGACGCGATCACCATCGATCCCGACAAGCTGCTCCAGCTCCAGGCGGGCGAGAGTGCCGGCATCGCCGAGGACCCGCTCGATTTCTCGATCAATCCGGAGAAGGTCGCGCCACTGCTGCGCCGCCTGGTCACGCCGACCAAGACCAGGGCGCGCATCTATGACCGCGACGGGCTGCTGACCCTGGATTCGCGCAGCCTGTATTCGCGCGGGGACGTGCTGCGGCTCGACCTGCCGCGTGTCGGCGAGCCCGACGAGGCGCCACTGCTGGAGCGCACCTGGAACCTGCTGCGCAACCGGCTCGGCCGCGCCGACATGCCGATCTACGACGATTTCGAGAACGCCAATGGCAAATCCTACAACGAGGTCGCACGCGCGCTGAACGGAACGCCGGCCAGCGTCGTGCGGGTCAACACGCGCGGCCAGACCATCGTCTCGGTTGCCGTGCCGGTGCAGCGCTTCCGCGCGGTCAAGGGCGCGCTCTTGCTCTCGACGCAGGGCGGCGACATCGACACCGTCATCGTTTCAGAGCGCTATGCGATCTTCCGGGTCTTCGCGATCTCGGCGGCCGTGATGATCGTGCTCTCGGTGCTGCTCGCCGGCACCATCGCCGAGCCGATCCGCAAACTCGCCGATGCGGCCCAACGCGTGCGCAGGGGCGTGAAATCGCGCGAGCAGATCCCCGATTTCGCCAGCCGGCATGACGAGATCGGGCATCTCTCCGGCTCGTTGCGCGAGATGACCAAGGCGCTCTACAGCCGGATCGAGGCGATCGAGAGCTTCGCGGCGGATGTCGCCCATGAGCTCAAGAACCCGCTGACCTCGCTGCGCAGCGCCGTCGAGACGCTGCCGCGGGCGAAATCCGACGATTCCCGGAGCCGCCTGCTGGCCGTGATCCAGCATGATGTGCGGCGGCTCGACCGGCTGATCTCCGACATTTCGGACGCATCCCGCCTCGACGCCGAGCTCGCGCGCAACGATTCCGGCCCGGTCGACCTGGCGCAGGTCCTGGAGGCGGTGGTCTCGGTGCAGAACGAGACGCGGCGCGAGAACCAGCCGCTGATCGAGCTGATCACAGAGCGGCGCGGCCAGCGGCCGAGCGGGCGAGACGGCTTCCTGGTGCTGGGCCATGATTCCAGGCTCGGCCAGGTCCTCGTCAACCTGATCGACAATGCCCGCTCCTTCTCCCCGGCCGACAAGCCGGTCCGCGTCATGCTGTCACGCGTGGCCGACGAGGTGCTGATTACGGTCGAGGATGACGGACCGGGCATCGAGCCGCATGCGCTGGAGCGCGTCTTCGAACGCTTCTACACCGACCGGCCGAATGAGGGCTTCGGCCAGAATTCGGGGCTGGGCCTTTCGATCTCGCGGCAGATCATCGAGGCGCATCGCGGCTCGATCCGGGCGGAGAATCGCCTCGGACCGCCGGACCCCGATGGCGAGCCGGCGCGGCTCGGTGCGCGCTTCATCGTCTGCCTGCCGGCCATCCCGCAGGCGGCCTGAGCCGATGGTGAACGCGTCCCCGACCAGTCCGGACGACAACGGCAACGCCGGCCGGATTCATGCGACGACCGTCGCGATCGGCGAGGCCGGCGTGCTGATCCGTGGCCCATCGGGAGCCGGAAAATCCGTCCTGGCGCTGGCATTGATCGACCAGGCGCGGCAGGCTGGCCTGTTCGGGCGCCTCGTCGCCGACGACCGGACGTCGCTCGCTGCTCATGGCGGGCGACTGCTGGCACGGCCCGTCCCGCCGCTGGAAGGGCTGATCGAACGGCGCGGGCTCGGGCTGACGCCGGAGCTGCATTTGGCAAGCGTGGTCGTGCGCCTCGTCGTCGATCTCAGCGGAACGGAGCCGGCGCGCATGCCGCAGCCCGAGGATCTGGTCGAGAGACTGGCGGGCATCGACCTGCCCCGCCTGACCGTGCTGGGTCGCGCGGGGGACGAGCGAACGGTGCTGGCAGCGCTGCGGCTGTTCATGGATGAGGGCTGATGTCGGAAATTCGACAAGTTTCTGCGCAGCCGGCTTGCCTATCCTTCGCACCTGCCGCATAAACCGCGACCTTGTCCGGGCGCCCGCAAGCGCTCTCCGGTGCCATAGTGAATGATCGGACTCGTCCTCGTGACGCATGGGCATCTGGCCACGGAGTTCCGTGCCGCGCTCGAACATGTCGTCGGCCCTCAGGCAAACCTCGCCACCATCGCCATCGCTCCCGATGACGACATGGAAGGCCGTCGCCGCGACATCATCGCGGCTGTCGAAGAGGTCGAGACCGGCCGGGGCGTCATCGTCCTGACCGACATGTTTGGAGGTACGCCCTCCAATCTCGCGATCTCGGTAATGGAGCCGGGCCGGATCGACGTCGTCGCCGGCATCAACCTGCCGATGCTGATCAAGCTCGCCAGCGTGCGCGAGGAGAAGACCCTCGACGAGGCCGTGACCAGCGCGCAGGATGCCGGCCGCAAATACATCACCGTCGCCAGCCGCGTGCTGGCGGGCAAATGATGGTCGAGGGCAAGGCGACGGGCTTCCAGATGGACGACGGCGAGGACGACTGCGACTGCCCCGAGGTCGAGATTCCGGCTGGCGCGCTCTATGGCGAATTCCAGATCGTCAACAAAAAGGGCCTGCACGCCCGCGCCACAGCGAAATTCGTGCAATGCGCCTCGGGCTTCGACGCCGATGTCACGGTCACGCGCTGCGGCGAGACGGTCGGCGCGACCTCGATCATGGGCATCCTGACGCTGGGCGCCGGCATCGGCTCGACCATCACCGTCGTGGCGAAGGGCCGCGAGGCGAAAGAGGCGCTGACGGCGCTGCAGACGCTGGTGGCGGACAGGTTCGGCGAGGGCGAGTAGCCCTATTCCGCCGACGCCACCGTACACAGCACATTCGCCAGCACCCGCGTCGCTTGCATGAAGTCCGCAATCTCCGGGTCTCGTCCGGTTGTGGCTACCCTTGTTGTGCGCACGAAGCTCCTCGTGGCGGAAAGACCGGCGACGGAGAGATATAAAGACATCTTTATATCTTTGATTGCGCTTCGGTGCGGGCGCTGCTAAAGACCCGCCCGTCATTCGAGATCGCCCTTTTCAAGACCCAGCAGTGGAGCACGCCCCGTGTCGAAGACCGATTACATCGTCAAGGACATCAGCCTCGCGGAATACGGCCGCAAGGAGATCAACATGGCCCAGGACGAGATGCCGGGCCTGATGGCCATCCGTGCCGAGCACAAGGGCAAGTTCCCGCTCAAGGGCGCCCGCGTCGCCGGCTGCCTGCACATGACCATCCAGACCGCCGTGCTGATCGAGACCCTGACGGAACTCGGCGCCGATGTGCGCTGGTCGTCCTGCAACATCTTCTCGACCCAGGACCATGCCGCCGCCGCGATCGCCGCCAGCGGCGTGCCGGTCTTCGCCATCAAGGGCGAGACGCTGGAAGACTACTGGGAATACGTGCTCAAGACCGCGACCTGGGGCGACGGCGGCACGCCCAACATGATCCTCGACGATGGCGGCGACCTGACCATGCTGATCATCCTCGGCGCCGAGGCCGAGGCCGGCAAGGCCGAGTTCCTGGACAAGCCGGGCAATGAGGAAGAGACCATCTTCTTCAAGCTGATCAAGCGCGAGCTGAAGGCCAATCCGGGCTGGTTCACCAAGACCCGCGCAGCGATCAAGGGCGTCTCGGAAGAGACCACCACGGGCGTGCACCGCCTCTATGAGCTGGCCAAGGCCGGCCGCATGCCCTTCCCGGCGATCAACGTCAACGACTCCGTCACCAAGTCGAAGTTCGATAACCTCTATGGCTGTCGCGAGTCGCTGGTCGACGCCATCCGCCGCGGCACCGACGTGATGATGTCGGGCAAGGTTGCCTGCGTCGCCGGCTATGGCGATGTCGGCAAGGGCTCGGCCGCCTCGCTGCGCCAGGCCGGTTGCCGCGTCATGGTCACCGAAATCGACCCGATCTGCGCGCTGCAGGCGGCGATGGAGGGCTATGAGGTCGTCACCATGGAAGAGGCGGCGACCCGCGCCGACATCTTCGTGACCGCCACCGGCAATCTCGACGTCATCACCGTCGACCATATGCGCGCGATGAAGCACCGCGCCATCGTCTGCAACATCGGCCACTTCGACTCGGAGATCCAGGTCGCCGGCCTGAAGAACTTCAAGTGGGACAACGTCAAGCCGCAGGTCGACGAGGTCGAGTTCCCCGACGGCAAGCGCATCATCCTGCTCTCGGAAGGCCGCCTGGTGAACCTCGGCAACGCCACGGGCCACCCGTCCTTCGTGATGTCCTGCTCGTTCTCGAACCAGACGCTGGCCCAGATCGAGCTCTGGAACCACCACGCCAAATACGAGAACAAGGTCTACACCCTGCCCAAGCATCTCGACGAGAAGGTCGCGGCGCTGCATCTGGCCAAGGTCGGCGCCAAGCTGACCGTGCTCAACGACGCACAGGCCAAGTATCTCGGCCTGGCCCCGACCGGGCCGTTCAAGCCCGAGCTCTACCGCTACTGACATCCGGCATCGCCGGAATGGAGAAGGCCCGGCGTTCGCGCCGGGCCTTTTTCTTTAGTCAGGCTACGAGTCTTTTCGGCACCCGACGCTACTAATAGACCCTGCGGCCATAGTGACCGCTATGGCTTGATCGTCATCGGCGCAGGGCCGGTTGCCCCCGAAATTCGCCGGATTTACCGTCGATTAAGCACTTCCTGCCGGACTCGGCGGATGAGTAGAGTGGAACTGATTCGGCCTCAGCGTCTCCGCGGGAACCGGATCGATACATGGTGATCGGTGGCGTGGCAGGCGTGCGTCGGGTGCCCTCAAGGCGGCCTTCCTGGGCGGCGTGGTGCCGTTCGATGCCGGGCCTCTTGTGCAACGGACGCGCTTTTTTATACCGGCCTATTTTTTTGTATTGGCATATTTGGCGGCCCTGCGCCGCCCTTGGGGAACACGGACGCAGGATGGGACGGTCGAGCCGACAGGAACAGGGCAGCGCTGGCTGGCACCGGCACGCGCTTCTGCCAGGTCTTGCAGCCAGCCAGACGCCATCCGTGGCTTTGGCCCAGAGCGAACTGCTTGCCAAAATGCATCCCGAGCTGTTGAGCACCGGCGCGCTGTCGCTGGTCCTGGCAGGCCTCGCCGTCTTCGCCGCGACGACGTCGCTGGTCTATGTCCGCGAGCGGGCCCGCTGGTACCGCCGCGAGGCTGCGCTGGCGCGCGAACTCGAGGCCTCGCGCGGGCAGCAGGACCGGCTTTCGGCGCTGCTCGCAGCCGATGCGCAGGTGGTCGTCAGCTGGAACGGCCGCAATGCCGAGCCGGTCTTCGAGGGCGACAGCGGCTTTCTCGGCGCGCCCGGCGCGACGCTCGCCCTCGCCTATGGCGCCTGGGCGCCGCCGGTGGACGCCAAGAAGCTCGAACTGGCGACCGACGCGCTGAAGGAGCGGGGCGAATCCTTTGGCTTCACGCTGCGCAGCAAGGCGGGGCCGTTCATCGATGTCGAGGGGCGACCCGTCTCAGGCCGTGCCGTCATCCGCTTGCGCGAGGTCAGCGGCGAACGCGCCCAGGTTCTGGCGCTGCGCGCCGAACTGGAGCGGGTCAGCGGCGACCACAAGGCGCTGGCGGGGCTGCTCGCCGGCCTGCCGCAGCCGGCCTGGACGCGCAACCCGGAGGGGCGCCTGAGCTGGTGCAACGCCGCTTATGCCCGGGCAGTCGAGGCGGCCGATGGTGCCGAGGCGGTCAGGAACGGTCTCGAACTGCTCGACCGCAGCGAGCGCGAAGGTGCGGCCAGGGCACGTCGTGAAGGCCAGGTCTTCTCGGCGCGGGCGCCTGCCGTCGTCGCCGGCCAGCGCCGCACGCTCGACATCCTCGAACTGCCGACGCCGACCGGCTTTGCCGGCATCGCCACCGATATGAGCGAGCTGGAGGCGGTGCGGGCCGATCTGCAGCGCCAGATGGACGCTCAGGTGCGCACGCTTGACCGGCTGAAGACGGCGGTCGCGGTATTCGACGCCTCGCAGCGCCTGGTCTATCGCAATCCCGGCTTCGAGACGCTGTGGTCGCTCGATCCCGGTTTCCTCGACGGCAACCCGCGCGATGGCGAAATCCTCGACCGGCTGCGCTCCGAGCGGCGCCTGCCGGAGTTCGGCGACTACCGGAGCTGGAAGGCCGGCGTCCAGGCCGCCTATACCTCGACGCGCGCCAATGAGGACTGGTGGTATCTGCCCGACGGGCGCACCATCCATGTCGTGGCGAGCCCCAATCCGCAGGGCGGCGTGACCTATCTGCTCGACGACGTGACCGAGCGCTTCACGCTGGAATCGCGCTTCAACGCCCTCTCCCGCACCCAGCGCGAGACCCTCGACTCGCTGCGCGAAGGTGTCGCCGTGTTCGGCTCGGACGGGCGGCTCAAGCTCTCAAACCCCGCCTTCGCACAATCCTGGAAGATCCAGGCCGATCTCGCCGGCGCGGCTCCGCATATCGACGAGGTGGTGCGGCTGTGCCGGCCGCTCTTCCCTCAGGACGAGATCTGGAGCGAGCTGCACAGCGTCATCACCGGCGTGCGCGATGCGCGCGAGGATTATGGCTGCCGAATGGAGCGTCGCGACGGCACCGTGCTCGACTGCGCGGCTGCCCCGCTGCCGGACGGCGCGACGCTGATCTCGTTTGCCGACGTGACGGCGAGCGTGAATGTCGAGCGCGCCCTGACCGAGAAGAACGACGCGCTGGAGAAGGTCTCGCGGCTGCGCGAGGATTTCGTCCACCACGTCTCCTACGAATTGCGCTCGCCGCTGACCAACATCATCGGCTTCGCCCAGTTGCTCGGCACGGAGGCGATCGGCGCGCTGAACGAGAAGCAGCGCGATTACGCCTCGCATATCGTGCGCTCGTCGGGCGCCCTGCTCGCGATCATCAACGACATCCTCGACCTCGCCACGATCGACAACGACGCGCTGACGCTGGAGATCGAGGAGGTCGATGTCGCCGCGACCATCGCCCAGGCGGCGGCGGGGCTGCATGACCGGCTGACCGACAGCAAGCTTGAGCTCAAGGTCGAGATCGCCCCGCAGACCGGCCCCCTGCGCGCCGACGGCAAGCGGCTGCGGCAGGTTCTGTTCAATCTGATCTCGAATGCGATCGGCTTCTCGTCGCCGGGTCAGACCATCACGGTCAGCGCCGCGCGTAGCGGCCATGACGTCAGTATCACTGTCGCCGACCAGGGCCGCGGCATCCCCGCCGAGGTCAAGGAGAAGGTGTTCGATCGCTTCGAGAGCCATTCGCTGGGCTCGAGCCATCGCGGCGTGGGGCTGGGACTCTCTATCGTGCGCTCGATCGTCGAGCTGCATGGCGGGCATGTCGAGCTCGACTCGGCGCCGGGACGCGGCACGCGAGTCACGGCGGTATTCCCGTCCGAAGGTACGCGGATGTCGGACGCGGCCGAATGAGCGACGAGGCCCGACGGTCCGGAACGCATCGGCTCGTCCTCGCCGACGAGGCGGCGACGCTGCGCCTTGCCGCCGATCTCGCCGCGATCCTGAGGCCTGGCGATATCGTCGCGCTGTCGGGCCATCTCGGCGCCGGCAAATCGCTGCTGGCGCGCGCGATCCTGCGCGAACTCGCCGACGACCCGACGCTGGAGGCGCCGAGCCCGACCTTCACCCTGGTCCAGAGCTATGAGACGCCGCGCGGCAGCGTGCTCCATGCCGATCTCTACCGCGTCCGCTCGCCCGACGAACTCGACGATATCGGCCTGGTCGAGGATCTCGACCTGCTGATCACGCTGGTGGAATGGCCGGACCGCGCCGGCACGCGCCTGCCGGGCGGACGCAGGCTGGACATCGTGCTCGATGTCGACCCGGAAAACCCCGAGACCGGCCGCATCGCCGATCTCTCCGGCGGCGTACTCTGGCGCCAGCGGCTGTCCATCGCGATCGCGACGCGCCGGCTGATCGACGAGGCCGGCTGGGGCGCGGCCCGGCGCGACTACATGCAGGGCGACGCGTCGAGCCGGGCCTATGAGCGATTGACCCAGGCCGACGGCACCAGCGCCGTGCTGATGATCTCGCCGCAGCGCCCGGACGGGCCGGCGATCCGCCTCGGCAAGCCCTACAGCGCCATCGCGCATCTGGCCGAGACCGTCGATGCCTTCGTGGCGATGGATCGCGGCCTGCATTCGCTGGGCTATTCCGCGCCCGAAATCTACGCGCAGGACCTCTCGACCGGGCTGCTGCTGATCGAGGACCTCGGCAGCGAAGGCGTGGTCGATGGTGGCGAGCCGATCGCCGAACGCTACGAGGCGGCTGCACGGCTGCTCGCTGATCTGCACCGCCATACGCTGCCGACGATCCTGCCCGTCACCGAAGGCCGCGACCATGTCGTGCCCGATTACGACCGCGGCGCGCTGGCGATCGAGACCGAGCTGATCCTGGAATGGTATGCGCCGCATATCGTCGGCGTGACCCTGCCGGCCGTAACGCAAGCCGAGTTCACGCGGATCTGGAACCGGCTCTTCGACGAGATCCTGGAAGCGCCCGGCACCTGGACGTTGCGCGATTTCCACTCGCCCAACCTGATCTGGCTGCCCCAGCGGGAAGGCCATGGCAAGGTCGGGCTGATCGACTTCCAGGACGCGGTGATCGGCCATCCCGCCTATGACCTCGCCTCGCTCGGACAGGATGCGCGCATCGATGTGCCCGCCGGGCTCGAACTGCGGCTGCTCGCCGCCTATGGCAAAGCGAGGCGGAGCGACGATCCCGGTTTCGACCTCGCCGGCTTTGCCCGCGCCTATGCGATCCTCGGCACGCAGCGCAACACCAAGATCGCCGGCATCTTCGCGCGCCTCGACAAGCGCGACGGCAAGCCGGCCTATCTCAAGCACCTGCCCCGCATCGAGGCCTATCTGCGCCGCAATCTGGAGCACCCGGCGCTCGAAGAGCTCAAGGGCTGGTACCAGGCGCATCTGCCGTCGCTGTTTGCGGTGGAGTGAGGCAGCGTCCCCTCACGGCCCTCATCCTGAGGAGCGCTCGCAGAGCGCGTCTCGAAGGATGCTCCAGATGTTTCCAAAACCTCCTGAAACGTCCTTCGAGACGCGGGCTTTGCCCGCTCCTCAGGATGAGGGCTGAGGGTGTTGGCCGGCCGCACTTCTGATAGCGTCGCCCGACGACCAGAGGGAGATTCGCGTGACTGCATCGGGATCGACACCGATCCGCCGGGCCATGGTGCTGGCAGCCGGTCTCGGACAGCGCATGCGCCCGATCACCGACACGCTGCCCAAGCCGCTGGTGGCCATCGGCGGCAAGCCGATGCTCGACCATGCGCTCGACCGGCTCGCGGAGGCCGGCGTCACCGAGGCGGTGGTCAACGTCCATCACCTCGCCGGGCAGATCGAGGCGCATGTCGCCTCCCGGACCAACCCACGCGTGACGATCTCCGACGAGCGGGCGCTGCTTCTGGAGACCGGCGGCGGCGTGAGGAAGGCGCTGCCCTTGCTCGGCCGCGAGCCGTTCTTCCACGTCAATTCGGATTCGCTCTGGAGCGAGACGGGGCGCTCCAACATGAGCGCGATGGTGGACGTGTGGGATGGCGGCGCCATGGACATGCTGCTGCTGCTCGCGCGCCGCGAGGGCAGTGTCGGCTTCGATGGACGCGGCGATTTCTTCCGCGCCGATGACGGGCTGCTGACGCGTCGCGGCAGCGCGGAGAGCGCACCTTACGTCTATGCCGGCGTCGCCATCATGAAGCCCGAGCTGTTTGCGGTCACGCCCGAGGGGCCGTTCTCGCTCAACCTGCTGTTCGACCGGGCGATTGCGGCGCGGCGGCTGCACGGCCTCGTGCTCGAAGGCCAATGGCTGCATGTCGGCACGCCCGAGGCGATCGCCCCCGCCGAAGCCGCCTTCACCGAAGCCGCTTTGGCGGCAGCGACAGAGGCCCATGCCTGAGCTCAACCTCTTCACCATTCCGGCCGGCGCCCCGTTCCTGGCGGCGCTGGCGCAGGCGATGGTCGAGGGCCGCTTCGGCACGATCCATGACCCCAACGATCCCGCCGCGATGGCGCGGACGACGCTTTATCTGCCGACGCGACGGGCGGCGCGCGCCTTCGCCGCCTGCCTGTCCGACAGGCTCGGCGGCCGGCCGCTGCTGCTGCCGCGGATCATGCCGCTCGGCGATGTCGACGAGGCTGAGACCGCGCTGATCGGCGCCGGCGCCTTCGCGCAGGAACGGACCGCGCCGATCGACGCGCTGGCGCGGCGCATGATCCTGACCCGCCTGGTCGATGCCTGGGGACGCACCGCCAATCGCAGCCATCTCCGGCTCGACCCGTCCGAGCCCTCGCTGGTGCCGGCGACGCTGGCGGAGGCCTATGGGCTGGCCGGCGATCTCGTGGCCCTGCTCGACCAGATGCAGACCGAAGGCGTCGCGGTTGCGCGGCTGGGCACGCTCGACGCTGCGCGCTTCGACCGGATCTGGCAGCTCAATGCGAGCTTCCTCGCCATTCTCGGCGAAGCCTGGCCGGGCATTCTGACCGAGCGCAGTGCCTGCGATCCGGCCGATTTCCGCAACCGGATGCTGGCGGCAGAGCGCGAAAGGTTGCTGGCTGGTGGGGCAAGCGGACCGGTCATCGCCGCCGGCTCGACCGGCACGGTGCCCGCGACCGCAAGGCTGCTGGCGGCGATCGCGCGCTTGCCGAACGGGGCGGTGGTGCTGCCCGCCCTGGATCTCGATCTGCCCGATCCGGCCTGGGACGCGATTGCGGCAGAACCGGCCCCCTCGCACCCGCAGGCGGCGCTGCACCATCTGCTCGACACGCTGCAGGCGACCCGCGCCGATGTGCGGGTTCTGGCTGAGGCGGACGCACCACGCGCCGCGCGGTCGCGGCTGTTGCGCGAAGCGCTGCTGCCGGCATCGGTCACAGAAAGCTGGGCCGATCTGCGCGAACGTCTCGACGATGACGAGGCCGGGCTCGGGTTCGAGGGCGTGCGCCTCGTTGAGACCGCCGATGAGCGGCAGGAGGCGCTTTCGGTCGCGCTCGCGTTGCGCGAGACGCTGGAGGAGCCCGGCCGGCAGGCGGCGCTGATCACCCCCGATCGCGGACTGGCCGAGCGCGTCACCGTCGAGCTGAAGCGCTGGGGCGTCGAGGTCGACGATTCCGCCGGCTTGCCGCTGGCGCGCTGGCCGGCGGGCTCGCTGCTGCGGCTGATCCTCGAGGCGGCGCTGGCGCAGATGACGCCGGCTACGCTGGTGCCACTGCTGGCGCATCCGCTCTGCCGCCTCGGGCTGTCGCGTGAACAGGTCGAGCGCGGGGCCTCGGCGCTGGAGATCGGGCTGTGGCGCGGCGTCGCCGTCGGCAAGGGCCTGGCCGGGTTGCATGAAGGGCTGGCGCAATGGGCGGAACTGAAAGGCGCGACCCATGCACCGCGCCCGCGCCGGCGGCTCGATGACAGCGACGAGGCCGCCGCCACTAATGTGCTGAACGGGCTCGGCGGGGCGTTGGCGCCCTTGCTGGAAGCGCTTTTCCTGCACGAACCCGACCTCGATCGCGTAACGCAAGCCGCAAAGAGCGCAGTCGAGGCGGTGAGCACCGACGAGGACGGCAACGCCTGCGCCTTTGCCGGTCCTGACGGCGAGGCGCTGGCCGGCCTGTTCGACGATCTCGCTGCCGCCCAGCCCGACATGCCGGCGGGCGGCCGCCCGCAGGATTTCGTTGCGATCCTCGACGGGCTTCTGGCCGAGCGCGTCGTGCGTCGCAGCGGCGGCGGCCATCCGCGCGTCAAGATCTGGGGCCTGCTCGAAGCCCGCCTGCTCGAAGCCGACCATGTCGTGCTCGGCGGGCTGAACGAGACGGTTTGGCCGCCGGAGACGAAGACGGATTCCTTCATCAACCGGCCGATGCGGACGGAGTTGGGCCTGTCGCCGCCGGAACGGCGCATCGGCCAGACCGCGCATGACTTCGTCATGGCGCTGGGCGCTCGCTGCGTGACGCTGACCCGCGCTCGCAAGGCGGGCGAGGCCGAGACGATCGCCTCGCGCTTCTGGCAGCGGCTCAAGGCCGTGACGCCGGCGCCAGTCTGGACGGAGGCGCTTGGTCGCGGGGCGCGGCTGACGCAGATGGCCGCCGAGCTCTCTGCCCCCGCCGCGACCCGCCCGGTGGCACGGCCGGCGCCGCGTCCGCCGCGGGCGCTGCAACCGCAGGCGCTCAGCGTCACCGATGTCGAGACGCTCTATCGCGACCCCTACCAGATCCATGCCCGCAGGATCCTGAAGCTCGACGCGCTGCAGGCGCTGATCGAGGACCCCACGGCACAGGATCGCGGCAGCCTGTTGCACGACATCGTCGAGACCTTCGCCAGAACCTATCCCGAGCAATTGCCGACTGACGCGCTGGGGCAGTTGGTCTCGATCGGCGAGCTGAAGTTCCAGGCATTCGCGGATACGCCGGAGGTGCGGGCCTTCTGGTGGCCGCGCTTCCTGATCACCGCCGGGCATTTCATCGCCTGGGAACAGCGGCGGCGTGCCGACATTGCCCGGATCGGCGTCGAACTCGCGACAGGAACCGAATTCACGCTGGCCGACGGTTCCCGGTTCCGCCTGAGCGGCCGGGCCGACCGGGTTGAACTGACCCGCGCGGGCGTCTTGCGCATCATCGACTTCAAGACCGGGGCGCCGCCGAGCAAGGCGCAGGTCGAGAAGGGGTTCGCGCCGCAATTGACGCTGGAGGCTGAGCTCGCGGCGCGGGCGGGCTTTCCGCCGCTGGCCGGGCCGACGCCGGTCGAGGCGCTGCTTTATCTCAAGCTTCATCACGACCCGAAGGGCTGGGCGAAGGACAAGCCGCTGGAGTTCGATGGCGAGACGCTGGCGGATGTCGCGGCGCGCCATCTCGACCGCCTGCTGGAGCATCTCGATGCGCTGAGGAGCGGGCGCGAGGCTTATGTTTCGCGGCGCGCGCCGGACTATATCCGCTATGCCTCCCCTTACGACCACCTGGCGCGGGTCAAGGAATGGTCGGCCGCCTCCGAGAGCGATGAGGGGGGCGAGCCATGAAAGACGGCTGGATCGTCCCGGCCCTGACGAACCAGCGCCAGTCGCTGGCGGCGAATCCGCGCCTCAGCGCCTGGGTCTCGGCCAATGCCGGCTCGGGCAAGACGCATGTGCTGGTCAACCGCGTTTTGCGGCTGCTGCTCGACGGCGTCCCGCCCGGCCGGCTGCTCTGCATCACCTATACCAAGGCCGCCGCCGCCAATATGGCGAACCGGGTGTTCGCGGCGCTGAGTGCCTGGGCGACGATGACCGAGGACGATCTCGTCGCCGCTCTGACGACGCTGACCGACGCGGCGCCGTCGCTGATGCAGCGGGCGGATGCGCGGCGGCTGTTCGCGCAGGCGCTGGAGACGCCGGGGGGCTTGAGGATCGAGACGATCCACGCCTTCTGCACGCGTGTGCTGCAATCGGCGCCGTTCGAGGCCAATGTGCCGCCGCGCTTCGAGGTTGCCGACGACCTCGCCCAGGCCGAGATGCTGCGCGAGGCGCGGCGGGAGCTGCTAACCGCCGTCGCTGCCGCGCCCGATGGCGCCGAGGCGCGGGCGCTCGAGCTGCTCGCCCGGCAGGCGGCGCAGGATACTTTCGAGGCGATGATGCAGGAGGCGCTGCGCCAGCGCGCCCTGTTCAGCGACGCCGATGGCCGCGCCCGCGATCCCGAAGAAATGCGGCAGGGCATCGCGGCGGTGTTGGGCATCGCGGCCGATCTCGACGGCGACAGCGTGAAGGCGCGCTTCCGCGACGATCTCGCGGGGGTCGACGGGCTCGGCGCGCTTGTCGAGGCGCTGGCGGCCGGCAGCCAGACGCGGCAGAACTTCGCCGCGACCTTGCGCACGTCGCTGGCTCGCGCCGACGACGGCGACCCGGTGGCGTTCTGCCGGCGCGGCTTCCTGACCGAGGCCGGCACGGTCAACAGCAATATCAGCGGCAAGGGCAAATCGGCCTTCGAGGGCGCGCTGCAGGATACGCTCGATGCGCTGGCAGCGACGCTTTGCCAGGCGATCGACCAGCTCAACGCCATCGCCATCCGCGACCGCAGCCATGCGCTGGCGCTGCTGGTGACGCGGATGCTCGCCTCCTACCAGCGCCAGAAAAGCGAGCGCTCGCTGCTCGACTATGACGACCAGATCGCCAAGACGCGCTCGCTGCTGACGCGGGTCGAGGCGGCCTGGGTGCTCTACAAGCTGGACGCCGGCATCGACCACATCCTGCTCGACGAGGCGCAGGACACCAGCGAGGCGCAATGGGCGATCCTGCGCAAGCTCGCCGAGGAATTCAGCGCAGGGGCCGGCGGACGCGAGGAAATCGGGAAGCCGCGCACGGTCTTCGTCGTCGGCGACGAGAAGCAGTCGATCTACGGCTTCCAGGGCGCCGCTCCGGCCGCCTTCAACCAGCAGCGGCGGGAACTCGGGCAGCGTATCACCGAGGCCGAGCAGCGCTTCGAGCCGATCAGCCTGAACACCTCCTTCCGCTCGGCGCCGGACATCATGCAGGCGGTCGATGCGGTCTTCGCCGTGCCGGAGCATGCGCGCGGGCTGGTCTTCGACGGCTCGGACCGGCCTGAGATCCACGACACCGTTCGCCGCAATGTCGCCGGCTGCGTCGATCTCTGGCCGCTCTGCGCCAATGACACAGCCGAGCCGCCCGATGCCTGGACGACGCCCGTCGATGCGCCCGAGCGGCGCAGCGGCACCGCGAAGCTGGCGCAAAGGATCGCGACCACGCTCGCCGGCTGGAGGCGCCGGGGCGTGGACGATCTCGGCAATCCGTTCGCGCCGGGCGATGTGATGATCCTGCTGCGCCAGCGCGGGGCCCTGTTCGAGAACATCGTCAAGGCACTGAAGGATGCGGACGTGCCCGTGACCGGCCGCGACCGGCTGACGCTGGCAGAGCATCCGGCGGTCGAGGACCTCGTCGTGCTCGGCCAGACGCTGCTCCTCCCCGAGGACGACCTGACGCTGGCGACCGCGCTGAAGACGCCGCTGATCGGGCTCGACGATGACGATCTGATGCGGCTGGCGCCTGGCCGGACGGGGTCGCTGCGCGCGGCGTTGCGGCAGGCCGGCGAAACCGAGCCACGCTATGACGCCGTGGAGCGGCAACTGAGCGAGTACGCGACGGAGGCCGCGCGCTGCGGGCCGTTCCGCTTCTTCGCCGGGCTGCTCGGCCCCGGGGGCGGGCGCAACCTGGCGCTGGCGCGGCTTGGCGCAGAGGCCGGCGATGCGCTCGACGCCTTCCTTTCCGCCGCGCTCGGCCATGAGCGCCGCTACGGGCCGTCGCTTGCCGGTTTCCTCGCCCATATCGCGGGTGCCGCGACCGATGTGAAACGCGACCTATCGTCGAGTGCCGGCGAGGTACGCGTCATGACCGTGCATGGCGCCAAGGGGCTGGAGGCGAAGATCGTCATCCTCGCCGATCTCGCGCCGGAGCCGGGTGCCAAGCGCCTGCCGAAGATCCTGGCAATCGAACCGCCGCGCCGGCAGGCCGTGCCGATCTGGCCGCCAGCCAGCGCCGAGGATGCCGCGGCGACCGCGAGCGCAAAGGCGCGCGTCGTGGCGCAGATGGTCGAGGAGCATCACCGCCTGCTCTATGTCGCGATGACGCGGGCGGAGGACCGGCTGATCGTCTGCGGGGCGCAGGCCAAGGGCGAGGCATTGCAGGGAAGCTGGTATGCGATGATCGCGTCGGGCCTCGCGGCCTCCGATGCTGGGCTGGCCGAGATCACCGAGGGCGAGGATACGATCCTGCGCTTCATGACCTCGGCGCCGCGCCCGCAGGAGGTTGCTGAGAGCGAGCCGACACCGCCGCCTGAGGCCATGCCGGCCTGGCTGCGGACGCCCCCGCCCCGCGAGGACGAGCCCGCCCCGCCGCTGAAGCCCTCCAGCGCGCTCGCCGCCGCCGACGCGCCGGATCGGCCGGTGGACGGCCCCTTCCTGGCCTCAGCTGCCGCAGCCGGGCGCTTCGCGCATCTGCTGCTGCAGATGCTGCCCGAGGTCGCGCCCGACCAGCGCGCGGCCGTGGCGCAGGCGCTGGGACTGGCGCGCGCCGGCAACGTCACCCTGGAGAGGCGCGCGAGCATCATCGCGGATGCGCTGGCGCTGCTCGCCGACCCGGCGCTGGCGGCGCTGTTCGGACCGGATTCGCTGGCGGAGGTGCCGATCTCGGGCCTGATCGAACTGACCACCGGCGAGAAGCGCCCGGTCTCGGGACAGATCGACCGCCTGGCGATCTCGGCCACGGAGGTCATCATCGCCGACTTCAAGACGACGGCGCGCCCGCCGCGTGATCAAGCCGCAATCCCCGAGACCACGCTGGCGCAGCTTGCGGTCTATCGCAGGCTGGTCGGGCAGATCTATCCGGGCCGGCAGGTGCGGGCGCTGCTGGTCTATACGGCGACGCTGACGCGGCTGGAGCCCGCCCCTGCGCGTCTCGACGCCGTGCTGGCTCGCCTCGGCCAGCCCCTGGCGCCTGAAGTGATGGAGCCGACCTGATGAGACTCCTTCCGCGTTCCCTGCTGGTGCGTCCGCGCCTCCTGATCGCCCTCGGCGCCATCGTCGCGCTGGCGCTGCTGCTGCCGGGCGACTGGCGCTGGACGACGCGATTGATGATCGCCTGGGATGCCGGAGCGGTGCTCTATCTTGCCTTGCTCTCGGCGACGATGCTGAGCGAGACCGTCGAGCAGATCAGGGCCCGCGCCGAGCGGCAAGACGAGGGCGCGGTGGCGATCCTGGTGATCGCCTGCCTGGCGGCCAGCGCAAGCATCGCCGCGATCGGGCTGCAGTTGTCGGGGTTGGGCGCTATTCCGGCCGGCCAGCGCGGGCTGCATCTCGCGTTGGGAGGCTTCACGATCCTGTGCTCCTGGACGGTGCTGCACGCTTTCTTCACGCTGCACTATGCGGGGGCCTATTACGCCAAGGACGAGAGCGAGCCCTGTCTCGATTTTCCCGGTAAGCGCGACCCGGACTATGTCGATTTCCTGTATTTCGCCTACACGATCGGCTGCACCTCGCAGACCTCGGATGTCGCCGTGACGACGCGCGGCGGGCGGGGCCTGGTGCTCATCCACTCGATCCTGGCGTTCATCTTCAACACCAGCATTCTTGCGCTCGGCATCAATGTCGGCGCCAGCCTGGTCTCGGGCGGCGGGTCGTGAGCAGGCTTGAGCATGTGCGGGGGACAGACCGGACCCTGCGGCGGCAGCGCCTTGACCCTGGCCCCGGGCATTCATAGCTTGCCGGATGAAGGCGGCGCTGCCGCCAAACATCTGTGAAAGGCGACAAGCCATGGCGACGACCAAGGTGACCGATGCAAGCTTCGAGGCGGATGTCCTCAATTCGAGCGAACCGGTCGTGGTGGATTTCTGGGCCGAGTGGTGCGGTCCCTGCCGCATGATCGGACCGGCGCTCGAGGAGATCGCCGGCGAGATGAACGGCAAGGTCAAAATCGTGAAGATGAATGTCGACGAGAATCAGGCGATCCCCGCCCAGTTCGGCATCCGCTCGATCCCGACCCTGATGCTGTTCAAGGACGGCAAGCTGGCCTCGCAGAAGGTCGGCGCCGCGCCCAAGAGCGACCTGTCGCGCTGGATCGCCGCTGCCGTCTGAGGCCAAGGTCTGCTGAGAGCAAGCTTCGCTGAGGCGAAGGTCCCGGCGAACAAAAAAGGGCCCGCCATCCGGACAGGATGGCGGGCCTTTCACATTCAGAGTTGCCGCTTGAGATCGAAAGCTCAGGCGCTCTTAAAGCTCAAGAGCTCTTGCGGTTGTCGATGCTGAAGGCACCGGCGCCGGCGCAGACGAGATAGAGGAAAATAAAGCAGTACAGGATCGCCGCATCACCACCGTTCAGCAGCGGATACATGCTGCGCGGCGCATGGAACATCCAGTAGGCGTAGGCCATCTCGCCGGCCAGGACGAAGGCGACCGGGCGGGTGAAGACGCCGAGCAGGATCGCAAGGCCACCAAAAGCCTCGAGGATCGCGCCGAACCAGAACAGGGTGAACATCGCCGGCAGGCCTGAGGCCGGGGGCGCGGGGAAGCCGAACAGCTTCTGCGTGCCATGGGCGATGAAGATCAGCGCCGTCACGATGCGCAGAGCACCCAGCGCATAGGGAGAGTAGCGAGCGAGGGAGTTGAAGGCCGACATTGAGGTCTCTTTCTGCGGTGCGGATTGCGGATCGGGAGATCGATCGGGCCAATGGCCGAACGTCCGGACGTTTCCTTGGTTTTTCAGCTCTTTCAGCCTGATGACGGATTGTCGCAGGTGACGCAATACGCGGACGCGGCAGAGCACAGCTTGCAGGATTGCAACATCTTCACGTTGCCGCGACCAGATTTCGCAGGAAGCGGCGCACGAGGCTTAACTACCCCTTAAAAGCGCCATGTTTCACTCCTGTCTGGAGCCTTGCCGCGTGTTGTTCAGGATCAACGCGGCGATCGGCGTGACGGGGCAGGATGAACGACCGGACGAGACGGGCTGAGCGGCGCGAGCCCTCCTTCGCACAAGGACGAGGCGAAAGCCGCGACGACTTCGACATGCGCCTCTCAGATGACGACCGTCCCGCACGTGGCCATCGCGCTCCACCGCGCCAGGAATCCCGCAACCAGCCGCGACGCGACAAGCGCGGTGGCGGAGGCGGCGGCCGGCGGCGTGGACGCAGGGGCCGCTCCCTCCTCGGCGGCCTGTTCTACTGGACGATGGTGCTCGGCCTGTGGTGCGCCATCGGGCTTGGTGGGCTCGTCGCCTATCACGCCGCGCAGTTGCCGCCGATCAACCAGCTCACGGTGCCGAAGCGGCCGCCCAACATCGCGATCCTGGCCGCCGATGGCTCGCTGCTCGCCAATCGCGGCGAGACGGGCGGGCGCACCATCACCATCGGCGAGGTGCCCCCCTATCTGCCCAAGGCCTTCGTGGCGATCGAGGACAAGCGTTTCTACGATCACTTCGGCATCGACCCGGTCGGCCTGGCGCGCGCCATGGTCAACAATCTGCGCCGCAGCGGCGGCGTCCAGGGCGGCTCGACGCTGACCCAGCAGCTCGCCAAGAACCTGTTCCTGACGCAGGAGCGCACCGCCGCACGCAAGATCCAGGAGGCGATCCTGGCGCTCTGGCTGGAGCGGACCTATTCCAAGGACCAGATCCTCGAACTCTATCTCAACCGGGTCTATTTCGGCTCCGGCGCCTATGGCGTCGAGGCGGCGGCGCAGCGCTACTTCAACAAATCGGCGCGCTCGGTCACGATCGCCGAAGCCGCGATGCTGGCCGGCCTCGTGCAGGCCCCCTCGCGTCTGGCGCCCAACCGCAATCCGGAAGCCGCCGAGAAGCGGGCCCAACTCGTGATCGCGGCGATGGCGGATCAGGGGCTGATCTCGCAGGCCTCGGCCAAGACGGCGCTGGTCGCTCCCGCCGAAGCCTCCGAGCGGGTTGGTGCCGGCTCGGTCAACTATGCCGCCGACTACGTCATGGACGTGCTCGACGATTTCATCGGCGCGGTCGAGGGCGACGTCACGGTGCTGACGACGATCGACCCGAAGCTGCAGGCCTCCGCCGAGACGATCCTGGTCGAGGCGCTGAATGCGCAAGGCGCCAAGCAGGGTGTCGGACAGGGCGCCGTGGTCTCGATGACGCCCGACGGCGCGATCCGCGCGCTGATCGGCGGGCGCGACTACACCAAGAGCCAGTTCAACCGCGCCACGGCGGCCAAGCGCCAGCCGGGCTCGTCCTTCAAGCCCTTCGTCTACCTGACCGCGCTGGAACAGGGCCTGACGCCGGACACGATCCGCGACGATTCGCCGGTGACGATCAAAGGCTGGACGCCGGAGAACAACAGCCGGACCTATCGCGGCCCGGTGACGCTGCAGACGGCGTTCGCGCATTCGCTCAACACGATCGCGGTCAAGCTGAACCAGGAAGTGACGCCCCGCGAGGCGGTGCGTACGGCGCAGCGGCTCGGCATCTCCTCGGCGCTGCAGGCCAACCCCTCGCTGGCGCTGGGCACCTCCGAAGTGACGCCGGTCGAGCTCACCACCGCCTATGCCACCTTCGCCAATGGCGGGCAGGCGGTGCTGCCCTATGTCATCCGCGAGGTGAAGTCGCTCTCGGGCAAGGTGATCTATGCGCGCAAGGGCACGGGCTTCGGCGCCGTGGTGCAGCCGCAGACACTGGCGATGATGAATTCCATGTTCCATGAGGTCATGGTCAGCGGCACCGGCAGCAAGGCCAACATCGCGGGCTGGGAGGTCGGCGGCAAATCCGGCACGACGCAGGATTTCCGCGACGCCTGGTTCGTCGGCTTCACGGCACGGCTGGTGACCTCGGTGTGGCTCGGTAATGACGACAACAGCACGATGAAGCGCGTCTTCGGCAGCGGCCTGCCCGCCGATATCTGGGCCAGATACATGCGCGCCGCCCATGCCGGAATGCAGCCGGCGCCGCTGCCGGGCGGGCTCTGGCATGGCGCGCCGAAGTCGATCTTCGACAACGGCGCACCCGTCGCCGGCGGAAGGCCGCCCGCCAACACCCAGACGGCCGACAGCGACCGCGCCTGGATCCCGCCGGCGCCGCAGGAGAAGAACTTCCTGGAACGGCTGTTCGGCGGCTGATCCGTCAGCCCTTCGCCGCCCGCACGGTAGCGCTCGCCCTAAACAGCACGAGCGCGGCGACCCCGATCGCCGACATCACCAGCGGCAGGGGCAGCGCGCCGCTTTTCAGCGCGTGACCGACAAGAAGACCGATACAGGCCGAGAACAGCATCTGGCAGAGGCCGGTGAAGGACGAGGCTGCGCCGGCGCGATCCGGGAACGGCATCATCGCCGAGGCCTGGGCTTGGGGCATGGTGAGTCCAACGCCGCAGGCATAAAGCGCCATCGGAACCACGACTCCCAGTGGCCCGCCAAAGCCGCTGGCGACGCAGATCAGCATGGTCAGCCCGCCCCCGGCGAGGCAACGCACGCCGAGCGCGATGACGCCGTCCATGCCGCGCCTGCCGACCAGACGCTGGGCGATGATCGTGCCGAGAATAAAGCCGAGCACGGCGAAGCCGAAGGACAGCCCGTACTGCACCGGCGTCAGGCCATGGATGTCGATCAGCACGAAGGACGAGCCGGAGATGAAGGCGAACAGCCCGCCATAGGCCAGCGCGGTCAGCCCGACATAGACGCGGAAGGCGCGGTTTTCCAGCAATGTGCCGAAGCCGCGGAAGATCGCCATGAGGGAGAGCGGCTCGCGCGAGCGGCTCCGGACGGTCTCGGGCAGGAAGACGCCTACCACCGCAGCGAGCAGCGCGGCAAAGCCAAGCGAGGCGACGAAGGTCGAGCGCCAGCCGAAGGCCTGCTGCAGCACCCCGCCGAGCACCGGCGCAATCGCCGGCACCAGCCCCATGATCATGCCCATGCGCGCCAGTTCGCGGCCAGCACGCGCCCCCTCATAGAGATCGCGCACCATGGCGCGGCCAAGCACGATCGGGCCCGACGCGCCAAGGGCCTGAACCGCGCGGGCGATGGTCAGGGCCTCGATCGAGGGCGCAAAGGCGCAGGCTAGCGTCGCCGCCATGAAGATGCCGAGCCCCGTCAGCAGCACCGGTTTGCGGCCGAGTCGGTCGGAGAGCGGTCCCCAGAGAATCTGGCCGCCGGCGAAGCCGAACAGGAAGGCGGAGAGCGTCGCCTGCGCGCCGGCAACATCGGTTGCCATCACCCTGACGATGTCTGGCAGGGAGGGCAGGTAGAAATCGGTCGAGAGCGGGCCGAGCGCCGTCAGCATGGCGAGGACGGCGGTCATCGCCAGCGTGTCGGGGCGGAGTTTCATGGGATGGGCGGCCTTGCGTGAACGGCAGGCAGCTGTCTAGGCCCAGCCCGTCAGACTGTCGAGGTTTGGCCGCCGCCTACCCGAAGGCGTGCAGCCCGGCGCCGTGGCGCTTGAGCCAGGCCTCGGCTTCTTCCGTGCGCGGGCAGAGCTTGTGCGTCAGGGCCCAGAACCGGTGCGAATGGTTCATTTCCTTGAGATGGGCGACCTCATGGGCGGCGAGATAGTCCAGCACCAGCGGCGGGGCCAGGATCAGCCGCCAGGAGAAGTTCAGATGCCCTTGCGAGGAGCATGAGCCCCAGCGGCTGGTGGTGTCGCGGATCGTGATCTTGCGGGCGGGGATGCCGAGCGCCGCGGTATGCCGGCGCACCGCCTCCTCCAGATCCTCCAGCGCGGCGCGGCGCAGGAAATCCTTGATCCGGCGCGGGACATGGGCGCTCTCGCCGGCAACGGCGAGGATCGGCTGATCGTCCTGGTCGACCGTCGCATGGGTGACGCCGCGCGCCTTCGACCAATGCACGATGCGGTGCGGCTTGCCGCGGAACGGCACGATCTGGCCGGGCTCGAAGGGTACGCCGAGCGGGCGCTTGGCCACCCGCGCCGCGATCCAGCCGCCATGATTCTCGGCGAAAAGCCGCCCCGTGGCGAAATCGGCGCGTTCGGGCAGCGTCAGGGTGATCTCGCCGGTGGCCTGCGAGACGCGCAGCGTCATCCGGCGCGCGCTTGCCCGGCGCTTGACCGCCACGGGATAGAGCATGCCGCCATGGGGCACCTCGATCCGCTCCGGATCGGGCTTGCGCTTGAACAAAGAGAGCCGCATCGGCCGCGATTGTGCGGGATTCGTCGCCAATGCGGAAGAGGCTTGTCGAGATCGCAGCGTCGCGCTCAGCCCATGCGGGCGGCAAGCGTCGCTTCGTCGAGGGTTGCCAGCGCATCGACGAGATGCATCGCGAAGCTGCCGGGCCCGGCGCTGCGCTGCGCTGCGATCTCGCCGGCAATGCCGAAGGCCGTCAGCGCCGCGCCGGCCGCCAGTCCTAGATCAGGCTCCACGGCGCAGCAGGCCGCGACCAGCGCACTCGATGCACAGCCGAGCCCGGTGACCTTCGTCATCCAGGGATGGCCGTGAGCGATCTCGAACCGGCCGGACGGCGCCTCGATCCGGTCGATCGCGCCCGTGGTGATGCGGGTCGTGCCTGGCGTCGTGGCGAGCAGCGGCGCGAGCGCCGCCATCTCGGCCGCGTTGCCGCGTACGACGGCGCCGGGCAGGCGCAGTATGTCCGCGGCCAGCCGCATCCGCAGCGGCGACAGTTCGACGAAGACCGGGTCGAGGACCAGCGGCTTGCCGTATTCCTGCGCCACCTCCAGCAGCTTCGGGATGGCGCGTTCGCCCTCAGAGCTGATCGTGCCGAGATTGATCAGGATCGCGCCGGCGCCCGCCGCCACCGCCGCGACCTCGTCGGGATGAACAGCCATCGAGGGGATGGCCCCGAAGGCGAGCAGCATGTTGGCGGTGACGTTTTGCGCCACCGTGTTGGTCAGGCAATGCACGCGCGGCCGCTGCTCCGTCACGCGCGACAGCACGCGCGCGACGGTTTTCGTATCGAGGCCGAGGCTGCCGGCGGTCAGGCTCATTCGGCAGCGGGCAGATACAACTTGCCGGCCTTGTCGAGGAATTCCTGAGACTTCACCGCCATACCCTCGCTCGCCATAGCTTCGAGATTGGCGCGCTCATTGTCGCTCATCGCCAGCACCTCGGCGCGCAGATCCTGGGTGATCTTCATCGAGCAGAATTTCGGCCCGCACATCGAGCAGAAATGCGCGACCTTGTGAGCGTCCTTCGGCAAGGTCTCGTCGTGGTAGCTGCGCGCCGTATCGGGGTCGAGCGCCAGATTGAACTGGTCCTCCCAGCGGAAATCGAAGCGGGCGCGGCTGACCGCGTCGTCCCTGATCTTGGCCGCCGGATGCCCCTTGGCGAGATCGGCGGCGTGGGCTGCGATCCGGTAGGTGATGACGCCGGTCTTGACGTCGTCGCGGTTGGGCAAGCCGAGATGCTCCTTGGGCGTGACGTAGCAGAGCATGGCGCAGCCATACCAGCCGATCATCGCCGCGCCGATGCCCGAGGTGATGTGGTCATAGCCCGGCGCGATGTCGGTGGTCAGCGGTCCCAGCGTGTAGAAGGGCGCCTCGCCGCATTCGCGGAGCTGCTTGTCCATGTTTTCCTTGATCTTGTGCATCGGCACATGGCCGGGGCCCTCGATCATGACCTGGCAGCCCTTCTTCCAGGCGACCTGCGTGAGTTCGCCCAGCGTCTCCAGCTCGGCGAACTGGGCGCGGTCATTGGCGTCGGCGATCGAGCCCGGCCGCAGGCCGTCGCCGAGCGAGAACGAGACATCGTATTTGCGCATGATGTCGCAGATCTCGTCGAAGCGCTCGTAGAGGAAGCTCTCCTTGTGATGCGCCAGGCACCAGCGCGCCATGATGGAGCCGCCGCGCGAGACGATGCCGGTGACGCGGCTGGCCGTCAGCGGGACATAAGGCAGCCGCACGCCAGCGTGGATGGTGAAGTAGTCGACGCCCTGCTCGGCCTGCTCGATCAGCGTGTCCTTGAAGACCTCCCAGTCGAGCTTGATCGGATCGCCGCCGACCTTCTCCAGCGCCTGGTAGATCGGCACCGTTCCGATCGGGACCGGCGAGTTGCGCATGATCCAGGAGCGGATGTTGTGGATGTTGCGGCCGGTGGACAAATCCATGACCGTATCGGCGCCCCAGCGGATCGCCCAGACCAGCTTCTCGACCTCCTCGGCCGCGCCTGAGGTCACCGCCGAATTGCCGATATTGGCGTTGATCTTGACCAGGAAGTTGCGGCCGATCGCCATCGGCTCGAGTTCGGGATGGTTGATGTTGGCCGGGATGATGGCGCGTCCGCGCGCGATCTCGCTGCGGACGAATTCGGGCGTGACGAACTCCGGCACCGAGGCGCCGAAGCTCTCGCCATCGGCATGGCGCTCGCGCGCGCCCTCCAGCATCGCGGCGCGGCCGAGATTTTCGCGATGCGCGACATAGATCATCTCGGGCGTGATGATGCCGGCGCGGGCGAATTCGTATTGCGTCGCCATCTGGCCGGCACGCGCCGTCAGCACCGGGCGCTCCGCCGGACAGGCCGGGACCGTCTGCTCGGGCGAGATGTTGCCGTTGTCGGCGGCCGTCACCGCCCGCCCCGGCACCGTGTCGAAGCCACGCGCCGCCAACCAGCCGCGCCTGACCTGCGGCAGACCGGCATTCAGGTCGATCGTCACGTCGATCTCGGTGAAGGGACCCGAGGGATCATAGATTCGGACCGCCGGCTCGGAATCGGTCGTCAGCACGACCTCGCGGAACGGCACCCGGATCGAGGCGTCTTCCGGCGTCGGCACGTAGATCTTGCGCGAGCCGATGATCGGCCCGGTGGTGACGCCGGTCGGCGCGCCGAAAGTGCGGGCGGCGCGGGCATTGTCTTTTGGAGGTTTGGTGTGGGTGTTCATGGGATCTCCGCCTTGGTTCAAGGGTCAGGAGATCCGGCGTCGAAGCGGTTCAAGCGCTGTGATGCGGACGCAGATATGACGGCGCCGCGTTCCAGTCCCTCCGCCGGTATGACCCGGATCAGGTTCGATGGGTTCGGCCTGACGGCCATCTCAGCTCTTGCGAGCACCCCTCGGAACGATCCGAAGATTAGGCGGGTCAATGACGATACGCAACCGCCTCAGGCGGTGATGTCGACGGCCTGTCCCTGGCCAGCCGGCAAGCTCGCCTGGGCCTGTTCGACACTTTCCTGCAGCAAAGCGACGACTGCCTGGTCGGACGCCGCCTGCTGACGCAGCATTTCGGTCTGCAGAGCCTGCTGCGTCGAAGTGGCTTGCGCCACGGCGAAGCTCTGCGCGATGGCTAGGGAATCACTCATGAACACGCCTCCTGCCGCTGGCATAGGCTGAGGACATTGAGCGATCGTAAATCAGGACCGACGAAGGCGTTCTTTCTGCCCAATGCCCTCAGGGCGCGATGATCGACTGGACAGGACGGGGCATTGGCACCTCGCGCTCCGGCCGGGGCTGCGCGATGTGCGCCTGCTGGCGACGCTCGATCCGGCCACGGGCCATGGCGCTTTCGACAAGGACTGCATCGGGATCGATCCTTACAGGCGCGGGGGCGACCGTCGCTGCGGGGATGTGCGGGCGAGACATCGGTGGCAACGGAGCCACCACCATGGTTTGCGCCGTGGCGATGGCCGGGATGGCGACCATGCCGGTCAACAGGGCACCGGCCAACAGGTTGCTGTGAACATGCATCGGCTTACTCCTTTGTCATCCTCACCCCATGGCCCGAAATGGCCTTGTTTTGGATGAAACGACGCGAGCGCCTTGGTGGTTCCACAGGTGCGGCATCAAAAAGGCCGCCTCGCGGCGGCCTTTTCCTTGTCGTCTGGATTTGCCCGATCAGCCGCCCTGGCCGGCCAGCAGCGGCGTGATGCGCCGGAGCGTGACGCGACGGTTCTGGCGTTCGGCCTCCTGCGTCGGGACCTTGAGATATTGCTCGCCATAGCCCTGCGTCGTCAGGTTCTCAGGTGGCACGCCGAAATCCTTCGTCAGGATTTCGGCGACGGACTGGGCCCGACTATCCGAGAGCGACAGGTTGTCGACGTCGGGGCCGACGGCGTCGGTATGGCCCTCGACCAGGAAGACCTCGTTCGGAGAGCGCTGCAGCGCCCGGCGGATCGATTCCGCGATGACCGACAGGCGCTGCGCCTGACCGGCCGGGACAGCCCAGGAGCCCGACTCGAAGGTCACGGTGTCGATGTCGACGCTACGCATCCGGGCGCGCAAATCCGGCGAATAGCGGACTTCGTCGAGCGTGTAGCGTCGCGGGATCGGCGCGACCGGCGGCGAGACCATGGTCTCGTAGATCAGCTCCTGGTCGGCCTGTTCGGCATCGACGATGTAGCGCTCGCGCGGGATGCGCAGCGCGGGCCGTTCGAGCACGACGATCTCGTCCGAGAAACGATCGCTTGGCCGGTCGCGCCGGGTGTTGTCGATGATGATGACCTCGCGCCCTTCGCGGTCGAGCCGGGTGCGCCGGATCAGGCGTCCGTCGGCGTCGGTCACGGTGACGATGCGGCTGCCGTCGGCGCGCTCGAAGACGGTGCGGTTCTCGTCGCCGCGCCGCTCGGTGCGGCCTTCCAGGCCGAGATCGCGGAAGCGCTGCGACTCGTCGCGGCGGATGATCGTCCGGTCGTCGTCGCGGATGATGGTGCGGCCGGGCTCGCGGATGATGGTGACGTCGCCTTCGCGCCGCTCCTCGCGGCGGCCGCGCACATCCTCGAGCCGATTGGCGCCTTGCGTCGCCATGATGCCGCCGATCACGCCGGCACCGATCCCGATGGCAGCGGCGCCACCGAGCCCGATACCGCCGCGGCGGCCCTGACGCGGGTCCGCGGCCGGCGGCTGGCCGGGGGCGGAAGGCTGGCCGGGGGCCAGCGCGGGAGCGGGAGCAGAAGGCTGGCCGGGAGCCGTGCCAGGAGCCACCGGAGGGGCGGCCTGCGTCTGGCCAGGGCGAGGCTGGCCGTCACGCGGCGGGGGCGGAGCACCGGGTACCCTGCCCGCTGGCGGGACGGCTGGTGCGGTCTGCGGCGCTGGAGCAGGAGCGGCCGAGGGCTGTGTCGGCGCTGCTGGCGGAGGAGCGGCCTGCGCCGGGGCCGGCGGCACGGGTGCTGACTGGGTCTGGGGCGCCGGGGCCGGCGCCGTGCGCGGCGCGGCCGGGGCGCCGGGCCGAGCCGGCGCGGGTTGCGGGGCTGTGCTCCGCGGCGCCGCCGGCACAGAAGGAGCGGGGGCGGGCTGCGGTGCGCGCTGGGCGGGAGCCGCGGCCGGGGGAACCGGGCGTGCGGGATCGGCACCCGGCGGACGCGGCGGCGTCGGACGGACAGTAGGTTCGCCAGTCGCGGGCGGCACGGGTATCGGCCGGGCGGCGGGCTGGCCCGGAGCGGGAGCAACTGGCGCGGTGATCGGCGGCGCGGCGCGCGGCATCGGCGGGTCGCGCCGGGGCTCTGGCGCGGCGCTGGGTGGCGCGGATGGCGGTGGCGCAGCCTGTGCCGGCACCGGAGGACGCGGGGCCGCGGGCGGAGCCGCAGACGGGGCTGGAGGCGCAGCCGGGCGCTGCACCGCGGGAGGCGGACCGGCCGGAGACGGCGCGCGCGGAGCCGGCGCACCGGGCGCCGCGGGAGCGCCGGGAGCACGCGGACCGCCAGGCGCACGCTCACGGCGCGGTTGGCCAGGCTGATCATCGGCCGGCGGAGGCGCCTGGGCGAGCTCGAAGGATGGGGGGAGTATTGTCGCGGGAGCCGCAAAGCCGCCTTGCGACAGGACGACCGCGGGGAGGATGGTCCCGACCAGAAGCCAGTTCTTGCTGCGCGTCATGATGTCCATTTCCTGTTCAACTGCGAGCAAGAACGCACCGGATGCGCTGAACCCGTCCTGAACCAAAAACGGCGGAAATCGGGCTTGGTTCCCCCCTGCTGCTGATTTGCCAGCGTCACGCCAGACCTGGGGGGATCGCGCCCGGGCGGGGGCGGACGCCTTTCCGGCTGTACCGCGCGGAACAGGCAAGCGCCGCCTCGCCCCGTAAATCCTCCTCCGACAGCAACGCTCCATTCCGGGGCGTGCGACGTTCGAAGGACCCACCATCATGTATGCTTCCAGACACGACGACGATTGCATGGGCTGCGCCGGGCCGGCGCGGCAGGCGTGCAAAGTCCGGCCCAGCATCCGGCCTCTTGCTCCCGCCCTCTCAACCGGCTTGGCCCGCACCTCGGCCCTGACCTCGGCCCTGCTCGGCGACCAGCTCCGCTTCGAGGTCAACGGACCTTTCGACGGCGACAACGCCGAACCGAGGCGTTCCAACTGGGTCTCGCGCCTCCGCGCCGGCCTCGCCGCTTTCCGCCACAAAGCTGCGGAGCGGCGGCGCAATCGCCAGATCGCCCGCGAATTGTCTGTGCTCGACGACCGCACGCTCCGGGATATCGGCCTCAGCCGGTTCGATATCGACGCGGCGATCGCCCGCACGCGGCGGGGCGGGCGCTGACGCGGCCCGCACACCCGCATATCCCCAACCCATCCAAGGTATCAGACCGATGTTTTCCCAAGACCATCACGGCAACGCGCTTTCGGGCGCGAGCCACGCCGCAGCCGACGCCTTTTCACAGGCGGTCTCCCAGTTCGCGATCTTCTCTGGCGACCCCGTCGGCGCTGGCGAAGCGATCATCCAGGACGAGCCCGACTGCGTCATGGCGCATGCGCTCCATGCCTGGCTCTATCTGCTCGGCACTGAGCCGGCCGCCATTCCGGTCGCGCAACTGACGATCGAGCGGGCGCTGAAGCTGCCGGCGACGACACGCGAGCGCGGCCATCTCGCAGCGCTCGCCCATCTCAGCGAGGGGCGCTGGCACGAGGCCTCGCGCGTCATCGAGGATGTCGCGATCGAGAACCCGCGCGACCTGCTTGCCTTGATCGCAGGCCACCAGCTCGACTTCTTCACCGGCAATGCCCGGCTGTTGAAGAACCGCATCGCGCGGGCCCTGCCGGCCTGGTCGCCGGACATGGCCTCGCATCACGCCATGCTCGGCATGCACGCCTTCGGACTCGAGGAGAACGGCGAATACGCTCTCGCCGAGAAGCAGGGCCGCGCTGCGCTCGCCGCCGCGCCGGCCGATGGCTGGGCCCGTCATGCGGTGGCGCATGTGCTGGAGATGCAGGGGCGTCACGACGAGGGCATCGCCTTCATGCGCGACGACATCGCGACCTGGACGCAAGGAAGCTTCCTCGCGGTCCACAACTGGTGGCATCTGGCGCTGTATCACCTCGAACTCGGCCAGATCGACGAGGTCCTGGCTCTGGTCGATGGGCCGATCTTCGGCGGCATGCCGGTGCAGATGCTGGAGCTGATCGACGCCTCTGCGATGCTGTGGCGGCTGCATCTGCGCGGGATCGATGTCGGCGAGCGCTGGACCCGGCTCGCGGAGCAGTATCAGGCGCGCTGGTCGGCGGGGCTCTACGCCTTCAACGATCTGCATGCGCTGATGGCCTTCATCGGCGCCGGTCGGCGCGACCTCGTCGAGGCGGTGCTGGCGCAGCAGCCTGTCGCGGCGCTCTCGGCTAGCGACAATGCCGGCTTCAGCGGCGATGTCGGCTATCCGCTGATGCGGGCCTTCACGGCCTTCGGCGAGAGGCGCTATGCCGAGGCGGTTCGGCTGATCCGGCCGGTGCGCCATATCGCGGCGCGCTTCGGCGGCAGCAACGCCCAGCGCGACGTGATCGAGCTGACGCTGATCGAGGCCGCGCTACGGGCGCGCGACGAGCCGCTGGCCCGCGCGCTGGCCGGAGAGCGGCTGGCTGCCAAGCATGAAAGCCCGCTGGCGCGGCTCTTCGCCAAGCGCGCCGGGCTGACCATCGCGGAGGCGCCGCTGGTGGCGTAGCCTTCCCCAGCGACCCACACGCGCCGTCATCCCGGACGCAGCGAAGCGGAGATCCGGGATCCATGCCTGAACCGTTTAGGAATGGATCCCGGATCGGCGCGGCTTCGCCGCTTGTCCGGGATGACAGCGCATCTCAGAGCCGGCGCAACAATTCTAAATGCCGGATTCCGCCTTCACGAAGGCAGCGATCTCGGCGTGGCTGGCGAACCAGACATCCGGCATTTCCTTGATATGCGCGATCAGCTTCTCGAGGATCCAGATGCGCGAGCGATAGGTGATGACATGCGGGTGCATGGTCAGAAGGAACAGCCCGCCCTCCTCATAGGCGCGGTCGAACTCGCGGCGGAAGATGTCGAACACGACCTCAGGCGCCGTGTAGGGCCGCAGCGCCTGGAAGCGGTTCATGTTGAAATAGACCGCGTCGTCGCGAATCCATTCGACCGGCAATTCGACCATGCCGGTCGGCTCGCCCTTCTCGACGATCTCGTAGGGATCGTCGTCGGCAAACAGCGATGAATCGTAGAGCAGGCCGAGTTCGCGCTCGATCGCCAGGGTCACCTCCGAGAAATCCCAGGATGGCGTGCGCATGCCGACCGGGCGGACGCCGGTGATCTTCTCCAGCGTGTCGGCGGAGCGCAGATGCAATTCGCGCTCGGCATCGGGAGGAACTGCAGTGTTGACCTCGTGGATCCAGCCATGCAGGCCGATCTCGTGGCCCTCGGCGATGACGCGGCGCTGTTCGTCGGGATAGAGCAAGGCGGTGACGGCCGGCACGAAGAAGGTCGCCTGGATGTCCTCCTTCTTCATCAGGTCGAGGATGCGGGGCATGCCGACGCGGTTGCCGTACTGGCCCCAGGACAGCCGCCCGACCGACTTTCCGCCATCGCGCAATTCGTTGGTCTCATGGTCGACGTCGAAGGAGAGCGCCACCGCGCAGCGCGCGCCATTCTTCCACTTGGCCGGCTTGAGATTGCGGCCGGCGCGGACGCGGTCGACCTTGGCGCGCCAGGTCTCTTCGGGCCACTGCCAGGGCAGGAGTTCGGGTTCGGACATCATGGCTCTCCTTGTCAGGCGACCGGCAGCACCGGCACCGCCGCCAGCAGGCGCTTCGTGTAGGCGTCGCGCGGGTTGTCGTAGACCTCGCCGGCCGGGCCGCTCTCGACGATGCGGCCACGGTGCATGATCGCAACGCGATCGCAAAGATGGCGCACCACCGAGAGGTCGTGGGAGATGAAGAGCAGCGTCAGGCCGAGCTCCTGGCGCAGGCGGATCAGCAGGTTGATGATCTGCGCCTGGATGGAGACGTCGAGCGAGGCCACGGGCTCGTCGCAGACCACGACATCGGGCTGCATGGCGAGCGCGCGCGCGATCGCGACGCGCTGGCGCTGGCCGCCGGAGAACTGGTGCGGGTAGCGCCCGGCGAAGGCGGGATCGAGCCCGACGGCGGCGAGCCATTGCGCGACATAGGTTCCGGCTTCCGCGCGGCTGACGAGTCCATGGGCGAGCGGGCCTTCACTGATGCTGTCGCCGATGCGCATGCGCGGGTTGAGCGAGGCGAAAGGGTCCTGGAAGATCGTCTGGATGCGCGTCGTGATCTTGTGGGGCCGATCCCCCTCGCTCATCACATGCTCGCCGTCGAGCAGGACATGGCCGCTGTCGGGCGCGTAGATGCCGGCGACCATGCGGCCGAGCGTCGACTTGCCGCTGCCGGATTCGCCGACCAGCCCCAGCGCCTCGCCGCGCGCGATCGACAGGCTGACCGCATCGACCGCCTGCACCAGCGGCAGCGGGCCGGCGACTCCAAGCTTCTGCCCGAGCAGGCGCAGCACGCCGGATTTGCGCTGGAAACGCTTGCCAACATTCTCGATGACGACATAGGGCAGATCGGCGCTGCGCTTGCCCGATTCCGCCTGACGCGGCAAGCGTGGCGGCGGGGCCGCATCCGTGCCGGCGCCGCGCGCCAGCAAGGCGCCGGGCTTGGCCCGCGAGGGCAGCGAGTCGAGCAGCCCCTGCGTGTAGGGGTGCTGCGGCCTGGTCAGCACATCAAGCACAGGGCCGGCCTCGACGATCTTGCCGTAGCGCATGACGCAGACATGGTCGGCGATCGAGGCGACGGTGGCGAGGTCGTGGCTGATCCAGATCAGGGCGGTGCCGAGTTCGGCCACAAGCTCCTTCATTTCGGCGAGGATCTCGGCCTGGATCGAGACGTCGAGCGCGGTGGTCGGCTCGTCGCAGATGATCAGCCTCGGCCGGTGCAAAAGCGCGATCGCGATCGCGACGCGCTGGCGCATGCCGCCGGAGAACTGGTGCGGATAGAAGTCGATCTTGGTCTCGGGATCGGGGATGCGGACCTGGGCCAGCGCCGCGATCGAACGCTGCCGGCGTTCCGCGCCCGAGACGTTCTCATGGGCCTCCAAGGCCAGGCCGATCTGCGCGCCGATGGTCAGCATCGGGTTCAGCGTCATCATCGGGTCCTGGAAGACCATCGAGATCGCCTTGCCGCGAATGGCGCGCAGCTCCGCCGGCGGCAGGCCGACGAGTTCGCGACCCTCCAGCTTGATCGAGCCATGCTCGATGTGGCCGGGCTGGTCGATCAGCCCGATGATCGAGAAGCCGGTGATGCTCTTGCCCGAGCCGGACTCGCCGACAAGGCCCATGACCTCGCCGCGCTTCAGGCTGAAGGAGACGCCGTCGACGGCCTTCACCACGCCGGCGCGGGCGTGGAAGTATGTGGCGAGGTCGCTGACCTCCAGCAGCGGTTGGGTCGAGCCGCTCATCGCTTCAGCCTCGGATTGACCTGGTCGCGGATGCGGTCGCCGACGAGGTTGATCGCGACGATCAGCACGATCAGCGCGATGCCGGGATAGATCGAGATCCAGTAGCGGCCCGAGAGCATGTACTGGAAGCCGTTCGAGATCAGCATGCCGAGCGAGGGCTCGGTGACCGGCAGGCCGACGCCGAGGAAGGACAAGGTTGCCTCCAGCGCGATGGCGCTCGCGACCTGCACCGTCGCGACCACGATCAGCGGCGGCAGGCAGTTGGGGAAGATGTGCTTCACCACCACGCGCCAGGCCGGCAGCGGCGTCGAGAGCACGGCCTCGACATAGTCCTTGCCGCGCTCGGCCGAGGCCGCGCCATGGGCGGTGCGGGCGAAATAGGCATATTGCGCCGCCGCCAGCGCGGCGATGAGCTGGACCTTGCCCTGGCCGAGCAACGCCGAGAGCACGAGCGCCAGCAGGATCGCCGGGAAGGCGAGCTGGAGATCGATCACCCGCATGATGAAAGCTTCCCAGCGGCCGCCGACATAGGCCGCGCCGATACCCAGCGTGACGCCGACGGCAAAGGCGAGCGAGCCGGCGATCAGCCCCATCTGCAGTGAAATCCGCAGGCCGTAGAGGATGGCGGAGAACAGGTCGCGCCCCTGCGCGTCCGTGCCGAGGATATGGGTGTAGCCGGCCGTGCCGACATAGCCCGGCGGGCGGCGGGCATCCATCAGGACGAGATTGGCGAGATCATAAGGGTTCTGCGGCGCGACCAGCGGCGCGAAGATCGCGACGCCGAGCATCAGAACGACCACGACGAGCGCCGCGACCGCGACCTTGCTCTCGCGGAATTCGGCCCAGAAGCGGGCGGCAGGCGACACTTCCCTGACAGTCGACATCTGGCTCATCGCGAGCCCGCCCGGCGCAGGCGCGGATCGAGCCCGACATAGGCGAGATCGACGAGGAAATTGATCATGATGAAAACGAAGGAGACCAGCATCAGATAGGCGACCATCACCGGACGATCGAGCGAGGTGATGGAATCGATGATCAGCTTGCCGATGCCGGGCCAGGAGAAGATCGTCTCGGTGACGACAGCGAAGGCCAGCGTCGAGGCGAATTCGAGGCCGAACACGGTGACGAGCGGGATCGCGATCAGCCGCAGCACATGCCGGCGCAGCACGGTCCATTCCGACAGGCCCGCCGCGCGGGCGAATTTGACGGTGTCCGACAGCATCGCCTCGCGGGTGCCGGCGCGCGCCAGCCGCGTCATCAAGGCGAGCTTGAAGAAGGCGAGGTTCGCCGCCGGCAGCAGGAGATGGGTGAGGCCGTTGGCGGTCAGGAAGCTCCATCCGACGCCAAAGATGGCAAAGGTGTCGCCGCGCCCGCCGGCCGGCAGCCATTGCAGTTCGACCGCGAAGGCGATGATCAGCACGAGACCGATCCAGAAGGTCGGCACGGAAAAGCCGAGGATCGAGATCGTCATGATCGCCTTGGCCGCAAGGCCGTCTGGCCGGTAGCCGGCATAGATGCCGGCAGGGATGCCGATGATCGCCGCGCCGAAGACCGCCGCCAGCGTCAGCTCCAGCGTCGCCGGCAACCGCGACAGGATCAGCTCCAGAACCGGCATGCCGAAGACGAAAGAACGGCCGAAATCGCCGTGCAGGATGCGCCCGAGAAAGGTGAAGTACTGGCGGTAGAGCGGCTGGTCGAGCCCGTAGCGCGCGATCGTGTCGAGCCGGATGTCCTGGCTGACATCGGGGCCGATCAGCACGTCGATCGGGTTGCCGATGGCATAAACGCCGACGAAGACCAGCGCCGACATGACCAGCATGACGACGAGCGCCTGCCCCAGCCGGCCGAGGATGTGGCCTAGCATGGTACTGCCCGCAGGCCAGATCCCACAGCCCTCATCCTGAGGAGCGCCACAGGCGCGTCTCGAACGATGGTCCAGAGTCCACTGGAGCATCCTTCGAGACGCCGCTGACGCGGCTCCTCAGGATGAGGGCTGGTGGAAGGAAGGCCTGTCACGGCCAGTTCTCCGTCATCGCGGCCTGCGTCTCCTCGACGCCGACCTGCCAGAGGCTGAGCATCTCGTTGTCGGAGCGCTCGTAACGGCCATGGAAATTGCCGTCGCCGAGGATTTCACGGCGCTTGGCCGGGGGCGAGGCCTGATAGAGTGGCGCATTGAAGGGCGGCTTGAACCCGTCCGGCATGACGACGCCCTCCAGCCGGGTCCAGGGAAAGTTCTCCATCCAGGAGGCATGGGACGCCGCCGGATCGACCGCCTGCACCGCCGCCTGAAAGCGCGGACCGGCCCACCAGTTGTGCAGCCGGACGCTGGCATCGGCGCGGCGGCCCAGCCATTCGGTCGCCAGCGTCATGATCGGCGAATTTCCGCCATGGCCGTTGACCAGCACGATGCGGCGGAAGCCGGAGCGATAGAAGGCCTCAAGGAGGTCCTCCATGACGGCGACGTAGGTGCTCATGCGCAGCGAGATCGTGCCGGGATAGGCGGCAAAGCTCGGCGTCATGCCATAGGCGAGGACCGGGAACACCGGCAGGCCGAGTGGCTCGGCGGCGTCATTCGCCACCTTCTCGGCCAGGATCGCATCGGTCGCGAGGCTGAGATAGGCATGCTGCTCGACGCAACCCAACGGCAGGACGCAGCGATCGTCGCGCTTCGCCTGCGCCTCGATCTGCATCCAGTTCATCTGCGCGACACGCACGGCCTGATCCTTGCTAGCAACTTGGCTTGAAACAGTTTCGACATTTCGGACGATTTGCGACGATCGCAGGGCCATTGGCAGAGAAACGGTTTGCGGGACCGCCAATGCTCCATCATCCTCAATCCCAGCATCCTTGACTCTGGCCTTTGACAGCGTCAAGTTCCATTTGGAACTAAATCGGCAACAGGGAGAGCCTGGGCATGCGGCGCGCTCCGACAGCCCTTTCGCGTGTCAGTCCGGAGCGCGAGCAGGCGCTGCGCGACCTCGACCCGCTGACCGTCACCAAGCTCTGGGACAATCCCTGCTGGCTGTCATTCCGGCTGAACTTCATCGCCTTCCGCTTCAACGACCCGGTCTATCGCTGGATCGAGACACGCTACGGCCTTGTGCGGCCCGAATTCGTCGCGCTCTATGCAGTCGGCCTGCGTGACGGCGTCGCCGCCAAGAACATCGTCGCCTCGTCGGGCCTGCCGAAGAACACGCTCAGCCGCTCGATCCAGAGGCTGCTGCAGCGCCGGCTGCTCCGGCGCGAGACCGACCGCGACGATCTGCGCAGCTTCGTCTTGTACCTGACCGCGCCCGGCCGGGCGATCTTCGACGAAACCATGCCGCTGATGCTCCAGCAGCAGACGGCCATGCTGTCGGCCCTCAGCGAGGCCGAGCAGCGCCAGCTCTGCGAACTGATGGACAAGCTCGTCATCGCCTCCCCGGCCTGGCCGACCGATCTCGACGGCCAGCCCTCCGATAAAGCCTGAACCTGATCGACACCCGAGACACGAAGGAACCCCGCCGATGAACCTCACCTCCTCTTTCCGTATGCCCGCTTGCCGCCCGCTCGCTCTCGCGCTCCTGCTCGGCGCCTCGATCCCCACGATTGCGCTCGCCCAGAACCTGACCATCGGCGTGCGCGCCGGTCCGGACTCGATCGACCCGCACTTCACCGCGACCGGCACCCATGCCGAAGCGCTGAAGCATGTCTTCGACACGCTGACCTGGTCCGGCGACAAGCTGCAGATCGAGCCGCGGCTCGCCACGAGCTGGAAGGCGATCGCGCCCGACACCTGGGAGTTCAAGCTGCGCTCCGGCGTCAAGTTCCATGACGGCTCGGACTTCACCGCCGAGGACGTGAAGTTCTCGATCGAGCGCATCCCGGTCGTGGCCGGCCCGAACCCGACGACGATCTATGTCCGCCGCGTCAAGGAGGTGAAGATCATCGACCCGCTGACGGTCCATATCGTCACCGACGGCCCGGCGCCGAACCTGCCCAACGACTTCATCCGCCTGTTCATCGTCTCGGCAAAGGCCGCCGCCGGCCTGACCAAGGACAATGCCAACGAAGCCTTCAATTCGGGCAAGGCCGCGATCGGCACCGGCCCCTACAAGCTCGTCTCCTGGACGCCGAAGGACCAGCTCGTGCTCGACCGGTTCGACGGCTATTGGGGCCCCAAGGAGCCCTGGGCCAAGGTCGTCCGCAAGGAGCTGCCCAACGACGCCGCCCGCGTCGCGCAGCTCAAGGCCGGCCAGGTCGATATCATCGTGCGCGCGCCCTCATCCGACGTCGCGACGCTGAAGCGCGACCCGAAGCTGACGGTCGCCACGATCGACACGGTCTATGTCTTCAACATGGAGATCGACCTGCGCGACAAGTCCCCGCAGGTCAGCGCCAAGGACGGCTCACCCCTGCCCAAGAACCCGCTGCAGGACCCCAGGGTGCGCGAGGCGATCGACCTTGCCATCGACCGGCCGGCGCTGGTCGAGATCGCGATGGAAGGGCTGGGCGCGCCGGTGAACCAGCTCGTCACCTCCAGCATCGCCGGCTTCAACAAGAGCCTGCCGGCGCTGAAACCCGATCTCGTCCGCGCCAAGAAGCTGATGGAGGAGGCTGGCTATCCCAACGGCTTCAAGACGACCTTCTCCTTCACCAATGACCGCCTGCCCGGCGACCGCCAGGTCGGCACCTCGGTCGCGCAGATGCTGGCGCGCATCGGCATCGAGGTCACCGCTAATGCCGTTCCGGGCGCCGTCTTCTTCCCGGCCCGCACCCGTGCGGAATTCTCGCTCGCGATGTCCGGCTGGGGCACGCTGACCGGCGAGGCCAACTACACGCTGTCCTCGGTCGTCCACTCCAACGATCCCGCCAAGAAGCTCGGCGCCTTCAACGTGCTCGGCTACAAGAACGCCGAGCTCGACAAGCTGATCGAGGACGCCGCGGTCGAACTCGACGAGACCAAGCGCAACAAGTTCCTGTCCGACGCCAACGCCATCGTCGCCAAGGACCGTCCGCGCTTGCCGATCGTCGCGGTCGGCTCGGCCTGGGCGATGCAGAAGGACAAGGTCACGATCGCGCCACGCGTCGACGAGGACACGCTGGCGATGGACATCAAGCCCGCCAAGAAGTGACGGGCTGCCACCGCGTCATGGTCGGGCTTGTCCCGACCATCCACGCCTTCGTTTGCCTAGACATCCGCTCAAGACGTGGGTGCTCGGCACAAGGCCGAGCATGACGAGCCTGCTCGTCACGCCCCATCAGGACATTCCCTTATGACCATCGCTCTCGCCATCCATGGTGGCTGCGGCACGCTGCCCAAATCCGAGATGTCGGAGGCAGAATGGGCCGATGCCCGGGCCGATCTGGCCGCTTCGCTGCGGGCGGGCTGGGCCACCCTCGCCAAGGGCGGCAGCGCGGTCGACGCCGTCGAGGCCGCCGTGCGGGTGATGGAGGATTCCGTGCATTTCAATGCCGGCTATGGCGCCGCCTTCAATGCCGATGGCGAGCATGAGCTCGACGCCTCGATCATGGACGGCGCGACGCTCGCAGCGGGCGCGCTCGCAGCCGTCAAGCGCATCCGCAACCCTGTTACGGCGGCGAAGGCCCTGATGCAGCGCGGCGATCCGCTGTTGCTGGTCGGTGCGGCCGGCGACAGCTTCGCCGAGCATGAAGGGCTCGACATGGTCGAGAACGGCTATTTCTCGACCGAGCGGCGGCGCAAGAACCTGTCCTCGATGAAGATCCGCGAGCTAGTCGGCACGGCCTCAAACGCGAGCGAAGCCGAAAAGCACGGCACGGTCGGCGCCGTCGCGCTCGACGCGCAGGGCCATCTCGCGGCCGCGACCTCGACGGGCGGCTACACCAACAAGCCGGTCGGCCGCGTCGGCGATTCCCCGATCATCGGCGCCGGCACCTATGCCCGCGACGGGCGCTGCGCCGTCTCGGGCACCGGCAAGGGCGAGTATTTCATCCGCTACTGCGTCGGCCACGAACTGGCGTCGCTGATCGGCTACAAGGGCCTGGCCCTGGACGCGGCGAGCCGATCGGTTCTGGGCGAACTCAGCGCGCACAAGATCGGCGCGGGGCTGGTCGCGATCGATGCAGACGGCGCCATCGTCGCGCCCTACAACACCGACGGCATGTATCGCGGCTGGGTGACGCCGGACGGCACCGTGCATGTCGCGACCCATGCGGATGTCGAGATCGCGGGGCAGGCATGAGCACAGACGAACCCATCCTGATCTGGGGCGCCGGCGCGATCGGCGGTACGCTCGGCGCCTACTGGGCGCGCGCGGGCGTTCCCGTGCTGCTCGTCGACATCGTGCCCGAGCATGTCGAGGCCTGCCGCACCACCGGCCTTGCGATCACCGGGCCGATCGAGGAGTTCAGGCAGGTCATTCCGGCGGTGACGCCTGCCGAACTCACGGGCACCTACCAGCGCATCGTGCTGGCGGTGAAAGCCGGCGCGACCGAAGCGGCCGTGGCCGCCCTCGCACCGCATCTGGCGCCAGACGGCTTCGTGCTGTCGGCGCAGAACGGGCTCAACGAGATCGCCATCGCAGCTCAACTCGGCGCGGAGCGGACGATGGGTTGCTTCGTCAATTTCGGGGCCGACTGGCATGGGCCGGGAGAGATCCTCTACGGCAATGCCGGGGCCGTGGTCGTCGGCGAGATCGACGGCCAGATCACGCCGCGCGCGATCGCCATGCACAAGCTGCTGCTCGGATTCGAGCCGGCCTCGATCCTGACGACCAATATCTGGGGCTATCTCTGGGGCAAGCTGTCCTATGGCGCGATGCTGTTTGGCACCGCGCTGACGCAGGACTCGATGTCGGCCAATTTCGCCGATCCCGAGCGCCTCGTGGTCTGGCTGGCGCTCGGGCAGGAGGTCGCAGCGGTGGCCGCCGCGCGCGGCGTCTCGACGCTGGGCTTTGGCGAATTCGACCCGATGGTGTTCGCGCCCGGCCAGCCGGAATATCCGCAGATCGAGACGATCGCCTGGCTCGTCGACTACACATCGAAGACCGCCAAGACCCATTCCGGCATCTGGCGCGACCTCGCCGTGCGCAAGCGCAAGACCGAGGTCGATCCGCAGATCGGCGTCATCGCCAGGCTCGGGGCCGAAGCCGGCGTGCCGACGCCGGCCGTCGAGACGCTGGTGACGCTGATCCACGACATCGAGGACGGCCGGCGGGCGCAATCCTTCGAGACCCTGAAAGTGCTGATCGACCGATGCAAATCCGTTTTGACAACCGCATAGCCCTCGTCACCGGCGCAGCCCAGGGCATCGGCCGTGCCATCGCGACCGCGCTGGCCGAGGCCGGCGCGACCGTCCATCTCGCCGATATCGACGCCGAGGGCGTCACCGCGACCGCCGCCGAAATCGGCGCGACCGCCCATGCGGTCGATCTCGGCTCGCCCGAGGCCGCGGCCGGGCTGATCGAGGCCATCGTCGCGCAAGGCGGCCGGCTCGACCTTCTGGTCCATGCCGCCGGCGGCGTGCGCGGTCAGGTCGGACGGCCGATCGAGGCGATCTCGGAAGCCGACTGGCGCGTCATCTTCGCCGCCAATGTCGATTCCGCCTTCTTCCTGGCGCAGGCGGCGGCACCCGCCATGAAAGCCAACGGTCACGGCCGCATCGTCACGATCTCGTCGGGCGCGGGACTGCGCCCGAGCCTGACCGGCATCCAGGCCTATTCCTCGGCCAAGCACGCTCTGGTCGGCCTGACCAAGCAACTCGCCTGGGAGTTCGGGCCGCATGGCATCACGGTCAATTCGGTCGCGCCCGGCTTCGTGCGCTCCAACCCCGCGACCGAGCGGCAATGGGAGAGCTACGGCGCGGAAGGCCAGAAGCGGCTGGTCGAGGGCATCCACACCCGCAGGCTCGGCACGCCGGCCGACATCGCCGCCGCTGCGCTGTTCTTCCTGAGCGAACAAGCCGGCTGGATCACCGGCCAGGTGCTGTCGGTGGATGGCGGGCGGTCGTAGCGACCACCCTCAATCCGGGATGCGGTCGAGATCGGCGAGCCAGGCGGCGGCCGAGGCGTCGCTCGGCGCGCGCCAGTCGCCGCGTGGCGAGAGCGAGCCGCCTGACGAGACCTTCGGGCCGTTGGGCACGGCCGAGCGCTTGAACTGGCTGGTCTCGAAGAAGCGGCGCACGAAGACGCGCAGCCATTTCTTGATCGTCGGGAGATTATAGGCGACCTGCTTGGCTGCCTCCATATGCGGCGGCCAGTCGCCCCGCGCGACATCCGACCAGGCATGATGGGACAGGAACGCGACCTTGCTGGGCGAGAAGCCGTAGCGTGTGACGTAGAACAGATTGAAATCCTGCAGCGCATAGGGGCCGACGAAATCCTCGGTCTTCTGGCTCGGCCCCTCGCCATCGCCGGGCACGAGTTCCGGCGAGATTTCGGTGGCGAGGATGTCGAGCAGCACGGCCGAGGCTTCCCCGCCGAAGCGGCCGGATTGCGCGACCCAGCGGATGAGATGCTGGATCAGCGTCTTCGAGACCGAGCCGTTGACGTTGTAATGCGACATGTGGTCGCCGACGCCATAGGTGCACCAGCCGAGCGCCAGCTCCGAGAGATCGCCCGTGCCGAGCACGAGGCCGTTGTTCTTGTTGGCGAGCCGGAACAGTAGCGAGGTGCGCGCACCCGCCTGCACGTTCTCGAAGGTGATGTCGTAGAGCGGCTCGCCCTTGGCAAAGGGATGGCCGATATCGACCAGCATCTGTCGGCAGGCCGGCGTCATGTCGATCTCGGCGGCGGTGACGCCCAGCGCCTTCATCAGCCGCCAGGCATTGGTCTTCGTTCCCGTGCTGGTGGCGAAAGCCGGCAGCGTATAGGCGAGGATGTTCGCGCGCGGCAGTCCCAGCGCATCGACGGTGTCGGCCGCGACCAGCAGGGCCTGCGTCGAATCGAGGCCGCCGGAAACGCCGATGACGATCTTTTCGACGCGGGTGCTGTCGAGGCGCTTGCGCAGGCCGTGCGACTGGATGTTGTAGGCCTCGTAGCAGAGCTCGTTCAGCCGGGCGTCGTCGCTCGGCACGAAGGGGAAGCGCTCGACCTCGCGCAGCAGGCCGAGATCGCTTTCGCGATCGGGCTCGAGCGCGAAGGAAATCCGCCGGAAGTCGAGCCGGTCGCGCAAGGCGTCGGCATTGTCGCCGAAGGTGTTCATGCGGATGCGGTCGAGCGCCAGCCGCTCCAGGTCGATATCGGCGAGGATCAGCTGCGGCTCGGCCGCGAAGCGCTCCGCTTCCGCCAGCAGCGCGCCGTTCTCATAGATCATTGCCTGTCCGTCCCAGGCGAGATCGGTGGTGGATTCCCCCGTTCCCGCCGCCGAATAGGCATAGGCCGCGATGCAGCGGCCGGAATGGGCCTTGCACAGCGTGTGGCGCCAATCCGACTTGCCGATGGTGACGTTGCTGGCCGAGAGGTTGAGCAGCACCGTCGCCCCCGCCAGTGCCGCGAAGGAACTCGGCGGGATCGGCATCCAGACGTCCTCGCAGATCTCCATATGGATGGTGAGATCGGGGACATCGGACGCGGTCAGCAGGATGTCGGTGCCGAACGGCACATCCTGGCCGCAGAGGGTGATCGCGGCGACGCCCGCCCGCTCGCCCGAGGCGAACTGGCGGCGCTCGTAGAACTCGCGGTAGTTCGGCAGATAGGTCTTGGGCACGACGGCCAGGATGCGACCGCGATGGATCGCCACGGCGCAGTTGAACAGCCGGCTCTCGACACGCAGCGGCGCACCGACCACGGCGACCGCACGCAGGCTCCGTGATTCCTCGACGAGGACTCCGATCGCCGCCTGGACCGCGTCGAGCAACGCGCTCTGCATGTGCAGGTCGTCGATCGCATAGGCGCTGAGGCCGAGTTCGGGGAACAGCACGATCGAGGCGCCGCCCTCGTCCGCACGGCGCAGCAGGGGAAGCATTTCGGCGACATTGAAGGAGGGATCGGCAACCCTGAGCCGCGGCGCAGCACAGGCCAGACGAATGAGGCCATGCGTGTGGATGTTGCGGAAACTCATGATCGCGGAAGCTCTTGTTGGGAAAGCTCTTGCTGCGTAAGGCTCCTGACACCCCGTCGCAACGCGGCGAGCAGGCAAGCCACGGATCTTATCGCGCAAGCGGCAGGTGGCGGGCAAGGGCCGGGCGCGCATGCACGGATGGCGGGCATGCCCGGTGTAACTGGCACCATCCGGGTTCCTGTCATATAGTGTTGTATATCGCGGGCCGCGTCCTGATCCGGCCGGCGGCCCCAGACAAGGATGCGTGACGTGCCCTCAGCTTGCCGGGAATGGCGGGGCGCTCTATACGCGGTTGTTTCAGAGCGGGCCGTTTTGCGGCCGGAGGTTCCTCAATGACGGTTGGCCAGTTCAGCGGATATCTCAGCGCGGCCTTTCCCTCGCAGATCAACGTCGATTGCACGATGTTCTGCAACCTCGCCTGTATCCACTGCCCCTACGAGACGGTCACCAAGCTCAAGGGCGCGGGGCGGAAGAACCTGCCCGTGGAACTGCACAAGAAGCTGATCGACGAGATCGCGACGACCGGCAAGGGCCATTGCACCTTCCTGCGCTACACCGGCGACGGCGAGCCACTGCTGCATCCGCAACTCGCGGAAATGATCGCCTATGCCTATGAAAAGACCGGCCTGCCGATCAACGTCACCACGAACGGGATGCTGCTGACCGAGCAGCGCACCAAGGCCCTGATCGAGGCCGGCGTCGCCGTGATCGACGTCTCGATCGATGCGCACAGCCAGGAGACCTACGGCATCATCCGGGTCAAGGGCGTTCTCTCGGTCACGCATGAGTGCACGCACCGCGCGATCAAGATGGCCAAGGAAGCCGGCGGCAAAACCAAGATCATGGTCAGCTTCGTCCGCCAGCCCGAGAACATGCACGAGGCCGACGAGTTCGAGCGCTACTGGAAGGAAGCTGGCGCCGATTTCGTCGTGCTGCGCAATCGTCATTCCTGCGGCGGCGCCGTAAAGGACATGAAGGATCTCCTCTGGGCGACGGCCCCGGTGCCGCGCAAGCCCTGCCTCTACCCCTGGGAACGGATGGTGCTGAAGGCCGATGGCGAGCTGACCTATTGCCCGGTCGACTGGCACCACATCGCCGCCGTCGGCAATTTCAGCCTGATGACGGTGGCCGAGGTCTGGCAGGGCGAGGAGATGCGCCAACTCCGTGAGGCTCACGTCACCGGCAAATTCGCTTCCAAGCACTCCTTCTGCGCACAGTGCCCCGACTGGTCGGTGACGAAATGGCCGGGCGAAGGCCGCAGCTATGCGACGGTGATGCACGAGTTCGAGGCCGAAAAGAAAAACAAGGCGAATGCCGGCGCACTCGAAACCAACCTTGCCTGAACGGATAGTGCCGTTTTCGCGCCCGCCACGCGCGGCGGGCGAGGACACGGCGATCGCAGAGGTCCTGGCCTCCGGCGCTCTCGTCGGCGGCGGCGCCATGACGCGCCGTGCGCAATCCGTGATCGAGACCCTGACCGGCGCGCGCAAGGCGCTGATCACCGGCTCGGGCACGGCGGCGCTCGAAATGGCCTGCCTGCTGCTCGATCTCGGCCCCGGCGACGAGGTCATCGTGCCGTCCTTCACCTTCTCCTCCTGCGCCAACGCGATCGCGCTGCGCGGAGCCGTGCCGGTGTTCGTCGATGTCCGCCCCGATACGCTCAACATCGACGAGGAGCTGATCGAGGCGGCGATCACGCCGCGGACACGCGCGATCATGCCGGTTCATTACGCCGGCGTCTCAGCCGAAATGGATGCGATCATGGAGATCGCGGGGCGCCACGGCATCGCGGTCGTCGAGGATGCGGCGCAAGGCGTCGGCGCGCGCTACCGCGGCAGCCCGCTGGGGACGATCGGCGGCCTCGGCTGCTTCAGCTTCCACGGCTCCAAGAACATCAGTTGCGGCGAGGGCGGCGCGCTGCTGGTCAATGATCCCGAACTGCTCGAACGGGCCGAGATCATCTGGGAAAAGGGCACGAACCGCAGCCAGTTCATCCGCGGCGAGGTCGACAAATACACCTGGGTCGATCTCGGATCATCCTTCCTGCCGAGCGAGATCACGGCCGCGCTGCTGATCTGCCAGCTGCAGGAAGCCGAGGCGATCACCCAGCGTCGCAAGGCGGTCTGGGACCGCTACCATGCGGCGCTCGCCCCGCTTGAGGCCGAGGGAACGCTGCGCCGGCCACACGTACCGCAGGACCGCGACTCGAACGGCCATATCTACGCCATGGTGATGCCCGACCCGGCGCAGCGCGACGCGATGCTGACGGGCCTGCAACAGCGCGGCGTGCTGGCAACGTTCCATTACGTGCCGCTGCATTCCGCCCCTGCCGGGCGACGCTTCGGGCGCACCCACGGGTCGCTGGAGGTCACCGACCACGTCTCCCGGTGCCTGGTCCGGCTGCCGCTTTTTGCCGATCTCGCACTTGACGATCAGGACTACGTCGTCTCATGCGTCCATGACATCAGTCGTAGCCTCCGGAGTTCCCCATGACCGAAGCCCAATCGGCAGCAAAGCCGCAGCCGGTGACCGCTCGCATCGCGCGGATTTCCGAGGCCGTCCCGGGCTGGACGCCAGCCGACCAGTTGCTGGCGCTGCACATGCTCGCGATGACCACGGCGCCGCTCGGCGGCGATGTGCTCGAGATCGGCAGCTGGTGCGGGCGCTCGACCGCGATCCTCGGCCATGCGGTCCAGACGACCGGCGTGGGCCATGTCCATGCGGTGGACCTTTTCCCGCGCGGCGTCGACTGGCGCACCAATGACGACGGCAGCCACTCCTTCTCGGTCAAGCTCGGCGATACCGCGGTCGGCGGCTATGAGGACCAGACCGTCTGGGACGAGCCGTTCCAGCGCGATATCGCGACGGTCTATGCGCGGTTCGACGGCATCCTCGACGCCTTCAACAAGACGATGACCGACGAGAAGCTGAGCGATACGGTGACGCCGTTCCAGGGCACCGGTACGATCTTCGCCGCCCAGGCCCCGGCAGGACTGAAGGTCCGGCTCGGCTTCATCGATGGCGATCATTCCTATGACGCGGTCTGCGCCGATATCGCGGCGGTCGAGCAGTTCCTGATACCGGGCGGCTGGATCGCCTTCGACGACGCCTTCTCGGTCTATGACGGAGTCGATGACGCGATCCGCGACCGCGTCCTGGCATCGGGCCGCTATGACAGCGCCCATCAGGTGAGCCGAAAGTTCTTCGCTGCGCGCCTGAAGTGAGCCGGCGGGCTTAAGCTCCAATGCGCGTCGGCATCATCCAGTCGAACTATGTGCCCTGGCGGGGCTATTTCGACTTCATCGACGACTGCGACGTCTTCATCCTGTTCGACGACGTCCAGTACACCGATCGCGACTGGCGCAACCGCAACAAGCTGAAGACGCCGCAGGGGTCGGCCTGGATTACGGTTTCGCTGCAGGGCGGCGCTCGCGACCGGCTCGTCCAGGACGTCGTGATCGACTGGGAGACTGACTGGGCCGCCCGGCATCTCAACCTGCTGCGCCAGAACTACGGGACGGCACCGCATCACGCCGAGGTCGCGGCAGAGGTCGCCGAGATCTTCGCCCGCAGGCCCGTGCGGCTGAGCGAACTCAACCGCACCCTGATCGCCCGGGTCAACGCCCGACTCGGCATCAGGACCCCGCTGATCGACGCCGCCTCGCTGCCCGGCCAGGGCCGCAAGACAGAGCGCCTCATCTCGCTCGTCAAGGCGGTCGGGGGGACGAGCTACCTCTCCGGCCCTGCTGCCGAAAGCTATCTCGACCTCGAAACCTTACGCGAAGCCGGGATCGGGCTCGAATACAAGAGCTACGATTATGAGCCTTACCCGCAGCTCTGGGGCGCCTTCGAGGGAGCCGTCAGCATCCTCGACCTCCTGATGAACACAGGCCCGGACGCGCGGCGCTTCCTCAAGAGCCGGACGCCGAACCGGCTCATCACGGGTTGACGGACTCGGTGGCGACGCGGAAAAGCCGGGCGCCGGCAGTGACGGCAGCGGATGGATTCCAGATGATGCAACCCTTCCCTCTCGCCCGCGCCCTGGCGGACCGGTCGATGCCAGCTGGGTGCATGCCATGTCGGTGACTGTCGAGACCTCGGTCGGCCCAATCGATCTCCTGCCGTCGGAAGCCGCGATGCTGAAGCCCATCATGGCGGAACAGGCGCCCTATCAGGATGGACTCGCCTTCTACGGCTCGGTGAGCGCAAGGGCGGGTACTTTTCCGCGGGAATGGGAGATCGCAATCCTGAAGGCGACGGTCGCGGCCCTGCCCGAACGGGAAGATCTGGCCGCGCGACTGGCGGTTCTGACCACCACGCCAACCGTGCCGCAGGTGGAGGCCGGGTCCATCCCGGTCGAGACCTCCCTCGGGACGCTGGGCCTTCAGCCTGACGAGGCCGCCCTGGTCGACCGCATGGCGGCAGGACGAGCCGGTGCCGACGAAGGCCAGGCGCTCTACGCGGCGCTGACCGGGCGCGGCCTGCCTTTCCCGCCCGAATGGGAGACCCATGTCGTGCGGGCGTCGGTTGCGACCCTGCCGGAGCGCGAGGATCTGCTGGCAAGGCTGGCCTTCCTGGAGGAGACCGTCAGCGCAGTCCACAGGCTGCCGGCCGACGTTCGGGACCGCCTCGCCTTCGAGCGCGCCTGGGTCCATTTTTCGCGGATCGCGGATCTGACCTCTACAGACGAGGCAGCGCGTGGTCGCGCCCGCGAGGCTGCCTTCGAGACGGCAGGCCGCCTCCTGTCGAGCGCTGCGTTCTCGGCTCAAAGCGTGCAGCGGCGCAGCGACATCATCGTCGCGCTACACGACACGCTAATGAGCGCGCCTTCGGTCGATCTCTTCCTTTTGGCCGAACTCGGGGTACGGCAGTTCGTGGCCATGCTGCGGGAACCGGACCTGACCGAATTCCAGGCCTGCCGGACCTATGACGCCCTGCATGCGCTCTCCTTCGCCGGGGTCAGCGACGTCCGCGACCTGCGCCGCTTCGACAGGGCAGCACCGGCCTTCGAGACCTGGATCGAGAGTCGGGTCGGCCGTGCCGAACGGCCTTTCGCCACGCTGCCACAGGGCCGCAAGCTGGTCGTCGCCTATCTGCTCCACACAGCCCATTTCAACCAGGGCAATGCGGTGACGCCACTCTTCCTCTCCCTGATCGAGGCGCATTGCACCCGGCCCGACCGCCGGATTCTGCTCTATCTCGTGCAACATGTCGGAGCCGACTTCGTCGAGCGGATGGCGGCGGTCAATATCGAGATCCGCTCCTTCCCGCAGGATGGACGCTATGACCGGATCGACGAGATCGCCGAGAGCCTCCGGGCAGACGGGGCCGATGTCGTCATCACCGAGCAGAACCGGGCGATCGCGACCTCCCTGTTCGTAAGGCGGGTCGCCGACCGGCAGATCTGGATCGACACCGGCTTTCCGTTCTGGAGCCTTCAGGCACTCGACTGGACGCTGACGCCGACCTCGTTTGCGCCGAGCCCGCCGCCGCGCACCAGCATGATCACCTGGCGACAGGCCGGCGAGACGATGGGCGGCACAGCCGACCCGGCCGAAATCGCGCGGGTGCGGGCCGGCTTTCCTGACGACGCCTTCGTACTCGGCGTGTTCGTGCGGCTGGTCAAGCTCGACGCCCACAATCTGTCCGTGCTCGCAAGGATGCTCGCGGCCTATCCTCGGTTCCATCTCGTCATTGCAGGGCCGGGCGATCCGGCGCTGGTCGAGGCCTTCACGCGACGACCCGATCTGGCGGGGCGGGTGACGCTGCAGGCGGGTCTGGTCGATCTCGACGTCTACGGCCCCGCCATCGACCTGATGTGCGACACCTTTCCCTTCATCGGCGGCAATGCCTGCAGGCAGGTCTCGGCGCATGGCACGCCGGTGCTGGCGCGACTCGGCACGCCCTGGGATCCGCTGCTCAAAGCCGATCGCAACCCCGACCTGCTCGCCCGCAGCGACGAGGACTACATCGCGCTGGCGATCCGCATGGCGGAGGATGCCGAGTTCCGGGCTCGGCAGCGCCGGGGCGCGATCGAGAAGGCGGTCGCCTATGCCGATCCCGGGCCGATGCTGGATGATGTCGAGGCCGCGATCGCCTGGTCGTTCGACGGCACGGCCTGAACGGACGCCGCAGGCCTCAGGGCACGAATTCCTCATGCGCCCGGCGCAGGCTTTCGACATTGCCGATGTCGCGGTGATAGGTCGCGAGCGAAACCGCCTGGATGCGCCCGACGAAATGCGGGATGACCTCGGTCGAGAGGTCGATCACCGGCTTGCCAAGGCTTGCCAGGAAGTCCAGCACCTCCGGCTCGAGGATGTAGACCGCCGCATTGGCGAGGTTGCCGGGCGGGTTCTCGACCTTCTCGTGGAAGGCCTTGACGATGCCGGCCTGGCCCGCCGCCGCCGGGGCCCCGAATTCGAGGATGCCGCAGGAGCGCGGATCGTCGGTCTCGAAGGCCAGCATGGTAATGGCGAAGCCGGGCGGGCGCGCCTTGTGCACGGCCTCGAAGCCCTGCATGTCGAAGCGCGTCAGGTTATCGGCATGCGCGACGAGGAAGGCCTCACGTCCGAAGAAGGCGGCATTGGCCAGGATCGTGCCGCCGGTGCCGAGCAGGACCTCCTCATGGACCAGCGTGACCTGATCGCGATAGGGAGCCTGCGCGACGTGACGGCGCACCGCGTCGGGCAGGTAATGCGTGTTGATCAGGACGGGGCCGACACCGGCCGGCATCAGCAGGTCGAACCAGTAGTCGAGCAGGGCCCGGCCGTGGATCGGCACGAGGCATTTGGGAATCGTGTCGGTGACCGGCCGAAGCCGGCTCCCGATCCCTGCCGCCAGCAGCAATGCGCGCATGGTGACTCTGCCCTCAGGCGCGGGTGACGGTGGCCTGCTCGAGCTCCATGATCAGATCCTGGCGCGTGAGCGGCGTGTTGCCGACGCGGGACACCTGGCAGGCGGCCGCGACCGATCCGAGATAGGTTCCGCGCCAGATGTCGACGCCAGCACAGAGCGCCATCGAGAGCGTCGTGAACAGCGAATCACCGGCACCGGCGGCATCCTTGGGCGCCGTGTTGAAGGCCGGCAGCCGGTCGGAGCGCTCGATGCCGTCCTTGCTACCATGGATCAGCAGCCCCTCGGAACCGAGCGTGACGACGACGCTGCCGGCGCGCGCGACTTCGCGCAGCCGCTCGGCCACGATGACGAGGCCCGACTCGAAATCGCGCAGCGCAAGCCGCGCCTCACGCTCGGTCGGCGTGACAATGTCCATGCCCTTGAAGCGCGAGATATCGGCAAGCTGCGAGGAGGACTGGCTGTCGGCGCCCATCATCACCTTGTGGCGGGCGGCGAGCGCGGCGATGGCCTCGACCAGCGGCTGCGGCAGCATGCCGTAATTGAAGTCCGAGAACAGGATGAGGTCGACATCCGAGACCACGTCCTCGACTCGCTTGAGGATGCGGGCCTGAAGATCGCTCTCGATCGCGTGCTGGCGGAGATGGTTGACGCGCAGCAGCGTCTTGCCATTGGCGCGGTAGCGCTCCTTCACCGTGGTCGGGCGGGAGCGGTCGAGGAACAGGTCGAGCTTGACGTTGTAGCGGCCAAGCGCCTCCTCCGCATAGCGGGCGGCCTCGTCGTCGCCAACTACCGACATGAAGCGCACATTTGCGCCGAGCCCTTGGGCATGGGCCGCGACGATGCCTGCGCCGCCAACGAAGGTCTTGTGCTCGATCGGCGTGACCACGATGGTCGGGTCTTCCTGAGACATGCCGAGCGGATCGCAGTTGATGTATTTGTCGACGATCAGATCGCCGATCACCAGGACGCGCAGGCCGGTAAAGCGGTCGAGGCAGCCTTTAAGGTCCTCATTGTCGAAACCGTGGCGGAACGGATAGTCGGCCGGGAGCTTGATGGTGTGGAAGTTCGGCTCGGCATAGTCGCGCTGCAGCAGGCTGATCGAGGAGAAGCGAACCTCGCCCGACGAGAAGATCAGCTTGCCGCCATAACCCTCGACGATCGGCTTCTCGGGGTTCTCGCGCTCGGCGAACTCCTTGCCCTTGACCACGACGTCGGGCCGCAATTCCGCGACGAATTCTTCCGGCGTGCCGGTGAGCGCTACGGCATAGCTGACCAGCGAGATCGCCTCGATGCCCTCCTGGCGCAGGGGCTGCGGAACGGTGACGCCAGGCGTCGTGTCGGGATTGATCCCGACCACGAGAATGTCGGCATTCTCGGCAGCGAAACGGAGCAGGCGCAGGTGACCAGGATGGACCGCGTTGAAATTGCCGGAGACGAAGGCGATTCGCTTGTTCTCGCCCGCCAGAGCCCGGATGGCCGCCACGCTGGTCAGCGGCTCGCGACTTGCGTCTACCGCCTCCTCGAGGTCCGTGAGATCGGTCATCTTCGTCATTCAGATCAGGTCCGTCAGGTCGGCGGCGAATACGATGCGGCAGGGCGCGCTTCCTTAGACCAATCATAGATAGGCGGCAATCATTCCGCGCCACCAGGAGTGAAAACGGTGCGGAACACACCTCGTTTGACCCGCAAGGCGCCAATTCGATCGCAGGCGAGCGCCGCAAGCGCCACGCGACCGGCTCGGGAACGGCGCGGGCGCGCGCCGCTATCGACATGCCATTTTGATGCTGCTATGAGGCGGCGCGCGCCCGGCGGGAGCCTTCGGGGCGCCGTTCTTCACAGTCGCCACCAGCCCGGAGACACCGTCTGCCGGGTTCTTCGCGAGGAAACGGTCCATGAACATTTTCGTCACTGGCGCTTGCGGCTACAAGGGCACGGTGCTGGTTCCGAAGCTGCTCGAAAAGGGCCACACGGTCCGCGCCTTCGATATCCAGTGGTTCGGCAACTTCCTGCGCCCCCACCCCAATCTCGAAGTGGTGAAGGGCGACATCCGCAACAGCGACGAGGTCAATCTCGACGGGATCGACGTGATCATCCATCTGTCGAGCGTCGCCAACGACCCGTGTTCCGATCTCGACCCGAAGCTCACCTGGGAAATCAGCTGCCTCGCCACGATGCAGCTGGCCGACCGGGCGAAGCGCAAGGGCATCAAGCATTTCATCTATGCCTCGTCCGGCTCGGTCTATGGCGTCTCCGACGAGCCGCAGGTCACCGAAGACCTCGAGCTGTTCCCGATCTCCGAGTACAACAAGACCAAGATGTGCGGCGAGCGCATCCTGCTGTCCTATGAGAACGACATGACGGTGCAGATCGTGCGCCCGGCGACCGTTTGCGGCTTCTCCCCGCGCATGCGCCTCGACGTCGCCGTCAACCTCCTGACCATGCAGGCCCTGACCAAGGGCAAGATCACGGTGCTCGGCGGCGAGCAGACGCGCCCGAACATCCATATGGACGACATCACCGACCTCTACATCTTCCTGATGGAGAACCCGCAGCACACCGGCGTCTACAACGCGGGCTTCGAGAACATCTCGATCCTCGACATCGCCAAGATGGTGGCCGAGCATGTCGGCGCCGAGATCGAGGTCAAGCCGTCCAACGATCCGCGCAGCTACCGCGTCAACTCCGACCGGCTGCTCGCCACCGGCTTTAAGCCCAAGAAGACGGTCGACGATGCGATCAAGGAGATCGTCGGCCTCTACCGCCAGGGCGCGCTCAAGGAAGAAGATCGCTTCCATAATCTCAAATGGATGATGAAGACGGTTCTGCCTGCACAAGCGGCCGCCGAATAAGAACTGGCCCGGGAGGCCGCGACATGGCGGAACTGAGCGATCCGACGGATCACTTCAAGGATTATTCGGCGCGGCTGGCGCAGACGCTGCAGGCCTTCGACTGGGCTCCCGTGAAGGAGCTGGCCGAGGATCTGTTCGGCTGCTGGCAGGAGAAGCGCCAGCTCTTCCTGATCGGCAATGGCGGCAGTGCGGGCAATGCCAACCATCTCGCCAATGATTTCATGTACCCACTCTCGAAGACGCTGGGCTCCGGCATCCGGGCGCATGCGCTGACCGAGAACCCGGCGGTGCTGGCCTGCCTCGCCAATGACGAAGGCTATGACGAGGTCTTCACCTATCAGCTCGCGGTGATGGCCAATCCCGGCGACATCCTGCTGGCCTTCTCGGGCAGCGGCAACTCGCCGAACATCCTGAAGGCGCTGGAAGAAGCCAAGCGCCGCGGCGTCAAATCCTATGCGGTCGTCGGCTTCGGCGGCGGCAAGGCCAAGGCGATGGCGGATGTGGCGATCCATTTCCCCGTCGACGACATGCAGATCGCCGAGGACACCCAGACGATTCTGGGCCACATGATCGTGCAGTGGCTGTACAAGCACCGTCACCACGTCAAGGCAGCGTAGGAAATCCTCTCGACATGACGTCAGGCGTCAAGTTTCTCGTCCTCGGCTCGAACTCGTTTTCGGGCGCGTTCTTCTGCGACTATCTGGCCGAGCAGGGCTACGACGTCATCGCGACCAGCCGCTCGAAGGAGCCGCATCGCGCCTTTCTGCCCTACAAGTGGAAGAAGCGGCCCGGCACGGTCCGGTTCAAGCGCATCGACATCAACAAGGATCTTCCGGCGCTCGAAACGCTGCTGAAGGAAGAGCGCCCGACGCATGTCGTCAACTTCGCGGCGCAGTCGATGGTCGGCGAGAGCTGGATCAACCCCGATCACTGGATGATGACGAACGTGGTCTCGACGGTGCGGCTGCACGACCTGCTACGGAACTATGACGGCCTGGAGCGCTACGTCCACGTCACCACCCCGGAAGCCTATGGCTCGACCGAGGGCTGGGTGAAGGAAGACCACGCCTTCAACCCGTCGACGCCCTATGCCGTCTCGCGCGCTGCCGGCGACATGAGCCTGCGGACCTATTTCCAGCAATACCAGTTCCCGGTGCTGTTCACACGCGCGGCCAATGTCTACGGCCCCGGCCAGCAGCTCTACCGCATCATTCCGCGGACGATCTATGCGGCGATGACCGGCCAGAAGCTCAGGCTCGACGGCGGCGGCAAGTCGATCCGCGTCTTCATCCATATGCGCGACGTTTCGGATGCGACGCTGAAGATCGCGCTCAAGGGCGCGCTCGGCGAGACCTACCATATCTCCGGCTACGAGCTGGTCTCGATCCGGACCTGCGTCGAGACGATCCTGTCGACGCTCGGCAAGAACTTCGACGAATGCGTCGAGATCGGCCCCGAGCGTCCCGGCAAGGATACCGCCTACACGCTCGATTCGATCAAACTGCGTACCGAACTCGGCTGGCAGGACAAGATCTCGCTCGCCGACGGCATCGCCGACACGATCGGCTGGATGCGCCGCTTCGAGGCCGATTTGCCGTCCCTCCCCTCCAAATACATCCATAAGGCGTAAGACACTGATGAACGCCGCATACAGAGAGCCCGATGTCGCAGCCCTGAAGGCCAGGGCGGCCCAGTTGCGCGGGACAGTCATCACGATGTGCCACGCCGCGAGCTCGGCGCATCTGGGGTCGTCGCTGTCCTGCCTCGATGTCCTGACCGCCGCTTACTGGCACGTCCTGAAGATCGACCCGGCCAACCCGACCGACCCGGATCGCGACCGCTTCATCCTGTCGAAGGGCCATGCGGCGATGGCGCTCTATGCGACGCTGGCCAATCGCGGCTATTTCCCGGTCGAGGAGCTCAAGACCTACAACCAGGACAATGGCCGCCTGGCCGAGCATCCGCCGGCGAACCTTCTGCCCGGCGTCGAGGCCGCGACCGGCTCGCTCGGTCACGGCCTGCCGATCGGCATCGGCATGGCGGTCGCCGGCCGCATCCAGAAGCGCAGCTACAAGGTCTACGCCCTGCTCTCCGACGGCGAGAACAACGAGGGCTCGGTCTGGGAGGCGGCGATGTTCGCCTCGGCCCAGAAGCTGGATAACCTCTGCGTCATCGTCGATTACAACAAGTGGCAGGCGACGGCGCGCTCAAACGAGACGCTGATGCTGGCTCCGCTCGCCGACAAGTGGCGCGCCTTCGGCTGGGACGCCCACGAGATCGACGGCCATGATGTCGGCGAACTCGCGCGCAAGATGCAGGCGCTGCCGAACGGCTCGGGCAAGCCCGTCGCCCTGATCGCGCATACCGTCAAGGGCAAGGGCGTCTCCTTCATGGAGGACGACAACAACTGGCATTACCGTGCCCCGACCGCCGACGAGGTCGTGAAGGCGCACAAGGAGCTCGGCCTGGTATGAGAAACGCATTCGCGGACGAGCTGACCGCCCTCGGCAATGACGACCCCCGCCTCGTCATGCTCTCGGGCGATATCGGCAACAAGCTGTTCGACAAGTTCCGGGCGGCGCACCCCGAGCGCTTCATCAATTGCGGTGTCGCCGAGCAGAACATGACCGGCGTCGCGGCCGGCCTCGCCATGTCCGGCATGCGGCCGATCACCTATACGATCACGCCGTTCTGCACGACGCGCTGCCTCGAGCAGATCCGCACCGACGCGGCCTATCATGACGTGCCTGTCACGGTCGTCTCGGTCGGCGCCGGCCTCGCCTATGCGGGTCTCGGCCCAACCCATCATGCCTGCGAGGACATCGCCTTCCTGCGCGCCATCCCGAACATGATCGTGATCGCGCCCGGCGACGCCTGGGAGGTCCGCGCCGCGCTGCGCGCCGTGATGCAGCAGAACAAGCCCGCCTATATCCGCATGGGCAAGAAGGGCGAGCCCGTGGTCCACAAGGGTCGCCTCGATAACTTCAAGATCGGCGAATCGATCACCATCGAGCAGGGCAGCGATGTTTGCCTGCTCTCCACCGGCAACATGCTGCCCGAGGTGATCGAGACCGCGCATGCGCTGAAGGAAAAGGGCGTTTCGGCCGAGGTGGTGAGCTTCCACACCGTCAAGCCGCTCGACGAGAAGCGCCTCCAGGATGCGTTCTCGCGCTACAAGCTGGTCGCCACCATCGAGGAGCATTCGCTGATCGGCGGCTTCGGCTCGGCTGTCGCCGAATGGATCGTCGATTCCGGCATCGCACCGAAGAAGTTCCTGCGCTTCGGCACGCCCGACGCCTTCTTCAAGAAGTCCGGCGAGCAGGAGTTCGCCCGCGAACAGCTCGAACTCACCGGCCACCAGATGGCCCACCGCATCCTGCATTCGCTCGCCTGACGGACATCCGATGAAAACCCTTGCCGCCCTCCTCGTCCAGACCGGCCAGCCGCTCGAACTCGTCGAGATCGAGATCCCGGCGCTCAAGCCCGGTCAGGTCCTGGTCGAGATCGCCTATTCCGGCGCCTGCGGTACGCAGGTCATGGAAGCGCGCGGCCTCAAGGGCGAGGACAAATGGGTTCCCCATTGCCTCGGCCATGAGGGCACCGGCACGGTGCTGGAGGCGGGCTCCGCCGTCACCAAGGTCAAGGCCGGCGACAAGGTCGTGCTGTCCTGGATCAAGGGCTCGGGCATCGAGGCCGGCGGCGCGATCTACATGTGGGGCGACAAGAAGGTGAATGCCGGCGGCGTCACCACCTTCCAGCGCCATGCCGTGGTCAGCGAGAACCGCCTGACGCTGGTGCCCGAGAGCCTGCCGATGGATGTCGCCGTGCTGCTTGGCTGCGCCGCGCCGACCGGCATGGGCGCCGTCTACAACGTCCTCAAGCTCCAGCCGGGCGATTCGATCGCGATCTTCGGTACCGGCGGCATCGGCCTCAATGCCTGCCTCGCGGCGGCCCTGGGCGGCGCCTCCCCGGTGATCGGCATCGATCCGAGCCCGACCCGCCGGGCGCTCGCCAAGACCTATGGCGCGACCCATGTCATCGACCCGACCGATGTCGACGTCATCGCCGAGATCAAGAAGATCGTGCCGCAGGGTGTCGACGTCGCGGTCGAGGCTTCGGGCATCCCGGCCGTGATGGACCAGGCGATCAACGCGACGCGCCAGCAGGGCGGCCGCGCCGTCGTCATCGGTAACGCCAAATACGGCGCCGAACTCAAGCTCAATCCGGGCGTGTTCAACCAGGGCAAGAGCCTGATGGGCACCTGGGGCGGCGACAGCGTGCCCGACCGCGACTACGGCCGCTATGGCCGTCTGCTCGGTGGTGGGCGCTTCCCGGTCAAGGGGCTGCTCTCAGCGCCCTATTCGCTGGCCCAGGCCAGCCAGGCGCTCGACGATCTCGCCGATGGCAAGGTCGGCCGGCCGCTGATCGACATGAGCCTCTGAGGCGGCCCGAACGGAAGGGCCCGCCATGCGGATCGGCATCGATTTCGACAACACCATCGCCTGCTATGACGGCGTCTTCCATAAGGCGGCGCTGGAGCGCGGCCTGATTCCGGCCGATCTCGGCGCATCGAAGAACGCCGTGCGCGATTTCCTCAACGGCTCCGGCCGCAAGGACGACTTCACCGAGCTGCAGGGCTATGTCTATGGCGCCCGGATGGATCTTGTGGCCCCCTATGCCGGCTTCGACGCCTTTCTGAAGGCCGCCGATGCCGCCGGCCACGAGCTCTTCATCGTCAGCCACAAGACCAAGACCCCGATGATAGGGCCGGCCTATGACATGCATCAAGCCGCACGCGGCTTCCTCGAAGCGCGCGGCTTCATCGGCGACAAGGGCGTACGTGGCGAGAACGCCTTCTTCGAGCTGACGAAGGAAGAGAAGGTCGCGCGCGCCGCCTCGCTCGGCGTCGAGGTGTTCATCGACGACCTGCCCGAGATCCTGTCGATGACCGGCTTTCCGGCCGGCATGCGTGGCATCCTGTTCGATCCCGATGGGCATCACGGCAGCCTCGACCAATTCGAGCGGCATGCGAGCTGGGCCCAGATCCAGAGCGCGCTGCTTGGCGCCTGAGCCGATGCTCGGCAGCGACGAACTCCTCGATGCTGCGGCGCGGTTATGCGCGGTGGCGCGGCGTCCGACGCCGCTCTCGCTGAAACAGCTTGCCGGCGGCAAGAACAACCGTGTCTTCGCCGTCGCGGTGACTGACGGCCCCGCCCTGATCCTGAAGAGCTATCACGCCGACCCGCGTGACCCGCGCGACCGGCTCTTCGCGGAGTGGAGCTTCCTGACTTATGTCTGGGAGCGCGGCGTCAGGGTCGTGCCCGAGCCGCTGGCGCAGGAGCGGGCGAGCCACACCGCGCTCTACGGCCTGGTTCCCGGCCGCAAGCTCGCGGCGTCCGAGATCGACGCTGGCCAGATCGCCCAGGCCGCCGGTTTCATCCGTGCTGCGAACGGTGCGCCGCGCCAACCCGAGAGCCTGCAACCGGGCTCGGAGGCCTGCTTCTCACTCGCCGACCATGTCGCCACCGTCGATCGCCGCGTGGCGCGACTTGCGACCCTCGATCCCGATGCGCCGCATCGCGAGCGCGCCGAGATGCTGGTCCGGACCGGACTTGTCCCCGCCTGGGAAAGGGTGCGTGCGACGATCGCAGCCGATGCCGACACGACCGCCCTGCCGTCCGAAGCGCAGTGCATCTCGCCGTCAGATTTCGGCTTCCACAACGCCATGGTCGACGATGACGGGCGGGCCTCCTTCATCGATTTCGAATATGCCGGCCGTGACGACCCGGCCAAGCTGGTCTGCGATTTCTTCTGCTGCCCGGAAATCCCGGTGCCGCTGGTCCACCGCGTCGCCTTCGTCGACAGCCTGACTGAGGGACTTGGACTCGATGCCGCTTTCCGGCGGCGCTGCGACCTGCTGCTCGATGCCTACCGGATCAAATGGGCCTGCATCATCCTGAACGACTTCCTGCCGATGGACGCCGCCCGCCGCGACTTCGCCAACCTCGGCTCGCGCGAGGCGCGCTGCGCCGCGCAGCTCGACAAGGCCGTGGCGAAGCTGTCCGAGATCGGCCTACGCTGACACCGACCCTGAGACGAGCCCAGCCCTTAGACAAGTCCAAGGAACGCAACTGATGTCCTATCGCGAATTCGTCGGCCTGATCCACAAATCGACGCCGCGCGACTATGTCGCCCGCGTCACCCAGCGCGACAAGGCCGAGGTCGCCGACCTCGCCCTGAAGTGGGACTATGATTACTGGGACGGCAGCCGCGAGACCGGCTATGGCGGCTACAAATATGACGGCCGCTGGCGCAAGGTCGCCGATGCCATGGTCCAGACCTATGGGCTGAAGCCCGGTATGCGCGTGCTCGATGTCGGCTCCGGCAAGGGCTTCATCCTGCACGACTTCACAGAGGCCTGCCCGGGAATCGAGGTCGCCGGCATCGACATCTCGGCCTATGGCGTCGCGCACACGATGGAGAGCGTCAAGCCGTTCTGCCAGGTGGCGAATGCGACGAAGCTGCCATTCCCCGACGACCATTTCGATCTCGTCATCTCGATCAACACCCTGCACAACCTCTATAATTACGAGCTCTGGGCAGCGTTCAAGGAGATCGAGCGCGTCAGCCGCGGCGGCAAGTACATCTGCGTCGAGGGCTATCGCAACGAGCGCGAGAAGGTGAACCTGATGTACTGGCAGATGACCTGCCGCGCCTTCCACACCCCCGAGGAATGGGACTTCGTGTTCAAGCAGACCGGCTACACCGGCGACCACGAGTTCATCTTCTTCGAGTGAGATCGAGCCGGGACCCCGCGTTGCCCACGGCGCGGGTTCCATTCAGCGAGCGACCGTGACGCGCCGCCCGGCTTTCCATCAACGGCATAGCGGCGTTCTGCTTTTCGGAACAACCGGGAGGCCTCAACGTATTTGGCCGCCGCGGCGCGGCCCGCCCATACCATCCGAACCGCAACCACTATAATCAAATTGCTTGGGAACCAGCTCGCCGAAGGGTCGAAAGCGGCTTTACCCCCCCTTCATCGACTGCCATAAGGCGGTGCGTGGAAGATGCCTATTGCCCGCTGACGAGCACCGTTGTGTCTGATGCATTTTAATTCGATCAACTACATCTTCATCTTCCTGCCGTTTGTCGTTACCGGTTGGGCGCTTCTGAGAACGACGGCTTATGGCAACCTATTCGTTGCCGTGGTGAGCCTGTATTTCTACGCATCTGCGGAACTCTGGTACCTCCTGCCGCTCTTCGCCACGGCACTGCTCGACTATTGGGTCGGCCAGAAGGTTCATGACGCAAAAAGCCGAGCCTGGGCCAAGAGGATGGTCATCCTCAGCGTGGTCGCAAACCTCGCTTTGCTTGCCGTCTTCAAATATACGACCTGGCTGACAACGGCCCTCTCCGGCTGGCTCGCACCGCTGGGCGTCGCGATCCCGGTGATCATGATCGTCCTGCCGCCGGCGATCTCGTTTTACACCTTCCAGTCGATGAGCTATACGATCGACATCTACCGGAAGGAGTTCCACCCCTACCGGAATGTTGTCGACTACATTTCGTTCGTCACCTTCTTCCCGCATCTGGTGGCTGGCCCGATCATGCGGGCACGCGATCTCCTGCCTCAGCTCGCGCGCTCGCGTCCGCTGCCCAGCGCGCAGAACGTCTCGCTGGCGATCTTCATGATCCTGTTCGGCCTGTTCCAGAAGACCGTTTTCGCCGACAATGCCGGTGGGCTCGTCGAGACCGTCATCCAGATGATGGGCACCGGCGCCAAGACGCCGCTGCCGCCGGGCGTGGGCCTGATCTTCGCTTATGGTTTCGCGATCCAGATCTATTGCGACTTTGCCGCCTACTCGACCATCGCGCGCGGCTCGGCGAAGCTGCTCAATGTCGAGTTGATGCGCAACTTCCTGACGCCGTATTTCTCGACGAACCCGTCGGAGTTCTGGCGGCGCTGGCACATCTCGCTCTCGACCTGGCTGCGCGACTATCTCTATGTCCCGCTCGGCGGGAACCGCGGCACGTCCTGGTTCGTGATGCGCAACCTGATGTTGACGATGCTGCTCGGTGGTCTCTGGCACGGCGCCGGCATCCTGTTCATCCTGTGGGGCGCCTGGCACGGGCTGCTGCTGATCCTCTACCGTCTGGTGCCGATCGACCAATGGTTGGCGCGGTTCGGTTTCGCCGGGAAGGCGCTCGCCGCGATCATCTTCTTCCATCTCGTCTGCATCGGCTGGATCTTCTTCCGCGCCACGCCGGAGCAGATCGGCCCGATCTGGTCGTCGATCATGGCGACGTTCCATATCATTCCCGACCTGCTGCAGAGATACTCCCAGTATGTTCCCGCCAACAATGCCGGCTTTGCGGCATGGTGGGCCTTCGGCGAGGGCGTTCTCAAGGGGCTCACGACGGAAAACTGGTATCTTGTCGTCTTCGGCTGGGGGCTCATCCTGTTCTCGGCGCCGGTGTTCGTGCTCGACTATCTCGGCCGGCGGCACAATGTCGAGTTCCCGGACCTGTTCCTGCGGATGAACACGGTCACGCGAGCCCTGCTCGCTCTCATCTTTCTTTACGGGATCATCTTCTTTGCCCGGAGGCAGGCCAGTGAATTCATCTATTTCGCATTTTAGCTGGGTCGGCCTGGCCGTCGCGGGATTCTTTGCAATCGAGGCGGCGGTGACCTGGTGGGCGCCGCGCCCCGAGAGCCAGCGAAACAACTTCCTAGAATACTCCTTCGCCAAGACGGAGTCGGTCCAGCGCGCCTTCGTGACGGAAAAGGTCGGCCAGTTCGACGATGTACGGCCCGACATCGTGCAGGTCGGCGACAGCTCTGGGCTGCACGCCGTCCAATCGCCGATCGTCGAATCCTATCTCGGCGGGCGCAGCTACCTCAATCTCAGCGTCGCCTCCAATCTCGGCTATCCGGGCTATCTCGCGCTGGCCCGGCGGATGATGGAGCGCAGCGGCACGGTCAAAGTTCTCGTGCTCTACTTCACGCCCGGCGGCGGCGCGCCGCGCGAGGCTCTGATGACGGCCAAAGATATCATGGGGCCGGATCTACAGCGTGAGTTCGCGAGCCCCTTTAACCGGCTGTTCCATGTGCCCTCGCTCGGGTTGCGGCGCGAGGTGACGGACAAGTTTTACTATCTGAACGGCAGCCTGAACCAGTCCGACCGACCTCTCGTCGCGAATGCTGGTTATCAGATGCTGCGCGACATCATTGCACCCAGCGGCGGCTGGGCGCGCGAGACAGACATTCCCGACGACCACATCGCCGGCCTGTTCCAGATGATCAGGCGCAACGAGCCCAGCCTTGCGCATTACGACGATGACGGGCTGGCACGCTATTACGGCACGGTGTCCGGTGTCGCCGGCGTACCATGGATGTTCGACTGGAAAACGCTGTCGCGCCGTACCTATATCGACGTCGTGCTGGACCAGTATCTGGCGCTCGCCCGCGAGCATGGAGCGCGGCTCGTCATCGCCGCGAACCCCATGCCAGCATCCTTCCAGCGCGAAGCCTTCATGAAGACCTTCGACACCGACGGCATCACGCGGGAACTCAACGCCTATGCGCAGAAGCACACCGATGTCTCGATCCTGAACATCGACTACTGGCCGGACAGCAAGTTCTCGGTGTTCTCGCATGTCGGCACGCCCTATGCCGTCGAAAGCTCGCATCGTGTCGGCCAGTTCCTTGGCGAGCTCCTGCCTAAACTGCCGCCCGCCACCGGCAAGAAGCTGCCCTATGTCGCTCCAGGGGAAGTGACGCTCGACATGGCGGCATTTCCCACCGTTTACGGCTTCTCTGACACCGAGAAGGCCGGCGCACACCAATTCCGCCGCATCAGACAAGGCCGCTACGAGGCTCTGGCCTATGCACGCGTGAACCCAGCTGTGGCGCAGGAATTACGCATCGCTGTCATCAACAAGGAAGCGGACGCCGTACTGCGCGATGTCAGCGTCGGTATCTACGGTGTTGCGGCGACGCGACTTCCGGATGTTCAGGAGGGCGAGACGCGCTACCTGCGCTTCGCGCTGCCGCAGGAGGAGACGCGACGCTTCAATGGTTGGGTCGAGTTCATGCTGTCGACGCGCGGCAAGGCCATATGGGCCGGCGACGAACTCCACGCTACAGCGAACGGCCCGGAACTGATGGTGGCGCGCATGGAGATCAGGCCAGCCGCCTGAGGCGGCTGGATCCTGATCATGCGGGCTCCAGGTCCTGCGTCACCGGCGCAAGCAGTTCCTTGCCAAGGTCGTCCTCGCTGGTCAATTCACAGACGCTCAGCGCGTGGCGCAACGCCGAGCGCGTTTCCTCGAGGACCTTGACGCGCATGGCCTGGTCCGAGTCACCTTCCTCCCACACGACCTGAACGGTCACGTCCACCGCCTCCAGCTCGCGGACCTGAAGGTTTTCGACCCAGACTTTCGTGTGCGCTTCGGCAACCGGCGGGTCGTGATCCCGGTTCACCTGGCCGATCGAAACGATCTCGATATCGCGCATGATCCCCTCCTGTGACAGTGATCAACCCTCCCCACGCAGCGATGTTCCGCTGCTGGCCGGACCTCGCCCGGCTATCGTCATGCGGGCGCGGAGAAGAGTTGCGGCAATGTACCCTTATCGCGTAGGCACAGCACAGGATTGACATGACTTCTGCCAATCCGGGTCCTATAAGCTCGCCATCATGACCGATACAGCCCACCGCGCCGCCAAGCGGCCCGTCATCTCGCCGACACCCGGTGGCCCTCTGGCCGTGACCGCCCAGGATTTCGCGGAGACGATGCGGCTCGCGCCGGTCTGGGTTCATGCGGGTTGGATCGATGTGATCTGGCGTTTCCGGCGCACCCGGCTCGGACCCTTCTGGCACACGCTGGGGCTCGCCGCCTTCGTGCTCACCATGGGTGTGGTCTGGAGCACGATCCTGCGGCAGGATCCGCGCGAGTATTTCCGCTTCGTCGGCACCAGCATCATCGTCTGGAGCCTGATCGCCTCGCTGATCACCGACGGGACCAGCATCATCATCGCGGGGCAGTCAACGGCGCTGTCGATGAGGTTCCCGTACCTTGCCTTTGCCTTCGCCCATGTCTGGCGGGCCCTGCTGCTGTTCGGGCACCATTTCATCCTCTACGTCCTGATCATGGTCGGCACGCTGCATTCGCCGGGCTGGACGGCGCTGCTCGCGATCCCCGGTCTGGTGCTGGTGATCGCCAACGGAATCTGGATGAGCCTGCTCGTCGGCATGATGTGCCTGCGCCGGCGCGACCTCGGCCCCGCCATCGCCAGCGGCATGCAGATCCTGATGTTCGTGACGCCGGTGTTCTGGCCCAAGAATCTGCTGGGCGCCAATCTCGCCTTCGCGGCAGACTTCAACCCGTTTTACCATCTCGTGCGGATCGTGCGCGACCCGTTGCTTGGCACCATGCCGGATCCGGTGAGCTGGCTCTGGGTGATCGGGACACTGATCGTCGGCTCGGCCGTGACGATCTGGTCTTATGGTCACTACCGCGACCGCCTGGCCTACTGGTACTGAAGGACCTCATCCGATGGCCCGTTTGACGGTCGAAAACGCATGGGTGGAGTTGCCCATCTCGCTCTCGCGCAGCCACAAGGGCGGCGTGTCCCGCACCGGTGGCGAGATCGACATCGCGCGCGGCGTGGTCACGGCCCTGCGCGACATCTCCTTTGAGCTGCGCGAGGGCGACCGGCTCGGGCTGATGGGCCATAACGGCGCCGGCAAGACCACGATGCTGCGCCTGTTGGCCGGCGCCTACCCGCCCACGCGCGGCAGGATCACCACCGTCGGCAGCATCTCGACCCTGTTCAACTCCACACCCGGTATCAATGTCGACGGCACCGGGCGCGAAAACATCATGACCTGCGGCCTGCATCTAGGGCTGGGGCGGCGGCAGATTGCCGCCAAGATGGACGAGATCATCGACTTCGCCGAACTCGGCGACTTCATCGATTTGCCGGTGCGGATCTATTCGGCCGGCATGATGACGCGGCTGGGCTTCTCGATCGTCACCGCGGTCGACCCCGAAATCCTGCTGCTCGACGAAGGGCTGGCGACGGGCGACGCCCAGTTCGCCCAGAAGGCGGCGCAGAAGATGAAGGATCTCATCGCGCGCTCGTCGATCCTGGTGATCGCCTCCCACTCCGAGGCGCTGCTGGCCGAGATGTGCACGCGCTGCATCATGCTGGAGCATGGCCGCATCATTTCGGACGGCCCGGCCCAGGACGTGGTCGAATCCTACCGCACGGCGGTGATCGCCTCGGCCAGTGCCGACAATGCGGAAGGTCTCAATCGCGCCTATGTGCTTGCCACCGACATGGCCAAGCGCGGCGAGAAGCCGCCGCTCGACCTGGAGGAGCAAGGACTGCGCTATGCGCTGCAGGTTTCGCCCGACGACATGGCGATGTGGCAGCGCTATGTCGCGGTGCTGGTGGCGCAGGGCAAGCCGGTGCCGGCGGATGTCGAGGTCCGGATGCTGCTGGCCGTGCTCAACGGCGACCCGTCGCGGCTGGATCTGATCGCCCGATTGCGCCTGATTCTGGAATCGGCGCCGAGCGATCTGAGCCGGGAGCTGCAGGAACGGGCCATCGCGGTCGCGGGCAAGCCCGAGACCGCGGAGCCGACCTCAGGCTGATCAGCGCTGGTAGGTGCCCAGAACGGCGTCCGGCACCGCGCCGACGCTGGTGCTGGTCTCGACCGTGCCCATGAATGCCACGTCGAGGTTCTTCCGGTAGACCAGCGCGATCGAGATCATCGGGATGTTGAGCTGGTCCTGCATGGTCTCGCGCTCGACCTTGCCGATCTTGTCGAGGCGCGCCGTCAGGGACGGGAAGTAGCTCTGGTACTGGCGCGCCGAGGCGAAGACATTCTCCTGCGCGGCCGGGCCGTCATACCACATATCGACGACCTCATACTGGTTGTAGCCGGCGAGATCGAAGAAGAAGCGGCTCGTGTAGCAGAAGTAGCCATGGTCGACATAGCCGATGCTGGGGACCTGATGCATGATCAGGCCGCCCGCCTTCGTCGCCACATGCACGGCCAGAAAGGTGTTCATCTGGTTGAGGATATGCTCGCTCGTGCCGCAGTTGATGACGCTGTCATAGGCGCCGACCATATGCGGGGGCAGGCGCATCGAGTTGAGGTCGACGATCGTCGTCTTGTAGCCATCGGCGATGTCGATGGCGTCATAACCCATCCCGGCCTCTTCGATGAGTTCGCCGAAGAACGAGCCGTTCAGGTTGGTGCCACCGGCATCGGTGCCCGAACCGGCGGCGAGCTTCTCCGCCCAGCTCTGCAGATCGGCGCGCGGGTTGGCATTGTGTCGCTTCACGAAGGCAATGATCTGCTCGGCGGTCGCGCCATAGAGGTTGGAGCTGCCGAAATCGAGGATCTTGCGACCCGCGCCGAGGATGCCGTAACCCTCCATGATATGGACGACGTCCATTCGAATTCCCATTGACCCACTCCCGTGTTCTTGTGATTCATCCGTGGGCCGCAGGCCCGTCAGCGACGGCGGGTGCCGCCTGTAGCATATCCAAAGCTAGAGCGTGTCGGCGAAGATCGACCGCGAACTGGCCCGGAAGATCGAGCGGAACTCGCCACCGGCCTGCGTGAAGGCGTCGTTGCGGGCGATCACGGCGTTCTCGTTGTTGATCGACAGCGCCAGCAGGCAGACCGCGACATTGCGTTCGACCAGGGCGGACGAGGGCAGGATCGGCAGGCGCGCGCCGGGCAGGAACTTGGCGATCTTCTGTGGCGTGTCGTCGGCGACGAAGTCGATCAGATCGGCGACATCCATGAAATTGGCGAAGGCGCAGGCGAGATGGCCGGCGCCGAACAGCGCGATCGGCCCCTTCTCGGCGCGCACGCGCTCCAGCTTGGAGCGCAGCTCGCGCTTGGCCGGCTCATAGGCGTCGGCATAGGCCGTGAGCAGGCCGACCTCGGCCTTCATCTCGGGCGAGATCCGGACCTGGCCGGGCGTGCCGGTCTTGCGGGCGAGCTGGACGAGCGAGTTCTCGAAGGGGCGCGGATAGACGTCGGTGCGGATCGGCTCGAAGCCGCCGATCGAGCTGAGCGCGGCGAAGGTCGCGGGCGTGAGATAGAGCGAGTGCTCCTCCCAGATCATGCAGTAGTCCTTCAGCCGCAGATTATCGGTGCAGTCGGGCACCTCGAGCATCAGCACCCCGCCCGGCTTCACCAGCGCCGCCAGCCCCTGGATGAAATCGATCAGGTTCTCGGCATGCTCGGTGATGTGGCGCACGATCAGGACGTCGGCCGCGCCGCGGCGGGCGGCGATCTCCGCCATGCGCGCCGGGTTCGTCAGCTTCTGCACCGTCTCAATGTTGGCGGCGGGGTTGGCGACGCCGAGATCCTCGTCGAGCTTCACCCGCCAGGTGTTGGTGAAACCCTTGCGCCGGAAGCGCTCGACCGTGGTGTCGTCCTTGTAGGTCAGGGCGCCGATGATACTGTCGGGGCCCAGGCCCGGCAGAGCCGCGATCTGGTCGACCACCTCGTCGAGATGCTCTTCCGGCTCGCGGGCAAACAGCCAGTCATAGGGCGGGATCAGCGCATCATGCGGCACGATCTGCGTGCTCTGGATCGTGCCGCAGGCCTCGCACTGGCCGACCGCGAGGCGGAAATCCCGCTCCGGCGCGTCCTGGCTCTGCAGGTAGAAGGTCGCGACGGGGTGACGCCCGACATCGAGACGCTCGACCACGGATGCTGAGCCACAAACCAGACAGGCCATCACAGATTCCAGACGTTACAAACCAGGCAGGACGGGGGCTTACACGGACTCACGCCGCGTGGGAAGCCAAGGCAAGCTTCGCTCAGCCGACAGGCCCAGCAAGAGCGGCCAGGAAGGCATGGCCGGCAGCAGGTTCGGTCTCCGGCGGCGACCAGGTTCCGGTTTGCGTCGTCGAGCGATCGAACGGGCCGATCGTGGTCTCGACGAAGACGAGCCATTCCGAGCGGAAACGCAGGCTGTGATATTGCCGCTCGGGCATCCGATAGAAAAACGCACCGCCCTCGGCTGCCGGCGACATCACGACCGTTCCGGTCAGCGCCCCGTCGGGCGAGAACAGCAGAGCGTCCGCTACGCCCTCGATGATCGAGAGCGTCTCGACCTTGCCGATATGGCAATGCGGCTGGACGTAGGAATCACGGTGCATGACGATCAGCATCTCCTGCTGGGCGTCGTGGCTGTCGGCATGGAAGCAGAGCCGGCAGCGCCGGCGCGGCGCCACGCGGGCGCGCGCCTTCAGGATATCGACGAGTTGCCCGTCGACCGCGAGGAAGCCGCCGTCGGAATACAGAACCTCGGGAGAGATCGTGCGCAGGCGCGCGGGCAGCTCATCCATGGCTTGGTCCCTGACCCGGGGCATTCTCGAGCCGGTTGCGGCCTGCCGCCATCGCGCCAGGCCGGCCGTGGCTTCGCAATGCTGCGAGGCCGATCACGCTCAATCGCGCTTGCCGGCGCCGATCGCGAAGACGTAGTTCGCCATCTTGTGGAAGCCGGTGTGGACGACCTCGTCGTTCATGCTGAAGACGAAGACATTGTGGAAATACTCCTGCATCAGCTTCTTCAGATCAGGTGCCGACTTGCAGTTGACATGGCCGGCCTTGGACTGCGGCGAGGCGTAGGGCTGGCTCTCCAGCGAAGGCAGGCCGATGATGCCGGCACCGTCCTTGCCGAGCGGGGCGAAGGAGTTCTTCAGGAACAGCTTCTCCTGCGCCGGGTCGATATGCTCCAGCACGTCGAGCGCATAGACGCCGTCGAACTCGCCGGGGACCGGACCGTCGAGCATGTCATGGACCTTGGCGTCGAACTTCCAGCGATCGACCATGCGGGCGTTGACGTCGTCGATGAAGACCGGATCGAAATCGATGCCGGTCAGCTTGCCGACCTCGGCCTGGACGATGCGGGTGCCGAAAGCATCGCCGCAGCCGACCTCAAGCACATGCTTGCGGCCCGAGAACATCTTGGCGACGAACTTGTAGCGCGCCAGCCGGAAGACGAGGTGCTTGGGATCCTCATGCCAGCTCTCGCTGCTGCGCAGGCCGAAGGTCTCGACGCCGCGCTTGGTCGCGGCCTCGACGATGACCTGGTACTGTGGTTCCTTGGTCTTCTGCGTATCCATGGCTTTGGTACCCCTTTCGCCTCTCGCGGAGGCGCGATTGCCGTCAGATTTTGACGTCCCCGTCCTTGCCGACGACGCGCGTTTCCGGGCAGAGGACCACGAAATGCCCTCCCCGGTTCAGGTATTCCTGATTGGTATCGATGATTTTCTGCGAATGCACCCAGGCGAGGATGACCGTGTAATCGGGCTGCCGGGCCAATAGCTCGGCCGTGGGCACGATGAAGACGCCGTCGCCGGTCTCGTATTTGCCGACCTTCTGCGGGTGGTCGTCGACGATGTAGTCGAGCGCACCCGTGAGTCCGAGCTGCGTGATCAGCGTCGGGCCGCTGCGTGCCGCGCCATAGCCGGCGATCGTCTTTCCCTGCGCCTTGAAGTCCTTGATCAGCGCGGCAGTCCGCTCGCGCAGCGTCGCGATGGTGCGGCCGAATTCACGCAACGTGTCGAGCTTGGTCAGGTTGCGCTGCTCTTCCAGCGCGAGAATCTCGGAGACCGACGCCTCGACCGGGCGGCCCGCGCCCTTCAACTGAACCGTGCCGATCAGCGAGCCATGCTGGATGCGGGCGCGCTGGACCGCGATCAGTTCGAGCCCATGCGCGTCGAGGAAGCGCGCCAGCGGCGTCACCGAATGGTGGCTCATATGCTCGTGGAAGATGGTTGCGATCAAAACGCCGTCGATGATGTCGAGCAGGTACTGCGCCTCGAAGAAGAACAGCCCGTCGGGCGCCAGCATCATGCGCACGCAATCGGCCATCTCGCCGAGATCGTCGGCATGGGCGAAGACGTTGAAGGCACAGATCACCTGCGCCGGGCCACGCTCGGCGCGAATCTTCTCGGCGAGATCGCGCGTCATCAGCGAACAGATCGTTTCGACCCCGGCATCGTTGGCGCGCTGGGCAGCTTCCTCCGCGGGGTCGATGCCGAGCACTTTCATGCCAGCCTTCTGGAACGGCTTCAGCAGCGAGCCGTCATTGCTGCCGATGTCGATGACCAGCGCGCCCTTCTCGGGCGACGCCTTGGTCAGGATACGATCGGCGACCTGCTGGAAATGCTCCGGCATGCCTTTCGCCTCACCCGAATAATAGGTGTAGGAGGCCCAGAGATCCTTGGAGTTGATCACGTCGAGCTGCTGCACATGGCCGCAATCGGCGCACATATAGACGTCGACCGGATAGCGCTTGCGGGCCTTCGCCGAGGCGGAGTCGGAGGTGTAGTTCTCGGAGAGCGGGATCGGATCGAGATCGACGACGCGCTCGAGATTCTTGGAGTCGCAGAGACGGCAGGAGCCGCGATGGATGAAGTCGCTCATGGACGAAAATCTCCGGTCAGCTGCGCAGATCCGCGACGAGATCGTCGATGAGGCGATCCAGCGGCTGCGGCTCGACGCCGCTGAGTTGCGTGGTCCTGGTCATGCCCAGCCCGCTGTAGCGCGGCTTGAAGGCGATGTGGATACCCTTGGCGACCGATGTGGTCGGTTTGATCAAGGCCTTGTCGACGCCGAGGCGTGAGGCCAGGGCATGGGCGAAGGCGACATAGCTGACATTCTCGGCACCTGAGAGGTGGAGGTTGCCCGAGAGCCGCTTCTCGCCCAGCGTCGCGAGCGCCTCGCCGACGAAATTTACCGAGATCGGGGCGAAAACCAGATCCTCGAACGGCTCCACCGCCTCGCCACGCTTCCAGGCCGCGACCCAACCCGGAACCGGCGAAACGCCCGCATTCATGATCTTGGTGAGGCGGGTGATGTTCAGCCGATCGCGCGCACCCAGCCTGTCGGCGGCAGCCAGAACGACCGCTTCGCCATCCGATTTCTGCTGCGCGTAGGCGATGCCCGGCGCGTGGGGATCATCCTCATGCGGCCAGGGGCGCTCGCCGCCGAACACCGAATTGGTCGAGATGAAGGTGACGTGGAGCCCTTGCTCGAGCAGCGACGCGACGGTTCGCGGGATCAGATCCACATTGATGACACGCGCCATCGGATCGGTCTCGCAGCGGTCGTAGTTCGTCGCGGCTGCGATCAGATAGGCGTATTTCACCTCGGCGGGAGCGCGGAAAGCCTCGGGCTGCTCGAAATCCAGGAAGACGCGATCCGAACCCACGGTCTCCTGACGACGCGTGCTGGCGAGCGCCCTGTGGCCGCGACGACGCAGTGCCTCGACGACGCTACCGCCGACGAAGCTGTCGCCACCGACGACCAAATACGCCGAACTCTCTGTCATTCTGATCTCAACCTGATCGGATCGGGCGCCATACGTGGGCCGATGCGAAACCACGCCAGTTCTTGCTTTGTCAACATTGAACTCCAAGCAGCCGCGCATTCTGCCGACGTCGCGCCGAGAGACCGCGCGAACTGCCGCACTCCGAAATATCTGCAAACGGCCTCATCCCCGCGAGGCTTGGCCGCCGGCGAGCACCTCACCATTCGCACGCATCACGATCAGAGCGCTGCTGCAGAATTCGGGACAGATGTCGCCAATCTCGCGGTTCCGAAAATTGTTGATCGCGGTCATCCCCGCGACGAGCGGCCAGAGTCCCACGGCCAGGACGAGGAGCGGAAGCCGCCAGACCGATGACGGGGTGAGATGGCGAAACAGCCGCCGCTCCATCAGCCGCAGCCTGCGCTTGGCGGCGCCGCCCACAAAGCGCGCGGCAACGTCATAGCCGATCCAGCTCGGCGGCAGCACCTCTTCGGAATACTGGGCCAGTTCGATGGAGAAATTGCTCGGATCGACCTCGCCATTCACATGCTCGATATAGACGGCCATGCTGCCACCGGGAGCGAGATATTGGGTGAGGATGTCCAGTGCCGCGGCTGTACTGCGAACGTCCGAGCGGGTCGTGTGCAGAAGAATATTGTCGTAACGGCCTGAGATCCTCGTTCGCTCGTCGGCATCAAGTTCCCGATAGGCGTCCACGAACTGCTGGATACCGTACTCCACGTCGAACCGGTCTTCGCGCGCAACCGACATGCCGAGCCAACTGTCGGAACCGCAGACCAGCAGGTTGCGCGTCACGTCCTTATCGCCGATCTGGCGCAGCCAGTTCAGGATCAGCCGTGAATCCAGCCAGGAATGGTGCCATCTCGCGACGTTGGGCTTCGCGCCTGCGAGAACCCGGACCTTGGCGATGAGCCCGACATAGTTGCGCATCGCCAAGCTCTTGAGGCGCGAGCGAAAGCTCACAGGCGGACCTACGACAGGCTTGATACCAAACTGGTCCCCGGACTCCCCGACTGTGTCGAGCTCGCCCGGCTCGGACGAATCGGAGGGGTTGGTCATTTCCCTGAGGGAATGCCAGGCCTGAAGGCCCATGACCCAGTAGAAGTGATCGACATGGGTGACGGGAGGCGTCATGCGCCTGTGAACCTCGGCGGCGAAGGCGGCCATCTTCTCACGGGCCGCGGGCAGGGTCGCCGGCAGATCACCGGTGCGGAAGACGATATCGACCTCGGCAAAACGGCGGTGCTCGCGGGTGGTCCAGACCGAAAGCTCGGAGGCGATCTTCTCCGGCGTCGAACGGCCGCAATGAACGAACTGCTTCTCCTGCCAGGATGGCTGCAGTTCGAGCATGTAGAAATCGTCCGAATCATCCATGACGGTGAACTCGCCCGACGGCACGAGCTCCGGGACGAAGCCATAGTCGCAATAGGAATTCACTGCCGGCATCGGCACTTCGGGCTTGATCGCCAGCATGAAGATCAGGTGGTAGCGCGCGAGCAGCGTGTTCCTGTCGACCTGCCAGTAGATCTGGTTGTGCGTCGAGCAGGTGACGAAGTTCTGGGTCGCAGTCTTGGCGATGACCGTCGGATGCAGATTTTCGAAGGTCATCCTGACCATGTCGCGCGGAGCCATGACGAGCGTGTCCGTCTCCTGATCGACGACATCAGTCAGCAGGGGAAGTGCGATTTCCGCCCGGGCACGCAACGACGGCGCCATCACGCAGCGGTGGCCCTCGCGCAGCTTGTCGACGAGCCCGTGGAGCGAGCCGTCGGCCAGCACGAAATCCGAATTCATAAAGACGAAGGTGGTCTCGGTCTGCGCCTCGCCGCTCTCCTGAATGCCGCGCGCATAGGCCAGCGTCAGCGTGACGCCGTAATTGCCCGAGGTGATGAGATCGTCGATCAGCATGTAGCGAACCGTGCAGAGCTGCGCCAGTTTGGCGAAGATCGGCATCTCGTCGAACTTGGCGCGACTGTCGCTGGTCGTCAGGATCAGGACTTCGAGTTCCGTCTGCGCCGCCAGATAGGGCAGGTTGCCCGGCGCGAGATAGGAAGGAAGCGAGACGCGCGCGAACTCTTCGATATAGCGCGCCCCCCAGATGGCTGTGAGGAACTTGATCTTGATCTTGTCAGTCATATCACAGCCTGCATTCAAGAACCTGCGGCGCCGATACCCTCAACGTCCGTAACAGGAATCCATGTTGGTCTCCGCTAACGCAACGGCGTCCGAAGATAAGAGTTGCATCGTTGGTTTGATTTTCCAACGACTTTACACCAGCATCGTGAGATTCATCTTTTGGGCAATCAGCCCGCGCTGGGCATCCGTCAACTGTCCACACCGTAAATCCCGGCATGGGCTTTCGCGGACGGCCCGCCAGCCCCTAGCTTAGAGGGCGGTGGGTTGCAAGTCGCAGACCACCTCGGCCGTCCATACTCCTTGGCACGATCGCGATTGGCGGTTATGTCCTCGGCTCCGCCTTCGCAGGGACCGTTTTCGGGCATCGCACCCGTGCTTTCGCAGGACCATGCTCGGCGATACCTGCCGTGGGGCTTGTTCTTCCCATCAGGCCGGGCGGCCGAGGTCAGACGTGACGACACCCGATTTGCACAGCCAGGCGGACACCCCGCGCACGGACATTCGATCGACAGAGGAGCCGCAGCGCCCCCTTCGCCTGAGCGCCATCGTCCCGAACTACAATCACGGCGCGGTCATCGGGGAGGCGATACGCGCGCTTGCCGCCCAGACGCCGGCGCCCGACGAGATCGTGGTCGTCGACGACGCTTCGCGCGATGACAGCCTTGCCGTGCTGGCGAAGCTCGCCGCCAAGTATCCGACCCTGCGGATCGTCGCGCTGGACACGAATGGCGGCGCCATCGCGGCGCTCAATCGTGGACTGATCGAGGCACGAGGCGACTATGTCTATTTCGGCGCGGCCGACGACGTGACGCGGCCCGGCCTGTTTTCCGCCATGCTCGGCATCCTGGCCTCCCATCCACAGGCGGCCTTCGCGTGCTGCGAGGGCGCCGTGCAGGACCTCGACACCGGCACAGTCGGCTATCGGCCACCTGTGCGGCCCGCCTATTCGGCGTGCTTCCTCAGTCCCGCCAAGGTCGCCGAGAGCTTCCGCCGGATCGACAACTGGATCCTGACCGGGACTGCGGTCATGCGCCGCGATCTGATGACCGCGAATGGCGGGTTCGATGCCACGTTTGGCGCCTTCGCCGATGCCTATGCGATGCGCCGCCTTGCTCTGCTGCATGGCTGCTGTTTTGTGCCGCATCTCGGCATGATCTGGCGGATCAGTTCGCAGGGTCTCTCCCGCCAGCAGGCGGGCGATCCTGCAGCCAGCCTCGCCATGCTGGCGACGGCGCTGAAGCGTATGAGCGCCGATCCCGCCTTCCCAGCATGGTATCCGGCCGTGTTCGCGCGTCGGTGGCGCTTCGGCGTCGGGCGGATCGCGGCGGAATCGGAGCCGATGAACGCGGCGATCCTGACACAGGTGAGCGCCCGTGGGCCGCTCGGCCGTGCCGTGCTGGGCAGCGCGGCCAGGTTCGGCGGCCGCATCGGCCGCCTGATCGCGCTGAGCTGGCTGACGCTGCGCGAGCGGCCGACCTCCTTCATCGGGCTCGCCGCCACCAAGCTCAGCCGCCTGGCCTTCCCGTCATGGCGAGGAGCAGGCCTGGAAGACGGCCCGGCCTGAGCCTAGGCCGACCACCTCACCGCTCGGCAGACGCAGCCCAGATGTTCACGCCGCCTTCGCCCGCGTGCTGGTCGATCAGCACCAGTTCCTCGGCGCTGAAGTCGGGCCGCTTCAGGGCTGCGACGCAGTCCTCGACCTGTTCGGCGCGGCTCGCGCCGATCAGTGCCGAGGTGACGCGGCCGCCGCGCAATACCCAGGCGATCGCCATCTGGGCGAGGCTCTGGCCGCGGCCGGCTGCGATCTCGTTGAGCGCAGTGATGCGCCGTAGATTGTCGTCGCTGAGGAAGCCCTCGCGGAACGACGGCGCCTTCCTGGCCGCGCGGCTGCCTTCTGGCACGCCGCCGAGATATTTCGAGGTCAGCATGCCCTGGGCCAGCGGCGAGAACACGATCGAGCCGATGCCCTCCTGGTCGAGGGTGTCGAGCAAGCCGTCCTCCTCGATCCAGCGGTTGATCATCGAATAGCTCGGCTGGTGGATCAGGCAGGGTGTGCCGAGGCTGCGCAGGATCGCAGCCGCCTCGCGGGTGCGCCGCGAGTTGTATGAGGACAGACCGACATAGAGCGCCTTGCCCTGGCGCACGGCGGTGTCGAGCGCGCCCATCGTTTCCTCGAGCGGCGTCTCGGGGTCAAAGCGATGCGAATAGAAGATGTCGACATAGTCGAGCTTCATCCGCTTCAGGCTCTGGTCGAGACTTGAGAGCAGATATTTGCGGCTGCCCCATTCGCCATAGGGGCCAGGCCACATCCGGTAGCCGGCCTTGGTCGAGATCACCATTTCGTCGCGATGGGCGGCGAAATCCTGGCGCAGGATCGTCCCGAAGGCGGTCTCGGCGGAGCCTGGCGGCGGCCCGTAATTATTGGCGAGATCGAAATGGGTGATGCCGAGATCGAAGGCGGTCCGGCAGATCCGGCGGCCGGTATCGGGCGCCGTCGTCTCGCCGAAATTGTGCCAGAGGCCGAGCGAGAGGGCCGGGAGCTTCAGGCCGCTGCGCCCGCAGCGGTTATAGGTCATCGTGTCATATCTGGTTTCGCTGGCCATCGGCTCGCCTCGCTCCCTCGCATCATTGTTCTCAGGTGATGTTAGCCCGACGCCACGCCGCCCGCAGCAGCCATGGTGTGAGGCCGCCTTTCGCGAATCGAGCTTGTGCGCCTGCCTCAATCATGCTGACCACGCCCGGCCGGCGCCCGACGCTGGAACCCGCCGTTCGTCGCGCATCAGACCGGAGCCTTGCCATGTATCCCAGCGGTGTTCGCGGCGTCGGCATCACAGCCGGACAACCGGCCAGCGATCTCTCCGACCTGCCGGCGCTGCTCGACCGGGTCGAGCGCCTTGGCGTCGACTCGGCGGAACTGCCGACCTGCGCGATGGACCTCGTCGTCGGCGGGCGCATCCGCCGGCCGCATCTGGACCTGCTGAAGCGCGCCTGCGCCGGCCGGCCCTTCGGCTACAGCGTGCATGGCCCGCTGGTCATCAACTTCTTCGACGAACCGGCCCGGCTGCCGCGCCATTTCGATGTGCTGAAGGCGTCGCTGGAGGTCGCCGGCGAGGTCGGCGCGATGCATTACGTCATGCATTCCGGCGTGATGCCGGTGCAGCCGGCAGAGGTGATCGAAGCGACCTATGCCCGCCAGCGCGAATGGCTGTCGAAGGCAGGCGACGTGGCGCGCGACTGCGGCGTGCTGCTCTGCGTCGAGACCATGTTCGGCGATCACCACGGCAAGATGCATGCCTCGCTGCCATCGCGGCTGGCCCGCGAAATCGAAGCCATCGGGCATTCCCATGTCTGGGCGACGCTGGACTTCAGCCATGCCTTCCTCAGGCTCGGCTATGTCGGCGGCGACTACCTCGCCGAGGTCGCGACACTGGCGCCCTTCGCCAAGCATCTGCACATGCATGATTCATTCGGACTTGCCGATGCGATCGAGACCGTCTTTCCGAGCGAAAAGTTCGCTTTCGGCCACGGCGATCTGCATCTGCCCGTCGGATGGGGCGCGATTCCGTGGGCGGCGCTGATGGAACGCTGCAACTTCCCCGAAGGAGTGCTGTTCAACATCGAACTCAATCCCCGGCTCTGGTACGCGGTGGACGAGTGCTTGACCGCGACGCGGGCACTTGCTGCCAAGGCGCGCATTGGAGCGTGAGGCTTTGACTGTGATCCAGGCGCCGCAGCGCCTCAAGGCAACGCAAGTATTAAATTGGAGCCAGCCGCGCCGGCAACGGTATGGCGCGCGGCGTGCAATTTGTCTGTGGCTTGCGAAACGCTCATCTGCTGGAGGATTCGATCCAAGCCTGTGCGGTCAGGCGTAACAATCAGGCAATTGCCCTGAGCGTCCTTCAGACACCACCCGTTGTCATGCCGCTCGACTGTAATATTTTTGGACATATGGAAATTTCCTTCAGCTTATGAAGGCTCAACCCAACTCAGACGTGCATGTTCCCTTTCATGAACGTCAATCGTGTTTCGGCGTCACGGTGCCTATGTCGCGACGCCCAGTTTTCGCAGCTCCAGGCGCAGGTCGATCGGTTCGACGAAATGCACGCCCTTCATGCCCACAGCGCGTGCGGTCTCGATGTTCTTCGCGCTGTCGTCGATGAAGATGCAGTCGCCCGCCACGAGCCCGTAGCGCTGAAACAAGATCTGGTAGATCGCCGGATCGGGCTTGATGACGCGCTCATGAGCCGAAACGACAACGCCGTCGAAGCTCTGCAGGAAGGGAAAGCGGATCAGGCACTCGGCCCATTTCTCGCGCGAGAAATTGGTGATGGCATAGACCTTTTCGCCCCGCGCCTTCAGCTCTTCCAGCACCGCGACGCTATCCTCGATGGTGCCCGGCACCGCCTCATGCCAGCGCTCGTCATAGGCCCTGATCTGGCTCTCCCATTCGGGATGGCTGGCGACGAGCAGGGCGACCGCCTCCGCCCAGCTCCGGCCGCGATCCTGCTCGATGTTCCAGGCTGCCGTGCAGACATTCTGCATGAACCAGGCGCGCTTCTCGTCATCGGGAATCATCTCGCGATAGACCAGCAGCGGGTCCCAGCGGATCAGGACATTGCCGACATCGAAGACTACGGTTGGCGTCGTGGCAGGCATGGCTCGTTTCCGTCGGATGAGAGGTAGCAGCACCGGCAAGCGTTCACGCCCTTGTGTGCGCTTGCGCGAGACAGATGCGCGAACTCTCGCGTATCCGATGGGGAGAATGCAACGAGGAGAATGGCATGAGCCCAGTGTGGATCAGCTCATGGCTGCCATGGACGGACCGGCAGGGGCGTCTCTCGGGCCTGCGCGCCACGGCGTTCGCGCTGGTGCTCGTGCCCGCGTTGCTTCTGGCGATCGACGCTTGGATGGGCCAGCTCGGCTCGAAACCCTGGACGCAAGCGGTCCACGACACCGGCACCTGGGCCGTGCGGCTGCTGCTGGTTACGCTCGCCGTCTCGCCCCTGCGGCGCATCCTCGACTGGAGCAAGCTGATCGGCGTCCGCCGGATGCTCGGGCTCTCCGTGCTCGCCTATGCGCTCGGCCATCTGACGCTCTACTGCATCGATCTCGCCTTCGACTGGGGGCTGATCCTCTCCGAGATCGTCAAGCGCTTCTACCTGCTCGTCGGCATCACCGCCCTGACCGGGCTGGTCGCACTGGGGGTGACTTCGACCGACGGCATGATCCGGCGGATGGGCGCAAAGAACTGGCAGCGCCTGCATAATCTCATCTATGTCATCACGATGCTCGGCCTGCTGCATTTCGCCCTGCAATCGAAGATCGATGTCACCCAGCCCGTGCTGATGACCGGGCTGTTCGCGCTGCTGATGGTCTATCGCGGGCTCGACAAGCTGAAGATCGCCACGACGCCACCCGTCCTGATCGCGGCGGCACTGGCGACGGGGCTTGCGACCGCGCTCTGCGAGACGGCCTGGTACGCGTTTGCGACCGGCGCCTCGGCTTGGCTGGTGTTCCAGGCCAATGCCGACATCGTGATCTACCAGGACATCGCCTCGCTGCGGCCCGGACATTGGGTGGCGCTCGCGGGACTTGCGGTCGCGCTCGGCCATGCGTTTCGCCGGCCCAAGGCAAGGCCGGCCCGCAGGATGCAGGCGAGCGAGCCGGCGCGCGCTGCCCCTTGAAAGCTTTGCGCGGCCCATGCAGCAATCGCGGTTGGCAGGCCTGTCCGCAGGCTCTAACCCTATGGCATGCCTGACGATCCGAATGCCCAGCCGATAGCCGACATCGCGGAAGCCGAACTCGCTTCCGAGGGGGTAGCGCCGGAATCGGGGCGAAATTCCCCGTTCCTGCCACTGCGCCAGCCGATCTTTCGCGCTGTGTGGTTCGCCAGTCTCGCTTCCAATTTCGGCGGCCTCGTCCAGATGGTCGGCGCGTCGTGGATGATGACCTCGATCGCCGATTCGCCGGACATGGTCGCGCTCGTCCAGGCCTCGACGACGCTGCCGGTGATGATGTTCTCGCTGGCGGCGGGCGCGATCTCCGACAATTACGACCGGCGGCGCATCATGCTGACGGCGCAGGGCTTCATGCTGGCCGTGTCGATCCTGTTCGCACTGTCGGCCTGGCTCAATGTGATGACGCCCTGGCTGCTGCTCGGCTTCACCTTCCTGATCGGCTGCGGCACCGCGCTCAACAACCCCGCCTGGCAATCCTCCGTCGGCGACATGGTGCCGCGACGCGATGTGCCGGCGGCGGTGACGCTGAACAGCGTCGCCTTCAACATCGCCCGCAGCGTCGGCCCGGCGATCGGCGGCGCGATCGTTGCGGCGGCCGGCGCGGTCGCCGCCTTCGTCATCAACGCCTTCAGCTATATCGCGCTGATCACCGTGCTGGTGCGCTGGCAGCCGCCGCGCATCGAGCGCCTGCTGCCGCGCGAGACGCTGCTGATCGCGATGAGCGCCGGCGTGCGCTATGTCGCGATGTCGCCCAATATCCGCAGCGTCATCCTGCGCTCCTTCGCCTTCGGCTTCGGCGGCATCGTCGCGCTCGCGCTCCTGCCACTGATCGCGCGCGATCTCGTCAAGGGCGGGCCGCTCGTCTTCGGCGTGCTGCTGGGCGCATTCGGGGCGGGCGCGGTCGTTGGCGCCTTCATGAGTGCCCGCCTGCGCCGGATGCTGACGACCGAGGCGCTGGTGCGCTCGACCTTCGCGGCCTACGCGACTGCGGCCGCGATCATCGGCGTCAGCACGACGATGTGGCTGACCATGCCGGCGCTGGCCGTTGGCGGTGCCTGCTGGGTGCTGACGCTATCGACCTTCAACGCGACGGTTCAGCTCTCCGCGCCGCGATGGGTCGTGGGCCGGGCGCTGGCGATCTACCAGATGGCCGCCTTCGGCGGGATGGCATCGGGAAGCTGGGCCTGGGGGCAGGCGACGCTGCATTGGGGCCCCGAGCAGGCGCTGCTGATCTCGGCCTTCGCTTTGCTTGCGGGCGCCGCGCTCGGACTGCGCTACGAATTGCCGCCGCTGGAGGCGCTCAATCTCGATCCGCTCAGCCGCTGGCGCGAGCCCAAGGTCGCTGTCGACATTGAGCCGCGCAGCGGGCCGGTGATCGTCACGATCGAATGGCTGATCCGCGAGGAGGACGTCGTCGAATTCCTCAAGGCGATGGCCGAGCGCCGCCGCATCCGCCGCCGCGACGGCGCGCGGCACTGGACGCTGCTGCGCGACCTGACAGACGCCGAGCTCTGGGTCGAGCGCTATGACAGCCCGACCTGGGTCGAATATGTCCGGCAGGCGCAGCGGGTGACGCTGGCCGACGCCGATATCAGCGATCGGGTCAGGGCGCTGCACAAGGGCCCCAACCCGCCCGTCGTGCACCGGATGATCGAACGCGAGACCGCGACCCTGCCGCGCGGCCTGCCGATGCAGCATCAACACCCGCCGGAGCCGACGGGCCATAACGGCTGATTAAGGACCTTGCTAAGGCGGCTGCAGGCCCTCCGGCAGGCGATCGGGGCTGTAGGTGCCCGGCGTGGTCCAGATCGCAAGCTTGATGAAACCCGCGGCCAAGGCCCCTCCCGCGACGAGCGGCCAGATCGATTCAGCGATAGGCACGCGCCCGGTCAGGGTGAGCAGCAACACGAACGCGAAAGGTGCCGCGATCACCGCGGCGCCGACGCTCAGCACGATGTGCCTGGCCCGGGAGACGCCGCTGCGAAACGCAATGCGGGCGCGGTCCTGCGGCCCGAGGCGGCGATGCAGTTCCACGAGGAAGGCAACGAAGCTTCGGCTTCGTTGCGGCGACATGCCACCGTCGAGTGTGGAGGAATGGACGACCAACGGCCAGCCTCGCGTGAAATGGAGCTCGACCAGCGCGGCGAGGTGCGGCTCGGGCAAGGTCATCTGAATCTGGATCAGCTTCAAACCGGCATAGGGGCGCAAGCCCGAGCGGCCATCGAGCTGATAGTCGATACCGTCCTCGGTCAGAACGAGGGTCGACTCGGTTCGCTTGGCGAACCGGCCCGCGCGTCCGATGCAGAGATCGAAGCGCGCCTCGTCTCTCGGTGGCGGCACCGGTTCCATGCCGATGAATGTGCCGAAATCGTTCTCTTGCCGCAAGGGCAGCCGGCCGCGACCTAGCCCACGATCCAGAGCCCTGCCAGCCCGAAGAGCCCGACCACGATCCGCCACCAAGCGAAGACGGCGAAGCCGCGCTTCGAGACGAAGTCGAGGAAGCTGCGAACCACGATCAGCGCCGAGACGAAGGCGGCGACGAAGCCGATGGCGACCAGCGTCACGTCGTCGAAGGTCAGCGTCTTGTAGCTCTTGAGCAGGTCGTAGGCGAAGGCGCCGGCCATGGTCGGCATGGCCAGGAAGAAGGAGAACTCCGCCGCCGCGCGCTTGCTCGATCCCAGCAGCATGGCGCCGACGATGGTCGAGCCGGAGCGCGACACGCCGGGAATCATCGCCAGGCACTGGATCAGGCCGATCTTGAAATACATCGGCAGCGGGAAGGTCGTGGCGTCCTGATACTTCTCCTCGAGCTCGAGATCATCGACCACGAGCAGGATGAGCCCGCCGGCGATCAGCGCGCAGCAGACGATGAATGGGTTGAACAGCACGCCCTTGATGAAGCCGTGCAGCACCGCCCCGATCAGCGCGGCCGGCAGGAAGGCGACGAGCACGCCGAGGACGAAGCGCCGCGCGGCGGGATCGCTGGGAATCCGCAGGGCGATGTCGAGCAGGCGACGGAAATAGACCAGCGTGATCGCCAGGATCGCGCCGAGCTGGACGAGAACCTCGAAGGACTTCCCGTTGGACTCAAAGCCGAGGAAATGCCCGAGAAGCAGCAGATGCCCGGTCGAGGACACCGGCAGGAATTCGGTCAGGCCCTCGACGATGCCGAGGACCAGCGCTTCGATCATATTTTCCATGTGAGGCTGTCCTCGTGCGACTTAGGGTCTGCGTCGGCGCGGCATCCGTAAACCGCAGCTCTCGATATGCCCAGCCCTTTGCAAATTGGTTACCAAACCTCAAACCGAACCGCGGCGAATCGCGCATTCGCCGTCCCGACGGGTTGTGAGGCCGTCCGGGCGGGATTATAGCGTGCGCCCGGCGCATATCGGGATGCGTTTCATCCTGTGGCCCCGCTTCGGCCGCACCTGCCTGCTTCAAGAGTGCCATGGCGACCCTTCATCATTACCCGCTATGCCCGCATTCGCGCTTCATCCGTCTCGTGCTCGGCGAATTCGGCCTCGAGGCCGCGCTGATCGAGGAGCGCGTCTGGGAACGTCGGCGCGAGTTCCTTGAACTCAACCCGGCCGGCACGACCCCGGTGTTTCGCGAGGAGAACGGACTTGCCGTTCCCGGCGCTGGCCCGATCGCGGAGTATCTCGACGAGACGCGTGGGCTGGCCCTGGGCGAACGCCGTCTGCTGCCGGAGGGGCCGGGCGAGCGCGTCGAGGTCCGCCGCCTGCTCGACTGGTTTTCGCTGAAGTTCAACGAGGAGATCACCGGCCCGCTGGTGCTGGAGAAGGTGATGAAGCGCTTCATGGCGCGCGACGATGGCGGCGGCCCGCCCGAGATGAGCGCGATCCGCGCCGCGCGCGCCAATGTGCGCTATCATCTGCGCTACATCGCCTGGCTAACGGCCAAGCGGAACTGGCTGGCTGGCCCGGAACTGAGCTATGCCGATCTCGCCGCGGCGGCGCATCTCTCCTGCGTCGACTATCTCGGCGACGTGCCCTGGGAAGAGGACGAGGCGGCCCGCGCATGGTATGCGAGGATCAAGTCGAGGCCGAGCTTCCGGCCGCTGCTGAACGACCGGATGCCGGGCATGGCGCCGAGCGCCCATTACGACAACCTGGATTTTTGAAGGCCGAGCGCCTGAAACGCGCCGTCGTCGCGCGCGCTGTTGCGGAGGGTTTCTCCGTCGCACGTACCGCCTCTGTCGATGCCATTCCCGAGGCGCCGGCCCGGCTCGCCGCCTGGCTCGCCGAGGGTCACCATGGCGACATGGGCTGGATGGAGGAGCGCACCGACCAGCGCGCCGACCCGCGAAAGCTCTGGAGCGAAGCCAAGTCGGTCGTCATGCTCGGCATGAGCTATGCGCCCGACAGCGACCCGCTCGCCATCCTCGCGCAGACCGACAAGGCCGCAATCTCGCTCTATGCCCGCCGGCGCGACTATCACGACGTCATCAAGGGCAAGCTCAAGAGCGTGGCCGGGCTCCTCGCCGCGCAAGGAGGCGTTGACGTCAAGGTCTTCGTCGATACAGCCCCGGTGATGGAGAAGCCGCTGGCGCAGGCGGCGGGCCTGGGCTGGCAGGGCAAGCATACGGTCCTGGTCTCGCGCGAGCATGGCTCCTGGCTGTTCCTCGGCGCGATCTACACGACCGCCGAACTGCCACCCGACGCCCCCGAAACCGACCATTGCGGCTCCTGCACCCGCTGTCTCGATATCTGCCCGACCGACGCCTTTCCGGCGCCCTACCAGCTCGATTCGCGCCGCTGCATCGCCTATCTCACCATCGAGCACCCCGGCCATATTGATGAGAGCCTGCGCGCCGGCATCGGCAACCGCGTCTTCGGCTGCGACGACTGCCTCGCCGTCTGCCCCTGGAACAAGTTTGCGGAGGCCGCGCAGGAAACCCGCCTGGCGCTGCGCGACGGGCTCGACGCGCTGCCCCTGGCCGATCTCGCCCGGCTCGACGACGCGGCGTTCCGGGCGCTGTTTTCCGGCACGCCGGTCAAGCGCACCGGCCGCGACCGCTTCATCCGCAATGTGCTGATCGCGATCGGCAACAGCGGCCAGCAGGAACTCGCCGAGAGCGCCGCTGCGCTTGTCGCTGACCCCTCGCCGCTGGTGCGCGCCATGGCCGCCTGGGCCCTGATCAGGCTCGCCCCCGCGCGGGCCCTGGTGCTTGCGCCCGCCGCGCTCGCCGCAGAGAACGACGCCGATGTCCGCCGCGAATGGCGGGCGTTCGCGGCCGAACCGGAAAACGCCTCATGAAGCTCCTGATCCTCGGCCTCGGTTATTCGGCCGGCTTCTTCGCGGGCGCCGCCCTGGCGCGGGGATGGGAGGTCACCGGCACGGTGCGCTCGGCCGACAAGGCGGCGCGGCTGAGCCGCGAAGGCATCCGCACGCTGGTTTTCGACGGCTTTGCGGTGTCGTCCTTTCTCGCCAAGGCCCTCGCGGAGGCGGAAGCCGTGCTGGTCTCGGTGCAGCCGGGCGAGTCGGGCGACCCCGTTCTCGATTGCCTGAGCAAGGAGTTGGCGGCTGCTCCAGACCTGCGCTGGATCGGCTATCTCTCGACCATCGGAATCTACGGCGACCATGGCGGAGCCTGGATCGATGAGAGTACCGCGCCGCGACCGAGCTTTCGCTCGCAATTGCGGCTCGGCATCGAGCGCGACTGGCTGGCGCTGGGCGAGCGCAGCGGCAAGGCGGTGCAGATTTTCCGGCTGTCGGGGATCTACGGGCCGGGCCGCAACCCGATCGTCAAGCTGCGACAGGGCAAGGCGACGCGGCTGATCAAGCCGGGGCAGGTCTTCAACCGCATCCATGTCGACGATATCGCCGGCGTCCTGATGGCCTCGCTCGATCATCCGCGCCAGGGGGCGATCTACAACGTCACTGATGACGAGCCGGCCCCGCCGCAGGATGTGGTGAGCTTCGCCGCGAGCCTGACCGGGCTGGAGCCTCCGCCGGAAATTCCCTTCGAGCCGGCAAAGCTTTCGCCGATGGCTGCCAGCTTCTATGGCGAGAACAAGCGTGTCTCGAACGCGCTGGTGAAACGCGAGCTCGGCTACAGCTTCCGCTATCCGAGCTATCGCGAGGCGCTGCCCGCGCTGGTGGCGAACGGGGACTGAGGCTGCCGGCGGCGCTCAGGCCGCGTAGCGCTGACCCTCGTCGCCGTAATAGGCGACATAGCGCTGGTCGATCGCCGCCACGGGCAGGATCACCAGCACATCGGTGGTGCCAAACTGACGATCGACGACGGCGCCGGTGCCAAAACGAGCGCCGAGGCGCAGATAGCCCTTGATCAGCGGCGGCATCTGCTTCAGCGCGAGCTTGGCGTCGACCATCTCCGCCGGCAGACGATCCATCGGGACATGGCGTTCCTCGCGGGCCGCAGCGCTCCATTCGCCAGCGGAATTGGCATGGTGGTGCAGGAAGCTCAGCGGCAAGGCGAGCGCGTCGGGGTCGGTGCCGTCGAAGCTGGCGCAACCGAACATCGCGTCGATGCGGTGGTGGCGGATATAGGCCCAGATGCCGTGCCAGAGCAGTTCGACCGTCTTCTTGGTGCGATAGGGCTTGAGCACGCAGGAGCGACCGAGCTCGAGGAAGCGCTCGCCGGGGTGGGCGGCGATCATCGGCGCGAGATCGAACTCGCCTTGCGTGTAGAAGCCGCCGAGCCTTGCCGCCGCGCTCTGGCGCATCAACCTGTAGGTTCCGACGATCTTCGGCTTGACGCCGCCGAAACGGCCGCGCGCGGCATGGTCGATGACCAGAAGATGGTCGCAAGCGCCGTCGAAACGGTCGGCATCGCGGCGGAACATGCGCGACACCACGTCGGGCTTGGCCGACATCTCCTGATAGAACACGCGATAGCGCAGGCGCTGCGCCCGCCAGATCTCGCTCGGCCCCCGCGCCAAGCGGACCTCCAGCGAGCCGGAGCGGCCAAGCGTGCCCGATAGCGGATCGGCCGCGCCGGACGGACGACCAAAACGGCGGATCGTGTCGCCGGAAATCAGCTTCAACGGAGAGAAGCGCGCGAACAGAATGCTCCCCACCGGCTGATGCCGAGCCGGCTCAGCCGGATATCCGTGGAGGTCTGGTGCCATGGCTCGTCTTGTTCCACCGGCCGCCAATTCTGGCAATCGGGACCATTTGCGCCTGTCATCTGACAGGATCGCGACAGAACTGCGTCGGAGCGGTGACGACCTCTCAGGCCGAAAGCGTCAAAGCCTGCGGGTTCGCGACGCGGTCGAGCCAGCGTTGCAGAGCCGCGCGATCGAGAGGCTTAGCCAGGCAATCATCCATTCCGGCGGCGAGCGCGGCCGCCCGGTCGTCCGCCGCGACATTGGCGCTGACGGCGACGAGCGGCAGCGGCGCCCGGCCGGGACGGTCACGTTCCATCGCCCGGACGGCGCGCGCCACGGCGAGCCCATCGAGTTCCGGCATGCGGATGTCGAGCAGGACGAGATCGAAGGACGTACCCGTTCCATCCAGGCAGGCCGAGACCGCCGCCAGCGCCTCGCGGCCGTCGCGCGCCCAGATCGCGGCGCAGCCAAAGCGCTCCAGGGTCCGGGTCGCGAGCAGGGCATTGATCTCGTTGTCCTCCGCCACCAGCACGGTGAGCCGGGGGCGTGATGGCGAGAGCGGGCGCAAGCCCTGCGTCGCGACGACCGGCGCGACCGGCGCAGGCCGGGACGACAGCCGCTCATAGAGCGAGCGCGCCCGCACGGGCTTGACGAGGAAGCCGGTGAAGCCGGCGTCACGCGGTGAACCGAACTGCCGGCGCTCCAGCGGCGACAGCATGATCAGGCAATCGGCCACGCCTGCGGCACGCGCGGCATCGGCCATGGCGGTGGCCGCCTCGTAACCGATCGACTGATCGATCAGGGCGGCATCGAAAGCTGTCCCATCCCGCAGCAGCGCCAGGCCCTCGCCGGCATCCGCGGCCAGCATGGCGATGCCGCCGGTTGCCGCGATCGTCTCCCGGAGAAAACCGGCGCCGAAGGGGGCGCCCGAGACGATCAGCACGCGCTTGCCCTGCCAGTCCGGCGGGGCAGGGGCGGCGGCATCCGTGGCGACCGGCAGAGGCAAGCGGACACGGAAGAGCGCGCCCTCGCCTGCCCCGGCGTCGTCTGCCCTGCCCTCGACGCCGACGGAGCCGCCCATCAGCACGGCGAGCCGGCGCACGATGGCCAGCCCGAGCCCGGTGCCCTCGTGCCGGCGCGCCGCGGAATCGTCGGCCTGCTCGAACTCCTCGAAGATCGCCTGGCGGCGGTCTTCCGGGATACCCGGCCCGGTATCGGCCACCGCGATCTCGACCATGTCGCCATCGCGGCCGATGCGGATGCCGACGCCGCCCTGATCGGTGAACTTGATCGCGTTGCCGACGAGATTGAGCAGGATTTGCCGGAGTCTGTCGCGGTCCCCGATCAGATGCGTCGGCAGGTCCGGCGCAAGATGGGCGGCGAGCTCGATGCCCTTGGCCTGGGCACGGGGCGCCATCAGCTCCGAGACCGTCTCGACCAGCAAGGCGAGATCGAAACGCTCGCTGGCGAGTTCGAGCTTGCCGGCTTCGACCTTGGCGAAGTCGAGAATGTCATCGACGAGCCCGAGCAGTGCCTCGCCGGAGGTCCTGAGCGCGCGGACATAGGTCGTCTGCTCCGGATCGAGCCCGGTGTCGCCGAGCAGATCGGCCATGCCGAGGATGCCGTTGAGCGGCGTGCGGAATTCATGGCTGACCGTGGCGAGGAAACGTGATTTCGCCTCGTTCGCACTCTCGGCGCGGGCGCGGGCCTCGACCAGTTCCTGTTCGCCGGCGATCCGCGCCGTGATGTCGCGGCCGACGCGCTGCAGCACCGTCCTGCCCAGCGCGACCGGCACCACGGTCTCGACCCAGGAAATCCAGCGCTCGCCATCGGGCGTCGCGAGGCACTCGTCGAAGACGCGGGCCCCACCATCGAGTGCCAGAGCGGGGCGGCAGGCCACCAGTTGCGGTATGGCAACGGCGCCGACGACCTCGGTCTCGTCCAGCCCGAGCAGGGCGGCATAGGCGCCATTGGCGTAGACGATGCGGGCGCCGTCGCGGCGCACGATCAGGTCGCCCTGCGCCTCGATCAGGCTGCGGTAATGCTCCTCGCTGTCGGCCAGCGCCCAGAGGCGATCATTGAGTTTCTCGACATCACCAGCCAGATCCGCCGCCTGCCGGACGATGCGGTCACGCTGCCGCAGCAATGTCAGGGCAGCGACGCCCGCAAACAGCGCGAGCGCCACCACCGCAAGCGCGGGCCAGGGGGATGAGAGAGGATCCATCGCCCCAATCTAGCAGCGGCCCGTTGAAGAAACGTTGGCCGAAGCCGCGATTTTGACGGATCGCATGAGGCAATCCGTTAACCTCACGCCCCTCGACGACTGGAGTGAGGATCAGGCCGCCTGCGCCATCTGGTCGCCTCGCGAGCGATAGGACAGCGCCTCCGCCAGATGGATGCGGCCGACCTTCGCCTCGCCGTCGAGATCGGCCAGCGTGCGCGCCACCTTGAGCACGCGGTGATAGGCGCGCGCGGTCAGGCGCATCGCATCGGCGGCGTCACGCAGCAAGGACAGGCCGGCATTGTCCGGCCGGGCGATGTCATCGAGCACCGTTGCAGGGCAGGCCGCGTTGGTCGTGACATTGGACAGCCCCAAAGCCTCAAAGCGCGCGGTCTGGAGGAGCCGCGCCGCGGCGACGCGGGCGGCGACCTGCGCCGAACCCTCGCTCGCCGCCGGCAGGATCAGATCAGCCGCAGTGACGGCTGGAACATCGATCGTAATATCGATGCGGTCGAGCATCGGGCCCGAGATGCGGCCCTGGTATTGTGCCATGCAACGCTCGTTCTGCTGGCGCCGGCAGGCGAAGCCGGGCTCGGTCGCCTTGCCACAGCGGCAAGGGTTCATCGCGGCGACGAGCTGGAAACGGGCCGGGTAGACGGCGCGGTGATTGGCCCGCGAGATCAGCACGTCCCCGGTCTCCATCGGCTGGCGCAGCGCATCGAGCGCCTGGGCCTGGAACTCGGGCAATTCGTCGAGGAAGAGCACGCCGTGATGCGCCAGCGAGACCTCGCCGGGCCTGGCTTGCAGACCGCCGCCGACCAGCGCCGCCATCGAGGCCGAGTGATGCGGCGCGCGAAAAGGCCGCCGGTCGGTCAGCGCGCCGTCGGCAAGGTGGCCGGCGACGGACAGCACCATCGAGACCTCGAGCAACTCGCGTGGGTTGAGCGGTGGCAGGATCGAGGGCAAGCGGCTTGCCAGCATCGACTTGCCCGCGCCCGGCGGACCGTTCATCAGGAGGTTGTGGCCTCCGGCAGCGGCGATCTCGAGCACGCGCCTGGCGCTTTCCTGGCCCTTGATGTCGGCGAGATCGGGCAGCGGGCCCGATTGCCGCGCCACCGCCGGTTCCGGCCGGGCCATCACCTGCGTGCCCTTGAAGTGGTTGGCGAGCTGGATCAGCGAACGCGGCGCGAGAATGTCGATATCGGCCGCAGCCCAGGCGGCCTCCGAGCCCGATGCATGCGGGCAGATCAGCCCCTGGCCCCGGCCATAGGCCGCGATCGCCGCCGGCAGCACGCCGGCCACCGCCGTGATCGAACCGTCGAGCGCAAGCTCGCCCAGCACGGTATAGCCCGCCAGCGCGTCGGCGGGGATCGCGCCGATCGCGGCCATCACGGCCAGCGCGATCGGCAGGTCGTAATGACTGCCCTCCTTGGGGAGATCGGCCGGAGCGAGGTTGACGGTGATGCGCTTGGCCGGCAGCGCGAGGCCGGACGCGATCAGCGCGGCGCGCACGCGTTCCTTGCTTTCGCCCACGGCCTTGTCGGGCAATCCCACCAGGATGAAGGCAACGCCTCCGGGCGTGACCTGGACCTGAACGTCGACGGCGCGCGCCTCGATCCCCTCGAACGCCACCGTCGCGACCCGCGTCACCATCAGCACCACCCCATTCCCCAAGGAGAGGCTAGCTGACCGCGCGCAACCGCGCAAGAACATATCGGGAACTTATTCGACCATACCGTCACGCATGAGCTGGTCGGTTACCGCCTCGTGACGATGCCGATCTTGGGCTCGGGCGGCGTGCCGAGTTTCAGCAGCAGGAAGCCGAGCAGGAAGGCGATCAGCGCGGCGGGCGCCAGCAGCAGATTGACCATGACCGGGTCCCACAGCAGCGGATGGATGCTGCGTTCGATCAGGGGCTGGAGCGCGTTGATGCGCTCGCCGAGCAGCATCGACAGCGCCAGTCCCGTTTGCGTGTATTGCAGCGAGGAATTGGCGATCGAGCGTGCGCCATCGATGACGAGAGAGACGAATCCGGCCGCGACGATGAGATAGCCGAGAAGCCGCAGCAGGAACCGCACCATCCGTTCGTCCTCATCGATCCCTGCAGCCGGCGCGCCTGTCACCTGCCGAGCAGCCGCGCCTGAAGGACGGCATGCCATGACGACCGCAGTCTTGGTTGATTGCTTGCTTCGTCGATTGCCGGCCTTCGTGCCCGATGTGCCCGTTCGGCTGCGGCTTTGCAACCGCCGCGGGCGCCGTTTTCGCGGCATCTGCCGACCGGCACCAGAACGCTCTTGAAAGAAGCCGGCTCGACGGTCATAAGCAGCGCGCCGGACAGGTGGCCGAGTGGTTGAAGGCGCACGCCTGGAAAGTGTGTATACGGGAAACCGTATCGAGGGTTCGAATCCCTCCCTGTCCGCCAGCTAGTTCTCAACCTCCCACATTTGCAGCGCAGTGCGGCGAAATCGGCGGAGTTTCCGGGCGTTAGCGCTTGGGCCGATATCTCTCGTCGAGCCAAAACTCAGAAGACTTGGCGCCTTCCAAGAGCCATTCTCGGCGCCGGAGCCTTCCACTACGGTTGCGAGCGAGAACCGAAGTGGTCGGCAGCTGCCGTCGTTCATGTCTCAAGTTGGCCCTAAGCCGACACTCGTAACGTCCGGTTTGCGTGCTGATAATCCTGCAAGCTCCGACCTCTCGCGTGAACTATCCGGGGAGGAACGCCACCTGGCCATTCGCATCGCGCAACATCTCAATGCGGACGCCATAGAGGCACTCCAGCCGTTCCGGGGTGAGCAGGTCATCTGCGCGCCCGCTCGCCAGCGCCTCTCCGTCGCGGATCATCATGACGCGGTCGGCATGGCGCAGGGCCTGGTTGGGGTCGTGGGTCGTGAAGAGCACGCCGAGGCCTTCGGCAGCTAGCCGGCGGATTTCGCTCATCACCCGGCCCTGATTGCCGAAGTCGAGGCTCGCGGTCGGCTCGTCCAGGACGACATAGGCCGGCTCCTGCGCCAGCGCCCGGGCGATCAGCACCAACTGGCGCTCGCCGCCGGAGATCAGCGTGTAGGGACGCTCGGCAAGTCGGGCGATGCCGAGCCGTTCGAGCATCGCATGGGCTACCTCATGATCGCGGGCGGAGGGGGCGGCGAAAAGCCCGCCATGGGCGCTGCGTCCCATCCGTACGACCGACAGCACCGTGAAGGCGAAGGTGCCGGCATGGGCCTGCGGCACATAGCCGAGCGCGCGGGCGCGCTGCGGCGGCGCGATGGGCACGCCATCCAACGTCAGCGAGCCGCCCTGTGCTGCCAGCAAACCGAGCAGCGTTTTCAGCAGGGTGGTCTTGCCGCTGCCATTGGGACCGAGCAGGGCCAGCACCTCGCCGCGTGCGAGGTCGAGCGCGATGCCGCGGCCGATGACGCGCTCGCGATAGCCATAGGTCAGGTTGGCGGCGGCAAGGCTCACGTCCAGCCTCCGCGCGCCGAGGCCAGCAGCCAGATGAAGAACGGTGTGCCGATCACGGCAGTGAGGATGCCGAGCGGCGTCTCGACCGGGCCGACTGTCCGCGCCAGCGTGTCGATGACGAGCATATAGCCGTCGCCGAGGACGGCGGTTGTCGGCACCAGCTTGCCGAAATCGGGGCCGACGAGGAAGCGCGCGAGATGCGGCACGACGAGCCCAACCCAGCCGATGATGCCGGCCGTCGCGACGCTCGCCGCCGTCACCAATGTCGCGGCGACGACGATGGCGAGGCGTAAAGGTCCGGTGCGCAAGCCGAGCGCGCGGGCTTCCTCCTCCGGCAGGGACATCGCGTTCATGCGCCAGCGCAGCGCGACCAGCACGGCGCAGCCGAGCAAGACGGGTCCGAGCAGCGGCACAAGGTCGGCCTTGGCGGTCCCCGCCAGGCTGCCAAGCAGCCAGAAGGTCATGGCGGGAAGTTGGTTGTAGGGGTCGGCCCAGTATTTCACGAGGCCGATGCCGGCGCCGAGCAGCGAGCCGATGACGACGCCGGTCAGCACCAGCACCAGTACGGGATCGCCGCGCCGGATCGTCGATCCGACCGCATAGACCGCACCGACCGCGATGAGCCCGCCGATGAAGGCCGAGAGCTGGATCGCGAAGAGGCCGAGCGAGAGATAGATGCCGATGACCGCGCCGAGCGCCGCGCCCGATGAGGCGCCGAGGATGTCGGGCGAGACCAGCGGGTTGCGGAACAGGCCCTGGAAGGCCGTACCTGCGACGGCGAGCGCAGCCCCGCAGAGCAGGGCCGCGAGCACGCGCGGCCCGCGGATATTCCAGATCACGATCTCGATCTGCGGCGGCAGGCCGGAGGGCTGGCCGCTCAGGCCGGACCAGAGCAGGCGAGCCAGATCGCCGGGGCCGATCGGGAACCGTCCAAGCCCGAAGGCGAGCAGGATGGCGATGGCGAGCAGCGCGAGCGCGATGGCGTTTCCGCGCAAGGATGAAGGCATGCGTCGCTAGCCCCGCCCCGCAAGGATGCGGTCGAGCTGCGCCTCGCTCGGCCTCACCTGGTAAAACAGCGTATGGAATTCGCGCGCGATTCCGCGAATGCCCTCGGGAAAGGCCTGCGGGTAGAGCAGCTTGGCCAGCCACCAGAGCCCGACCATGCGATTGACCGAAGGCGGGAAATCGACCCACCCGAAGGGCAGCTTCGGCGAGAGATGGACGCGGCCGGTCTTCACGGCCCGGACGTCCGCCCAAAGCGGATCGGCGCGCACGGAAACGGAGAAGGCGAGGTCGATGGTGACGATCACCTCCGGGTTCCAGGCCAGCACCTGTTCGAGCGAGACCTGCGCGAGGCCGCTGCCGGGGTGGTCGGCGACGTTTCGGGCGCAGAGGAAGGACAAGGTCTCGACATTGATCGAGCCACCAAGGCCGGTCTCGAGACCTCGCGGCCCACGGGCATAATAGACCGATGGACGCCTGTCTGGCGGAATGCCGGCAATCCGGCCCTGGATCGTCGCCATCGCGGTCTCGCACCACGTCGCCAGCGTCTCGGCGCGCTCGCTGCGGCCGGTGAGCCGCCCGAGAATGCGGTAGCTTTCGGAGATCGCGCTGAAGCGGCCGTCGAGCAGGGCGTAGGGGATGCCGGTCTGGCCCTGCACGCGCTCGGCCAGCTCGACATAAGTTCCGCCCGTCGAGCCGGCATCGACGATCAAATCGGGCTGGAGTTGGAGCACGGCTTCGAGATTGGCGCTGTTGCCGCGCCCGGTGATGCGGCCGATCTCCGGCTTGTCGCCGATGCCGGGCAGCAGGAATTCGCGCTCCTCTGGCCGGTTGGCGCGAGGCCAGCCGAGCAGCAGATCGGGCGCCAGCGTGTAGAGCTGGATCGCGGCGGGTGGGCCGGCGGGAAAGACGCGCGTAATGGTTGCGGGGATCGACACTTCCCGGCCGGCCCCGTCGCGAACCGTCGCTGAGCGAGCGACTCGCGGTGCGGCAACGAACGCGCCGAGGCCCAAAAGTACGGCGCGGCGGTTATGAGAACGCATCGGGGTTGGCCCTGTTTTGAGGCCGCATGCGCGCCAGCGATGCGAGTTCAGGTGGTCCGGCTGACGGATGACCTACGGTCCATCCATCCTGCCTCCCAAATTGCTATCAGTCTATTGCAGGTTTGATGGCTACCACGGCGGCTCTCGCGAGGGGATGAAGCCCCTCAGAACCGGCATTGAACGTGGCGAGGAAATCCTCGCGCATGCGCCGGCTCCAGAATTCGTTGATATGGGCGGCGATCGCCGCCACGGCCTGCTCTTCCGGGTAGGATTTGAAATAGTCGGCGATCTGCCCGGCCATGTGACCGAGCTTGGCCATATTGGCCAGCTTGACCGCCGCCGGACCGTGATAGTTCTGGCTCATCGCGCTTCGACTTCCAGTTGTTCGGCAAGCTCACCGGCAAAGAGGATCGCGGCATCGTGGCGGGCGACTGAAACAAGCGTCAGACCCAACCGCTTCGCCCGCTCGATCGCGAGCGAGGTCGGTGCCGAGATCGAGACCAGCGTGTCGGCTCCGAAGATCGCGGTCTTCTCGACCATCTCGAAGGAGGCGCGGCTGGTGACGAGGATGAAGCCCTCGCTCGCGTCGTGACCGGCGCGCAGCCGCGCCCCGATCAGCTTGTCCAGCGCGTTGTGCCGGCCGACATCCTCGCGAGCGGCCAGGATGGCGCCCATCGCGTCGCACCAGGCGGCAGCATGGACGGCGCGCGTGAGCCTGTTCAGCGGCTGGTGCCACTCCAGCGCGGCGAGCGCGGCCTGGATGGCGCCCTGCGAGACCGGCCGATGCTGCCCTGCGTCTGTGCCGGCCATCGGCATCTCGGCGAGGGTCTCGATGCCGCAGAGCCCGCAAGAGGTTCGTCCCGAAAGGTTGCGTCGCCGGGCCAGATGATCGCGGAAGCGGCCGGGCGCGAGCTCGACGGTGACGACGATGCCGTCCTGCTGCGGCGCGACCGCGATCCCCCTTATCTCATCGACGCTGCGGACGATGCCCTCGGTCAGGCTGAAGCCGGCGACGAAATCCTCGAGATCGGACGGCGTCGCCATCATCACCGCATAGGGCAGGTTGCCGTAGACGATGTTGATGGGCGCCTCGACGGCGACCTCGGCCATCGTCGCGGGCACCGGGCAGGCGTCGAAGCGCACCGGCTCGGCCGGCACGGCGCAGGAGGCCGGCGGCTGGGCCGGCGGGCTATTCCGCGGCATCGGCCAAATTTCCCGTGCTCTTGCCCGCGATGCGCCGCAGCGAGACGTCCTCCTCGCGGTTCTTCTCCTGCCACTGCGAGTAGTAGTTGGTCCGCCGGACCTCGACCGCCGTCACCTTGTATTCCGGGCAGTTGGTCGCCCAGTCGGAATAGTCGGTGGTGATGACGTTGGCGCCCGTCTCGGCATGGTGGAAGGTGGTGTAGACCACGCCCGGCTGCATCCGCTCCGAGACCTCGGCCTTGAGCGAGATGTCGCCGGAGCGGCTGGCGAGCGCGACGAGATCGCCAGATTTGATGCCGCGGTTCTCGGCGTCGAAGGGGTGGATCTCCAGCACGTCCTCGTCATGCCAGGTCGAGTTTTCGGTGCGCCGCGTCTGCGCGCCGACATTGTATTGCGACAGGATGCGCCCGGTCGTCAGGATCAGCGGGAAGCGGGCGCCGGTGCGTTCCTCGGTCGGCACGAACTCGGTCAGCATGAAGCGGCCCTTGCCGCGGACGAAATGGTCGACATGCATCAGCGGCGTGCCGAAGGGCGCCTTGTCGTTGCAGGGCCACTGCACCGAGCCGAGCTTGTCGAGCACCGCGTAGCTGACACCGGCGAAGCTCGGCGTCAGCAGCGCGATCTCGTCCATGATCTCGCTGGGATGGGTGTAGGGCATCTCGTAGCCGAGCGCCCGGGCGAGATCGATCGTGACCTGCCATTCATGCTTGCCCGAAAGCGGCTCCATGACCTTGCGCACGCGGTTGATGCGGCGCTCGGCATTGGTGAAGGTGCCGTCCTTCTCGAGGAAGGACGAGCCCGGCAGGAAGACATGGGCGTATTTCGCCGTCTCGTTCAGGAAGATGTCCTGAATGACGACGCATTCCATCGCGGCGAGGCCGGCGGTGACATGCTGGGTGTTGGGGTCGGACTGGGCGATGTCCTCGCCCTGGATGTAGAGGCCCTTGAAGGTGCCGCCGACCGCCTCGTCGAGCATGTTGGGGATGCGCAGGCCGGGCTCGTCATCGAGCGAGACGCCCCACATCGTCTCGAAGATCTGCCTCGTGCCCTCGTCCGAGACGTGGCGATAGCCGGTGAGCTCATGCGGGAACGAACCCATGTCGCAGGCACCCTGGACGTTGTTCTGGCCGCGCAGCGGATTGATGCCGACGCCCTCGCGGCCGATATTGCCGGTCGCCATGGCGAGGTTCGCCATCGCCATGACGGTGGTCGAGCCCTGGCTGTGCTCGGTGACACCCAACCCGTAGAAGATCGCCCCATTGCCGCCGGTGGCGTAGAGCCGCGCCGCCGCGCGCACTTCGTCGGCCGGAACGCCGGTGAATTCCTCGCTCGCCTCCGGCGAGTTGACCTCCTGCGCGATGAAGCGGGCCCAGATCTCGAAATCGGCGAGATCGCAGCGCTCGCGGACGTAAGGCTCGTCGATCAGCCCCTCGGTGACCACGACATGGGCGAGCGCATTGACCAGCGCGACATTGGTGCCGGGCTTGAGCTGCAGATGGTGGTCGGCCTTGATGTGAGGCGACTTGACGATGTCGGTCCGGCGCGGATCGGCGACGATCAGCCGGGCGCCCGCCCGCAAGCGCTTCTTCATCCGCGAGGCGAAGACCGGGTGGCCGTCGGTCGGGTTGGCGCCGATGACGAGGATGACATCGGCCTTCTCGACCGATTTGAAGTCCTGCGTGCCGGCCGAGGTGCCGAGCGTCGTCTTCAGCCCGTAGCCCGTCGGCGAATGGCAAACGCGGGCGCAGGTATCGACATTGTTGTTGCGGAAGGCGGCGCGCACCAGCTTCTGGACGAGGAAGACCTCCTCGTTCGTGCAACGCGACGAGGTGATCGCACCCAGCGATTCCCGGCCATACTTCGCCTCGACCCGGCGGAACTCGGACGCCGCATGGCCGATCGCCTCCTCCCACGAGACCTCGCGCCAGGGATCGGTGATCTTGGCGCGGATCATCGGCTTGGTGATGCGGTCCTTATGGGTGGCGTAGCCATAGGCGAAACGGCCCTTGACGCAGGAATGGCCCTCATTCGCCTTGCCGTCCTTGTAGGGCACCATGCGGACGATCTTGTCGCCCTGCATCTCGGCCTTGAACGAGCAGCCGACACCGCAATAGGCGCAGGTCGTGATCTTGGAATGCTCGGGCTGGCCCATCTGGATGACGCTCTTCTCCATCAGCGTCGCCGTCGGGCAGGCCTGCACGCAGGCGCCGCAGGAAACGCATTCGGAGCCGAGGAAATCGGTCGGGCCGGCGGCGACGCGTGAATCGAAGCCCCTGCCGGTGATGGTCAGTGCGAAGGTGCCCTGCACCTCCTCGCAGGCCCGGACGCAGCGATTGCAGACGATGCATTTCGAGGGGTCGTAGGTGAAATAGGGGTTCGAGGTGTCGAGCCCGAGCCAGTTCTCATTGGCGAAACCGTCCTTGCTCTTGGCGAAGACATGGTTCTCGCCCTCATAGCCATAGCGGACCTCGCGCAGGCCGACCGCGCCGGCCATGTCCTGCAATTCGCAGTCGCCATTGGCCGAGCAGGTCAGGCAGTCGAGCGGGTGGTCCGAAATGTAGAGCTCCATCACGCCCTTGCGCAGGCCGTGGAGCTGCTCGCTCTGCGTGCGCACGACCATGCCCTCTTCGGCCGGCGTGGTGCAGGAGGCGGGTGTGCCGCGCCTGCCCTCGATCTCGACGAGGCAGAGGCGGCAGGAGCCGAACGGCTCCAGCGAATCCGTGGCGCAGAGCTTGGGGATCTTGGTGCCCACGCTCATCGCGGCGGCCATCACTGAGGTGCCGGCCGGCACCGTGACGCTCTCGCCGTCGATCGTCAGGGTCACGGTCTTGTCGGCGATGCGGATCGGCGTGCCGAAATCGATTTCCTTGATCAGGCTCATGATGGCCTCCTCATTCCGCAGCCATGGGAAGCGCGGGTCGATCGAAATCTTCGGGGAAATGGTTCAGCGCGCTCAGCACCGGCATCGGCGTCAGCCCGCCCATGGCGCAGAGCGAGGCGTCGGTCATCAGCTTGGAGAGATCGCGCAGCACGGCGATGTTCTTCGGGCGCTCGGTGCCGGCGATGATGCGGTCCATCACCTCGACACCGCGCGTCGCGCCGATGCGGCAAGGCGTGCACTTGCCGCAGCTTTCCTTGGCGCAGAACTCGAAGGCGAAGCGGGCCTGTTTCGCCATGTCGACGCTGTCGTCGAAGACGACGATGCCGCCATGGCCGAGCATCGCGCGCATCGCCGCCAGCGCCTCGTAATCCATGGCGACGTCGAGCTGGGCCGCCGTCAGATAGGCGCCGAGCGGTCCGCCGACCTGCACGGCCCGGATCGGCCGGCCCGACAGCGTTCCGCCGCCCATATCCTCGATGATCTCGCGCAGGCTGATGCCGAAGGCGAGCTCGATCAGCCCGCCGCGCTTGACGTTGCCGCCGAGCTGGACCGGCAGCGTGCCGCGCGAGCGGCCAAGGCCGTAATCGGCATAGGCCTGCGCACCGTGATCGAGGATCCAGGGCACGGCGGCGAAGGACAGCACGTTGTTGACGATGGTCGGCTTGCCGAACAGCCCCTGCAGCGCCGGAATCGGCGGCTTGGCGCGGACGAGCGCACGCTTGCCCTCGAGGCTTTCGAGCAGCGAGGTCTCCTCGCCGCAGATATAGGCGCCCGCGCCGAGCCGCACTTCGAGACGGAAGGCGAGACTCGAACCGAGCACGGAATCGCCGAGGACGCCGGCGGTCTCCGCCTTCAGGATCGCGCGCTGCAGCGTCTTGAACGCATGCGGATATTCCGAGCGCAGATAGATGTAGCCGCGGGTCGCGCCCACCGCGATGGCGGCGATCGTCATGCCCTCGATCAGCAGGAAGGGATCGCCCTCCATCAGCATGCGGTCGGCGAAGGTGCCGCTGTCGCCCTCATCGGCATTGCAGACGATGTATTTCTGCTCCGCCCGCGCATTCTGGACGGTCTTCCACTTGATCCCGGTCGGGAAGCCGGCGCCGCCGCGCCCGCGCAGGCCCGAGGCCCGCACCGCCTCGACGACATCGTCCCCGGAGAGCGCGAGCGCCTTCTCCAGCCCGGCCAGGCCGCCATGCGCGCGGTATTCCGCCAGCGAGAGTGGGTCGGTGACGCCGATGCGCTCGAAGGTGAGGCGCTGCTGGCGCTTCATCCAGTCGAGTTCCTCGGTCAGGCCGAGCCGCAGCGCGTGGCTGCCGCCGGCCTGGAAATCCGCATCGAAGAGGCCAGCGACATCCCTGGCCGCGACCGGCCCATAGGCGATCCGGCCGGCCGGCGTCGCGACCTCGACCATAGGCTCCAGCCAGAGCATGCCGCGCGAGCCGTTGCGGACGATCTCGATCGTAACGCCGCGCGCCTGCGCCTCGCGGGCAATGCTGCGTGCGACGGCGTCCGCCCCGACGGAGAGCGCCGCGGCGTCGATCGGCACGAAGATCCTGATGGCGTCGGGAGAGAGCGTCATGAACGAACTCCCGTTTCCGTGCACAGCTCCGCGAGGCGGTCGGAATCGAGCCGTCCGATCAGTTCGCCATCGACGAGCGCGGAGGGCCCAAGCGCGCAGTTGCCGAGGCAGTAGACCGTCTCGACCGCCACATGAGAGTGGTCGTGGCCACAGTCATGGCTGTGGGTGTGGCCGTGAGCATGTCCATGGCCGTGACCATCGACCGCGATGCCGTGGCGATGCGCCAGGTCCTGAACCAACGCCTCGCAGCCCAGTGCCTGGCAGGCCTCGGCGCGGCAGAGCTTGATGACGCGGCGCGGCGGCGGGCTGGTGCGGAAATCATGGTAGAACGAGATCGTGCCATGGACCTCGGCGCGCGACAGGTTCAGCGCGTCGGCGAGCAGCGGGACCACCTGCGCATCGACATGGCCGAACTCCTCCTGCAAAGCGTGCAGGATCGGCAGCGTAGCGCCTTCGAGATGCACCAGTCCAGCGATGATCGAGCGTGCGCTGTCTTGGTCCCAGGCTGGATATCCGGTCATCATTCCTCCATCCGGCGCCGTTTGCTCGGCAGCCGCTTTCGGAGAAAATCAGGCCATACTGGAATGATTTCAAATCGTTTGTTCCGACTATACGATAGTCAGTAGCTATCAAAAACGACTTGCTTCGACATCGTCAACCGATAGACCTGTGATAACCTCTACTTATAGCCTGTTTTTGCGATGCCTGATAACCAAGCGCCGCGATCAACGATAGCCCTCAGCTATCCCGCGCTGACGCGTCGCGGGAGCACGGCCTCGGTGACCGGTTGCGACATCGTCAGGAGGTTGCGGGTCAGCGGCGCGAAGGGCTGGCGGTCGGCCACGATCAGTCCGATCGAGCGCTTCGCCTCGGGCTCGACCAGCGGCAGCGCCTTGGTGCCGAGCGGCACGCCGAAGAACTCCAGCAATTGCCGCGAGACGATGCTGGAGACGCCCTGGATGCCGGCATGCGAACACAGGTTGAAGATCGAATTGGTTTCGATCGCCGGCTTGGGCATGAAACCGACCGAGCGGAAGATGCCGTCGATGATGCGCCGGTTCTGCATGTCGGAGGTCAGGAGGCAGAGCTTGAGCTCGCCGGCCTGCGCCCAGGTTATGCTGTCGCGGCCGCCGAGAGGGCCGTCCTCGCGCGTCAGCAGCACATAGGCTTCCTGGTAGATCGGCTTGGCGATCACCCGTTCGAGCGGCTCGTTGTCGAGATAGGTCAGACCGGCATCGAGTTCGAAATTGTCGATGCGCTGTTGAATCTCCGACGAGGTTAGCGACAGAACGGTCAGCGAGACGCCGGGATAGCGCGAAGAGAACGGCGCGGTGATATGCGCGACCATCGGCAGCGCGGTGGGAACGGCGCCAAGCCTGATACGGCCGCTGACGCCCTCCTTCAGCTCCGCGATCGAATCCTTCATCAGGTCGGCTTCCGCTAAGATGCGACGGGCATGGGCTAAGACGGCCTCGCCTTCCTTGGTGAACCCCTGGAACCTGCGGCCGCGCTCGACGATGAGTACGCCAAGCTCTTCCTCGAGCTGGACGATCGCCGCCGACAGGGTCGGCTGCGAGACATGGCAGGCCTCGGCGGCGCGGCGGAAATGCTTTTCGCGAGCCAGTGCGTCGAGATAGACCAGTTGGCGCAGTATCATGCCCGACGCCCTCAAGCGCGTTCGCGTCCGTTCGCAAAATGCAGGAGCATGGCCGCTTAGTTTCAGCGCCGGTGTCAAGGCCAACCAAACACGCCGGCTCGTGGCCACGCGCTCTAACACCGCGGTGCCGCCTATAGTCGACGACTGTTATCGATAGCAGAACTTGTGGAGCCGCCATCTATTCGAGATGTCCGTTTTGCGGCAGCCCTCCAGCGTCAGCTATTGGCGCATGTCGGCAGGTCCGGCCATCCAGACCATCCGGCGCCGACGCTCGATCAGCCGCTCTTGATGCGAAATAGCGCAGAAACGGATGCCGAGGACGATCGCGCCAGCCAGCATCACGGCTTTTGTAGATTGTCCCGCACCGGCTCGGTATAGGCGGGGTCCAGCGCTAGATTGACGAGGTGCGCCAGCCGAAAGCCGGCCGCCTTGATGCGGTCCTGCGCTGTCTGTTCGAACTTGGCGAGGTATGCCTGATCAAACTCCTCGGATCGCTTTGGACCACGGGTGGGCAGTTTCGCCACGGTGGATGAATACTGGCAGGTCCCCGCGACCATGAGGCAGTATCGCACCTCGGGCTTCAGTGCGATCTCGAAGGACTCGTTGGCCCATTTCCACGGGTCCTTGCCTATGAGTTGCTTCTCTTCGGCCAGCGAGGTGTTGGCCTGCAAGGTATCAACGGCCCTGTAGGTGATGGTATTTTTGCTCCAGCTTTTCTTGAAATCCGTGCGCTTCCTGACTCGTTCGAACAAACCCGCCTCAAGCAGGCAGTTGTCCCAGATACCGTGCAAGTTTTTCACGCGGTAGCTCGATTTGCCGCATTTACCGCCGGTTACCTTGGCGCCGATCCCATTGCCACCGCGGTCGTCAGCGAAGGAAACATGGAGCGGCTGATGGATGTCACCGATCCAGTGGCCAAGCGCCATTAGTGAGAAGACGCGTTCCTCGTTTGGCTTGGCCGGGTCTTTCAAAGTGTCGAAATCCCGGCCGATGCCGGAGAGGATACAATCAGCGGCGCCCGGGCAGGCGCCGTTGGCGATGGATTTCGTATCGCGGCTGACATTGATAAAGTGATCGTCGGGATGCCGGCGGGGCATCGCATCTTCTTCCAGGCAACCGACATTGTACGATGTGTAGTGGCGATCAGGCAGTTTGCCCCGGCCCTTGACGTCAATGCCGCCCTGATCGACCTGGAACAGCTTTTTCAGCTCCTCGCGCGCTTTGTCGGTGAAATTTCGATACGCCAGATCGCAAACGGTCAGATGGCCGAATTTGCCCCAGGCACGCGCTTCCCCGGCCGATAAGACAAGGCCAGACCCTAGGGCAAAGATGAAGGCGATGATCGGATAGGCCCGCATGGTTGGCTCCCGTCTAATCGAACGACATCAATTACTCCCGTATTTTGCATGGCGCGTCCGGGAACACAACGTAAGGTAGGGAAAAAGACGGCGCTTCACGCGCAGCGACAGCGTCACGACCATCCACTGTCTAATGTTGGCGCGTTCCAGAAGCGCCGGCATGGCATCGCCGATCGCAGAAGGCGTCTTATGAAACCGACAGCACCCGATGGGTTCGAAGCATAGCAGTCCAGTGGCCACACAACGGCGAAACTCGGGCGAACACGCCTCGATACCTGATTAAGGACAACGCCATGACATTGAACTCACGCCCCCGGCTTGATGCACCACCCAATCGCAGGGCCCACAAAAAGGCGGTAGCCCACCGCTCCCGAGCGACCAGAATCCCACGTCGACCTTCCGCCGAAGTCCGACGGCTACCGCCTGCCATCACAAGCGCTTCACAGCCGCCTCGTCGCGCGTGACTCTATGCACCGCCTGGTCCGCTTACCCTGGGGGGCCTGCTCGGCTTGCTTTTGGCAAAATCCTTCAGCGGACGTACTTTACCGAAAGGCCGAGATCCACCCTGCTGCTTGCAGTCAATGCCCCTGTGAACGACAGTTTTCCTTAAGGCGCCTCGCGGCCTAACGGCAGACCGGCGATGCTGGGCCTGCGAAACCCGTCGTTGCGTCGCTTTTCCGACTTCTGGCGAGGTATGTGCTCCGTTTAACGATGCGCCGTGCTGGAGCTGATTGCTAGCATGGCTTGCCGGAAACACATTGTTCGATCCAGGGCTTGAAGTTCGGCAAGCGCGTATAGACCCCCGGCTTGCCTGGCCTGGCGCAGCCTCCGCCCCAGCTTACCACGCCTACCAGGATGGAAGGCTTCGAGGCCGTGACAATTGGCCCTCCGCTGTCCCCTTGGCAGGAATCTCGTCCACCCGCGGTCAGGCCGGCACAGATCATATTGTCCGTAAAGCGATCGCCATAAACGAGCGGGTCCGCACAGGTTTCCTTGGTCACGAATGGGATTTCGACAAACCGCAGGTCACGGACAGAATCACCATCCTCAACTGTTGCGCCCCACCCGGTGACGATCAGGGGACGATCCTCAACCAACACCGACTTCTCCATATGAGCGTCCAAAACCGGGACAGCTTGGACCGTGTCATTAAGGACCAGCGGTTGCTCCAACTCGATCAAGGCAATATCGCTATCGCTTTTTGCCTTCTTTCCGTAATCGCTGTTCGTAATAACTTGCTTCACAGCGTGACGTACGCTGGATTTTGCCAGAACATTCATACCTGCAACAACGTGAATATGCTCAGGTTTGAGACCTGGCACACAGTGAGCGGCTGTGATGATCCACCTTTCATTGTATATCGATCCACCACAGAAATGCGCCCACGCTGCATGGTTGATGGTGGCAACAGCCAGCGAAACTTGCCATGGATATGCGCCCATCGGAGCGGGCATTCCGCCTATGATCTTATCAATTTCTTTCTCTACGAAGCGTCTTACGGTTTCGTCGTAGTCGGCTGATCCAGTTTTGATGAATGTTTCCTTGGTAGGTTCTTGGGCAGCCAAATGGCCAAACGCTAAGACTGAACAGAGGGCGGTGACAGATGCTTTGACCAAGCGCATCGGCATTCTCCCGTTAGCGACTACCAAAAATACGAACGCGAGGGTTTTCGGCAGCAAAGTCTGCATCCTGCAAAATGCCTATGCGACCACGAGGAACAGTTTTGGCGAGCACATATGCGGCGTGCGCCGCCCGGTTCTTCAAAAGGGCAGCGTCGCGGGGGCTCAACGCCACGCCTTTGTTATCGGCCTTCGGCACGGATATCGAGATCCAATTGATTGTGGTGCTGCGCGCGCTGATCTCCGCCAGCTCGGCCGCGATACGCGCCTCATCCGAAACTCCGGCACTGCCAGCATCTGGCGCGGTCAGCTGGAATTCCTTTATGGCTCGTCCAAGGGGAACATCCCTTGTTCCCGCGGTTGGCGGGACGAGAACGTAGATCGAATCTGGCGACGAAGCCGTGGTGGATTTCAACCAGACACCACCTCTGGCATCTTTCTCGATCGCCTCGACTGCAAGCTTTGCGCCGACATTCAGCGAGGTAGCCACTGAAGCAGAGACGTCTGGACCGGTCCGTGCCGTCGTTGGCGATAGGACGACCACGTCTCGGTTACTCGCGAGGATGTTTCCTACCAGGTTTGGGTCGCGCTCGATGGCTGGCTTCTCCGGCAGGGTCTTAGCTGCAAACTGCTCCCGAATGCGGCCGAATCCAAATGGCCCCTTGATGCGCTGGCCGCTAACCGACTGCGTCAATGCGGTCGACCAAAGCGCATCAATCTGCTTCACATCAAACTGCGTGAATGTGGAGTTCACCCGTGTCCTTTCGGCGTACAGCCTCTTCGCGGCCAACGCATAAGGACCCAACCCGAAGACATTAAGGTAGTCGCGGATCGCCTCCGCGGTGCCGGCCTCCTGGGCAGCGAGCCAAGATTGCTTGAATTGCGCGGCCGCGACGTCGGCCGGATTTATGAAAACATCCAATGTAGACGAGCCATAAATCCATGGATTCTGGCCGTTCGACGTTTCATTCCGAACATCGGCTATCACCGATTTGTGGACACGATCGAATTCTTGATCCGGTGTGGCGAGCCTCTTTGCCAGAGCCGCGGTATATCGGCTGAGTCCTCCAACGGCATTGCCTAGAGACATCTGGCCCTCCGCCGCTGCGAAGGCAATTATATTGTTTGCAGACCCAAATCGGCTCGCCAGACCCTTCTCAATATCCAGATTCGCGCCATCTGATTTATCGATGAGCCCGGTAATATTTCTGCAGGCATCCAAAAACATGATAAGTAGTGCGGGATTCCTGAGATTGATTCTTTCTTGTAAGGCCGATGCGGCAAGGAACGTCGTCACGACTTTCGAGCTTTTTACCGGCTTCGGGAATTCCAGCGGCGTTAAATAACTTTCTCCCGCAAGCGAAAATCCGTGCCCTGAGTAGTAAAATACAACAAAATCGCCTTCTTCGATCGTATCAACAAAATTCAAGAAATGTTTTGTCAAAAATTCATTTCGTGTCCGAAAATTCTCGACCGTGGTAACTGTGAATCCAGCCGCCTTCAATTTCTCAGAAACGACACGGGCATCATTGACCGATCCAGGCAAAGGATCAGCACTAACATAATTCGAATTACCAACGACAAAAGCAAGCCGCCGAACCGGCGACTCGGTATTGTATTTTGGATCGGGTTGCGAACCAACGCCTGAAGCCTGCGCCACGAGAGCGGCAATCGTCAGCAACAGGACCAGCGCTTGCCGCATGCAAGTGACCTCCAAGGCGCTGCGACAATGTTGCACGGAGGGTTACGTTGCAACCTAAAAGTGATGAGACCTAGGCACCCATCGATTTCCGCCTCTTACATCAGACTTGCTCGAGCCACCGTTGCGGCAGGGGGGTGTAGCAAACTGGTTGAAGGCGATCTGACAGCTTGGCTCCGCAAGATGAATAGCCATTGTAACCGGCAGGCTCGAACCCCAGCACCCCCAAATCTCAATCCAGAGTGAGCTTGTTCTCGCAACTGCGTTCCTCGCGCACAAGACTGACTTTGCGGCAGTATTGGTTTTTACTCCTACAGCAAAAGCTCCCCCGGACGCGGGCGGCTCGGCGTCGATGAGGGGATGCTTCCGCGAAACAGCTCTGCCTTTGCTAACGGCTTCGACTTATTGTTCCTCAAGTTTGATTGACAGTGAGGTTCCGATCTCATCTCCGTTCTGGAAATAGAAATCTTCAGCCATGGCCTTTTGAGCTAGCGCTTCGACTTGTGTTGCAGTTACCGTGTTGCCGGCTGCGAGAAGTTGCGGAACTCCATCATCCATCCGCTTTTGAAAGCGGACCGAGCCGAACTCCGCAGGGCGCTGAATAATGAGGCCGGATTCGGGAGTTACATTCACGCTTCCACCGCGAACGAGAGCCGTCACATCGACCCGCTTAACGCAATCCGCCCCCACCGGGCAGGGTTTGCCCTTGATCAGCTTTGCCCATTTCGGCCCGCCGACCAGGACGGCGTAGTACATGACGCCAGCCTGAATGGGTGAAACGCCGCTTTTCAAAAGTGCTTCGTGAAAAACCTTGTGCGTCTGGCGCCAAGGCCGGACGTGCCGGACACAGTAGTGATCATGGATCACGGCCGCCCGGATAAAGGCCGGCTCGAAGGATTGACCAGTGAAGGGCTTGGCCCAGGAGGGGATCGAGGCACCGTCAGTGATCAGGCCCTTGGCCGCCTGCCAGCCAATCCCAGCCGCATCGACGAAGCCAAAATCCTGGCCAAGCGTGCATTCGCCCGTTGCCTCGCAGCCCGGCGGCAAAAGTTCCAGCGTACCGGTAAAATCCGCTCGGGCAGCCTGCACCGCAAGACACCCTATCCCCACAAAGAGAGTCGCCAACAACGCCCGCCCTGCAGATTGCCTCATCGCATCCTCCCGCGTCAGCAACAGCAACGTCGCGCAAGCCACAGCCGGATGCAACCGGAAAGCAAAACGATTGCGACGGTAGCCGCTAGTAGATTCCGTCGGCTTGATTATCGCCCGCTCGCAGCACGAATTGCTCCACCGCGTTGCCGGTCAGCTTCAACATGTGTCTCCCATTAGGCACGCGCGTGCTTTCGCAGAGGAGCTCGCGGCACCAACCAACGACGCCTGTCAGATCGCGCGGTGGGCGTAGTGAGCGCAGAGCTTCAGACAGACAATACAGGAGCCTACGGGCCTTCGCTCATCCCGCTTCAACGAAGACCTCGGGCAGTTCGACAAACGTTACTCGCTGATTCGGATCGTCGATAGATTTGCGATAATCAGCAATTGTTCAGCCAATTATCCTGACGAACTGGTCCGCCCCGAGCGAAATACTGGTAGCCGTGGAGCTTGCCAGCCTTCAGCAACGCACGACGCTCGGCAGCCTGGTCGCAAATGTCGGCTTTGGGACGTGCGCCCACGTCAGCTTGGCGCAAATCTAGGGCACGGCGTAGATCGAAGCTCAGTTCGCTGTGAGCATGGTCTCTTGCTCTTCCCAATCGCGGGGAATCGCCACCCCTCTCGCCAGATCACTTCCTGAGATCGACAGATTGCCGGTCCCATCGAGCCCCCCTTCAATCACTTCGGGTTTGAGGAACGCCAGCGGCAGAAGCTGCGCGACATAGCGCTCGCTGACATGCTCGGCTGTCGCGATCTCGCGCATCGAGGCGACGCGTCCACTGACCAGCTGGTCGTACCAGGTGACGGCGCGCGCGATGGCCTTGATCAGCGACTTGTCGAGCCGCGCGGTGGCGTCTGCACCGTCGCCCGGCAGCACAACCAGATGCAGATCCTGGCCCTTCTTGACGAAGCGGGCCTCGATATCGATCGCGGCGGGCGTTGGGTCATCGTTCGCCCTGGCCTGCCCGTCTGCGAAGGATGCGGCCGAACCAAACGGAGTGGCTTTGAGCTCAATACGAAGACCGTCGCGGCGGATCGTGATCCGATCGACGAGGCGATGAACCGCTTCGCGCTGACGTAGTGCAATGGGATGCTGGAGTTCGCCAGCGAGACTGGCGGCCTCGCGGGTGAGATGCTGGATGGTGTCAGGCGAAGCATCAGGCTCCAGCATGTGCGCCATCAGCCATGACCGGTCACAGAGACGGGTTGCGAGCGCCTGAATGACGAGCGGTTCAATCTCGCCGGCAGGAATCCGCATCGGATCGGTAACATCGGGCTTGGTCACATAGTAGCGGTAGCGCCGACTCTTCTTGACGGCATGGTCCGAGCCCAGGCGTTTGCCATCCGCATCGAACAGCAGATGCGTCAGCAAATTGGCGTTCTTGGCCTGGCCTCGAAGGCGCTGCTGGCGCTTGCTCACGGAGAGGTACTGCTGGACGGCGCCGAACGTCTCGCGGTCAATGATCGCTTCGTGCTGCGCCTTGTAGCGTTCGCCAGCGTGGGCGATGTCACCGACATAGATCGGGTTGGTCAGGATCCGGCGCAGATGCCCGATGCTGAACGGGCGCCCACCCCACTCCCGGTTTGAAGCGGATGTGAACGCCACGGTCGAAACGCGTGCATCGTCGAGCTCTTCTTTCAGTCTGAGCACGCTCCCGAGCGCCAGGAAGCGTTCGAAGATGCGCCGGATGATCGCCGCGGATTCGTCGACGACCTTGAGCGATCGGCCATCTGCGGCATAGCCCATGGGAACGAAGCCGCCCATCCACAGGCCCTTCTTTTTGGACGCCGCGATCTTGTCGCGAATGCGCTCGCCTGTGACCTCGCGCTCGAACTGGGCGAAGGAGAGCAGCACGTTCAGGGTCAAGCGTCCCATGCTGCTTGTGGTGTTGAAGGACTGCGTCACCGAGACGAACGACACGCCCCTGGCGTCGAAAGCATCGACCATCCTAGCGAAGTCGGTCAGCGAGCGTGTCAGGCGATCGACCTTATAGACCACGACGATGTCGATCAGCCCGGCATGGATATCGGCAAGCAGCCGCTTGAGGCCGGGCCGCTCCATCGAGCCGCCCGAGAAGCCACCATCATCATAGGCCGATCCGATCGCCTTCCAGCCCTCATGGCGCTGTGAGATGACATAGGCCTCGCAGGCCTCGCGCTGGGCATGCAGCGAGTTGAAATCCTGCTCCAACCCCTCTTCCGAACTTTTGCGCGTGTAGATCGCGCAGCGGATTGTACTGGGCTTGCCACTGACGCGATCACGCATCGGCCACCGCCTGCTGCCTCTCGAGCCGAGCCTTGGCTGCGTTCTTGTTGCGGTCGTCGCGCTTGAGCCCGAAGAAGATCCAGCCGTTCCAGGTCGCTCCCGTGATGGCTTTGGCGACACCGGAGAGCGAGCCATAGCTCGTGCCGTTCCAGGCAAAGCCGTCGGCCATGACCATCACTCGGTGCGTAGTGCCCTGCCAGACGCGGATCAGCAACGTGCCGGGCTTGATCGACGAGGTTCCCAGCACCTCGTCGAAGCGACCATCGCGCGACGCCGCTGCGAGCTGGCGCAGGCGGCGCTTCACTGGAGTTGGCAAGCCGCCGAACTCGGCGACCTGGATCTCATGGGCGAGCGCTTTCCGCAGCAGCTCGCTGCGGAAGGCGCGCGGCGCCGGACGGCCGGTAACCTGGAGCCAGCGCGAGCGCATGGCATCGAGATCGAGATGATCGAGCTTGGCCAGCTCGGCAGTCAGGTCGAGCGCCGGCTGGTCAACTGCGGCTGCGCGGGAAAGCGCTTCCCTGCTTGCACGGGCGACCATCATGCCGCCTCGGATTCGGTGACGACCGTGACTGCAGTCGGCGGAGCATTGCGATAGATCGTCGTGCCATCATCGCGCTTCGCGCGCTCGACCGGAATCCCGCGCTTGCGCAGACCCGTCAGCGCCGCGCGGGTCGTATGCGCAAGCCAGCCTGTCGCTGCCATCAATTCGTCGATGCTGGCGCCCTCGGGGCGCGCAAGCAGTTCGATCACATCGGCGAGCTTCGACCCCGCGCGCGGTGACGCGGATTGAAGACCAGAGATTGGCGGCTCGGCTGCTGGTTGATCTCCCTTCCCGGCCGTGGGCGGAACGGGAGCGCCTGTCTCTAAGACGCCCTGCCCAGGACCGGCCTCGTCGGTAGCGTCAGCGCCGGTTGCGGTATCGGGCTCCTGGTCCTCACTTTCGACGCCGATGGTGACCAGGCCGTGACGGCTGATGCGGTAGGTGAGCTGTTCCGCAGCGCCCGGATCGAAGGCAACACGTTGGAGTTCGCTCTCGGGAATCTCTTCGATCAGCGCTTTACCGAGAAGCGCGGCGAGGACCTTCTGTCCCGCGCCACCACGCAGGCGATCAGGTAGGACGATCCGCAGATCGTCGCGCTGGGCGGCTGCGGACAGGATGAGAAGTTGGGTGTCGCTGAGGACAGGACCAGACATTTGAAGCTCCGTTCAATCGAAACGGAGCACATCGCCCCGTCACTGAGCGGAGCCCCGGATCCGCTGGGTGCGGAGGGGGCTGGTGGCGGTCGCGCTGTAAAGCCGACCTGCTGAACACAGCAATGCTTGGCTCAGCACGAAAATGGAGTGATTTGAAGCAGAAACTAAGATACATGACCAAAGTCCGATCACGCTCATCTTTTCGAATCTGGATGTGAATATTACCGTTTTGTAGAACTATACTCGCTGTCGGCATCGCAGCCTCTATGATGCGCGAAACCGTAATGCGCCGATAGTGTTGAAAAAATTCGCCGCAATACTTGAGAGTCAGTTCGGCCGGCTGCGTTGTGAAAATTTCATCTTTGCTCGGATGACAATACCCCCGTAGCCAGAATTTTCATGAAGCGCGGGAAATGTTCTTCTCCGCCAAGCGCATCGACCCCGCCGGAGAGATAGCGATCATACGGCGATAGAATGTGGCGCGCGGGATGCCGAACTCCCTTCGCGCCGGCAGAGTTCGGCAATGCTCTCCTCGCCGCGCACGCCTTCCAGCACGATGAGGATCTTCTCTTCGTCCGAGAACTGCCGGCGGGTCGCTCGCCGGATGTCCTTCACGACTTGCTCTACCGGCGCCTTCTCCAGCCCGAATTTCTGTCTCATCTGCGCTCCATAAGAAATGCGATGATCCAGAAATCCTCCCTTCCCGAAAATCCCTAAATGGTCCCAAGGGCGCTGATGGCGAACACCTGTATCGATGCGCATGGCTTCCTCTTCGTCGCCGCGATACCGAAAATTCAGCACCGACGCGAACTGAGTTTGATATTTCAAATGTCATGAGCATCCAACAACGCCCAAAGACACCTCTCACCGCGCGCGAAGCGCCCGAGCGCCGACCCTGTCAAAATCTTGATCCGAGAACTGCCGAAAATGCGAGTGCTACGTCTATTCTGGCAGCAGCCGATGCCCTATGGTCACCCTGCGCAATCGAGAATCGGCTCTTGGCTTGGCGGCTTCATCAGTGACCACGGTAAAGCTGCTTGACCGGACCCGGCGCGTGGTCATTCCGCGATCTGACGCGTGGACACCGCTGTCGGATTCGGACATCTGGGCGCTGCAAAGGCGCTATTTCGAGGAGGTCGGCGTCGAGGCCTGGCGCGCCAACATCGTTCCGAGCTACGTCACGACGAACCCCTACATCGCCGGCGCCTATGCCGAAATCCTGCAGGATGTCTTCTCCGAAACCGGCGCGGGGTCCGAGCCCGCGCAGCCGACGCATGTGGTCGAACTCGGCGCCGGCTCCGGACGTTTCGCGCTCGCCCTCCTGACCCGCCTGTTCGCGGAGGCGCCGCCGGCTGCGCCGGTCTGCTACGTCATGACCGACATCAGCCAGGCCAATATCGACTTCTGGCGCGGGCATCCGGTTTTCGCCCGCTTCATCGCCGATGGCAGGCTCGATTTCGCCCGCTTTGACGCCGACCGCGACGGCGAGCTCCGGCTCCAGGTCAGCGGCCGGATCATCGCGCCGGACCGCCGCTGCGGGCGGCTCGCCGTGATCGCCAATTATGTCTTCGACGGAACGACGCAGGACCTGTTCCAGCTCGAGGCCGGCCGGGTGCGGGAGCTCATCGTCCGCATCGCCGCTGGCGACGACCCCGACGCAGCGCCGGCCCAGCGCATCGCGGCGCTGCGGCTCGACCATCGCGCCACCGCCTGCCGGCGCGACCGCTATGCCGATACCGGCTGGAACGCGCTGCTTGCCCGCTACGGCCGGGAGCTCGCGCGCGGCGCCGTCCTGTTCCCGAGCGGGGCGCTCGGCTGCCTTGCCCGGCTGCGAAATCTGACGGCGGGGCCGCTCGTCGTCCTGTCCTGCGACCGCGGCCGGACCCGGCTGAGCGATTATGAGAACCTGGACCCGCCGCAGCCCCTGCGCCATGGCAGCTTCTCCTTCGAGGTCAATTACGATGCGCTCGCCGGCTGGACCCGCGACGCCGGCGGCATCGCGCTCCTGCCCGACCATGGCCATGCCAGCATCGCCGTCGTCGGCCTCGGCCTCGGGCTCGAGCCATCGGCCGCGCAGCGCTTCGAGCGCGCCTATCGCCAGCAGGTGCGCCGCTTCGGGCCCGATGATTTCTTCATGCTGAAGCAGGCCTGTGAGGCGGGCTACGACGCGATGAGCCTGCGCCAGCTGATCGCGCTGCTGCGGCTGAGCGACTGGGACGTAGCGATCTTCCGCGGCTGCTATGACCGCCTCGTCGCCTGCCTGCCGCAGGCGACCGAGGGCGAGCGGCGCAGCCTGGCCGAGGGGCTGCACGCACTCTGGGCGCATTATCTCGATCTCGGCGAGGAGGACGACCTCGCCTTCGGCATCGGCAGCCTACTCGCCGGAATGAAGCGCCCGGCCGAGGCGATCCCGTTCTTCGAGACGTCGCTGGCGCGCGATGGCGACGACCCGGCGACGCGCGACAACCTCGCGCTCTGCCGCCGCGCCGTGGCACGGGGAGCTTAGCCGTCATGCCTCTCACGCTCGAACCCTATTTCCGCGACGAGAAGGGCGCCAGGCTCCCACGCAACAACCTCTACGATCGGCGCCTCGGGTTCCGGGGGCGGGAGCCGGCTGCCGCCGCCGCGGCGGCAGCCGTCGCGCGCGCGGCCGACGACAAGCAGACGGACGAAAACAGGCCGGCGAGCGTCGTGCCGCGGCTACCGGACGCCGCACATCCCGTCGATCTCAAAGCCGTCGAGCAAGAGATCCTGGCAATCTTCCAACGGTTCACCCTGCCGCCGCGCAGAGCCGACCGTCTGGCAGCCGAGAAGCGTCTGAAACAGTTGCGCGCCAAGCAGGACGGCAAGACGACGATCAAGGTCAAGATGCAGAGCGCCGCCAAGACCGGCGCCCGAAAACGCAAGAGCAAGTCGAAGAAAGCGCGCAAGTCCGGCCCGCAGACCATCCTCGAGGACGAGCTGATCCCGGCCGATGTCATCGCTTTGACTCCCAGGGAAACGGAAGACGCGATCGCCGTAGAGATGGCGAACCTGACGAGCGGTCGAGGCGGCCTGGACTACGGGCTGATCGAACTTTGGAACGGATATCTCTGCATCTTTCTCAAAGAACGAGACGCGACGCGCGACGCACAGAAAGAGGAAGAAGACCCGACCGAATGGGAATTAGCCCAATACATGCTCAGTTCCGATTTCGACGACGAGCAGCGCGCCGCAATGACATGGACGATCTATTGTCAGCTCGACGATGCCCTGCAAGAAGCCTGCTACAGCCTTGTCAAAGCCGACGGCACGGCGCCGGTACTGCAGGCCGCACCGGCCGGCGGCCAGCCTGCGGTCCCCGCCGCGACGAATGGCGACGGCGCGGCCGGCGTCGCGGCGGCTCCGGCCAACACTGCTGCGGCCGACGTCAAGCCGGACCACAAGATGGCCGACGATCCGCAGCCGCGGCCGGCAGCCGCGGCGGCGGAAACCGCGGTTCTGCAGAGCCTGAAGCGCATCTCGATCGGCATGCAGGACTACGAGTATCTCGACGAGACGGACCTGCTGCTCACCGGCGAGGCCGAGATCAGGGGAAACCGCGGGATCTTCAATCGCGGCTGGGAAGGCGTCTTCCGCCAGTTCACGATCAACGCCGGCGTTCCCATCGGCTCCGACGCCGCCGTGAAAATCCCGGAGAAGCTCGCCTATCTGTTCAAGCCCGTCACGACGCTGAGCGCCAAGGTGACGCTCGACATGTACGACAAGCGCGGTGAGAAGACGTTTCCTCGGAAGGGGCCGGCGGCCCGGTGCAACCTCCCGGCGATCTGGATCCCGAAGCGGATGTTCGACTATTTCTACGACGAGGACGATCCGTCCTACGCCATCGCCATGCAGGGCGACGTCGTGCGCCGCCTCGACTACCCCGACCCGTCGGTCAAGGGCGCGGAGGACAGCTCGGCCTATCGCGTCGTCGGCGGCGAACTCCTGCAACTGTTCTACAAGGCTCTCTCCGACGCCAGCGGCGGCGGCGGTGGCGGGATGCGGTCCGACAGTCCCGACGAGGCGCTGTATCACTGGAACGGCGATCTGGAGGTCGGGATCGCGCTCGGCCTCGACGAGGCAAGGTACCTCGAAGAGGCCAAGATGCCGGAGGACTGGAAAGACTGCGAAACCGCGACGCCGAAGGCCCGCACGCCGATGCGCACGGCTGTGCCGCGCGACGACGGCGGCGACGCGCGGATGGACAGCGAAATCCGCTACTGGAAGCAGTTCCCCAACCCGGTCGTGCCGAAGTGGAAGAACGCGCCGCTGATCACGATCCCGGCTTCGGACCGCGATGCCGACGACCTGATGACCCATCTCGCAGACTATGGAAACCTAGTCTACACTAAGAAGCGCAAGGGCGCCTGGCGTGAGGCGCTCGGGCCGAAGAAGGCGGTGCCGATCGGCAGCCAGATCGGCAAGCGCGCCAGTGCCGGCGCGGTCATGGACGCGGCCCTGCGCGCGATCGGCGGCATCGACGGAACGGTGGCGGGAGCGGCCGAGCCGTTCGACCTGACCAGCGCGACCCAATTCGTCGAATTCACGATCGAAGACCCGTTGGCGAAACAGGCCTGGGCCGCCTTCTCGTCCGAGGTGGAGCTCTGGGACGCTGAGGAAGGCGCGGCGGAGGTCGCCCCTCCACCCGGCGCGGGGCTGGACGCTGCGGCGGCAGGCGCGGCAGGGAGTGCGACGGGAGGCGCAGCGCCGAAGCCGCGGGCCGCCGACGACAAGGATTCCGACGCGAAGCCGGCGGCTGCGGCCCCGTCCGGCATGGGCGGCGGCGGGGCCGCGGCGGACAAGCCGGCGCCTCCGGCCCCGGCACGCATGGACATCGACAAATCCGATGCGGCGCCTGCGCCTGCGCCTGCGCCTGCGCCGGCGGCGGGCGGCGGCGGGGCGGCGGCGGATGCCGCCGACGGCGGCCTCAGGATGTTCGGCGCCGACGCGGGCGGCCAGCCTCCGGCGCCGGCACGGCCACGCGAGCCCGAAGACGCGCCCGGCCCACGCGCCAAAGAACGCGCCCTCCTGCGCACCCAACAGGAATGGTGCCATCTCGTCGGGCATGGCGACGGCGGCGACGAGGTCTTCGAGAACTTCATCGCCGGCAGCAAGCACTGCAACACCGAGCAGCTCGCGATCGAGACCGGCCAGCGCACCGCCCGCCGCACCTATGGCCAGACCGGCGACGACAAGTCCGATCCGATCGCCCTAGCGGTCAAGGTGACGGCCTATCTCTTTCCCAACAACGGCATCGGCGCGAAGCGGCAGAGTTTCCTCGCATCCGAGATCACGTTCCTGCGCGTGCTCGGATTGCTCGTCCCGAAGAGCGTCTATCACCCCGACGTGCCCGATATCCCGAAGACGACGAAAGCGATCCTGGACCTGCTCGAAGAGTATGAAATCTACAAGATCTCCCGGGAGGCGGACGGCGGCGGCAAGGACAAGCCGGCGGCGACGGCCAGCGGGTCGGTGGCGACGGCCAGCGGATCAGCGACCACGGCCTCCCTAGCCGATCCCTTCGCGGCAGTGCTCGAAAAGGCCAGCACGGCCGGCGTCAGGCTGGCCAAGGACAGCGACGAGACGCCCGCAGCGACCTGGTGGAGGCTCTGGCAAGAGGCTGCGGCCGGGGGCGCGACCGGCGCCAAGCTGGCAGGGGCCGACGCCAAGCCGGCAGGGGCCGACGGCGGCGCGCGGCGCGCGGCGGCCGCCGAAAAGCGCGAGGCGAGGGTCGCCGTCGCGGCGCTGCCCAGCGGGCTCGGCGCAGCCGGCATCGCCGCCGCTCCGGCCGCCGGCGACGACAAGGTCGCCACGGATGTCGTCTTCAAGAAGCGCAGGACCGACGCCGGCACTGCGATCCCGACCGCGTCGGGCGCACCACGTTCCGACGGATCCGCCGATGCCGAGGTTCCGGCCATCCCGTGGAACCGCGTCTCCGAGGATCTGAGGGAGCGGCTGGCGGCGATCCTCGCCCTGCCGCTGCCGATGGGCAATTTCATCCGCTACAAGATCTTCTTCAACAAGAGGAGCACGGCGGCAAAGGAAGATACGAAAGCGCCGACGACCTGGGTCAAGGTCTTCGACCACACCTTCGACGCCCAGAAGGAGAGTTTCGACTTCTTCCAGTACAAGATCGTCGAGACGACGGTCCGGCGCGTAATCGCCACCAAAGCCGGCAAGGACACCGATTATCGCCTAGAGATCCGGAACAAGGCCAACAAGGTCAGGGACGACAGGGCGAAGGCCGACGGAGCCAAGGCGGACGACAAGTCCGGCGCGGACAGCAAGGACAAGGCGGGCGCGCAGGCCAAGGAGGGCTCGGCGACCGCGACCGCGAATGCAAACCCCGCGGCGGGACCCCGGCCGATCGCCGGGACGGTCGCGATGGACAGGAACTGAGCGGTGAGCGAGCGCCTCGACCGGCTCCGCAGCGAATTCGCGACCGCCCGCGCCACGGGCCGGCTGCTGCTGCGCGCGCAGATGCTCGACAACCACCGCCTCGCCGTCCACTGGCGCGACCTCATCGGCACCGACGCGCTCGATCTCGACGGCCTCACGATCCCCGACGCGGAGCCCGACGGGCGGCTGACCCTGCGCGGCCGGCTCGATCTGCTCGGCCTCGGCCGCCAGTCCGTCACCGTCACGCTGTTCGACTCCCGCGACGACGAGCAGCGCTACGACGATGCGATCGAATGCATCGTCGCGCTCGACGCCCCCGTCGCGCGCTGGCGCCTGGCGGACTGGTTCCTGCAGCCGCGCCCGCCCTGGGCGCACTTCGCCTTCCCGCCCGAACTGGCACTGGAGGAGGCCACGCTCGTCCTCTGCTCCTGCGATTTCGTCGATCCCGACGGCTTCGTCTACGGCATCGCGCAGCCGCGCGTGCCGATCACGACTGCGCTCTCGGCCGGTCTTAACTTCAGCGCCCGGATCTCCGGCTACGAGCAGGCCTTCGCGCCGGCCCGCAAGCTCTGCGGCGCCTTCGATATGAGGCCCGCGACCGGCGTGATCTATCGCGACGAGGACGAGGACGGGCTGCAGCTGGAGCTCTGGTATGCGGCCGACGAGGATGCTCCCGAGGGCCTGGCGTCGTTTAACGCCTCCGGCGTCGCCGCGCTGGCCGTCACGGTCGACCGCATCGGCTGCTCGGGTCCGATCGGGCCGGATGCGCGCGGCGCCTGCGGCATCATGCTCGACGCCGCGATCGCGCTCGGCGGCCGGACGCTCGATCTCGAGATCGCACTCTCCGAATCGCGGGCGTCGCTGTCGGCGGCCTTCGCGGAGAGCGGCGCGCTGACGCTGGCCGACATCGAGCACGCCTTCGGCCTCGACGCGCTCACCGACCTGCTGCCCGCGCCCTTCGACCATTTCGGCGAGATCGGGCTCGCCGGCTTCGAGGCGATGATCGGCCTGGATCGGCTCGCGCTGGAGCGCCTGAGCTTCGCCCTGAAGACGCAGCACCCCTGGAGCCTGATCGACGGCGTCCTCGCGATCCAGCCGTTCTTCTCACTGCATCGCTCGGACGATGGCGGCAGGCCGCAGACGCAACTCAGCATCGGCGGCGAGTGGATGCTCGGTTCCTCGCGTTTCGTCGTCGAGCTCGATCCCGACAGCGGCGAGTTCTCCGCCTCCATGGCGGTCGGCGAAAGCCTCGACATCGGCGCCGTGTTCGATCGCTTCCTGCCGGCGGTGGCGCGCCCGACCTGCACGCTGCTCGACCTCGACATCCACGGCAATCTCGGTCGCCGCAGCCTCGGCCTGCGCATCGAGACCCAGGGCGGCTGGGGCTTCGATCTCGGCGGCACCGCGATTTCGGTCGAGGAGATCGAGATCACGGCCGATTACGACGGCGCGGATTTCAGCGGCCATCTCGCCGGCACCATCGTCATCGCCGGCTGGCGCGCCCATGTCGACCTCGTCCTCGACGAGGAGTGCTCGTTCTCGGTCGTGCTGCCGGAGCTGCGCGTCGGCGAGATCGCGGAAGACTTTCTCGCGCTCGTCGGCCGGCCGGTCGAGCTGCCCGATTTCGACCTGCAGCAGCTCAGCCTCACCATCGCGCCGGCAAGCGGCGCCTTCAGCCTGAGCGGAACCTCATCGACCCGCTTCGAGGTCTTTTCCGGTTTGGAGATGCAGATCATCCGCTTCTCTGTCGAGCGCGCGGTCGCCGGCGGCGCGGGCACGCTCGACGCCGCACTCGATCTGGCCTTCGTGATCGACGGAATCGGGCTGGTCGCTTCCGCGCAATACAGCCATGTCGAGGCCAATGGCGTGCCGGGCAGCGAATGGGTCTTCAAAGCGGCGCAGGGCCGCGAGCCGATCCGCCTCGGGGGGTTGATCCGGTCGCTGGAGCGGATGGTCGGGCTGGACTACCCGCTGGAGCCCGGCGATCTCGCGGTCGAGGAGCTCGAACTGGCCTTCAATCTGGGCGCGGCCGACCGTCACCTGTCGCTCTCCTGCAAGGTGACCAGCGGCGGAAAAGAGTATGCCGCATTCCGGTTGCTGGCCGAGAAGCGTGCGGCCACACCCGGCGGCGAGGCGCGCTGGACCCATCTGATGAGCATGCAGGTCGGGCTCGACCGGATCGACCCGGCGCAACTGCCCGTGGTCGGACCGATGCTCCGGCAGGGCACGGGGCTCAAGCTGGAAGCGCTCAGGGTGACGAAAGCCTCGCAGGCTTTCGCCGCCGCGGATGCGGAGCGGTTCAGGACCGTGACCGGCGGCGCCGATCTGCGCCTGCCGGTGGCGGCGGGGCTCGACGTCAAGCTGCTGGCAAGCGGATTGGGCAGCGTCCCGCTCGGCCTGAGCGCCGTCACCGGCGAACCGTCGCAGCCCGCTCCGGCCGCGACGCCTGGCCTGCTGGCGGCCGCGCCGCCTCCGCCGATCGACGAGACCAGCTGGCTCGTCGTCGACAAGGGTTTTGGCGCCTTCACCCTGGAGCGGCTCGGTCTGCGCTTCCAGAATGGACGCTTCACCCTGCTGTTCGACAGCCATCTCACCCTGCAGGGGCTGACGCTCAGTCTCGCCGGCCTGGGCATGGGTTCGCGGCTCGACCGTTTCGATCCGTCCTTCGAACTCGCGGGCATCGGCATTGGCTTTTCGTCGGGTCCGGTGGCGGTGTCCGGCGGCCTGATGCATGGCGCGCCCGGGCTCTATCAGGGTTCGGTCCGGATCGCGGCGTCGAGCTTTGCGCTCTCGGCCATCGGCGAATACGCCACGCCCGATCCGAGCCGGCCCGATCTCGGCGACAACACCTCGATGTTCGTGTTCGGCGTGCTCGAGGCGCCGCTGGGCGGGCCGCCTTTCTGCTATGTCCGCGGGATCGCGGCCGGAATCGGGCTGAACAGCCGGTTGAACCAGCCTGCGGCCGCCGATGTCGGCGATTTCTCGCTCGTGCAGGCCGCGATGCCCGGATCCGGCTTCGCCAGCCTCGGCCTGGCCGAGGTGATGCGGGCGATGGACCGCGACGTCCATCCGCAAGCCGGGCACGAATGGCTGGCCGCCGGATTGCGCTTCAGCTCCTTCGAACTGATCCAGTCCGTGGCGCTGGTCACCGTTCCCCTCAACAATCCCGGCAACATCGCGCTGCTGGGCCTGTCGCGGCTGAGCATGCCGCCGGCGGCGCCGGACCCGATCGCGATGATCGAGGTCAGCCTGATGGCGAGCCTGCAACCCGCCGCCGGCCTGATCGCCGTGCAGGGGCAGCTGACGCGCAACGCCTTCCTGCTGTCGCATGACTGCCATCCGACGGGAGGGTTTGCGTTCTATGCCTGGTTCGGCGGGCCGCACGAAGGTGACTTCGTCGTCACGCTCGGCGGCTATCACCCGAAATTCCCGGTCCCGGCGCATTATCCCAAGGTGCCGCGCCTCGCGATGCAGTGGCGGCTCTCCAGCGCCCTGCAGATCAAGGGCACCTCCTATTTCGCCCTGGTGCCGAACGCTGTCATGGCCGGCGGCACGCTCGAGGCCATCTGGGAGAGCGGGCCCGTCAGGGCCTGGTTCAGGGCCGGCTTCGACTTCCTGATCTACTGGAAGCCCTTCGCCTACCAGGTCTCGATCTCGATCAGCGTCGGCGCTGAGGTCACCGTCGATATGCTGTTCACCACCGTCACGATCTCCGTGCATGTCGGGGCGGAACTGACCCTGCACGGCCCGCCCTTTGGCGGCGAAGCCTGGGTCGATCTCGATGTCGTGTCGTTCACCATTCCCTTCGGTTCCAGCACGCCGGATCGCACGCCCCTGACCTGGGCGCAGTTCAAGACCGCCTTCCTGCCGCCGACCCTGTCGCTGCCGCCGGGCGCGACCCTGCCCTGGTCGGGACCAGGGGCCACCAACACCATCTGCCTGGTCCGCCCGGCAGCCGGAATCATGTGCGACCTCACCCGCCAGAAAGGCTATGCCGGTCCGCTGCAATGGGTGATGAACGGCGAGCGTCTCGCGCTCGAGATCGCCTGCGTGATTCCGGTGAAGAGCGTCAGTTTCAACGCGGCGCCGCTCGCAGCGGGCGCGGGCCAGACCTGGTCGGCGGCTGTCGGCGTGGCGCCCGCCGCCGTTCCGTCGGGCGCCTTCCACTCCGATCTGACCGTCGTCCTGACGCGGCTGCGCGTGAGGCCCGGCGAAAGCACCGCCGTCGCCGACATGGTCGTGACGCCCGTCCTGCGCAACGTCCCGGCCGCCCTGTGGCTGGGCGAAGCTTCGGGCGTCCATGCCTTGCCCGCGCCCACGCTGGGCGGACAGACTCTCATGCCGGACGCCCTGGTCGGCATACGGCTCGCACCGGCCCGGATCGAGAGCCACCGCACGGCCGAGATCCCGACCGAAGCGCTGCAATTCGCTGAAGCCGCGCCCTTGCCCTTCGACTGGAACCGCAGGCCCGACAAGGCTGCCGCAGCGCCGCTCGCGGCCATCATGGCGGCCCTGTCGCGCCGCGCCCTGTCGGGCCGGCCGGGCCTGCCAGGCCGAGCGCGCCGCCTCTCGCACAAGCCGCAGAGCTGCAGCCTGGGGGCACAGCCCGCATGAACACCACGGTTTCCAACCCCGCCGCCGGCACTGGCGCCCTGCTGAGCTTCGTCGAACATCACCATCCGCCGATGACGCCCGGCGACTATGAGCTCAGCGTCGCGCAGCATCTCGGCCTGCCCGGCGTTCAGGACAATTTCCTGCACAAGGCGAGCTTTGCCGTCGGGGGCGAGCGTTTCGCGCTCGACCCGGCCGAGATCGACTCGGTGTTTCCACCGCGCTCCGCGGATGGCGAGTTCTTCAACGTGCTGCCGCATGTCGTGATCACCCGCCGCGCCTTGCCGTGGGAACGTTCGCTGGCCGGATCCGGCTCGCCACCTTCGGGCCTGACGCCATGGCTGGCCGTGCTCGTCTTCGACCAGAGCGAGGCGGTCGTCGGCCCCAAACCCATGACCGTGCTCGACCTCGTCGCGGCCGACGCGCACCCAGGCGGACGGCTTCCCGCCGGCACGGTCTGTTATGAGGGGCTCGGCCGGCTCGACACCGGCGAAAGCTATGACGATCCGTGCCAGGCGATCGATCTCGATCTGTCACTGTTCCAGTCGATAGCACCCACTCGCAAGGACCTGGCCTGGCTGGCCCATGGCCGGATCACCGCCACATCGCGCAAGGCCGGCGCCCTCGGCGCGAACGCCGCCTCGGTCCAGGACTATGCCATCGTGGTTGCGAGCCGGCTGCCACGCATGGACAGCCGCAGCCTCGCCTGCCTGGTCTCGCTGGAGGGCCTCGGCGCATGGCTTCCCGGCCCGGGCGCGCATGTGCCCGGTGCCGGTCAGCGCATCCGACTCGCCTGCCTGACGAGCTGGTCCTTCCACACGCTGGCGGAGCCGGAAACCTTCAACGAGTGCCTGATGGCGCTCGACCGCGCCGCGCTGCGCCCCGGCGCACCAGCCCCTGCCCCTGCCCCTGCCCCTGCCCCTGCCCCTGCCCCTGCCGAGGCCGGCGAAGCCTATATCGCCGCAGCAGCCAATCTGGGGTATCTGCCGCTGAGCCATCAGCAGCGCGACGGCGGGACGGCCATATCCTGGTATCGTGGTCCGCTGGCGCCGACCGCGACGCCGCGCACCGTCGCCGTGCCGGTGGACAGTGCCGACGCCGCCCTCCGCCAGGATCCCGCGACCGGGATGCTCGACGTCTCTTACGCAACAGCCTGGCAGGCCGGCCGGCTGCTCGCCTTGCAGGATCGGGTGTTCTCGACGGCGCTCTACCGATGGAAGACCTCGACGCGGCGCGAGTCGGTCGTGCAGGCCGAGCGTGAGCTTCTCGGCAGACGTCTCGGGCAGACGGTGGCCAGCGGCGATCTCAGAACTGGGGCTGCCGCATCGCTGGGAGAGCGGATGGGAACAGCGCTGGGGATGACGGCCGCAACGACATCGGCAGCCACCGCGCAGCCCGTTGCCTTTTCGCCGACGGCGTCGCCACCGACGATGGTGATCGACTGGCTCGCGCGGCTGCGGCTGCTCAAGGGCGTGCCGTTTCCGCATCTGGTGCCCGATGAGGCGATGCTGCCGCCGGAATCAGTGCGGTTCTTCCATCTCGACCTCAACTGGATCGACTGTCTCGCCGATGGGGCCTACAGCCTCGGTCGGTTCACGACCGGCGACCGCCTGCACGACGACGGCATGGTGGATGACGTGCACGGCGCCGCGGCCGAGGCGGCGCGCGCTTTGTCGGGAACGACGGCCGCGACCGGCCCGCTGGAGGAGGTCAGCGGCCTGCTCCTGCGATCGCGGGCGGTGTCCTTCTGGCCGGGCATGGAGATCGCGGCCCGCTCGCGCAGCGGCGAGCCGCTGCAGGTCCTGCGTTTCGAGACCCTGTCTCCGACGCTTCTGATCGCGCTGTTTGAGGGCCTCGTCGAGGAGATCGACCTCCACGAGCCGCCCGAAGCGATCCATTTCGGCGTCGACCTCGAGCTCCATCGCGGCGTCGTCTCGAAGGCCCTGCGCGGGGCTGCCGCCGTGGTTCCTGTCGCCTTCCGGGCCGAAAGCCGCGTGCTGCGGATCGACGAACTCGCGGCCGGAATGCGGGCCGCCCTCGGCTCGGGACCCTTCACCGCGGCCGAATTCGCCCGTGAGATGGTCGAGGGCGTCGGCAAGGTCACCTTCAAGCGCTCGGGAACGGCGACATGACCGGCAAAAGCCTGATCGTTCCGATCAGCGTGGACGCGATGTGCGTCGGACAGGGCACCGCTGCGGCCGGGCTGCACTTTCGCGGTGCGACCGCCGTGTTCTCGGATCTCCCCGGCACCGATTCCGAAGGACAGTTGGGCGGCAAAGCCTATCTCGGCGACAGCGTCGGCGTGCTCCCGCGGGTCACGCCCGAGCCCGGCATCCACCTGCACTGGGCACTTCCCGACGCGCTCACCAAGGCTCGCGCGGACGAGGCGGGTGGCCTGACGTTCCCGCCGGTGCCCAATCGCTGGCTCGTCGTCCGGATCGTGGCGCGCCGGGACGCCAGCCGCCATCCGGCTCCCGAATTGCGGGCCTGGATCGTCGAGAGCGACTTCCATCAAGCCGATCCCTCTCTGGCGACGGTGTCGGTACCGTTCGAGGCGGCCGATGGCGGCCAGTTTCACCGCTATCTCGGGCGCTGCGTCGATCTGGCCGGCTGGTCCGAAACCGTCACCCCCGAGGACCGCTTCGGGAACGGCCAGCCCCTCACCGCCGTCGGCTATGGCGAGATCAGCTTCGCGGCCTATTATCCGAGTTGCCGCAACGTCTTCGGCTTCCACGACCCGATGGACGATCTCGACGGGTTCGACCCGACCGGAGGTGACCGCGTCAGCTATCTCGTCGCAAGCTGGTTCGAAGACGACAAGCTCGAACCGCTGGCGCCGTTGGCGGCGACGGGCGGGGGCCTTACCTGGGCCTATGAGGACCGGGCGGGCGTTCGCCCGGAGCGCACGATCTGCTCGGGCCTGATCCGCGACATCGCCTGGAACCCGTCGGGCCTCGCCCCGAGCGGTCCGGCCAGGCCGCTCGAGGTCGCGATCGGCAACACCGAGACCGAGTGCGTCTCGGCGCTTCTGGCGAACCGCCCCGGCCTGGCTGGAGACGAGGACGCCGAGTTCCTGCTGGACGCGGCGCAGACCGGCACGCTGTCGGAGCATTGGGGCGCGGACCAGACCGTCAAGCTGGAACACCTGCTGCACAGCAGCGCCTTCGCCAGTCTGGCCGGCGAGACGCTGTGGCAGGTGGCGCCGGTGCCATCGGCGGCGGCCAGGGCCGGCGCCCGCCGTGACGACCCGCCGGAGGCACCGGTGGCGCTGAGCGCGGCGCTCGCGGCCAGGGTCGCCGCAGTGAATGCGCAGCAACGCGCCTATGAGCGCGCGCACGCGGCCCTTTCGAGCCGGCGCGAGGCGTTGGTGTTCGACTGGCGGCGCTTCATGCAGGTTCTGTATGGCGAGCAGGACGAGAGTGCCGAGCAGGCGGTGCCGGAACTGGCCGACACCAGGCAGCGCGGCCGCTTCGCCCGGGCGCTGCGCGAGATGATCGAGGCCGAATGCCTCGGCCTCGGACGCGAGACTGCCCGCATCGGCGTGCTGGCGATGCCGCCGGATGGCGCGCCGCCGACAGGCTCCCCCGACGGTTCGCTGGCGACGCAGCTCGCCGCCGCGCTCGCTGGATTGCGCGAGGCGGCCCGTGCGGAATGCGGCGACGGCTTCATGCTCAAGGCGACCCCCGGCGCACGCTTCTGGGAGCCGCTCGAGCCGGTGATCCTGCTCGCGGGCGACGATGCGCGCCCGCCGCAGCGCTATGGCGGCGACGGCCTGCTGCAGTGCCGCTGGTCCGACGAGATCCGCGCGGAACTCCTGTCGGAGACCCATGGCGCCCCGACGCGTTTCGCCGCCGAGACCTGGCTGGCGGGGCTCGACCTCAAGGCCCTGCCCATCGCATCGGAGGCGCGCGCGCTGCTGGCCGAAGCCATCCTGACCGATCCGGGCCAGGCGGGACGCATGGCTGCCGCTCTGGCGTCGCAGACCGGCGCGCCGCCCGCGACCCTCGAGACGCAGCTGCGCGCCATCCAGGCGGACACTGCGGCCGGCTCGGCCTTGCGGCTGACCGGACGCTCCACCGCGCCGATCGGGCTTGCCGTCTGGAACGGCAATCCGTGGTTGCCGCTGTTCCTGGACTGGGAGGTCGAATACACGGCGATGCTGGCGCCCGAAGCGCCGGCGGCGCCCGACGCAGCTCCGGCCTTTGCCGCCGATGCCCTGATTTCGCGGTATCAGCTCGATGGCGACCGGATCGATCTCGTGCCGCGCCGGGGCCCGGCGGACGCGCCCAGGACGCCAACTCCGATCGGCGGCGTCGGGTTGCTGACCCAGAGCGCCTTCCGTCGCCTGACGCGGTCGCTCTCGGAGCTGGTCGCGCACGCCCCCGACGACCAGCTCCGCGATGCGGTCGCCAAGGCCGGCGCCATTCCGGCGCTGTCGCATGTGCTGAACGGCTTCAACCAGGCACTCCAGGCGCGTCAGCGCGCGTTGCAACTGCGCGTGCTCGACCCCTTCGCACCCGATGACGAACTGACGCGCGCGGTCGCCGCGCTGGCCCCCACGCGTGACGACGCCACCGCCAGGCCTTTCAGCCCGTTCCTGCCGATTCGCGGCGGCTATCTCAAGATCACCAGGCTCGCCCTGATCGATGCGTTCGGGCAGGAGCGCGCCCTCGACCTCCGGCATGCGCGGCTGGCGCGGGCCCGCAGCCTGATGCCCAGAGAGCCGGAGTCGATCGCCAACGGCCTGGCCCATCTGCCACCACGGCTGGTCCAGCCAGCCCGGCTGAATTTTCGCCTGCTCGACGCACGCAACGACGATGCCGATGCCCACGACCACCCCTCCGCCAGTCCGATCTGCGGCTGGGTCGTCGTCAACAATCTCGAGCCCGGCCTGTCGATCCATGCCGCCGACGGCGCGGCCTGCGGCACGCTCCGGCTGGTGGACGAAGAAACCGACGCGGTTTGGACCCCCCCGCCCGGAGCCCGGGCGGACGCCTCGATCGCCGACGGCCATCTCGCAGCCTTCGTCAAGGGCGTCCTGGATCATCCCGACCGGGGCGCCTTCCTGGCAAAGCTCGCCCACACCATCGACCGGACGCTGGCGACGATCGTGCCGGACAAGGCCAACACCGACGAGGCGATCGGCCTCCTGTTCGGCCGGCCCCTGGCGCTGGTCAGGGCCGCCCTGTCGCTCGAGTTGCGCGGCGAGCCCCGTTCGACGACCGGCTGGGACGCCGTGGCCCGGCAGGTCAAGCAGATCCAGGCCGGCGCCCTGCCCGAGGTCGCCGCCATGCGCGACAGCCTGCAGTTCACGCGCGTGCGGGTTCCCGTCAAACTCGGCGATCTGAACCAGATCGACGACGGACTGGTCGGCTATTTCATCGAGGGAGCCGACGGCGCCGACTACCGGACCTTCTATGCGGCCGTGACCGACACGGCGGGCCATGGTGTCGAACCCGCCGGCAACCGGCCGCTGCTTCTGGCACCGGCCGACCGGGAGCCGCTGCGCGCCACCCTCCTGATGGACCCGTTCGCGACGGTCCACGCCACGACCGGCATCCTTCCCGTCAAGGGGATCGACATCCCTGCCTCCTATTACGCAAAGGCGCTGGCTTCACTCGAGGCGAATTTCCTGTGCAACCCCGTGCTGGCTTCGGCGGGCGCGATGCAGCTGCCGTTGCCGTCGATCACTGGTGTTTCCTGGAGCTGGATCGAGGCCGAAGGCGAGGGCTGGAGCGCTCCTGCGGACGTCACCGGAACGGGCGAGCGCCCGCGCGCCTCCTACTCGCCCCTGCGGCTAGTGGACGGCTGGCTGCGGCTGACTCCCAAGGCAGCGGCGAACGACGAGCCCGCGCCCGGCGCGGCGCGCTGACGACATTATCGAACGAACTGCGACAACGGAGGCTGCGTCGGATGGACTTCTCCCCCAGGATCGGAATGACCCTCGAAACCAGCGGCGGCGACCAGGTGCTGTTTCGCAGCACGACGCGCGGCCGCAACGAGCTGACGGTGAGCCTCGTCAACACCCCGCGGAATGGCGACCTGCTGCTGTCCAGCGACGGCACGGCCGGCCTCGTCCTGAACCTCTCGAGCCTGTGCAACGCCGGCGAACTCGCCCTGGTTAAGGTCACGTCTCCCGGCTGGACGTTGAAGCAGAAGGACGGCCAGAACCAGCTTCCCCTCACGCTCTCGCCGAGCCAGGACCTGCGCTGGCGTGACGGCGAAGCGCTGACCATCACGATCAGCCTCGGCGCGGTGGGCGCCGGAGCCAAGCTCGACCTGAAGCCGATCAAGGCGACGCTGCGCAATCTTCGCGGCGACGCCCCGGACCAGATCTGCGCATCGAAGACGCTGGACGACTTTCTGATGCTGGTCGCGGCGCTCGAAACGCCGAAAAATCCACTCCGGAACGCCCTGTCCTTCTCGATCGAACGCGTCGAGCCAACGACGGCCGGATTCGACAATTTCGACGACGTCTACACGGCCGCAGGACTTCCCTACACGATCGCGAACCAGCTGCGGTTGACGATCCGCAATCTCAGCGAGAAGAGCACGCTGCTGAAGGCCCGCAAGGACGGCAGCAAGCCGGTGTTCACCCTGGTCTTTCCGATGGTGCCCATGGCCCAGGGCGACGATGTGTCGAAGACCTATGGCAGCACCGCCCTGACGACCGAGGATCTCGCCGCAGGCATCAAGATCGATCCGACATCCGACGGCGATCACGGCTGGTCAGCCTCGTCGATCACGGCCCAGAGTCTGGTTTGCGAGGTCACGCCCGCAACCGAAAACAAGCTGCTCTTTGCTCCCGGCGGGGCGCTGGAGCTTCTGATCCGCGACGTTAAGACCAGACTTCCGGCCTTTGCGACGCAGATCTACCTGCTCCATAGCGGGTTCGGCGAGTTCGACGAAGGCTATGAGGTCCTCACGCTGCGCAAGGCCGTCCCCGATCCGCAGATCCTCGATTTCACGGCGGATCCGGTGAACATCTACTGCGGCGATCCGGTGACGCTGAGCTGGTCCGTGCTGGGCGCGGACCGGGTCGACCTGTCCTACATCGAGGGCGGCGCTCCCGTGCGCAAGAGCAGCGCCGGGGCCCCGCCACTGCTGGGCCTTCCGGTCGGCACCTTCGAACACCTGCCCTATGCCGAAACGACGGACTACACGCTTTCGCTCTACAAGATGGACCCGGCCAACCGCAGATCCCGCAAGGTGCTCGACAAGTCGGTGCGTGTCGACGTCGTGATGCCGGTCGTGGAATTCCGGATGACGCCACCGGCGGCCGCGCGCGACGAACGGGTGATGCTGACCTGGAACCTGATCGGAAAATGGGCCTTCAACGGCCGGCTGATGGAAGGCAACACGGTCCTGCAGAAGATCGTGAAGCCAGCGGGAACGCCATCCCTCACCGGCTCCATGCCCCAGAGCGCCACGGTGAACCGCTTCTACCGTCTGACCGGCGATTGGGCCACGCCGACTCCGATCCATGTGGAGGCCGAGGCGACGCTGGCCGTCGTCGCGCCCGTCGCCGGGATCGCCGCTTTCAGGATGTACAAGACGGTCGATCGGATCTTCGGCGAACTGGTCTTTCGCTGGAGCGGGAAGAACACCTCGCGCTTCGCCATCGGCCATTGCGACAAGGACGCCTTCACCGGGCTCGACGGTGTCAGCCCGCGTCCAGGCGAAGGCCGCCAGCTCACCGACATCTTTCGCATCGTCGAGATCGATTCGGACAACAGCTGGGGCTCGGCCACCGTGCCGATGAGCCAGGTCATTCCCTGGCCGGAAGACGGCTCGGAACCGACGCTGCAATGGTGCAACGACCAAATCGAGCTGCGCGACTTCTATCTTCTCGCCTGGGGCGACGAGGGAACGAGCGCCTTGCCGATCTTTCGCAAGGCCGAACGGCTGGACCGGGATCAGGATATGTAGTTTTGCGGTGAACAGCGCAGATCGGTTGCCTGCCCGAAAGGTGGGCCGGAACCGTGGTACTTCGGAAGTATCTGATCGAAGTGCAGACCGGAAACAGCCGGATACTTTAGCCGAGACCAAAGAGATACTATCAATCTTTTCTTCCGAAACGGGCCGAGATCTGTTGGGCGATATCGCGGTACGCACCTACCTTCTCCACGTGCCCGATAAGAGAAGCGAATGGCGTTGAATTCTGCCGCGCCTGCCGAACCGCCTCGTGTGTCCGCTTATCCACTTAAGTCACATCCAGCATAGGCCTAAACAGGCGAGATATCGATCGGGCAACTCGCTACCATTCCATTCGCTCGTACTCGGTGAAACCGCGCAACGGCATTGTAAATGACACCTGATGGTAGACGCTCCTCTCGCACTGTCGCGACGAGCTCCTGAAATGGCGGGCAAAGCGTCCGATTCAGCACCTCCAGTCTCGGGCTCGACCGATTGCCCAAAAGCGGTCGTTCTGGGAGTCGGCAAAGGGCCAAGATCGGAGAAGCGCCCCACCCGCGCTCCGGCGAGTTCAATGCGCAAACTCATACGAAATGCAAAACGCCGCATATCCCGTCGGCTGTATCGACGGATCGATGACGGATGTTCGCGGGCCCATTGCCGATAGCTTTGCGGGGCCGGTCAACATCGGCATCATCGGCAGGTAGAAGCGACTGAGCCCATTGAACGGGCCATAGTTTTCGCCGATCCCGTCCCTCGATTTGGCGTATCGTATTGCGAATGATTTCGCCAACATCGACCTCATCCGGTCGCGTCGTTATCCTTGTCCCGTTGATCACCTGACGCAGCGGCTGCTTGGCAATTTCACCAATCTCATAGCTCGGCCATCACGCCCTCAACGGTTATCAATCGGGTCACATCGCCGCGCGGATGGCTTTCGCAACTTTACGGCGCTGGACGTCGGCTGGAAGGGCAACTCCCTGTTCCGGATCGCGTGCATGGTCTTCGACGATCCTCGCTGCTTCCTCCAAAGCTTCGCGTCGAACTGCCGCCCGAAACACCGCTAGAGGGTCCTTCGGGCTAGGCGGGCTTTCCCATGCTGTGATGGGGTAGCGACCTTTTGCCCATTTGCCGAAGTCGTCCGCAGCTACATTCAACAGCGCCTGTGCGTGAGGATCGCCCATGCATTGCGATCGGTTAAGCAGCCAGGTGACGAGGCTCTTTTCGGAGTGGCGCCAGCCATCGATGAACTGTCTTGATCGTGCCATCGTCGTTCTTGCCCATCGATGCGAGGGCCAGACCCTCTGCTAACTGCCCGGCGACACACGCGTGCAATTGCGTTCTTTCCGGGTCTGGCTGCTCTCAATTCGATCTAGGCGGCCAATCTGGCTTTGAATCTTTCTATGATGTTGAGAGCGGCGTCGTTGAACTCGCGCCGTAAAAACTCGTCCCGATCTACGTCTCCGGCAATGGTCGCCGCCGTGATCTCGCCACCAAACCGAACGATCGCTTCGACGATTTCGAATGAAGCGAACCGCGTTCCCCGCGGTGCAGTGACGCCCAATGTTTGCCAGGCTCGATGCAGCTTTTTCAAAAGTTCGCGCTTGGGTATCGAGGCGTTTCGCAGCGATTGCCAGATCAGCTGGTTCTCATCCAGTTGGAAGCGCTTGTAGATGAGGTTGTTGAAGGCCACGGCCCAGATCAACGATCCGCCGGAGCGGTACCCATCTCCAGGATGGGCGGATGCCAGCCTTTCATCGAGAGCCTGCTGCAGAAGCAGCGTATCGCGGTAAAGGCAGGACTGCGTGCATAACGCCATGTCGGCTTCATCGATCGGCCCATCGACACGTACCGGCCGCCCCGGCTCGATGACGATATCGTCTGGATGCGGCAACGGGTTGGGTAGCGGCGTCCTATTGCGCTTGGCCCGCTCGATCTCCGCCCATTGCTGATCACGGTAGCGGCTCCAGAACTCGTGACTGTCGGCGATCTCGCGGGCCTCTTGCTGGTACGCCCGTTCGATCCGCAGCAGAGCATCGCGCTGCGCCAGCGGATTGCCTTTCACCGCATTGGTGATCTGCGACTGGACCACGGCATCGAGCATCGACACTTCTGTGCTCGTACCGTTGGGCTGGACCGTGACCAGCCGCCTCGATTCCCGCAGCGTCGCTAGGTGGACAGCATTGTCCTGCAGCGAAAAGGGGAGCTCCGGTGCACGTTTAGGGCGTCCATTGGGATTGCCCGACTGGCCCGGCTGGAAGCGCCCGCTCGGCATAGGCTTTTCCCCGAAAAACAGCTCGGCCTTGGCATCCTGGATGGTTGACGCGGGAACTTTGCCGGGACGCTCTGGATCATCGCTTTGGGCCACGGATCAGCCCTCCCGAACCAGAGCGCCATTGCCGGAGAACGCACGTTCCTCAGCGACATCCTCGAAGCGCTGGTTCGATCCAGCCAGAACCGCATGCTTGCCGGTGAGCTTCTCCCAACGCGCGACGATGGTGTCGCAATAGGCGGGCTCGTATTCGAGGAGGCGCGCCTGGCGACCGCAGGTCTCGGCTGCGATCAGCGTTGTGCCGGAGCCGCCGAAAATATCGAGCACGATCTCGCCGCGCTTCGAGCAATCCTTGATCGCGTCAGCCACCAACGCCGTCGGCTTGACGGTTGGATGCATCGCAAGCTCATCCATGCGCTGGCTACTGAGGCTGCTGATCCCGGCATAGTCCCAGACATTGGTGCGGTAGCGGCCGGTGTCGCCGAGGCCAAAGCTGTTGGTGTGAGGCGCCGTACCGATTTTAAAGACGAACACCAGTTCATGCTTCGAGCGATAGAAGCTGCCCATGCCACCGTTGCTCTTGTTCCAGACGCAGAGGTTTTTCAGCTCGCTGAATGCCGTTTCGCCGGCATCGAGGAGTTCGCGCATATGGCGCCAGTCCATGCAGACGAAGGCGATGGCGCCGTCGCGGCAGACTGCCGACGCATTCGACAGGGTCGTCGTCAGGAAGTGCGTGAACTCTGCGCGCGACATCTCGCCGGAAGCCATCGCAAACTCTCGGTGGCGCACGGAGCCGAGCCCGCAGACATGGCCATCGATCTCCACATTGTAGGGAGGGTCGGTGAAGACGAGATCAGCGCGATCATTGCCCAGCAAGCGACCGAGATCGTCAGTGGATCGGGCATCGCCGCAAAGCAGGCGATGACGACCCAGTTGCCAGATCTCGCCGAAGCGCGTCACCGGTATCGTAGGAAGTGGTGGGATTACGTCTGCAGCAGGCCGGGGCTCGGTCCTGGCCTCGCGAGCCTGATCGAGCGTAAAGTCGATCTCAGCGATCGAGAAGCCGGTCAGCGACAGATCGAAGTCGAGCTCGCCCAGCGCCTCGAACTCGATCGCCAGGATCTCTGTGTCCCAGCCCGCGTTGAGCGCCAGCTTGTTGTCAGCCAGCACATAGGCGCGCCGCTCCACCGCACTGAGATGCGACAACCGCAGCGTCGGTACTTCAACGATGCCCAGCTCTCTTGCTGCCAGCATCCGACCATGCCCGGCGATGATCTCACTCTCGTCACTGAGCAGGACAGGATTGGTGAAGCCGAAGCGCCGGATGCTCTCGGCGATCTGGCGAACCTGCTTGCGGGAATGACGCCTGGCATTGCCCGCATACGGGCGAAGCGAGGCGATTGGAAGCATCTCGATCTTGGGATGTGGCTGCGACACGCAAAGCTCCCGGCGTTGCTACAATGAGAACATATGAAGAACAATAATGTGGCTCGATCAAGCGAAAGCTCTGGCTGCGCGCCCAATCATGGCAGGAGCATCATTTAGATTAGCCGGCTATATTCGAAAACCGTTGCAAGCGCGGTTCAAGGCTCGCCCAGAATCTCAAACCCGGAATGAGTTGAAAACGACGCTTGCTCTTTTTTGGTGGAAGCCGCCGTTGGGCTCGCGGCTGACCGAAGTGGCGAATTCTGCGAACCACTGGCATCGGCACTGGCCTATGGTCTGGTCGGACTTGCCGCATCCCGCAGAGCTGCAAGGCGGCTGCATCAAACGACAATGCGATCCCGGCTCACGGCAGGCCGATCCCGCTTGTGGGCAATTCGATCTCGCTACCGGACAATGCCATCCCGCATAACGACAATCCGATCCCGGCAAACGACAATCCAATCCCGCTTAGCGGCAATCGGATCCCGGCAAAGGGCAGTGGGATTTCCCGTCAGTTGCCGAGAAGCAGGCGCAAAGAGGCGCACCGCTCGGCGATAATGGCTCGAAAATGCGGGACTCTGGAGAGACGATGAGCCCAGGCCTGCGACGACGGGTCCATCGCGAGCAACCCGGCCAACTGGAGATCACCTGCATTTTTCAGGAAAGAACAGGAAGAACAGGGAGAACAGCCGGCAGCAGGAAATCAGCGAGCCGACGCTGGGAGCGACAGCTAGCCGGGCAGCGTCGTCCGGTCCGAACTCCGTCCACCGCCAATTTATCTGCACCAAATATTTGATTTGATTAAGAAATCGAGAAAAGCGGACGACCCGCGCCCCAACCGTCACCCCAACAGACGTTCGCGCTTGCGGGGTTCTTGGATGTCGAGAGCCCATCGCCGGGCGCGCCGTTCAAGCGATGCTGTACCGCTTTGCGCCAACAGGCAGACTCTGGGCTGCCGCCCCGAACCAGACATTCACGGTGTGCGTCCGGGGTCTAATGGCGACCTGAGGCAGGCAAGAATGTCCGTTTTCGGCGCCTGCATCCTCGCATCCTCGGAACTAACGCGTGTCAGGCTGGGCCAGCTCGACGAGATCTTGCGCCAGTGCGGCGATTATCCTGCTTCCCCAGTCCATTTGACGCTCCAGCAGGAACGCCCGCAGCGATTGCCGTTTGGCGAACTCAGTGGCGCTCGGGCCGCTTTCAAGATCTCCACCGCTACCGGTGAAAATCCCAGAGCATGCTCTCGCTCAACTTCCTGAGCGCGTCGGCGGAATCGGGCCTTTCCCGCGCTACCGCGGTGATCAGGGCATCCGCCAGGGCGAAGATGGCGCTTGGCGAGTTCGGCAGGAGACGGCTGCCGGCCGGCGCGAACAACGTCAGGTCCGCGACCCGGGCGAGCGGTGAGATCAGGCCGTCCGTGAGGGCAAGGATGGGCATGCTGCGCTGCGCTGCCAAGCTGCAGATCTCGAGAGTCGATCGTGAATAGCGCGGCATCGAGATCGCGACCACGAGGTCGCCACGCCCTCCCGATAGCATCTGGCGGATCGTGCGGGTCGGCCCAACGCGTGAGGCTGCAAAGATGACGTCGGCATCGAGGTAGAGCGCCAACCCCTCCTCGAGGAACGACGCGACATGGTGGCTTGCCCCCGTGCCGACAATGAAGATCCGCTTGGCGCCGAGCAGCAACTCGATGGCGCGGGTGACAGTCGCATCATCCAATGCGGCAATGGCGGCGTCGAGGTTGGCCGCCTGATCCCTGAGCGCCCCGATCAGCGTCGCATAGGGCGAGGCTGGCGCATCTTGGCTGTCGGCCAAGCCGCGCACCGGCTCCATCGCCAGCTTGAGCGCCTCGGATAGCGACGCTCTAAATTCGCCATAGCCGCTGAAGCCGAGCGCCCTGACGAAACGCGTCAATGTCGCCGTGGAGGCGCCGCTCTTCGCTGCCAACCGTTCGATCGTCATCGTTGCCGTATCCAGCGGATGCTGCATCACGAAGTCGGCGGCCTTGCGGTGGCCGGCGCTCAGCGAAGGGTAGAGGCTCGCGATTCTGCTTGCCAGATCTGTGGTTGGCTTCAGGGTCGGGAACATCGATCATTCGTCCGATTGACGATAGATTAGTTTCATGTTTCGTAGACGGCGAAAATCAATCTGTCAAAATGGCAGAAGGAGGGAGTGAATGATGTCGTTGCGCAGCCAAATCGTGGTCGCATGTGTGGCGGGTGTGTGCCTCTCGGGGAGTGCCGCCTGGTCGCAATCGCTCAAGATCGCACTCTCCTCGGAGCCGACGGCAGTCGATCCACATTACCATGATCTGACGCCCAACAATGCGCTGGCGATGCACATCTTCGACGGCCTGGTGCTGCAGGACGCCAAGCAGGCGCTGCATCCGGGCCTCGCCGCCTCCTGGGAAAACGACGGCAAGAACCGCTGGACCTTCAAGCTGCGCCAAGGCGTGACGTTCTCCAACGGCAAGCCCTTCACCTCCGAGGACGTGGTCTTCACCTTCTGCAGGACGCTGAAGAACGAGACAAAGGTCTCCGGCTCCTTTGCCGACATCACCGGCAATTTCGCCTCGGTCGAAGCCCCCAATGCGCACACGCTCGTCATCAATACGACAGAGCCTGAGCCGCTGCTGCCGAACCTGTTGTCGGGCCTGCCGATTCTGAGCGCCTCGATCGTCGAGCATGGCCCGATCAGCTACGACGTCGCCAAGAACTGCGGCGTCACCGGGCCCTGGCCAGCGGTCAACAATTTCAACGACGGCACGGTCGCGATCGGCACCGGCCCCTACAAGCTGAAGAGCTATGTTCGCGGCTCGGCCATCGAGTTGGACCGCAACCCGACCTATTGGGGCCCCGCCGAGCCTTGGGCGAGCGTGCGCTTCGTGCCGGTGACCAATGCCGGCCCGCGTCTCGCAGGCCTGCTTGCCGGCGATTATGACGTGATCGAGAACCCCGCCGCGCGCGATCTCAGCCGGATCAAGAGCGACAAGCGCTTCGGCCATGTCATCACGCCATCGACCCGCGTGATCTATTTCCAGCTCGATGTCGGCCGCGACCAGAGCCCCTTCGTCAAGGCCGAGGACGGCAAGAACCCGCTCAAGGACGCGCGCGTGCGCAAGGCGATGTCGCTGGCGATCGACCGCGACGCCATCGTCAAGCGGATCATGGACGGCGCCGCCGAGCCGGCCTACCAGTACCTGCCGACAGGCATGTTCGGAACCCAGCCGAACCCGGCCAAGCTCGCCTATGACCCGGCCGCCGCCAAGAAGCTCCTGGCCGAAGCCGGCTATGCAAAGGGCTTCGAGCTGACGCTCTCGACCACCAATGACCGCTATATCAACGACAGCCAGATCACCCAGGCCGTCGCGCAATACCTGACCCAGATCGGCATCAAGACCGAGGTCGATGCGATGACGCGGGCGATCTATTTCCCGCGCCGGGCCAAGAAGGAATTCAGCGTCGCGATCGGCGGCTGGGGCTCGGGCACCGGCGAGGCCGCATCCTTCCTGCGCCAGTGGCCGCCGACCCCCAACGAGGCCAAGACCATCGGCGGTTCCAACTATGGCGGCTACAAGAACGACGCCTTCGACACGCTGATCCGGACCGCGATCTCGACGCTCGACGACGCCAAGCGCTCGGAAATGCTGCAGGAGGCCGGCAAGCTGGTGCTCGCCGACAACGCCTTCATCCCGCTACACTTCGAAAGCGGCATTTGGGCCTACAAGGCCAACCTCGCCGTTGCCGGTCGCGTCGACCAGCTCATGCTCGCGATGTCGGTCAAGCCCGTAAACTAGAACCTTGAAAACGTGCGATGACAACAACATAGGCCGTCCGCGATGACTGCCTATGTCCTGCAGCGCCTGATCCAGAGCGTCTTCGTGCTCCTGGCGGTGTCGGTCGTGGTCTTCTTTGCCGTCTACGGCATCGGAGACCCGATCGAGTTGCTTGTCTCGCCGCAGGCCAGCGCGGCCGATCGTGAGGCGTTGATCCGGCGCCTCGGGCTCGATCTACCGATCTGGCAGCAATATTTCACCTTCATGGGCCAGGCCCTCAAAGGCGATTTCGGCCGCTCCTTCGTGCATGGCGTCTCGGCGATCCAACTGATCCTGACCCGGCTGCCTGCGACCATCGAACTCGTCTTGCTGGCGATGAGCCTTGCGGTCGCGGTTGGCGTGCCGCTCGGCCTTCTGGCCGGGCTCAACCCCCATAGCCGCCCGTCCCGCGTCATCATGGCCGGCACGGTGCTTGGCTATTCCTTGCCCAGTTTCTGGAAGGGCATGATGCTGATCCTGCTGTTTGCCGTCGTGCTCGGCTGGGTGCCGACGGCAGGACGTGGCGAGACGGTCTCGCTGCTGGGCATCCAGACCAGCCTGCTGACGCTCGATGGACTGCACCATCTGATCATGCCGGCGCTCAATCTCGCGATCCCAAACATGGCGCTGATGATAAGCCTGGTCGCCGCCGGCACCACCGAGGCGACGAGCCAGGACTACGTCAAATATGCCCGCGCCAAGGGCGTCCGGCCCCGGCGCATCGTCGGCCGGCACATCCTGCGCAACATCCTGATCCCGGTCGTCACCGTGATCGGCGTCGAATTCGGCAGCCTCGTCGCCTTCTCGACGATCACCGAAACCGTGTTCGCCTGGCCCGGCGTCGGCAAGCTGCTGATCGATTCCGTGTACCAACTCGATCGGCCTGTGGTCGTCGCCTATGTCCTGCTGGCCACGCTGCTCTTCGTCGCCGTGAACTTCATCGTCGACATCCTCTACGCGGCACTCGATCCGCGCGTAAAACTCACGAGCGAATCGGCATGAGCACGCCCGTTCCCGCTTTCGCGGACACCACGCTGCGCGCGGCGGTCCTGCAGCGCCTGCGCAACAAGCCGACCACGCGTGGCGCCGCGATCCTGCTCGGCATCATGGTCGCCCTGGCGCTGCTCGCGCCCTTCATCGCGCCGCAAAATCCGCATGATCTCGGCGCGCTCAGCGTGATGGACAACCGGTTGGCGCCCGGCGAAGCCGGCATGAACGGCATGGTCTACTGGCTCGGCACCGACGCGCAGGGCCGCGACATGCTCAGCGCCATTCTCTACGGCCTGCGCACCAGCCTGCTGGTCGGCCTCACCGCGACGATCGGCGCGCTCTCCATCGGCATTGCGGCCGGACTTGTCGCGGCGCAGTTCGGCGGCGCCGTAGATGCGGTGATCATGCGCGTCGTCGATTTCATGCTGGGCTTCCCGTCGATCCTGATCGCACTGGTACTGCTCGCCTCGATCGGGCGCGGCGTCGACAAGGTCGTGCTCGCCATCGTCCTGGTGCAATGGGCGCAATATGCGCGGCTGATGCGCGCCTCGGCGCTGGTCGAGCGGCGCAAGGAGTATATCGAGGCGGCGGTCAATTTCGGCCTGCCGACGCGCCACATCATGCTGGCGCATCTGCTGCCGAATTCGATCGGCTCGGTTCTGGTGGTCTCGACGATCAGCATCGCCAGCGCGATCACGCTGGAGGCGACGCTGTCCTTTCTCGGCGTCGGCGTGCCGGTGACGCAGCCATCGCTGGGCCTGCTCATCGCCAACGGCTTCGAATTCCTGCTCTCGGGCGAGTACTGGATCGCCGTCTTTCCGGGCATCGCGCTGGTCTTGCTGATCATGTCGCTCAACCTCGTCGGCACGCGCCTGCGCCGCAGCTTCAACGTGCGCGGCTCATGAGCGCGTCTTTGCTCGAAGTGCGCGGCCTCAGGACTGCCTTCCATGCGCCGGACGGCGCCTGGCTTGCCGTCGACGGCGTCGATCTCACCATGCGCCGCGGCGAGGTTTTGGGTCTCGTCGGCGAGTCCGGCTCCGGGAAGTCGGTGACCGGCTTCTCGCTGGTCGGGCTGATCGACCCGCCGGGCGAGATCGTCGCCGGCGACGTGCTGTTCCAGGGCGAGGATCTGCGCGCCGCTTCGGAAGAGCGCCTGCGTGATCTGCGCGGCAACCGCATCGCGATGATTTTTCAGGACCCGCTGATGACGCTGAACCCGGTGCTCAACATCGGCGAGCAGATGGCGGAGGCAATCCTCGAACACCGCAGCTGCAGCCGGGCCGAGGCCCTAGCCGAGGCTGCGCTGGCCCTGGGGCGTGTCGGCATCTCCTCACCGCAGGCGCGGCTGAAGCAGTATCCGCACGAATTCTCCGGCGGCATGCGCCAGCGCGTCGCCATCGCCACGGCGCTGCTCAACAAGCCCGACCTGATCATCGCCGATGAGCCCACGACCGCGCTCGACGTCACGATTCAGAGCCAGATCCTCTACGAGGTGCAAAAGCTCAGCCGCGAGACTGGGACCGCGATCCTCTGGATCACGCATGACCTCGCCGTCGTCGGCGAACTCGCTGATCGGGTCGCGGTGATGTATGCCGGCCGCGTCGTCGAGACCGGCCCGGTCGATGACGTGCTCGACCGCCCGCGCCATCCCTATACGCTGGGCCTGCTGAACTCGGCCGCCTCCCATGCTGAGCCCGGCAGCCGGCTGAAGCAGATCGACGGCGTGGCGCCGCGCATCGATTCCCGGCCGAGCGGCTGCCCGTTCAGGCCGCGCTGCGAGCGCGCCTTGCCCGTCTGCGCCGAGCAGGACCCGGCGCCGCAGGGCGATGCCGAGCGCAATTTCCGCTGCCACAATCCTGTACCTTTGGCGGCGGCGGCATGAGCATACAGCCTCCCACTCCCCTGCTCGAACTGCGCGGCATCAAGCGGCACTTTCGCGGCAAGGCGACGCTGGCCGAGCGCATTCTTGCCGGCATCGGTCGCGGAAAGCCGCCGCCGACCGCGCGCGCCGTCGATGGCGTCGACCTCACCGTGGCGCGCGGCGAGGTGCTCGGCCTCGTCGGCGAATCCGGCTGCGGCAAGTCCACGCTGGCGCGCGTCGTCACCGGCATCCTCAAGCCGACCGCCGGCGAGGTGATTTACGACCAGCGACCAGTCGCGGCCCTGAAGGGCAAGGAGCGGCTCGACTTCCTGCTCAAGGTGCAGATGGTCTTCCAGGATCCCTACGCCTCGCTCGATCCGCGCATGAAGGTCAGCAAGATCGTCGGCGAGGCGCTGGCGGTGCACAAGCTCCGGCCGAAATCCGAGATCAATGCCGCGGTCGATGAAGCGCTCACCGAAGTCGGGCTCGATCTCGCCTATCGCGAGCGCTATCCGCACCAGTTCTCGGGCGGCCAGCGCCAGCGCATCGGCATCGCGCGCGCCTTGGCGGTGAAGCCCGACTTCCTGGTCTGCGACGAGCCGGTCTCGGCACTCGACGTCTCGATCCAGGCCCAGGTCATCAACCTGTTCATGGATGTGCGCGAGCGCTACGGCTTGACCTATCTCTTCGTCAGCCATGATCTCGGGCTGGTGCGCCATATCAGCGACCGCGTCGCGATCATGTATCTCGGCCGCATCGTCGAGATTGGTCGTGCGGCCGAAATCTTCGCCGAGCCGGCCCATCCCTATAGCGCTGCGCTGATCAAGGCTATCCCGTCGGCTGCAAACCGTCGCCGGGCGTTCGAACCGCTCAAGGGCGAATTGCCCTCGCCATTGGCGCCACCGCCCGGCTGCGCCTTCCATCCGCGCTGCCCCGCCGCCATGCCGGTCTGCCGCGAGGTTGCGCCAAAGCTGACGGGCATAGCGCCCGGGCGCAGCGCCGCCTGTCACCTGCATACCGCCCCGGAGTTGGCATGATCACCACGAGCCTAGAGCCCGCCATCGGACGCGGCGTCCTACCCTTCGTCGACGGCTCAAATCCCGATCGCCCGCTTGAGGTGAACTATTTCCGCCCCGCCAGCCACGGCCCCGACGACCCGGTCGTGATCGTCCAGCACGGCATGATGCGCAATGGCGACGATTATCGCGACTTCTGGATTCCGGCCGCCGAGAAGCACAATCTCCTGATCATCGCACCGACCTTTCCGAACGCGCATTTTCCCAAGGCCGAGGGCTATAATAACGGACTCGTCATCGGCGAAGACGGCGCCGTCCGTGCTCGCGAAAACTGGCTCTACGGCATCCCGGCGCGCGTGTTCGAGGCGCTGCGCCGTAGCGGCGTGACGCGCCGCGCCAAGGCCCGGATCTTTGGCCATTCGGCCGGCGGCCAGTTCCTGCACCGGCTGCTGGCGACGCAGGATCATGCACCGTTCGAGGCGGCGATGGCCGCCAATTCCGGTTGGTACACGCTGCCGATGCTGGACCGCCCCTTCCCGGAAGGCCTCGGCGAGCTCGGCCTGAACGAGGCCGCTCTGGCGCGCTGGCTGGCCTATCCGATGATCATTTTCGCCGGCAATCAGGACATCAACACGGGGGACCCCAACCTGCCTGCCGGCTCGGAGGCGCTGGCGCAGGGCGAACACCGTTATGCCCGAGCGCACTTCATGCATGATTTCGCCAAGCGGGAGGCGGCGCGTCTGGCCGTGCCGTTCAACTGGCAAATCCTAACGGTCGACGGCATCGGCCACGACGGAGCGGCGATGTCTCGGGCGGCCGCATCCTGGTGGTTCCAGGGCCGCATTCCGGCGTTCGAGGAGCTACAGGCGGGGTCGGCACCCGTTCTTTGACGTTTTGAGGCGGACCGGTTCTCCATAGCGAATGCGGCTTCGTTCAGGTCTCTCAGGGCGCCAGCGGAGCCGGTCTCCGTGGTCCTTTTGTGGCCTTGGCGACTTCGGCTCGGTCCCGGGGCCGGAGTTCGATCACTCTGATTGCGAGCCGCTTCGCAATCACGCCAGTTGCAGACGTCGAGGCTATGCCCCGAAGCGGACATTCACGACCGGCCCAATGGTACTCGGCGGCGCTTCGTCAGGCGGAACGCGGATCGGTTGGCCGCCGGAGCTTTCATCGGGAATGTCCCTGACGGCCGCAAGGATCGCTGCATGGACATCCCGATTGACGCCGGCCCGGACGAGCCGCACCATCTTCGTCCTTGGCGGAGGTGGGCAACGATGTGCCTTTTTCTGACTGCGGCATTCTTCGTCGCCATCGGCTCGGAAACCGGCGACGCCGTGCCAGGCGTGATCGCTTCCGACGCCAATGCAAGAGCATGCTTCGAGCGGGTCTACGATGGCGCGCATCTCGCGCGGAACCCCACCCAGACCGTCACGCGGATCCGCGTCTTGGTCAGCCGAGAGCCCATCCCCGGCAGCGTCGGCGTTCCCCCTGTCGATTTTCTGCGCGTCGAGCTGACGCGCCGCGGCGACAGCCAGGTCCGCCGCATCATCGCGTGGTGCGAGCAACCTTTCGGCGGGACGAAGTTGGATCGGCAAAGGCGGGAGATTCCTAGCAACGGGGACGGGGCGCACTGCGCTATCACGAAGAGGATTTCATGAGCGCCGAGGAGGACGACTTCAACGGTCACGTCGATATTCAACCTGAGGGCGGAGGATTGCTGGCCCGCCTTTCCCCGGCCGTTCGGTTGCGCACCGGCGACAAGGTGAGCGTGGACAAGGGCCGCATGGTCCGGCTCGGGGCCTCCGACCGCGTGTTCCGCCTGGCGAAGGTTTCGGAGGCAGCATGCGACGACCTGCGCAACGCGATCCGTGAGGAGTAGCTGCGCTGTAGGCTGCCAAAAGCTGCGGCCACGATGATAGGAGCGATGACCATGCGACGCTTGGCGATCCCGGTTCTCGGATGGGTGGCCGTCCTTTGCGCTCCGGCTTTGGCGCAGCCCGCGGCGCGCCCGACCGACGACATACGCCCTCAGCCACAGCAGCCGCGCGTCCAGTTTCCCGGAACCGAATGGTCGATTGCAGCGCCGCCCGGCTTCGCGCTCTCCACCTCGGCGAGGCGGACGATACGGCGTCCCGACGGTGCCGAAATCATGATGTTCCAAGCGCCGCGCCAAGCTCTCGACATCAGCTCGACGAGCGCCGTCGGAACATTGGAGAGAAAGGGGCAGCCCAATGAGGCTGTGCTGGAATCTGTAGAGCTGGCGACCGCGCAAAGCAGGCCCGCGATGCTAATCCGTCTCCGCAGGACGCGGCACCCGTCCGTGGTCCACATCGCCACAGTGGAGGGCACGGGCAGCAACATCATGGCCTATTTCTCCATTCCGAACGCTGTTGTCGACCTCGACGCCGCCACGATCCGCGCCACGCTACTCAGCCTTGCGGAGCAGGCGCGCATCCAGGAACAACGGCTGAGCGACCTGCCCTTCCGGTTGCGCGAGCTTGGCGGGATGCGTCTGGTCGACACCGTCGGCGACATCGTCATCTTGACCGATGGGCCAAGCGACAAGATGGACGAGCCCACGGGCCAACCCTTCGCAGTCATTTCTGTTTTTCCGCCCAACCCAGGAGAACGGTTCGATGCCGAGCAGGCCTTGCCGACACTGGCGGCCCGACTCCAGCGCGGCTATCCGGGAACGGCAGTTCTTTCGACGCGCGTCGAGCCGACGCCCCAGGGGCCAGTCGCCACCATCGTATTCGAACGCACGCCCACAGGCACCAAATTCAAGTTTGGCGGCACGGCCTGGATGCGCTTGACCGGCCCCCAATTGGTGTTCGTGATCGCGCAGCATCCATTGGACAGACCTGACATGCTGGCCCGCATTGCCAGCATCCGTGACGGCGTGACGCCGAGATAGGCGAGATGCGCGCGGTCGGACGGAGCGGCAGCGTGAGGAGCGTTCGGATGGGGTACCTGACGATGATTGGCCTTGGAGGCGCAATCGCGCTCGGCCTGGCAGCGGCCGTGCCGGCCACTGCGCAGCAGAACCCCGCCCGCCTCCCGGCGGAGCAGTCGGCCCTGATGAAGTTCCCTGGCTCGGGCTGGTGGTTGGCTCCGCCCCCGGGGTTTGCGCAGTCGAGTCCGCATTGGCCCGTGCTGCGCCATCGCAGCGGAGCGCACATCGCCCTCGTCGAATTTGCGAAGCAGCCCCTGACGCGCGCGAGCTTCGGCGCGACCGGCGCCCTCACGGCGGCAGGCACGCACGACGAGGGGCGGCTCGAATCGGTCGAGGCCGTCATGGCCGGCGGCCGGCCAGCGTTCCTGGCCACGGCGCGTATGACGCAGCAAAGCGCGCTGGCCTACAGCCTCTTCGTGGAAGGCGAGCGCCACAACGTCGGCGTGACGCTGACGGTACCGGATGCGGCCACGGGCATCGACCTCGCCGCCATCCGCGCCGCGCTGCTGAGCGTCACTGACAGGATCGCCGAAGCCCCGGCTCGCGCCTTGCCGGTCCCGGACCCGGCCTCAGTCCGGTTCCCCGGCACGAAGTGGTCGATCGTTCCTCCGGCGGAGTTCGCGCTCGACGGCACATCGCCCGAGATGTTCCGGCATCCGAACGGCGCAGTGATCATGCTCATCGAGCGGCCGAAGGAGCCCATCAACGCACAGGAGTTCACGATCGGCGCCGGGCTGCATGAAGGGACGCCGAACGAAAGCCGCGTGGAGCATGTCGAGCAGCTTACTGCGGCTGGGCGGCCCGCCTTGCTCGTCAGGCTGGGAATGCCGCGACGCGCATTGCTCGCTTACGTCATGGTGGTCGAAGGGAACGACGGCAACGTGATGGCCCATATGCAGGTGCCGGACACCGCCACCTTCCCCGACGCAGCCGCCATTCGGGCATCGCTGCTCAGCGTGGCCGAGACGAAGCGAAGCACGGAGCAGCGCCTCGACGACCTGCCCTTCCGCCTGACGGAACTGGCGGGCATGCGGGTTGTCAACATCGTCGCCAACAGCGTCGTCATCCTGACTGATGGGCCGGGCGACCTGATGGACGAGGCGACGGACCAGCCCTTCGCGATGGTCTCTCGTTTCCCGATGGGGCCGCGCGACCGCTTCGACGCTGCGCGCGACGTGACGAAGATGGCGGCGCTCGTCCGCGAGCGCTATCCGGGCGCGACGATCCTGACGCAGAAGGTCGAGCCGTCGCCGCAAGGCCCGGTCGCCACCGTCGTCTTCCTCCGCACGCCTCCCGGCAAGACCGGAGCCGTGGCCGGCGTCGCCTGGGCGCTGGCGCATGGAGGCTCCGCTCTGTTCATGGTCGGCCAGTTTCCGCCCGAGAGGTCGGATTTGCCGGCCCGGTTCATCAAGATCCGGAGTGGCGTGAAGCCGCGATGAGCCCGGTGGCCGATCCGCAACCCGGGAGCGACCGCCTGTTCGTCGCAAGCGCCCGTACGCAGGCCACGCAGGAAGCGCTTTCCGGGCTGCGTTTGGTCGGATTTGCAGTGCCGATCTTATGGACGCGGAGCAAGCAGCCGTCGGCATGCGGCGGGAAGGTCACGCGTCCAAGCGCAGGACCTCATCGCTCCTGGATCATCCTGACCACATCCGTGAAGCGCGGATCCTTCCGCCGCGCCATCGCGAGGACCCGGTCGGCCTCCGCCGTCTTTCCCTGCTGGCGCAGCACCTCCGCCTTCACGGCGAGAGCCATGCCGTGGTCGGGATCCGCGGTAAGCGCGATCCCTGCGGCGGCTTCGGCCTTCCTCCAGTCCCTGGCACGGACGGCGAGAAGTCCCGACAAGGCGTTGGCCGCCAGATGGTCCGGTTCAAGCGCCAGCGCGGCGGCGACATCGCCTTCGGCTAGGTTAAAGTCGCGCAGATAGACCGCGAAGGCCGCCCGGTTGGCAAGGGTCGACGCGCGCCGATGGCCGTTCCCGATCGCCCGATCGAGCGCGGCCTTGCCTTCGGAGATCCGGCGGAGCCGCAGGAGCAGGGCGGCTTCGAGATCGATGAGATCGAGGTTTCCAGGCGCAAGCGCCTGGCCTGCGCGCGCAGAGCGCAAGGCGTCATCGTCGCGACTGAGGCGCATCAGGAGCGCGATCTGCTCAAGGCGGATCTCGACGATCGCCGGTTGGACGGCCATTGCGTCATCCAAAAGTCTCACGGACTCCTCGGGGGCGCCCCTCAGGTCGGCCAGCCCCGCCAGCGTCAATTTTGCAACCGGATCCTTTGGATCAAGCTTCACAGCCTGACTCGCGTCCGCCTCCGCACCAGGCAGATCCCCGACCATGAGCCGGGCGCGCGATCGGTGCGACCAGCCCATGGCGAAAGCCGGCGAAACCGCGACGGCCTTGTCATAATCTGCACGGGCGCCGGCGGCGTCCTTCCTTACATCGAGGTACAGCCGGCCGCGCTGGACATAGGCGCCGGGCAGTTCAGGGTTGACCGCGATTTCGCGCGTGAAATCCGCAATGGCCCCGTCATTGTCGCCAAGGTCCGCCCTGATCAGCCCCCTGCGAAAGTGCAGCAGCGGCCGTTGCGGCGCGAGCGATGTCACCTTGTCCAAGACCGCGATCGCCTCGCGCTGGCGGCCGAGGCCGACGAGCGCACGCGACTGCTCGTCGAGCAATGGAATGCTGTCAGGCCCTGCCTGAAGGCCGGCCTCGACATCCTTCAAGGCGGCGGTATGGTCGCCGCGCGTATTGAGCAGGCGGCTGCGGGCCAGCAGCGCGGGGGCGTAGTCGGGCTGCAGCGCCAGCGCCAGGCTGTGATCCGCCAGCGCGCCGTCGGCGTCGCCCAGCAGGCTGCGGGCGATGCCCCGGTTGTTGGGGAAGAGGTAAGCGTTCGGTGCGTGCCTCATGCCTTCGCTGTAGGCCTCGCGGGCGCGCTCGACGTCGCCCGGTTGGCCGCGATAGAGGTAAGCTTGGCCACGCAAGGAATGGCCAAGCCTGTCAGCCGGGTTGGAGGCCAGAAGCGCCGCTGCCACCCGAAGCATTCCGCTCCAATCGGAGGCTTCCATCAACGCCCGGGCTTCCCCCTCCTGACCTTGGCGCTTGAGCTCGATCGATGCTCCTGCCGCATCGCCAAGCGCCCGGCACAGGCGGGCCCGCTCCGCCGCCGGACGCTGCCGATCAATGCAGGGCGCGAGACGCGCGTCGTCGGACTGGGGGGAGGATTGCGCCTGAGCTTGAGCCGCCAGCAACAGGCCCGCTGCAGCAACGGCGCCGACCCCAGCCATGACCAGCGTGCTATTCATCACAAGCCCTCCCCCGTCACGAGGTCTTCCGCAGCCTTGAGCCAAGCGACACTTTTGGCAATATTCATTTCAGTTTGTCGCCGTCCACGAACCAGGTCTGGCCGCCGAGCCGGATCTCGGCAGCGCCGTGGCCGGCATCGTCGTCCACGACGATAACCCTGCTTCCGGCCGCGATGCGGATGGAGCAATGCTGGCTCATCCTGGCGCCCTTGGGCGTGAGCGAGGCCTGGACGTACTCACGCCATGCCGCCCAGCTCGTGCACGCGAATGTCTCCCGCGCGATCGTCGTCATGCGTTCTTGCGTGAATGCGGGGCCTGAGGCGATCTGGACCGCAAGCGCCATTATCCCCGGAAGCCGTCGCATCTCTTCATTCTTCCGGATCGAGACTCGACGGCATCTCCCGACGCCACCTTCAATCATTCCAGTTGCGGCGATGGCCGGTCCACCAGCCCACGTCGCTGGAGAAGCGGATCAAGAAAATCGTGAGGATCGCGACGATCAGCATGACCAGCAGGACGACGGCGAATGGCCGCCGGCGGTCGCCATCGGGAAACTGACGATCAAGCTGGAAATAGAGCACGACCGCCGCTATCGACATGCCGACATCAATGGCCAGTTCCAGCAGCATGACGCTGCGGGGCGGCCACTCCCCGGCGCGGGCAAAGAAGCGCCAGAGCGCCTGGACGGAAAGATAGAGGCTGGCGCAGACATAGACGATCCAGTTGGCGCGTGGCGGCTCGGCCTTGTTGTTCATCTGTTCCTCCACCGTTTGTCGCGGCCGCATCACGGCCGGCGTTTGGATCGGCATGGGAAGCGGGCGACTGGCTACCCATCAATCGTTCATACCGACCTCGGAGAAGCGGAAGCCCGCTGGCGTTCCGGTGAAGACGAAGAGGTCCTCTCCGCAGACGATCGTGAAGTTGTCCTTGCCCAGGCCGTCGCGTCCATAAAGGCCCCTGCCGCGTGCGATGCAGGCCCGCGCTTTCCTGGGGAAGGCCTTAGCGTAGATGTTCTTGCGGAAATAATCCGCGTCCCGCATCTCGCCCCAATAGAACGGAAACATCGTCAACTCGGCGACGGCGGCGGAGTCGTCTGCCTTCAGAGCGGCGCGGAAGGCCGTTATGAAGCGATCATAGCTCTTCTGGACTTCCGTCGGCGCACGATCGGGCTGAGCCTGGACAGCTGGTGCGGCGAAAGCGAAAGCGAAGGCTCCGGCAAGGAGGACGAAGCGTCGGGGAATCTTCATGGCGCGACCTTTCAGATACGCGGCATCGGAAGCGGGTGGATCTTGCGCGCCGCGGCGGGCCAGCCACAAGACGTCATCGGGCGATATCCAGGATCATCGCGCGCGCGATGTCCTGGCCCTGGCGATCGGTAGCGCGGCCGCGCCGCAGAAGTTCATCCGCCTCCACCCGGCGCTCCAGCCTCTCAAGCGCGAAAGCCTTGGCGTTGAGCGCGAGCAGATTTGCCGGCTGCAGCTCCAGCGCGCGGTCGGCGGCGACGATCGTGCCGTAGGGATTGCCCGCCCTGATCGACAACGCGGCGCGCAGGGCCTGGGTTGGGCCTTGCCGGGGATTGAGCGCGACGGCTGTTTCGATATCCGTGGCGGCGGAGGCATAGTCTTTTTGCTGGAAATGCACGAGGGCTCGGAAGTAATGCGTGCTTGCGTTCCTGAGGCCCAGCGTGATGGCGCGGTTCAAGTCCGACATCGCATCGGCGTAGCGTTCCATGAGATAGTATCCTTCGCCCCGGTTGGCGAAGTAGAGACGGTTCGTCGGCTCGGTGGCGATGGCTTTGTCGAAGGCCAGCACGGCCTCCTCGCCCCGCATCATCCGTAGGAGTGTGACGCCTTTCGCATTGTTGGCGACGCCGCTGGCCGGATTGACCGCCAGCGCCTCGTCGAACAGGCGCAAAGCGCGCGGCAGTTCCTTGTCGCCGTCGCGGACCGTTCGGGCCAGAGTGATGCGCGGATTGACGTCGCGGGGGTCGAGGCGGATCGCCTCGCGGGCGTCCGCAGCGGCACCGGAGAAGTCGCCTGCATCCGCCCGGAGGGCCGCGCGGTTCGTCAGCGAGACAGCGCGGCGCGGATCGAGGCGCAACGCCTCGTCGTAATCGTGACGCGCCAGCACGGCGTTGCCTGACAATTGATGAATGCGGCCGCGGTTCTCGTAAGCCTCGGCCTTGTCCGGATCGATCCGGACCGCCTCCGTCAGATCGGCGAGAGCGGCTGCCGTGGCACCCAGTTCGGCATGCAGGAGGCCACGGATCGGAGCCATGCCGCGATGCTCGGGCGCAAGCACGATGATCCTGTCGATGACCGCAATCGCATCGGCGGAGCGGCCAAGGATCGTCAGAACATGGGCGCGCGCCCGCAGAAGTACGAGATTATCCGGTGACTGGCGCAGCGCGGCGTCCAACTCCTTCAGTGCTGCCGGGGCGTCGCCCCTCGCGCCGATGAGCAGAGCGCGGGCGCGCACGCCGTCAGGGTTGCCCGGAGCAAGAGCCAGCGATCGGTCGGCGACCGGCAGCGCCTCGTCTAGCCGACCGAGGCCCAAGAGCGCGAGGCTGCGCGTCACCATCAAGTCGACATCCCCGGGATTGGTCTTGGCCGCCTCGTCGAGGATGGCCAGCGCCTGCGGCCTGCTCTCGTTGCGAGCGAGAAGCGCCAGCGCCTTGCGATCGATCGCAACGACATCTGCCGGAGCGCGCGTCAGCCGCGTTTCGGCGGAGCGCAGCATCCCGTCCCAGTCCTGCAGGGCGATCATGATCCGGGTGGCGTGCCGGGCCGCCCGAATCCTGACAGCGACGTCGAGGGCGGCATCGCCCGCGAAGGCCTCACACCTTGCCAGACGCTCCTCCAGACGCGGCGCGAAGCCGAGGCATCCTGCGAGTCGGGCGTCGAGGCCGGTGTCAGCCTGGGCTAGCGCAGCTCCACCAAGGCTCAACATCAGCGTCAGCGACACGAGCGAGCGCCTCACGCCGGTCTCGTGGGGCGTTGCCGCCGCATCTGGAAGGCGCCGCGGACGATGGAGGAGGGCTGGCATGACGGACTGCGCCTATTCAGGCCGGCAAAAGGCCGATGCAATAACGGCGTTGCTTCGCATGAGGCCTCCGGACGGGCGGCGCGAGATGGCGAGACATCTTTCCTCTGGTCAACCGCCTTATCACGCACAGGCCATGCCTCTCGCGTCAAGATCGAAGCATCGACACGACGCGCTCCGGCATGATGCTCGGCCCGGCAATGGCGTTTAAGTTCTGGGTCGCAATGCGCATCATTGCCGCGCTGCGCCTTGGTGAAAAGGTGATCGGTCGAGGGTGGATCACGGAACGGCACAAAACGGCGTAAGCGAATGATCCAGTCGAAGTACCGTTCATCCTGTCCCAGAAGCGACGACATCGCGTCGCGGCAGTATTTCCGGATCCCTCGTTCTCTCGATACCCCCCAGTGCTTCGATCAAATCTAAGATACGATGTCGAACCAGAATGGTCTTGATGCGAGTGCAGCCCGAAAGCAGACCTTCTTTGCGTCAGCTAAGGGCCAGAAGCGCCCTGCCCGCTTCCGGATGAAATGCGCCATGAGCGGACGTTGAGTGGCTGCCCTGAAGCGAACATTCTTGACGCCCTGAACCCAGATTGCCCTTTTGCTCACATCCGGATAGCCGAATAATTAGTCGGGCGTTCTAGCATCCAAGACTCCGGCGCCTATCCGAGCGGAGAGCCGATCGCCGCTAGATATCCGTTGATGGCTGGAGTGTCCGGGGCGCGGCCTTAGGTCGAGCTTGGCAGAGATGTTCTGCGGCGGCGTTTGATCGCCGCTCTGGAGCGGGGGCTCGCTGCCGTTCTCGCCGCGCTTGTCCCGCAACAGGCGCAGTGCTCGGGCACGCGCGATCTGCGGCGCCGCCGCGCTGGTCCCCGAGAGGCGTGATACCGATCCGCTGCGGGTTCCCGCCGCCCTGACGCCCGGCAGCGCCGGCGAGTGGTCGGAGATTGCGGCACAAGTCACTGTCTTACCCGACGGCGGATTGGAGCCAGCGGAACTATAGGCCGCCGGCAGGTCCGGCCCGACAGCGGAGTGGGCCACGACGCCTGCCACCACGATAACCTCGCCACTGGTCGCAAGGCCGTTCAGGCTGCCGAAGCGACGTGTGAACTCGGCGCGCTCATCATCCTGCTCCCAACGGCCGTCTGCCGCGAAGGCTGGGTCTTTCGGATGATCGAAATAGCTTTGTCGGCCTTGATGTAGCGGGTGGGCGATGTTGCGGTCGTGCTGAATGCGACACGAGATGATCTTGTCCTGCTCTCGTGCAGCGCTGGCATCGATGTCGATGCGCCATAGCCCTGCGGGCGCACCGCTCGGTGTCGTTCCAGTGGTTTCCGTCGGCGCCAGAATGACCATTATGCGCCAGCGGGCCTCGCGAAACTTGTCGATGCTCACTTGGCCATAAGTGCGCCCATTGATAGTGAGCGGCCAGAGGGTCTGCGGTGGCGTCTGCGTGGTGATCGCCGCGGCCTTGCCGGCTTTCCAGTGGATGTCTCCCGGACCGCTGACGCGTGGGGGTTCTGGCGGCTGGCGAAGTTCGCCCTCGACTTCGGCCGGATACCAGATTTCGAGGTAGTTGGCCGTCCGATCGTTGGGCTGGATGCGCCAGGGGATGCTGAAGCGGTCTTCCGCTCCGAGATTCTTCGTCGAGATTTGCGCGTGCAGTGCGCTAAGGAACTGGTTTCCCGCAGGCATCACCAACTCGGTCGGCGCCTTTGTTTTCCGGGCCAGAATCAGGGCCCTGATCGCGTCCTCCAGCCGGTCATTGCCGTCATGCGGCCCTCCGGTGAAGCCAAAGCTGAAGTTGATCACCAGCGGCAATGGCCCGGTGTCATAGGCTGCGGCGATTCTGTCGGCGCGGTCGAAGATGTAATGGACGGCGCTGAGGATATGGGCGTCCTTGCCGAAACCGACGGTGTCCATCACGATCGGCGATGGCAGCTCGACCCCGATCAAGCGGATGCGGTCCAGCTCGGCCGGAGAAGCCTCGTCGCCCCAGGCGCCGGCGGCCAGATGCAGCACGTGAGCGCCATGCGCGCTCAGGCCCGCAACCGGCTGCGCCATGCCGTTGCGCCGAATCGAGCCGGCGGCGCGGTAGAAGGCGTCCTCGTCGTCGCCCTCGCGCTTCAACAAGGTCGCGAGCGTCTCGCGCGTATGCTCGCGACCGAAAAGAACGGTGCCGCTTTCCGCCTCACTGCTGGTCACTTCGGCCGATTGCAGCCAGCAGAACTCCATGCGCGGGTCGTTTTCGGCGTCGCGCAGTGCCGGATGAGCGTAGGCGAGGCCGTCATCGATGACAGCCATGATCACCAGCGGCGCGCCTTGGTGACCGCCGCGCGCGAGCTCGGCCTTTAGGCGAGCGTTCGGCTGCAATGTGGGCTCAGGACGCTTCCGGGCCTCGGCAAAGGACTGGTTGAAAGTCTTTCTTGGCAGGGGCGCATTGAACCGAAAGCCATGATGGGGCTTGGGTGCGACCTCGACTGAGGGCGGGATCGGAAAATTGGCGACTGCGAGCATGAACAGGCGAAGGTCGGTAAGGGCGAACGGTCGCTCAATGTGGAGAGGCTCGAAGATGAGCGGCAGGAAGGCGGTACCGCCCGCCGCTTCGGACGTGGCGGGACCTTGCCAGATGGTGGGGCGATGCGCGATGCCCATATCGGGGATCACGAGCGCCGTCTCTTCCTTGAAGAATGGATGAATCACCGGCAGCTCGGCAAGCGCGCTGATGAACGAGGCGCTAGCCAGCTGTCCGTCTGGACTGGCATAGGATTGCCCCACGCTGCCGAAGACCCAGGACTCATAGGGCCCGTCCAGCCGGGCAAGCGTGTCGTTCGGCGCCATGCTGGCCTCCTGATGCACTGCTTCGTTCGGGATTACGTCCGGAGTTTCGCGTCTAGGCCATCGTGAACTCCGCCTTGAGCTCGCTCCAGAGCCACTGGAAGACCGGGCTGACATCGACCGAGAACGCCTCGCGGGTTATGGTCAGCCCCTCGGCGACGGCCTTGGCATCATTGAAAAAGCTGGCCAGCAGGAAATCGCTGCCGGGCTGGGCGTCATAGGCATAGCGTACCAACTTGGCCGACGGCTCGCCGCATTTCGCGAGGATGATCTGGCCGACCGCAATGCCCAGCGCTGCGCCGGCCCAGCTGTCGATTGGATAGTGCATACCGGCGACGGTGCGATTGACGGCGATGCGTTCCGCCTGCTTGTGCAACAGAGCGACGAGCTTTTCGCCGGCCGGGAAGTGCTTCTTGCCGACATCGGAGCTGACCAGGCCCGACAGAACGGTCGCCACAGCGAAGGCCTCGGTAGCGTGCCCGCTCGGGAAGGAGCCGTGATCCGGCGTCGGCAGCATCGGCAGGACGCGTGCCCCGATATCGCCGGGTCGCCGGCAGGCGAGATGGTGCTTCGCGATCATTGCAACATTGCCGGCGATGACCATGGCGATGTTCATCAGCTCGAGGGTTCGCCGGTTGCGCGCGGTCAGGCCGAGGATCGAGCCAAGATAGTCCGGCGGCAGAGCGACCTGATTCAGAATCTCCGTCGCGCGTTCGCCGCGCTGATCCATATAATTGCGCAACTGCTCGAGCTGCGCGGCGAACACCGCCATGGCGGGGCGCTTCACGACGTAGAACGTGTTCGTCCCGGGCGTGGCGCCCTCGCGCTGGCGATAGAACAACGCAACCTCTCCCTGGGAGGCCGCCGGCTCATAGGCCGCAGCCCAGTCCAGATCGCGCATGAAATCGGTCAGGTAGAGCGATGCGCGGACCCAAGGGGACCAGCGCCCCAGATTGTGCTGAGGACCAGCCGTGAGGTGATGCGCTGCCCGCGCCTTGACGAGATCCAGCGGATCGTCCGGATCTGACGCATGTCCGAACAGAATCTGTGCGCTGAGCATCAGGCCGGTTGCCAAGGCGGGATCCGCCGCGCCGCCGGCGATTCCGCCCATGTTCCCCATATTGCCCATGTTTCCCATGTTGCCGGCGGCAGCCATGTTTCCCATATTTCCCATGTTGCCGAAGATCGCCATGTCAGCCCCCCAAAGGTATTCGCGCAGCAATCAGAACCCTCTCCATTTTCCGTCCCATTTCGGATTCGGCGGAGGGGTGAGTTCTCATGTATTCGGATACGGTAAAGTCCGGCTGCCGGCGCATTAGGTCTTCCGCAGCCGCGCGGAATTTTTCAGTCTTGTCGGCGTAGTATGCGGCAAACAGGAGAATGCGGAGCGTCGAGAGATGACGATCGTTCTTGCGAAGCGAGCGCTCGGCCAGTTCCAGGGCGTGGTCGTAGTTGCCGATCGAGAGATAGGCGCCTGCGGTATGGGCGTCGTAATAATAGTCGAAGGGGTCGATCGGCGAGAGCGCACGTGCCGTCTCCGAGGCTCGCACCGCCTGTTCGCCTTCGTTGCGGAAGGTGTGCAGGGCGCTCTTCAGGAGCCAGCAAAGAGCCTCGTTTGGATTGGCCGATAACGCCAAATCGTAGCGCTGTTCCGCGATGTCGAGGCGACGGAACAGATTGCTGTGGGCGAAGCCGTCGATCGTCAGGCAGAAGGCGTTGTCTGGGCTAAGGTCGAGCGCGCGGGCCGAATGATCGAGGGCGAGCTGCTTTTCGCGTGGGGTGTCGCTGCTCCAACCGTTGAAGATGCCGTGGATGTACCATTTGCTGAGCCAGGCGTGGATTTCGGGCGTGCGCGGCGCACGCCGCAGTGCCTCTTCGATCAGCTCCCGCGCGCGGGCAAAATCCCTCAATGTGGTGCGGTGCATCAGGCCGACGCCGGCGACGAGCAGGCGATGATCGGCGATTTCGGCGGGGACATGCCCGACGCTGTGGCTGATCGCTTCGTCGGCGATGGCGGCTCCCACAGCCTTGACGACGATGCCTATCCCGGCTGCCGACAGGCCGAGAAAATCCTGGGCCGTGTAGGCGATCTGGCGCGTGAACAGGATGCGGCTCGAGCTGACGTCGACGAAATCGAGGTCCAGCACCAGCTTTCCGCCGATCCGCCGCAGGCTTCCCGACAGGCAAAAATGCGCCTGGAGTACGGAAGCGACGCCGGCAAGATCGAAACCGGTCTTGACGAACTGGCGGCTCGACAGATGTGAGATAACCGCCAACAGCTTCGAGCGGCTAAGGGACCGGCAAATCTCCTCGGCCAGCCAATCGCCAAGAATGGCGTCGTGCGGATCGGAGCTGATCGCCCGAAACGGTAGAACTGTCACCACCGGGAGGGGAGTGGGCAGAATGCTGTGGCGCTGATGACCGAACAGGCCTTCGAGTTGTGCCGCATTCTGGCGAATGCCCGCCAACCACTGTGCGAAGCCGATCTCGCGGATGTCCAGTCCTTCGAGAAACTCGCCTATTCCCGGGGCGCCTACGAAGGAGACCGCACTGAGGTCGAGTGTTACGTCTGAATTCGTGCTCGATAGAACCTTGCCGTAACTGTCTCCCATCACCTGCTTGATGTCGGCAAGCGCCCTGCGCAGGCTTTGCCGCCCGGTATCGTAGCAAGCGACGCCCCAAAGCGTTTCCTGCAGAAAACTGCGCGTCCGCCGCCCGAAGGGCGCGGTCGCCAGCAGAGCAAACAGAGCGCGATGTTTGCTGCCGGTGATCTCGAATCCATTGGCACCGAGCCCCCGAATGGTGCACGCGCCAAACAGACTGATTTCGATGACCTTACTGGACATAGCTAAACGTCGCCCACAATCCCCAAAGATGACGTAGCACCAAATAGCTTTCGACAGAAAGTGACTTCACACTTTCTTCACGCGCCGGCGAAATCGGGATCGTTTACATTGCGTCATGCATGAAACGAGAGGGGATTGGTGACGCCATGGCACGAACTCCGACCTGCACTACCGACGTGCGGGACGTCGCAGATTTCCACCTGCGCTGGCAAGAGTTCCGGGCCATCGCCACCCGCGCCGCCGGGAAGACCGTTCTTACACCCGACGAACGCTGGGTGATCAGCTGGCTCGTCGCTCTCGCGGACCGCGTCGGCGAGGGCGACGTGCGGCCGCGGACGGCAGTGGCCGCCGCGCCGGACATCCCGCCGAAGAAGCCGGACGACGCCTGACCAAATCCAGCCAAGACGCCGTCGCGCGCCGGGCAAAACCCGCGCCGATGGTCGGTCGGTCTCTGCCTACCCTTACACCTCAACCATCGGGGAGCTCCATCGATGCCCACACCATTCCAGAACAAGCTCGCGGCAACCGCGACCGATCAGCATGTGAAGTTTCGGGATCATCACGAAACCGACCTGCCATTGCGCAAGCAGATCAAGAAATTTTGGGAGGAGATCGGCCTCACCTTCCCCGGGGTCGGCACGCCCTGGTCGGCGGTCTTCGTGTCCTGGTGCGTCAAGAGCGCCGGCGCCAGCGCCACCGAGTTCCGGTTTTCGGCGCAGCACTCGGTCTTCGTACATCGCGCCATCGCGGATGCCGGTGATCCGGCCGCCTTGTTCAAGGGGCGACGCATCGACGACTACGCGCCGAAGGTCGGCGACATCCTGCAGAATAATCGAAGCGGCAATACCTTCGACTTCGCGCATGCGAGCAGCCATGCGAGCTATCCGTCTCATTCAGCGGTGGTGATCGAGACAGGCACCGACGCCCAGGGGCGTTATCTCCTGACGATCGGCGGCAACGAGAACGACACTGTCGGCCGCCGGATCGTCCGCCTGGCGTCAACCGGCAAGGTTCGCCAGCCGGTGCCCGACCACTTCATCAGCATCATCGAGACCCTGAAATAGCGGGCTCGCATCGTCACGCCGGCCGACCGCGAGCGATCGCGGCCGGCGTTCCGGAGAAGCTTGAAGAAGGGGGGTGGCCATGCCCGATTTCTCGATAGTCAGCGACGGCAATCCGCAAACCAAGGGCACACGTTGGCGGGCGAACCATGACGGGCCGGAACCCACGACCTTCCTGATCGGCCAGACCGTGTCGTTCAGCGACGGCGATGGCAGCCATCGCGGCCTCTATCAGACCAGGGTTCTCGATGAGATTCCGGCGCTGCACTACGACAGGTTTGAGGCCGAGGCCGAGAACGGCCTGTGGGCCCATTTCATCTGGCCGACCGTGGTGGCCGAGAGCGCCGGCGGACATCACCTGCTGATCAACACCTATGATCGGGCCCGCTTCACGTTCGGCTTCTACCAGCTGGCGGCGCATACGCCGGGCGACAACCTGATCCTGCTGTTCCGCGAGCTGCTCACGCTGCCGGCCGCCGCCAGCTACTTCCCGGACCTGACCTTGAAGAGCGGCAAGGTGCATCGCCGGGAAGGCGGAGCGCTCAGGTCGCTCGAGGTCGTCACCAATGTGCTCAGGCCCAACGGCAAGTTCGAGGACCAACTCGTCGGCTTCATGAGCTATCTCAACCCGGACACGCTCAATGCTGGCGAGATCGAGGCGCTGAACAGCGCCAGGCTGATGCACTGGTTATTGGACGATCCCGACGCAGTCGCGGCCTCCGTCCGGGTGGCCCTCGCCATTCTGCGACGCAAGGTCAAGGCACAAGCCAACGCGTTCAATCTGGCGGGAAAGGACCCGCGTCTGGCGATTTGGGTGTCGGATATCCGCCATCAAGGGCGCGGTACGAGCGACCAGATCAAGGCGGCGCTCGTTGCGGGCACGCTTGCCGGCCGGCTTGCCAGCCTCGCCACGATCGGGGCGTCTGCCCACGCGACGCGCATCGCCAGCGTGAAGCGGAGCATCCGAATCTTGCAGGACGAAGGCCGCTTCGCCGGCGTGGTCCTGGGGGATGACCGCCTGCCCCTGTGAAGCAATTCCAGACCAGCCCGGAGATGCAGCCATGACTATCTCGAATCCACTTCTCGATTTCGCGATCGGCATGATCGCGTTCTTCCTGACGGCGTCGCTACTCGTCACCGCACTGCAGGAAGTGATCGCGCAGGGGCTTGACCTACGCGCCAAGGACCTGCGCAAGAAGATCGGCGAGATGCTGAAAGCTGGGGGTGACGCGATTAAGGACGGCATCACGACCGAGACCTTCTTTGATCATCCGCTGGTCGCGGCGCTGAACACCCGCGGCGACAAGATCGGTCCGTCCTATATCCCGCGCGACGTCTTCACCAAGGCAATGAAGGATCTCTATCTCACCGGACATGCAGGCGAGGCAGTCATCACCGCGGCTCGGGGATTGGACAACGATGGCTCGCAGGTCAAGCGTGCGCTCCGTCTGTTCGCTGAGCAGGCGAACGACGATCTCGAGGCCTTCGACAAGGCTATCGGCGACTGGTTCGACGGTGTCATGGATCGGCTCTCGGGGCTCTACAAGCGCCGCGTCCAGTGGATACTTTTCCTCATCGGATTCGGCATCGCTGGCCTCGGCAACCTTGACGCGCTGAAGGTCGGTGCCTTTCTGGCGGGCGAGCCGGAGGCTCGTGCTGCGATCGCCGAAAACCTCCAGGGGCATCAGGAGAGGCTCAGGCAAACGAGTCTCGATGACCCGCAAAAGCGCGAGACCTTGCGCGCCGAAATGATCAAAGAGCTTGAGCGCGCAAAAGTACCGATAGGCTGGAGCACCACGGTGGCGCCCAAAGCGGAGCTGACGGCCCTGGCCCTAGCTGTCGCCGGCTGGCTACTGACCGCGCTCGCCGCGATCATCGGGGCGCCCTTCTGGTTCGACACGCTGAAGCGCTTCGTCAACATCCGCGCTGCCGGCCCGGTTGGGAAGAGGAGCAGCTGAGTAACGCTCCGCCCGAGCTACCACGCCCGGGCTGAGGCCGCCGACAAGAGATACGGGATCAGGCCGGCAAACGCTCACGGCGGGACAGGAAGTCCGTCGTGTTCTCGCGTGGTGGAGCATTTCGAAAATGGGGGGTGGCATGAACAGATCTTCTTTGCCGGCGAGCATCTCAGCGCTGGTGTTCCTGTGCGGCTGCACGGTCAGCGCCAGTCAGCAGAATTTCGGAACCGCGGCGACCACCGCCGCCGCGGCAGGGGGCGCGACTGCTTCATTCGCGGCGCAAGTCTATTCGGAGCAGAGATTTACCAGCCTGTCTCATGATTTTCTGTCTCACAGGCCCGCCGAACAGGTGTCAGCCAAAAGCTGCCCGACGACTGCGGAAAACGAGGTTAAGAAGAGCCGAGAGAGGAAGGAGGCCTATGATAAAATCGTCGTTACCTATGTGGAAACCTTGAATGGGTATTTGAGTGACAACATCAACTATCTCAAATACGCGGAAGAACTGAACGGGGCTCTCGATCAGGCGAAATCTATACCACTCGGAGCCCAATATTCAGGTCTAATTGACGTAATCAAGCCGTTCGTGACTGTCTTCTCAAAATCCCTCAATCAGTACCAGCTCGTTGAGGACATGAGAAGGATCACAAAGCACGCGGAAGGCGCGCACCCGAAGCTGACTGTGGTCATCGAGGACCTCAAGCGGCGGCTGCTGTCGAGCAATGAGCAGATCAACGCCGAGATCGTTACCTGGGAAGAATGCGAGCGAAACCGGTTGCGGCTGATATACTCGGATCGCTCGGTCACGACCGCCGAGATGAACACTTTGTTTGAAGCGTTTTTCCTCAAACTTGAGACGCTGAAGGGGAGGAGGGGTGTCTTTGCTGCCGAACGCAAAAGCCTGGACGACCTTCTGAAGACTCACGAGAAACTCGCCAAGGCGAAACTCAACTGGAGCGACTTTCAAGCGGTGGCGAAAGAGGCCACCGCCTTGGCCAAGGAATTCAAGGCCGCGCTGGACGCCACGCAGAAGGCGCTTTGACCCGCTGGAACTCCAAGCCGCTGCTCAACTGACCCTGGCAACAGTCATTTTCCGAGGGATCACATAACATTGCCTTCGAAGGATCTTCTCGAGCGCATCAAGCTCGCCTTCGGCATCGTGATTGGCGGCCTACGCCTCGCCCTGCTGGCGGCAATGCTCATCTGGCCAGGGCGAGTCGCTGGGAGCATGGCAAAACATCTGGCTGCCGCCGGCATAGAGGTCTCCAAATTTGCGTTTCTCGGCATTGAAGCCAAGATCATCAAAGCCGGCGAAGTCGTCGAAGAAGCTGCCGCGAAGGCGCGGGCCGAGCTGGACAACGGCAATGCCAAGCTCGCCGAGCTACCACACCTCCTGCTCTGTCTCGGCGCCGGCACCTGCTCAGCTACTGAGCAGGGCAAGATTGCAGCGATACGGATGTCCACGGCAGACCCTTCGCCCATTTTGGAATCCGCCCGCCAGGATTTCGACAGCGCCATCCAAGTCCGGCAAGCCACGGCAGCGCTCACGACGACGCCACCAGCGAGCACGGGAGAGCGCGCTTAGATTGCCATCAGCGGCGGCGACCGAGACCTCGCTGCGGCGCAACATGAAGTTGGGAAGCTCCGGGCTGCAGGTTTCCCGTCCGAGCAGGTTGGCCTCCTCCTGCAAGATGGCTGGTATCGGACTGTGGTTTACTACCCGACGAGGGATACTGCGAGTAACGCAGCTCCTACGATCGCCAAGGCTCTCGGACGTCAGCCCTATCTCCGCGAATTCAACCGCTGGTGCCCGAGCGCCGTCGCCATCGAGAGCAAATATGTGCGCTGCGGGGCGGCATGATCACCAGTCACCGGAGATTACCATTTTGCTGAGTGCTGGCCGTTGCCCTGGCAGGAGGCCGGGCTGCGCCATTTGCGGACGTTGAGACGATGCCAGGAAGCGGACCTTGTCCGCGGGCCGAAAGCCACGATCCGGTTTCCCGTATTGCAACGTAAGCCAACCGAACAACCACCGGACCATCCTGTCGCCTCCCATCCGACTGCGATATCCTCTGGCTATGAAGCTTAGCCAGAGCATACGGTTCTGCACATCTGCCGACGGCACTCGCATCGCAGTCGCATCGTGCGGAGAAGGACCGGTGATCCTGCGCGCGGCGCATTGGCTGAGCCACGTCGACTACGACCTCGAAAGCCCGGTCTGGCGCCCCTGGCTTCAGGCGCTTTCAGCTCGAAGCCGTTTCGTGAGATACGATCCGCGCGGTAGCGGCCTGTCCGAGCGATATGTCGCCGATCTTTCGATCGAGGCGTGGAACGCGGACCTGGATGCCGTGGCGGAGTCGATCGACGAACCGCGCTTCGTGCTTCTCGGTCTCTCGCAGGGCGGCGCGCTCGCGGTCGCCTATGCACTCCGTCATCCCGAACGCGTATCGCATCTGGTTCTGCTCAACGCTTATGGCCAAGGCGGAAGGGCTCGCGCGCAGACGGAGGCCGAACGACTGGAGGCTGAGACGCTGGTGAATTTCATCCGCATCGGATGGGGGCGTGACAATCCAGCATTCTGCCAGTTCTTCACCAATCTCTTCATCCCCGACGGAACGCCCGAACAGCATCGCTGGTGGGGCGATCTCGAGCGGGTTACCGCGAGCGCGGACGTCGCCGCTCAACTGCTTAGCAATATGCAGGGAATCGATGTGGCCGAACTTTCCAGGAAAATCAGCGTCCCGACCTTGATACTCCACAGCCGCGGCGACATGCGCGTGCCGTTCAGCGAGGGTTGCAAGCTCGCGGCCGCGATCCCCGGCGCTCGCTTCGTGCCGCTCGAGAGCAAGAACCATGTGCTGCTGCCGGATGAGCCGGCCTGGGCGGTGTTTCATGCTCAACTTGCCGCCTTCCTCGGCTGGGATCAGCCTGCACAGCCGCGTGCGATCGTTCAAGCCGGCCTGACGGCTGCCGAGACGGCGATCCTGAAGCTCATCGCAGAGGGGCTCGACAACCGGGCGATCGCGCAGAGGCTCGGCAAGAGTGCCAAAACGGTGCGCAACCAGTTGTCGGTGATCTTCAGCAAGCTCGGCGTGCATAGCCGGTCCCAGGCGATCGTCCTGGCACTCGGCGGCGAGCAACCCCCGACCGATTGACGCCGAGCGCGGGACATCTGTCCTTCCGATTAGCCGCATTTTTCCGCCCGCGCGGGACCGCGGCCACATGCGCGGCGACCAGATGGCCCTCATCCTCCAAGCCTGCCGGACCCGGCTCAGGGCAAGGAGGATCCGCCATGACCCAACTCGACGAAGCCACCCTCAACGAACTCGTCGGCCGCGTGCTTGGCGATATCGGCGGAGCGGTCAGCTGCCTCTGGTTCGAATCGGTGACGCGCTCGGTCTCTACAGAACGCTGAAGGAGATCGGCCCGGCGACCGCCGACGAGCTTGCCGAGGCAGCCGGATGTGCCGCCCGCTATGTGCGCGAGTGGCTCTCGGCGCAGGCGGCATCCGGCTATGTGCGCCACGAAGGCGGGTCGTTCTCGCTGACGCCGGAGCAGTCCTTCATCTTTGCAGAGCCCGATAGCCCGGTCCACCTGATCGGTGCGTTCGACACGGCGGCGGCGATGGTCGAGAACCAGCCGAAGGTGCAGGCGGCGTTCAAGACTGGACGCGGCGTCGCCTGGGGCGAGCAGGCGGGCTGCATGTTCTGCGCGGTGGCGCGGCTGTTCCGTCCGGGTTACGTCAACGCCCTCGTGCAGGATTGGCTACCCGCGCTCAACGGCGTCGTTGACAGGTTGAAGGCGGGCGCGACAGTCGCCGATGTCGGCTGCGGCCACGGGCTCTCGACCATCCTGATGGCGCAAGCGTTCCCGAAATCACACTTCACCGGATACGATTTCCACCCCGCGTCGATCGCGGCCGCCATCGCGCATGCGCGATCGCACGGGCTGACCAATCTGACATTCGAGGTCGGCCGGGCGCAGGACTTCGGCGGCCGCAACCTCGACCTGATCACCTGCTTCGACTGCCTTCACGACATGGGCGATCCGCAAGGCGCCGCGTCGCATATCCGCAAGGCACTGAAGGTCGGCGGTACATGGATGGTGGTCGAGCCAATGGCGGGCGATGCACTCGATGACAACATCAATCCGGTCGGACGCATCTACTACTCTGCATCGACGATGATCTGCGTTCCGACATCACTGGCGCAGGAGACAGGCCTCGCGCTGGGCGCCCAGGCGGGCGAGAAGCGGATCGCCGAGGTGATCCGCTCTGGCGGGTTCAGTCAGGTGCGCCGCGCCGCAGAGACGCCGCTCAACATGGTGCTCGAAGCGACCTGAGCCGGTGCGATGGGCGCCGCTTCCCAAACTTTCTCATCGCTCGCAGCAGTCCCGGAGCGATCCGACGATGCTTGCGCTTGTGCCAGGGTGGGCGACGCTGCCACGCCGATGTTCGTCGTCGCCTTTCCGAACTCACTCAGGAGCGTCCGTCATGCTGAGGGCGCCGGTAGCGGAAAGAGCGTCCTGACATACAATGTCAGCCCATACTGAACCGCTCCGCGATCCAGGCCCCGTTCTGTTCTGCCGATTGCCGGACGCGGTCAGAACTCTTCCCAGCCTGAGTCGCTGGCGCGGCTGTTGGCGACCTTCTTGGCCGGTGCCCGGACGGCCGGCGCGGCGGCTGCGGGCCGCGGCGCGGGTGCCTGCGCCTGCGCCTTGGTCTGCACGAAGGCGGCTTCAGCGAGCTTGCGCAGGCGCGCCGGCTCGGAGGTCGACGCTGCCGGCGGGCGATAGGCAGCGGGAGCAACCGCCCCCTCCTGCCCGGTCTTGAAGGCGGCGACGAGGTCGTTGAGCTGTCCGATGCGGGAGGAGAGCGAGGCGGCCGACGCCGCGCTCTGTTCGGACAGCGCGGCGTTCTGCTGGGTCATCTCGTCGAGATGGGCCACCGCCTGGCTCATCTCGTCGATGCCGTTGGCCTGCTCTCCGGCGGCCGAGGAGATGTCGGCGATGGTGGCGGCGACCTTGCGGGAATGGCCGAGGATCTGGCTCAGCTGGTCGCCGGCCTGGCGCACCAGCTTGACGCCCTCGCCGACCTCCATGTTCGAGGACGAGATCAGGCCGGAGATGTCCTTGGCGGCGGCGCTTGAGCGCTGCGCCAGGGTGCGCACCTCCGAGGCCACGACGGCGAAGCCCTTGCCGGCATCGCCCGCCCGGGCCGCTTCCACCGCCGCGTTCAAGGCCAGCAGGTTGGTCAGCAGCCGCCCCTCATGCACTCCTCCAGTCCATGCACGGCGTTCAACAGCCCGTAGCTGCCAATCCAGGCGCGAGACCGGATTGATGAGCAGGCCTCATAACCCCAATCGACCCTGCTTCTGGAACGCTTCCAAACTCTGAGCCGTTTGGAAAGCAGCCAGCCGCGCCGTGCGGCCTCGCACCGGCGTCTCCATGGGATGCCCGGTCAAGGCGAGGTCTCTGCGAGCAGCGTCAATTCCGGAGCGAGCATGCATTTTCCCAGCGATCTGGCGGCGACACGCCGCGACCTCCTGATCGGCACCGCAGCTGCGGTCGCGACGACCTCGTCGTCTTCGCGGCTGGCGGCCCAAGCCCCGGCCGATATCGGCCCCGTCATCGCGCCTGTCTCGTTCGAGGTGAACGGCGCGCAACGCGAGTTCAGTCTCGATGCACGCACGACGCTGCTCGATGCGCTGCGCGAACACCTCCACCTGAACGGCACCAAGAAGGGCTGCGACCACGGCCAATGCGGCGCCTGCACGGTCCTCGTCGATGGCCGGCGGATCAATTCCTGCCTGACGCTTGCCGTCATGCATCAGGGCCAGCGCGTCACCACGATCGAGGGCCTCGGCACGCCGGACAACCTGCATCCAATGCAAGCCGCCTTCGTCAAGCATGACGGCTTCCAGTGCGGATACTGCACGCCGGGCCAGATCTGTTCGGCTGTCGGCGTTCTCGACGAGATCAAGGCCGGCGTCCCCAGCCATGTCAGCGCGGACCTGACTGCCACTCCCGAGGGATCGGAAGCCGAAATCCGGGAGCGCATGAGCGGCAACATCTGCCGCTGCGGAGCTTACTCCAACATCGTCGATGCCATCACCGACGTCTCCGGGAGGAAGGCATGAAGTCCTTCACCTACGAACGGGCCAGTACGCCGGCCGAGGCCGCCTCGGCGGCCGCGCGCAACACAGGCACCCGCTTCATCGCGGGCGGGACCAACCTGCTCGACCTGATGAAGCTGGAGATCGAGACGCCGCGGCATCTGATCGACGTCAACAGCCTCGCCCTCGATACGATCGAGCCGTTGCCGGACGGCGGCCTGCGGATCGGCGCCCTGGTGCGCAACACCGACCTCGCCGCCGATGCCCGCATCCGACGCGATTACGGGGTTCTGTCGCGGGCTTTGCTGGCCGGCGCCTCGGGCCAGTTGCGCAACAAGGCGACGACGGCGGGCAATCTGCTCCAGCGCACACGCTGCCCGTATTTCTACGACACCAACATGCCCTGCAACAAGCGCCAGCCCGGCAGCGGCTGCTCGGCGCTTGGCGGATTCAGCCGATCCCTGGCCATCGTCGGGGCGAGCGATGCCTGCATCGCCACTCATCCCAGCGACATGGCTGTGGCGATGCGGGTGCTCGATGCGCAGGTCGAGACGGTGAGGCCCGATGGCACGACGCGGCGTCTGCCGATCGCGCAGTTCTATCGGGCGCCAGGCGACACGCCCCAGCTCGAAACGGCGCTCGCTCCCGGTGAGCTGATCACGGCTGTCACGCTGCCCAAGCCGGTCGGCGGCATGCATGTCTATCGCAAGGTGCGCGACCGCGCCTCCTACGCCTTCGCGCTGATCTCCGTCGGCGCGATCGTGCAGCGCGACGGCAGCGGCCGTGTGGCGCTTGGCGGCGTCGCCCACAAGCCCTGGCGCATCGAGGCCGCCGAGGCTGAGCTGCCGAAAGGCGCCAGGGCCGTGACGGAGCGCCTGCTGGCGAATGCCAAGACCACCGACGACAACGCATTCAAGCTCCCGCTGGTCGAGCGCACGCTCGCCGCCGTGCTTGTCGAAGCGAGGGCCTGAAGCCATGAAGTTCGACACACCCGCCACCACCAACCCGATCGACCAGCTCAAGGTCATCGGCCAGCCGCTCGACCGCATCGATGGCCCGCGCAAGGTTACGGGCACGGCTCGCTATGCCTATGAGCAGCACGATGTCGCGCCCAACCAGGCCTATGGCCATGTCGTCGGCTCGGCCATCGCCAAGGGAAAGATCGTCTCGATGGACCTCGCCGCCGCGCGGCGGGCTCCGGGCGTGCTGACGATCGTTACGGCGCAGAGCGCCGGCAAGCTCGGCAAGGGCAAGTACAACACCGCCAAGCTGCTCGGCGGCCCGGATATCGAGCATTACCATCAGGCGGTTGCGCTCGTGGTGGCGGCGACCTTCGAGCAGGCCCGGGCGGCAGCCCAACTGGTCAAGGTGCGCTACGCCGAGGCCAGGGGTGCGTTCGATCTGGCAGCCGTCAAGGATCGTGCCCCGGACGCAAAGCCCGAAGGAGAGAGCCCGACCCAGACCGCCGTCGGCGACTTCGCAGGTGCTTTTGCCACGGCCCCGGTCAAGCTCGACCAGAGCTATTCGACGCCCGATCAGGCTCACGCGATGATGGAGCCGCATGCCTCGATCGCAGCCTGGGACGGCGACAAGCTGACGCTGTGGACCTCCAACCAGATGATCGCCTGGAGCGTCGGCGACATGGCGAAGACGCTGGGCATCCCCAAGGAGAATGTCCGGCTGGTCTCGCCCTTCATCGGCGGCGGCTTCGGCGGAAAGCTCTTCATCCGGGCCGATGCGCTGCTGGCGGCACTTGGTGCGCGCGCGGCAGGGCGGCCTGTGAAGGTCGCGCTGACTCGGCCGATGATGTTCAACAACACCACGCACCGTCCCGCGACGATCCAGCGTATCCGCATCGGCGCGACGCCTGACGGCAAGATCACCGCCATAGGTCATGAAAGCTGGTCCGGAGATCTGAAAGGCGGCGGCCCGGAGCTCGCGACGCAGCAGACGCGCCTGCTTTATGCCGGCGCCAACCGGATGACGTCGCTGAAGCTCGCCGTCCTCGACCTGCCGGAGGGCAACGCCATGCGCGCACCGGGCGAGGCGCCCGGGCTGATGGCGCTCGAAATCGCCATGGACGAGATGGCGGAGAAGCTCGGCCTGGATCCGGTCGAATTCCGCATCCGCAACGATACCCAGGTCGATCCCGAAAAGCCGCAGCGGCCGTTCTCGCAGCGGCGCCTCGTGGAGTGCCTGCGCATCGGGGCCGAGCGCTTCGGATGGGAGAAGCGGTCGGCAACGCCGGCGAGCGTCCGCGACGGCAAATGGCTCGTCGGTCTCGGCGTCGCGTCGGCGTTCAGGAACAATCTGGTCATGAAGTCGGGTGCACGAGCCACCCTTGGCCGCGACGGCATCGTCACGATCCAATCCGATATGACGGATATCGGAACCGGCACCTACACCATCATCGCGCAGACGGCAGCCGAGATGATGGGCCTGGCCATCGACAAGGTGAAGGTCGAACTCGGCGATTCGAGCTTTCCTGTTTCAGCGGGCTCGGGCGGGCAGTGGGGCGCTAATTCGGCAACCTCCGGCGTTTACGCCGCCTGCGTGAAATTGCGCGACGCGGTGGTCCAGAAGCTCGGCTTCAATTCGGGGGATGCGGTCTTCGAGGGTGGCGCCGTGAAGTCCGGCAACCGTTCCGTTCCGCTGGCCGTCGCCGCGCGCGAAGGCGACATCGTCGGCGAGGACACGATCGAGTTCGGCAATCTCGATGAGACGCATCAGCAATCGACCTTCGGCGGCCATTTCGTCGAGGTCGGCGTCGAAGCCGCGACCGGCGAGGTACGGCTTCGGCGCATGCTTGCGGTCTGTGCGGCCGGTCGCATCCTGAACCCCAAATCCGCGCGCAGCCAGGTCATCGGCGCGATGACGATGGGCGCAGGCGCAGCGTTGATGGAAGACCTCGTCATCGACAAGCGACGCGGCTTCTTCGTCAACCACGACCTCGCCGGCTATGAGGTTCCTGTCCACGCCGACATCCCCCACCAGGACGTCGTGTTCCTCGACGAGACCGACCCGATGTCCTCGCCGATGAAGGCGAAGGGCGTCGGCGAGCTCGGCATCTGCGGGGTGGGAGCGGCCGTCGCCAACGCGATCTACAACGCGACGGGCGTCCGCGTGCGCCACTATCCGATCACCCTCGACAAGTTGCTCGACCGATTGCCGGCGCTCAGTTGAGCTGTGAATGCGCAGGTCGCCAGACGGCTTGCCCGATGACTCTGCTCTCGATGAATGTCACCGCCGCGGTGACGCCGTCTTCCCTTCGGATGGCGTCGCCAAGCGAAGACGCCCGGTGACGCATCTGCGGGTCGTCCATCGCCGCAATCGCCACCGCAAGGCTTTCGCTCGACAGCGTTTTTCGGTTGAGTGCATGAGGGCCTACGCCCAGCTCCGCGATACGCCTTCCCCAGAACGGCTGGTCGCCGAAGAAGGGACAGATGGCCGTGGGTTTGCCTGCACGGAGAGACGCCGCCGTGGTGCCGGCGCCACCGTGATGCACGGTCGCTGCAACCCGGGGAAACAACCTGTCATGCGGCGCGTCGGCGATCATGTGGACGTTGCCGGGTACGTGTTGCGCCTCCAGTGCCCCGCCACCGGTTGCCAGCAAACCGCGCTTGCCGGTTCTTGCGAGAGCCTCGATGACGATCGTGGTCATTGCCCGGGGATCAAGCCCCGGCATGCTGCCGAAGCCGACATAGATCGGTGGCTCGCCGGCGTCGAGGAATGCCGTCAACGCGTCTGACGGTCGCCATTCCTGGCTGTCGAGGAACCAGTAGCCGCTGACCAGCACATTGTCGCCCCAATCGGGCGGAACCGGCACGACATGCGGGCTATAGGCATAGAGCGTGCCCAAGGACAGGCCAGCGCCAGAGCGGCGGCCCGCGAGCCCCAGCGATGCTTCCCGCCAGTCGCGGATCTGCTTGCCGAACAGAAAATCCGCCCCCTTGATCGCCAGCGCATGGCTGGCGCGGTTCAGCGGACCCAGGAACGCAAACGGAAGCATGGGGCTGGGAAAGGCCGAGGTTGGCGTGAAGCCCGGTAGCGGCGATGCGAGGATGTGCGGACATGCGAGAGCTTCGGCGATGTGTGGCGCCGCAATCGACTTGGGGTGGTGGACGATCACATCGGGGCGGAAAGCCTTGACGGCCGCCCACTCGTCATCCAGCAGGCGCCGCATCAACGGACGCACATGCTTCAAGAGTTTGAATCCGGCGCTGAAGCCTCGACCGCCAGCAATCGCAGCCTTGCCTTCCGGCGTGTCCATCAGGGCGAGGAACTCTCCCGGAAGCGCCGCGAAGGCGATGCCATGTTCACGAACCATGGCATCGAACTGAACAGGTCCTGCGATCTGCACCGCGTGCCCGCGCTCGATCAACCCCAATGCAAGAGCGATATAGGGCTGTACGTCGCCTCTGGTGCCGAGCGTTTCAATGGCGATGCGCACCCGGTTTCCTCTTTTCGTGCCGATCAAAAACGCTCTAGCGTTCGCTAACCAGGGCCTCATGAAGCTGGCTTGGCGAGTTCGCGGCCCTGATGCTCTGCAGAACGTCTTGCGAGCGCAACCGCCGGGCCAGGCAGGCGAGGACGTTGATGTGCTCCTTCTGCGCCTCGGCCGGCGTGAGCAGGACGAGGACGATATCGACCGGCAGTCCGTCGATCGCGTCGTAGTCGATCGGCTTGCTCAGGCGGGCCAGCCAGCCGACCGGCCTGACCAATCCCGGCACAGGCGCATGCGGAATCGCGACGCCGTCGCCCACGCCGGTCGAGCCCAGGCTTTCGCGCCGCAGCAGGGCATCGCGAATGACCTCGGGGGGAATGCCGAGCGCGGCGCCGGCCTGCTTCGCGATCGTCTCGATGACTTTCGCCTTGGAGGGCGCGGCAAGGCCCAGAATGACATTTGCGGGACCGATGAAATCCGACGCCTTCATAGCTGTACTCACTGTGGGTGGCTTGCTGACGGGATCGTTCATTCGATCTCGCGGAGCCGGTAGCCCACCCCTGTTTCGGTGGTGATGTATTGCGGCTGGTCGGGCGTCCGTTCGAGCTTCTGGCGGAGCTGGCGAACATAGACGCGCAGATACTGGACGTCGGTCGATCCGCCCCAGACCTGGTTCAGCAGATACTGATGGGTCAGGACCTTGCCGGCGTGCTGCACGAGCAGGCGCAGGATGTCGTATTCCTTCGGCGACAGCTTGATCTCCTTCTCGGCGAGCCTGACGATCCGCTTGACCAGATCGACCGAGAGTTCGCCCGTCTGGAACACCGGCTTCTCGCCCTGCTGCTGCAGCTTGTGGCGAAGCGCGACGCGGATGCGTGCGACCAGCTCCTTCATGCCGAAGGGCTTCGTCACATAGTCATCGGCGCCGAGTTCAAGCGCTTTGACGATACCCGCCTCATCGGTACGGCTCGACAGGATCAGGATCGGCAGATCGACCAGCTCGTCGCGCCATCGGCGCAGCAGCTCATGACCGGGCATGTCGGGTAGGCCGAGATCAAGCAGGATCAAATCCGGCCGGTCGAGCCTGACGTGCTCGATCGCGTCTTTCGCATTGCCGGCCTCGCTGATCGCATAGCCTTCGGTTCCGAGGCCGACGCGGAGCAGGCGCCGGATCGGCGGCTCGTCATCGACGATCAGGACCTTCACCGTCGAACTCATGACATGTCTTCCAGGTTGAGGGCCTCGGGAGGCACGGGCATCGTGATGGTGAAGACAGAGCCGGAGCGATCGGCCCGGTTGCCCGCGGTGATGGTCCCGCCCATGGCCTCGACAAAGCCGCGGCAGATCGACAGGCCCAGCCCCGTCCCGGCGCGGACATGGTCGGTCTTGCTGACGCGGTAGAAGCTGTCGAACACGCGTTCGAGATCAGCGGAAGGGATGCCCGGCCCCTCATCCAGCACCTGCAGCACCACCTGATCGCCATCGGTCCAGGCCTGGATCCGGATGGCCGAGCCAGGCGGCGCATATTTGGCGGCGTTGTCGATCAGATTGAACAGAACCTGCTCGAACAGGACGGGATCGAGCCGAAGCATCGGCAGATCGGCGGGTAGATCCGTCTCGATCCTGTGCTCGGCCACGATCTTGACGACGCGGCGCAGGGCCGTGCCGACGACATCGCCGAGATATTGCAGAGAATAGTTCGGCTGTGTTGCACCGGATTCGATCCGGGTCATGTCGAGCAGATTGGCGATGAAGCGATGCAGCCGTTCCGATTCGTCGTTGACGGTCGCGAGCAGATCGATCCGATCGGCCTGCGGGATCGCATCCGGGTAGTCGCGCAGTGCTCCGGCCGCGCCCATGATCGCCGCGAGCGGCGTCTTCAGATCATGCGAGATCGAGGTCAGGAGCGCGGAACGCAGGCGGTCGGCTTCAGCTGCCAACTTTGCCCGGTCGACATCGGCGACAAGCTGGATGCGTTCGATGGCGACCGCCGCCTGATCGGCCAGCGCGTCGAGCAGGCGTTGCTGCTCTGGCGTGAGCAAAGGGCCCTGGCGGTCATTGTCGAGGCCGAGCACTCCGATGGCGGTGCGGCCGGTGCGGAGCGGCAGGTAAAGCCGTTTCGCGCCGGGCAGGGTGTCTGCACCGCGCCCGGCCGGCCGGTTGTGCTCCCAGGCCCAGCGGGCGGCGGCGATGTCCGCATCGACCAGCGTATCGTCGGGAGGATAGCCGGCGCGCACCGCGATCGAGCCGTCCTCGGGCAGCAGGATCACGACCCGGACCTTGAGCATCGAGGCGATCTGATAGGCGCTCGCCCAGAGCACGTCATCGAGCGTGCCAGTGCCGGCGAGCTTTCTGGAGAACAAATAGAGATCTTCGGTGGTCCGCGCGCGCTGGCGTGCCGCGGTGGCCTGACGCTGGACACGCGCCGTCAGATTGCTGGCGACGATGGCCACGCCGAAGAAGAATCCGAGAGCGATTACGCTTTCGGGGTCGCTGACGGTGAGGGTATAAAGCGGTTCGAGAAAGAAGAAGTTGAACGCCAGCGCGCTGAGCACCGATGCGAAGAGAGCGGGTCGGAGTCCTGACTGAAGCGCCGAGGCCAACACCGCCATCAAGAATACGAGCGCGATGTTGCGCACATCCAGCACGCGAAAGAGCAGCGTGCCGAAGGCCAGCGCCAAGCCGACATGGACCGTGCTCCAGAGATAAGGCCAGATCCGGAAACGTTCCGGCTCGGCCGCCGTCATCGGCCGCGCGCCCTCGACGTGACGCTCATTGCCGGAGATGACATGAACGCTGATGTCGCCTGCCTGGCGGATCAGCTCATGCGAAACCGAACCCTCGAAGAACTCGCGCCAGCGCGCCTTGCCGGGTTTGCCGATGACGATGTGGGTGACATTGTTGCCCGCCGCATGACGGATGATCTCGGTGGCGATGGACTGGCCGGGCAGCGTGATCGCCTCGCCGCCGAGCTGCTCGGCAAGCCGCAGGCTCGCGGCGATGCGGTCCTTGTCGGGCTCGGCCATGCCGGCCGAGCTCGGCGTCTCGATATGGAGTGCGGCCCAGGGTGCACGGAGGCGGTCGGCCTGACGCTTGGCGTAGCGGACCATCGAGGCTCCGCGCGGCCCTTCGTCGATGCAGACCAGCACGCGGTCGCCCGCCGCCCAGGGGCCGGAAATGGCATGCGCCTGCATGTGGCTCAGGAGTTGATCGTCGACACGCTGGGCGGTGCGGCGCAGCGCCAGCTCCCGCAATGCCGTCAGATTGCCCGGCGAGAAATAGTTCTCGACCGCCCTGGACGCGGTCTTGGGCAGATAGACCTTGCCGTCATGCAGTCGCTTGATCAGGTCGTCGGGCGTCAGGTCGATGATCTCGACATCATCGGCCCGGTCGATGATCGAGTCGGGCACCGTCTCGCGCACCCGGATGCGGGTGATCTGCGCGACGACGTCGTTGAGGCTCTCGACATGCTGGATGTTCAGGGTCGTGTAGACGTCGATGCCCTGGGACAGCAGCTCCTGGACGTCAAGGTAGCGCTTGGGATGGCGGCTGCCGGTGACATTGGTATGGGCCAGCTCATCGACGAGGACCAGCGTCGGGCGCCGCGCCAGAATAGCGTCGATATCCATTTCCTCGAGTCGGCGGCCTTTGTATTCGACGCTGATGCGGGGAATGATCTCGAAGCCCTCGACCAGAGCCTCGGTCTCCTTGCGGCCGTGGGTCTCGACCACGCCGATCACCACATCGACGCCATCGGCCCGGCGCGCCCGCCCCGACAGCAGCATCTCATAGGTCTTGCCGACGCCCGGAGCCGCGCCGAGAAAAATCTTCAGGCGGCCCCGGTCCTCGCGCTCGGCGCTTTCGAGCAGCGCATCCGGCGAGGGCCGGCTCCTGGTCTCGCGCATGTCCTCAGGCATCGGCTTTCATCTTCCGGGTCGGAACCGCCGGGGACATCGTCGCGATGCCCGGCGGCCGATTGTTAGCGGGCGCTGCGATCCAGCGCGAGGTTCAGCGTGAGCACGTTGACCACGGGCTCGCCCAGCAGGCCGAGCTTGCGCGCCTCGACGCCATTGTCCACCAACGCCTTGACGGAGGCTTCGTCGAGGCCGCGCGCCTTGGCCACCCGCGCCACCTGGAAATAGGCCGCCTCCGGGGTGATATGCGGATCGAGACCGCTGCCCGAGGTCGTCACGAGGTCCATCGGGACCGGCGCATTGGGATTGCTCTCCTTCAGCGTCGCGACATCGCCCTTGATCCGGTCGATCAGCTTCTGGCTCGTCGGCCCCAGATTGGAGCCGACGGAGTTCGCGGCGTTGTAGGGCGCATCGACCGTCTTCGAGGCATCGGCCGGATCGGCGGCCGAGGTCGCCGAGGGGCGGCCGTGGAAATAGCGCTCGCTCGTGAAGTTCTGGCCGATCAGCGAGGAGCCGATGATCTTGCCGTCCTTCTCGATCAGGCTGCCGGCAGCCTGGCGTGGAAACAGCGCCTGGGCCAGGCCGGTCATGCCGAGCGGATAGGCCAGGCCGGTGATGATGGTAAGAGCGACGATCATGACGATCGCGGGGCGGATTTGCTTGAGCATGAGTTGGATCCTTTACACGAGGCCCATGGCGCTGATGGCCATGTCGATGGCCTTGATGCCGACGAAGGGAACGATGATGCCGCCGAGCCCGTAGACGAGCAGGTTGCGGCTGAGCAGCGCGCCGGCGCCGACGGGCCGGTATTTGACGCCCTTCAGCGAGAGCGGGATCAGCGCGACGATGATCAGCGCGTTGAAGATGATCGCAGAGAGGATGGCGCTCTGCGGCGTCTGCAGTCCCATGATGTTGAGCGCGCCGAGCTGGGGATAGAAGGCGAGGAACATCGCCGGGATGATGGCGAAGTACTTGGCGACATCGTTGGCGATCGAGAAGGTCGTCAGCGCGCCGCGCGTCATCAGGAGCTGCTTGCCGATCTCGACGATCTCCACCAGCTTGGTCGGATCGCTGTCGAGATCGATCATGTTGCCGGCCTCGCGCGCCGCGACCGTGCCGGTGTTCATGGCGACGCCGACATCGGCCTGGGCGAGCGCGGGAGCGTCGTTGGTGCCGTCGCCGCACATCGCGACGAGCTTGCCCTTGGCCTGTTCCTCGCGGATCAGCGAGAGCTTGTTCTCGGGCGTGGCCTGGGCGAGGAAATCGTCGACGCCGGCTTCGGCCGCGATCGCGGCCGCGGTCATCGGGTTGTCGCCGGTGATCATCACCGTGCGGATACCCATGCGGCGCAGCTCGGCAAAGCGCTCCTTGATGCCGCCCTTGACGATGTCCTTGAGGTGGACGACGCCGAGCAGGCGGCCATCCTTCACGACGGCGAGCGGGGTGCCGCCGGCCTTGGCGATCTCGTCGGCGATCGCCTGGATCTCGCGGGCGGTCTCGCCGCTGGCCCGCGGGCTGCCCGTCGCGACCGTGCCCAGATCGACATGCTTGAGCACGGCATCGACCGCGCCCTTGCGGATGGACGAACCCTCGGCATCGACGCCGCTCATCCGGCTCTGGGCCGTGAAGGGAACGAAATTGGCATGCAGGCTCGCCATGTCGCGGGCGCGAATGCCGTATTTCTCCTTCGCCAGCACGACGATCGAGCGGCCCTCAGGCGTCTCGTCGGCGAGCGAGGCGAGCTGTGCCGCATCGGCCAGGTCCTTCTCGCTCACGCCCCGGACCGGGCGGAACTCGGTCGCCTGACGGTTGCCGAGCGTGATCGTGCCGGTCTTGTCGAGCAGCAGCGTGTCGACGTCGCCGGCGGCCTCGACGGCGCGGCCCGACATGGCAAGCACATTGAAGCGCACGAGACGGTCCATGCCGGCGATGCCGATGGCCGAAAGCAGCGCGCCGATTGTGGTCGGGATCAGGGTGACGAACAGCGCGACGAGCACGATCACCGGAATGTAGCCGCCGGCATAGGAGGCGAAGCTCGGGATCGTCGCCGTCGCGAGCACGAAGATCAGCGTCATGCCCGCGAGCAGGATGTTGAGCGCGATCTCGTTGGGGGTCTTCTGGCGCTCGGCGCCCTCGACCAGCGCGATCATCCGATCGATGAAAGTCGAACCCGCCGCGGCGGTGATGCGGACGCGGATCCAGTCGGACAGCACCTGCGTGCCGCCGGTCACGGCCGAACGGTCGCCGCCCGATTCGCGGATCACCGGCGCGGACTCACCCGTGATCGCCGCTTCATTGACCGAAGCGACGCCCTCGACGACCTCGCCGTCGGACGGGATGATGTCGCCCGCCTCGACGATGACGACGTCGCCGACCTTCAGGCTGTTGCCGGGCACCAGCTTGAATTTCGCGCGGTCGTCGCCGGACAGAAGCTTGGCCTGGGTTTCGGTGCGGGTGCGCCGCAGCGACTCCGCCTGCGCCTTGCCGCGCCCTTCCGCGACCGCCTCGGCGAAATTGGCGAAGAGCACGGTGAACCAGAGCCAGATGACAATCTGGAAGGAGAAGCCGAGGCTGGCTCCGCCCGTTGCGAGATCCTTCAGGAACAGGACGGTGGTCAGCGCCGAGACAACGGCGACGACGAACATCACCGGGTTGCGGGCGAGGCTGCGCGGATCGAGCTTGCGGACGGCATCGCCCAGCGCGGGAACGAGGATGCGAGTGTCCAGGATGCTCGCGGATTTGGACTGGCTCATGAGAGAGACTCCAGCGTGAACTTGTGAGGGCGACGCGAGCGTCAGGTCGCCGCGAGCAGATGGGTGAGCGCCTTGGCGAACATCGCGAGGAGGAGCATCACGATCATCATCCCGCAGATGAGGCTTGATGCTCTCGGTGGCTTTGCCGCCCCTCGCGCCAAAAGCGCGGCGCGAGGGACGATGTGTCGGCGAGATCGGCGCGACAGGTCGGTCATGAGCGCACCGTCAGGTCAGAAGGTCTGCCCCAAGAGCATCGCGAGATGCTCGACGATCGGCCCGACAGCGAGCGCGGGGAAGAAGGTCAGCCCGCCGACGATCAGGATCACGCCGGCAAGCAGGCCCACGAAGAGCGGACCGTCGGTCGGAAAGGTGCCCGCCGAGGCGGCCACGGTCTTCTTCGTCACCAGCGAACCCGCCATCGCCAGGGCCGGGATGATGATCATGAAGCGCCCGATCAGCACCGCGATGCCGATGGTGATGTTGAACCAGGGCGTGTTGCCCGACAGGCCGCCGAAGGCCGAGCCGTTGTTCGCCGCCGCCGAGGTGTAAGCGTAGAGGATCTCGGAAAACCCGTGCGGGCCGGAGTTGCCGATCGAGGCGACCGCGCTCGGCAGGACGACGGCGACGGCAGTGAAGATCAGCATCACCGCCGGCAGGCAGAGGATGGCCAGAACCGCCATCTTGACCTCCTTGGCCTCGATCTTCTTGCCGAGATATTCCGGCGTCCGGCCGACCATCAGGCCGGCGACGAAGACGGCGAGCACGACGAAGAGCAGGATGCCGTAGAAGCCGGCGCCGACGCCGCCGACGATAATCTCGCCGAGCTCCATGTTGATCAGCGGAATCAGGCCGCCCAGCGCGGTGAAGCTGCCATGCATGGCGTTGACCGCGCCGCAGGATGCAGCGGTGGTGATGACCGCAAACAGCGCCGAGAGCGAGATGCCGAAGCGGACCTCCTTGCCCTCCATGTTGCCGCCCTCGAGACCGAGCGCGTGAACGAGCGGGTTGCCGGCGGCCTCGGCCCAGTAGCAGATTGCGACGCCGGCCAGGAACAGCACGCCCATCGTGGACAGGATCGCCCAGCCCTGGCGCTGATTGCCGACCAAGCGGCCGAAGACATTGGTCATCGCCGCGCCGATGGCGAAGATCGAAACCATCTGGATCAGGTTGACGATCGCGTCGGGGTTCTCGAAGGGATGAGCAGAATTGGCGTTGAAGAAGCCGCCGCCATTGGTGCCGAGCATCTTGATCGCGAGCTGTGAGGCGACGGGGCCGACAGCGATGCTCTGCTTCGCGCCTTCGAGCGTGGTGGCCTCGACATAGGCCCCGAGCGTCTGCGGCACGCCGAGCGCGACATAGACCAGGGTCAGGACGATGCAGAGCGGCAGCAGCACGTAGAGGGTGCTGCGGGTCATATCGACCCAGAAATTGCCGATCGACTTGGCTGAGGCCCTGGCGAACCCGCGGATCAGGGCGACCGCGATCGCGATGCCGGTGGCGGCCGAGAGGAAATTCTGCACGGTCAGCCCGACCATCTGGGTCAGGTAGGACATCGTGCTCTCGCCGCCGTAGTTCTGCCAGTTGGTGTTGGTGACGAAGCTGGCAGAGGTGTTGAAAGCCAATTCGGGACCGACCGCCGCCATGCCCTGCGGGTTCAGCGGCAACACATCCTGCAGGCGCATCAGGAGATACAGCACGAGGAAGCCGGCCAGGTTGAAGAGCAGCATGCCGGCCGCATAGGTGGTCCAGTGCTGATCCTCGCGCTCACTTGTGCCGGCGAGGCGATAGAGCGCGCGCTCGACAGGCCCGAGAACGGGTGAGAGCAGCGTGCGCTCGCCATTAAAGACGCGCGTCATGAAACCGCCGAGCGGTTTGACGAGCAGAATGACGATCCCGCAGAAGACGAGGATCTGGATCCATCCGTTGAGAGTCATGGCTGGGGCTTTCCGGGCATTACGCCCCGCGGTCAGAACCGTTCGGGGCGAACGAGGGCGTAGGTCAGGTAAGTGAGGAGAAACACAGTCACCGCACCGCCAAGGATGTATTCGAACAGCATTTGACGCTTCCAATCTGCTAGATACTGGAACAAAATTTGATATAGGCGAACGAAACGCCAAAAAATGCGATGCCCGCCCCGAGTAGAACGATGTCCATGAGATGAATTCCTTGCATGCGGCAGAGGGCGATTGCAGAACACGGCCGTCATCGCCGGCACCGGCGGGATGCTTCCCGGCTCGGTAAGCAGACACCGCGCGCCAAGCCGGGACAGGACCGTGATATGGCGCCGAACCGCATAGGGGTTCGAGAGAGGCCGCATGGGAAAGAAATAAAAAAGCTATAGGAAAATGCGGGATTGCCGCCGACGATATGGCTCAGCGGACGCCTTGGCGGCAGTCGGACGGGCGGAGACCGCAACCCGACCCCGCGGGGAGTTGATCCCCAATCCCTCAGGAGTGCGGATCGAGGACGCGCTCGAATTTGTCGAATTCGATGCAGGCGAGCTTGCCGCCGACACGCTCGGTGCGCCGGACATAGACGGCCTGGATGATGTCGCGCTTCTCCGCGCCGATCTCGATCGGCCCGCGCGGACTCTCGATCGCCAGCCCTTTCAGGGCCTCGATCAGCGCATCGCCATCGGTCCTGCCGCCGCTCCTGGCAAGGCCCGCATCGAGCACGGCGAGACCGTCATAGGCGGTCATCGCCATGTAGTTCGCGGGATAGTCGCCATGCTCGGCTTTGTAGCCCGCGATGAACCTGCGGTTCAGCGCGGAGTCGTGGGCGCTCGAATAATGGTGGGTGGTGATGAGCCCGAGGCCAGCCTCGCCCGCCGCCTGCATGTAGCTGTCGTCCATCGCCTCACCGGTCGCGAGCAACTTGATGCCGGCCTCAGCCAATCCGCGCTCGCGGGCGGCCTTGAGGAAATTGTTGGGCAGGTCTCCCGAGGGGAAGAAGAAGAACACGGCATCGGGCTTCTCGTCGCGGACACGCTGGACATAGGCCGAGAGATCGAAGCCCGATAGCGGCACGCGCAGCGCGTTCACCACCCGGCCACCCTCGGCAGCGAAGGTCGTGGCGAAGGCCTTCTCGGCATCGACGCCCGGCGCATAGTCGGAGACGACCGTGATCGCGGTCCGCAGCCCCTGCCGACCCGCCCATGTGCCCATCGGCGCGCTGACCTGCCCGACCGTGAAGGAGACGCGGGCGATATAGGGCGAGCGGCTGGGGATGACCGAGGCGCTGGCATTGAGGATGATGCAGGGGATCTTGGCCTGCGTCAGCACGGGGCCGATAGCAATGGCGTTGGGGCTGAAATCCAGCCCCATGATCACATCGATGCCATCGCGGGTGACGAGTTCGCGGACGAAGCGGATGGCGAGGTCCGGCGCCGAGCCGCCCGTGTCGCGCCTGATGATCTCGACGGCGCGTCCGCCGACCTTGCCGCCGTTCTGCCTGAGCCAGAGCGCCATGCCGTTGTCCATCTGCCGGCCGTAATCGGCATAGGCACCGGAATAGGTCACGATCATGCCGATCCTGAGCGGACCGGATTGGGCCAATGCCGGTTGGCCGAGCGTTGTGCCGACCGCAGTACCGAGCGCACCCGCAGCCAGCGTCTTCAGCGCTCCACGGCGGCTGACGCCTGACCGCTGCCGTATTTCGGCGAAATCGTGCCCCTCCCGGCCTGCCGTCATTCGCCTGGTATCCCCCCGCCCGTGTCCGCCGACATCATCGCCCGATCCCGGCGCGCTTGATATGGGCGTCATAATCGATGAAATCCCAACCCGGCGCATTCGCCAAAACCTCATCGTCGCCAAATGGACACTATCATGCCGGCCACCCTTACCGTCCCAGGCGCTACTTCGCGAAGCGACGCGGATTTCGATCTTGTCGTGATCGGCGCCTCCTATGCCGGCGTCGGCGTCATCGCGGCGGCACGAGAGGCCGGCTTTGCCGGGCGCATCGCGCTCGTCGGCGAGGAGGCCGACCTGCCTTATCAGCGCCCGCCGCTGTCGAAAGGCTTCCTGCTCGGCAAGGCCGGGCTGGCGAGCCTGCCGCTGAAGGCGGAGTCGTTCTACGTCGAGGCGGAGGTCGCGTTCATGGCGGGACGGCGCGCCGTCGCGCTGGACCGGCAGGCACGCCAGGTGCTGCTCGACGACGGCTCCCAGATCGGCTTCGGAACGCTGGCGCTGACGACCGGCGCGCGCGCTGCCGCGCTGCGTTGCCCCGGCGCCGAACTCGACGGGGTCCTCTCGCTGCGCTCGCTCGATGAGGCTCGCACCTTGAGCAAGCGGCTCGCCGCCGCCCAGGCGATCGTCATCATCGGCGGTGGCTTCATCGGGCTCGAGGTCGCCTCGGCGGCCGTCACGCTCGGCAAGCAGGTGAGCGTCGTCGAGGCAGGCCCGCGCCTCATCGGCCACGCGGTCGCGCCGGAGATCTCCGCCTTCATCCAGCGCATCCATGAGGAGCGCGGCGTCACGGTGAAGCTGGCGACAAAGGTCGAGCGGATCGAGGGCGAGGCGGGCAAGGTCGTGGCCGTTGTCTGCGCCGATGGTTCGCGCCTGCCCTGCGACCTCGTGCTCGCGGCCGTTGGCGCCGTGCCCAATACGGAACTCGCGGCCGAGGCGGGGCTGAGCGTCGAGGACGGCATCGTCGTCGACGAGTTCTGCCGCAGCTCCGATCCTGAGATCTTCGCGGCGGGCGATTGCACCAGCCATCCCAATGTCTTCGCGCGGCGCCGGATGCGGCTGAGCTCCGTCCAGAACGCGCATGACCAGGGCCGCGCCGCCGGCAACGCCATCGCCGGCAAGCTCGAACCTTACAAGGCCGTGCCGTGGTTCTGGTCCGACCAGTACGAGGTCAAGCTGCAGATGGTGGGCATCGCCAGCGGCAGCGGCCCCGCCATCCTGCGCGGATCGATGGAAGAGGGGCGGTTCTCGCTGTTTCGCTATGATGGCGACCGGCTGACCGCGATCGAGAGCATCAACCGGCCGGCCGACCATATGATGGGCCGGCGCCTGATCACGGCGGGCCTGTCGCCGACACGAGAGCAGGCCGGCGACCCCGGTTTCGATCTGCGCTCGCTGGCCTGAGGCGCCGCCAGCGCCCGCGTCCTGCCTTGAAAATGCCGCTTGCCATGGCCGGGGATTGGGAGTGCCATGAGTTCGGCTGAACGCAGCCTTGCGCAGGCAGTCTTGCGATGGAGAACACCATGCTGAGAAACGTCATTCTTGCATCCGCATCCCTTTTCGCACTGGCGGTATTGCCGGTGGCGCCTGCGGCCGCGCTGACGATGAAGGAATGCAGCGTCAAATATCAGGACGCCAAGAAGGCCAACACGCTCAAGGGCCAGAAGTGGAACGATTTCCGCAAGGCGCAGTGCGGCGACGACGATGCGGCCGATGACGAGGCGGCAGCAGCCGTGGCAGAGCCGGCGACGCCGGCCGTGACGCCTGCCAGCGCTCCGGCCAAGCCCGCCGCCGCGCCGGGCAAGGCGAAGGCCGCCGTGTTCCCCAAGGTGGTCGCGTCTAAGTATTCGGACCTGTCGGCCGGCAGGGCGCGGCTGAAGACCTGCGCCGACCAATACAACGCCAACAAGGCTTCGAATGCCAATGGCGAGCTGAAATGGATCGAGAAGGGCGGCGGCTACTGGAGCCAGTGCAACAGCAAGCTGAAGAGCTAATCAACACCCTTACGCTCTAGGCACCATCGTCATCCCGGGCTTGACCCGGGATCCATCGTAGAGCGCGGCGCCCTTCGATGGATCCCGGATCTCCGCTTCGCTGCGTCCGGGATGACGGCGCGGTTAAACGGCGATGGTCAGGCTATCAACGACGCTCGCGCCTGCGCGTATTCGCCGGCCAGCCGCGCCCCGAGTTCGGCCACGCTCGGCACGTCCTCGATTGAACCCACGCCCTGGCCTGCCGACCAGATCGTCTTCCAGACCTTGGCTTCGCTGGCCATGTCGAGCTTGCCATGGGAGGTCAGGTTGTCGGGGTCGAGTCCGGCGGCCGCGATGCTCTCGCGCATGAAGTTCGCGTTCACGCCACTGATCGCCGGGGTGTAGAGGATGTCGGCGGCGCGGGTGCGCAGCAGCATGTCCTTGTACGCGGGATCGGCCAGGCTTTCGCTCGTCGCGATGAAGCGGGTGCCGAGATAGGCGAGATCGGCCCCCATCAGCTGCGCCGCCGCGATCTGGGCTCCGTTCGAGATCGCACCTGCCAGCACGATCGTGCCCTTGAAGAAGCGCCTGATCTCCGCGACCAGCGCGAAAGGGCTCATCATGCCGGCATGGCCGCCCGCGCCCGCGGCGACCGCGATGATGCCGTCGACGCCGGCCTCGGCCGCCTTCTGCGCATGGCGCAGGCTGATGACGTCGTGGAAGACAACGCCGCCATAGCCATGCACCGCCTTGACGAGGTCGGGCACCGCGCCGAGCGAGGTAATGACAAGGGGCACCTTGTGCTGGGCCGTGATCGCCAGATCCTGCTCGAGGCGCGGATTGGTGCGGTGGACGATCAGGTTCACGCCGAAGGGCGCGGCGTCCGGAACCCCGGCAAGACGCCCTTCGATCTCGTCGAGCCAGGCGGCATAGCCCTCGCTGCTGCGCTGGTTCAGCGCCGGGAAGGTGCCGACCATGCCGGCCTTGCAGGTCTCGACCACGAGATCGGGGCCCGAGACCAGGAACATCGGCGAGGCGATCGCGGGAAGGCGCAAGCGCCCGGCGAGCGAGGCAGGTAGTGGCACGGTCTTCATCTCCCTCAGACGGATGCTTTGCTCTTGTCGTTGCATCGCTCGTATCAGCGCGCGCGTCTGTGTGGAACCCGCCGCAGGGCCGGGACGCGCCCGGCGCGCTTGCCAAACGGCACCGGCTTTGCGAGTCCGGAGCAGGACCGAACCCATCTGAAGCCGGTCGACCCGGGAGGCAGCGACGTGAACACCCCCAACCAGCGTGATTTCGAGCAGCCCGGCCGCTCGGTGGTAATGGGCCGGCGCGGCATGGCCGCGACCTCGCATCCCACCGCGACGCTGGCTGCCATCACCATCCTGCAGGCGGGCGGCAATGCGATCGATGCGGCGGTCGCGGCCTGTGCCGTGCAATGCGTGGTCGAGCCGGGCTCGACCGGCATCGGCGGCGACTGCTTTGTGCTGTTGGCGGCTGGTGGCAGCGACGCCGTGATCGCCTATGACGGCTCGGGCCGAGCGCCGGCTGCGGCAACCGTCGACTGGTATCGCGAGCATGGCTTCACCGAGATTCCGCGCCAGTCGCCCCATGCTGTGACCGTGCCGGGTTCCGTCGAGGCCTGGGCGACGCTGGTCAAGGACCACGGCCGCCTGCCGCTCGCCAAGCTGCTGGAACCGGCCATCGCGCTCGCTCGCGACGGCTATGCGGTGTCGCCGCGCGTCGCGGCCGATTGGGCCGGACAGGCCGCGCTGCTGGCCAAGGATCCGCACGCCGCCCGTGTTTTCCTGCCGGGCGGCCGGGCGCCGCTGGCGGGCGAGGTCCACCATCAGCCGGAGCTGGCGGCGACGCTGCAGGCCATCGCCGAGCGCGGCCCCGCCGCCTTCTATGAGGGCGAGATCGCCCAGGACATGGTCGACCGCCTGCGCGAGCTCGGCGGGCTGCATACGCTGGAGGATTTTCGCGCGGCGAAGGGCGGCTATGTCACGCCGATCAAGACCAGCTTCCGCGGCCACGAGGTGTATGAGTGCCCGCCGGCCGGCCAGGGCGTGATCGCGCTGATGATCCTCAACATCCTGTCAGGTTTCGAGCCGGGAGCCGACCCGCTCTCGGCAGACCGCCTGCATGTCGAGATCGAGGCATCGCGGCTGGCCTATTCCGTCCGCGACGCGGTGCTGGCCGATCCGAGCCAAAGCGAGGTCCCGCTGAACTGGCTCCTGTCCGAGGAACTGGCGGCGGAACTGCGCAGCAAGATCGACCTGAAGCAGGCGATCACGGAGCTGCCGTCGTTTTCGGCTTCGGCGGTCGAGCACGCCGATACGGTCTATATCAGCGTCGTCGACAGCGACGGCATGGCGGTCAGCTTCATCAATTCGCTCTTCCATCCCTATGGTGCGGCATTGCTGGCACCCAGGAGCGGCGTCATGCTGCACAATCGCGGTCAGGGCTTCGTGCTCACGCCCGGCCATCCCAATGCGATCGCGCCACGCAAGCGCCCGCTGCACACCATCATCCCAGGCATGATGACGCGCGATGGCAAGGTCTGCCTGTCCTTCGGCGTGATGGGCGGGCACTACCAGGCGACGGGCCATGCTCACCTGATCAGCAAGCTGGTCGATTACGGCCTCGACTTGCAGAGCGCGATCTCGCTGCCGCGTATCTTCCCGCGCCCCGGCCAGACCGCGATCGAGGCGGAAGGCACCGTGCCGCCAGCCGTTCGCGCCGAGCTCGAACGCCGCGGCTTCTCCTTCACGGCGCCAGCGGCCGCGATCGGCGGCGGGCAGGCGATCGCGATCGACCACGAGCGGGGCGTGCTGCTGGCGGGCTCCGACCACCGCAAGGATGGCTGCGCGCTCGGCTGGTGAGGTGTCCGGGGCCTGCCCGGCGCTATCGGCGCTCGAAGTCCCGGTGGACGTCGTGGGTGACGATTCCCGCGCCGTCCGGCGGGATCGTCAGCCAGTCCCGGCGCGTCAGCGTCTGGCGCGTGTCCTCATGGCCTGAGTGCCAGTGCTCCTTCATCGAGGTGCGCGAGAATTCGTGGTCCTTGGCATGGCTCTCATAGGTTTTCTGCTGGTAGATCAGCTGCAGGATGGTGTGTTCGGGGATCAGCGCCAGCTCGTCGCGCAGGGCGCGGTCCTCGTCGCTCAGGCTGTCCTCGGGAATCCGCGTCAGCGCGTGATGGGCCTTCTTCTTCCAGCCCTGCAGGGTCTGAAACAGGTCCGTCATGAGGCGCGTGCGCGAGGAATACATGATGTCCTTGTGGCGGCCCATCACGTCCTGCATCGTGCGCGGCATCGGGCCGCGTGACGAGAACAGATCGACCTGGAAGATCAGCGAGTTCAGCGTGTCCTCCTGGGCGAGCAGGTGCTGCAGCGGGGTGTTGGAGACGATACCGCCATCCCAGTAGTGCTCGGTGCCGATCTGCACGGTCGGGAAGGCCGGCGGCAGCGCGCCCGAGGCCATGACGTGCTCGGGCTCGATCTTTTCCTGGGTGTTGTCGAAATAGACGAAATTGCCCGAGAGCGCGTTGACCGCGCCAACCGAAAAATGCACCGCTCCGCTGTTGATCAGATCGAAATCAACGAGTTCCAGCAGCGTCTCGCGCAGCGGCGAGGTGTCGTAGAAGCTGGTCGCGTCGGTCGCGCCGGCAGGTGCGAACCAGGCGCTGGTGCGCCGCGGCTCGAAGAAGCCGGGTTGGCCCAGCATCGTGGTCATCAAGGATGAGGTCGCGTTGCGGGCCTGGCGGAAGACGTCGCCCTCCGGCGTGAACCACCAGACCTTGCGATCGGTGATCCGGTCCCAGAACGTCTGCAGCCGCTCCAGCCGGCGCTCGCGCGGGTTGCCGGCGATGATGGCGGAGTTGATCGCGCCGATCGAGACGCCCGAGACCCAGTCGGGCTCGATATCGGCCTCGTGCAGCGCCTGGTAGACGCCCGCCTGATAGGCACCAAGCGCGCCACCGCCCTGGAGCACGAGCGCGACGCGGTCGCAGCGCTCGGGGCGCCAGCCGAGATAGCGGGCGCCGGACAGGGACGCGGATGACGGAGCATTCATGGCGCAGTATCCCGGAATTGAGCGCGTTAGGGCGGCAATTGCTGTGCTTTGCGAGGTGACACCCGTGTGACGCAGGCCATGTGATGCAGGCCGCCGCATGGCGCTGTCATCCCACCGTCAGACAAGCTTCATCGCGGCGTCAGCTTGCTCTTCCACGGCAGGAGGCATGGTTTTTGCGGCGCACACAAACGCGGTCCGGGGGGAGAGCACTATGCTGAAGGGCAAGACCGCCGTCGTCACCGGCTCGACCTCAGGGATCGGGCTCGCCATCGCCCGGGCCTATGCGGCTGAAGGTGCCAACATCGTCATCAACGGCTTCGGCGCGCCTGACGCGATCGAGGCCGAACGCGCCGGCATCGCCGCCGATTTCGGCGTCGAGGCGCGCTATTCCCCCGCCGACATGGCGCATGGCGGCGCCATCGCCGAGATGATCGCCGAGGCGGAGCGTGAGTTCGGCTCGGTCGACATCCTGGTCAACAATGCCGGCATCCAGTTCGTCGCAGCCATCGAGGAGTTCCCGATCGAGAAATGGGACGCGATCATCTCGATCAACCTCTCGGCCGCCTTCCACGCCATCCGCGCCGCGCTGCCGGGCATGAAGGCGCGCAAATGGGGCCGGATCATCAACACGGCCAGCGCGCATGCCCTCGTCGCCTCGCCGTTCAAGTCGGCCTATGTCGCGGCCAAGCACGGTATCGCCGGGCTGACCAAGACGGTCGCGCTGGAAGCCGCGACCTTCGGCGTCACAGCCAACGCGATCTGCCCCGGCTATGTCTGGACGCCGCTTGTCGAAAAGCAGATCCCCGAGACGATGGCGGCCCGCGGGCTGACCCGCGAGCAGGTGATCAACGACGTGCTGCTCGACGCGCAGCCGACCAAGCAGTTCGTCACCAGCGAAGAGGTTGCGGCGCTCGCGGTCTTCCTCGCCTCCGACGCCGCCAGGTCGATCACCGGCGTCATCCTGCCGATCGACGGCGGCTGGACCGCGCACTGAGACAAAGGCCGGCGGACCGAGCCGGCAGGAGGCCTCCTCATGAACCGTCAGCAGATCCTCGACCTGCCCTCGATGCCGCTCGCCGGACCCAGCTATCCGGCCGGCCCCTACCGCTTCATCGACCGCGAATACATGATCATCAGCTACGAGACCGATCCGGAGCTGATCCGCCATCATCTGCCCGAGCCGCTGATGCCGCTGGCGCAGCCGATCGTGCATTACGAGTGGATCAAGATGCCGGACTCCTCCGGTTTCGGCAGCTATACCGAAACCGGCATCGTCATCCCCTGCACCTTCGGCGAGGAGGACGTGAGCTTCGTCTCGCAGATGTATCTCGACATCGAGCCGCCGATTTCGGCCGGCCGCGAGATCTGGGGTTTTCCAAAAAAGTACGCCCATCCCAAGCTCGAACTGGTCAAGGACACGCTGACCGGAACGCTCGAATATGCCGGCCAGCAGGTCGCCATGGGCACGATGGGCTACAAGCATGAGAGCCTGGCCGGCAACGGCGTCAAGACGACCGCGATCCTAACCAAGACCCAGGTCAATTTGAAGATCATCCCCGGCGTCGACGGCGAGCCCGAAATCTGCCAGCTCGTGGCGCTGAACCTCACCGACGTCACGGTGAAGGGCTCCTGGATCGGGCCGGGACGGCTGCATCTGGTGCCGCATGTCAACGCGCCGGTCGCCGATCTGCCGGTGCGCCGCGTGCTGGGCGCACACCACTTCATCGCCGACCTGACGCTGCCCTTCGGGCGGAAGATCTTCGACTATATGGAGAAGTGAGCGGGTAGCGCTTCTGGGCCTGCATGGCTGCCCAAGCGCGCTGCACGAGGGCTGACAGGCCAGCAGTTCGCCTCGACGGCCCCCAGCCATACGGCGCGATTCGAAGGAGCGTGTGCAAGGCGGACGGTCGCCAGTCACGCCCGAACACCAGCCCGCCATAGCGGCGCATGTGCCGTTCCGACCCGCGCCAGCGGACAGTGTCACGCCTTCACGCGAGCGGTCCTTTTGGAAGGCGCATCCATCATCTGAATGACGTAGCAGCGATTTTGCGACGCTACGTTTGGCAACACATCGCCTGTTCTCTATTGCGCGCTTGGTGTCTCGCTCGGCGCGGCCCGAACAGTCCAGATGCATTGCTTGCGCGTTGCAATCAGATTGTTGGACGATCGTTGGCAGGAGCAGCCGATGCCACATTTCGTAAAGTTTGCTGGAAATCCCCATCAACCCGCGCCGCCGGCTATCAAACGGCAGAATCAATTGATCTCGGTTGGTACATCCATCCGCGTTGGATTCAAGGATACCCAATCCTGGATTGATGTTCGCGCCAGCAATCCGAGGGCGCGCGTTATGAAGCGAGAAGCCGTCGAGGATGCCCCGAATGGAATAGCCTGGTACGAAATTGTAGGAATGAATGAAGGTTCAACCGAAGTTACGGCTGTCGACACCAACACCAATTACGTCTGGGATCGATTTAAGCTGGATATCAAGGGTAAAGCGAAAACGCTTAACAGGCCGCCTATTCGCGGCATGACTTTCAATTACTATGTCGACACGAAAGGCATCGGCCCGAATTACAATGCGTCGGTTGTTCTCGAATGGAAGGTGGCGCTCATTCCGGTCGCAGCCGGCCCTGTTACAGACACTGATGGCACCAGCTTCACCGCTTCCAAGTGGGGCAATGATTGGAATGCCTGGACCGCGAAATTCAAGAAGACTGTTGAGTCCGCATGGAGTGAACGGATTTGGCTTTCCACCCCAGCTAAACTCCATGAGCTTGAAGTAAGTGACCCTGGCGGAGGGAAACGTCGTGTGAATCTTCACTGCATTTTGAAATGCGTCATTTCACACCCCGGGGCAGCACATCAGATAATTAGGGTCGCCAAGGCCGGCCAAAGCAACGGCGGGTCTTTTCGGTCCGACTCTCGATTGCTGGACGATGCCGATCTGAAAACCGATCCCGTAGGCACGTACGTAAATCAGACGAAGCCATTTAATACCGCCGTTCACGAGATTGGCCATGATCTCGGCTTCACTCATGCATGCGAAGTGACGACGCCTTCGACGCCTTACTGCGTGGCTACGGACCCGGACGCCGGGGAAATTATGGCGACCGGCAATGAACTGCGTGCCAGATACGCGACGCCCTGGCAGCGAGCTGCTGCTACGTGGTTCAGCGCTGGCGGAACCCCATGCACACCAAGCGACTTCTCGCCATCGCTCGCCAGGCTCGCGCCGGTCGCGGTGCCATAGCGAGAATTGGACATCCGATGCAACGTTTATCGGCCAAAGTCGTTCTTCGTTTGGCGCTAACAGGGGCGAGTTTAATGATGACTGACGGATCTCGTGCGCAATCGCCGCAACAATCAAATCAGCCAGAACTGCTGAACGCGCCTTTGTTGGCGAAGGTTCGAACCCGCGCTCCAGCGACACTCTTCATAGAACGACGGGACGGTGGCCGCATCGTTGTCGATCTGCGACTGTCTATCGCTACTCCCGGATCGGAATTCGCGGCGCTTCAAGACCGGAAAGTGTTCGGCGAGGCAAAAGTCGCGAAAGACGGGACGGCTGTGATTTGGTCGCGCGGTGGAATTACGATCAGTTCCAAAATCTTGCATAGTCTCGCCGCGGAACAGTTTCACGACCGTAAGAAAGGGAAGACCGTTTCCCCTCCGATCGATTGAACAGCAAAAATATTGCATGGCAAGCAATCCGAGACGATAACTAGGGTCCGGACTCAAGCAGTATATCCCAATCGACTACGACCCCATGCTAATCTACGGGGCACCTCAATAAGGCCGGCGGCCTTGAGCAAGCCGGCAAGTTCCGGGGATGCTCAGCTATCCATCTTCAGGGCGGCGATGAAGGCTTCCTGCGGGATTTCGACCTTGCCGAACTGCCGCATCTTCTTCTTGCCTTCCTTCTGCTTGTCCAGAAGCTTGCGCTTGCGCGAGGCGTCGCCGCCATAGCACTTGGCCGTAACGTCCTTGCGTAGCGCCCGGATCGTCTCGCGGGCGATGATCTTGCCGCCGATCGCCGCCTGGACCGGGATCTGGAACATGTGCGGCGGGATCAGATCCTTGAGCTTCTCGCACATGGCGCGGCCGCGGGCGTCGGCGCGCGAGCGGTGGACCAGCATCGAGAGCGCGTCAACCGGCTCGGCATTGACCAGGATCGACATGCGCACGAGGTCGCCCTCGCGGTAATCGGTGATGGCGTAGTCGAAGGAGGCGTAGCCCTTCGAGATCGACTTCAGCCGGTCGTAGAAATCGAACACGACCTCGTTCAGCGGCAGGTCGTAGATGACCTTGGCGCGCGAGCCGACATAGGACAGGTCGGTCTGGACGCCGCGCCGGTCCTGGCAGAGCTTCAGAACCGAGCCGAGATACTCGTCGGGCGTGAAGATCGTCGCCTTGATCCAGGGCTCCTCGATCGTCTCGATCTTCATGACGTCGGGCATGTCGGCGGGGTTGTGCAGTTCCAGTACCGTGCCGTCGCGGAGGTTGAGATGGTACACCACCGACGGCGCGGTCGAGATCAGGTTGAGGTTGAACTCGCGCTCCAGCCGCTCCTGGATGATCTCCAGGTGCAAGAGCCCGAGGAAACCGCAGCGGAAGCCGAAGCCAAGCGCGGCCGAGGTCTCCATCTCGTAGGAGAAGCTGGCGTCGTTGAGGCGCAGGCGGGACATCGCCGAGCGCAACACCTCGAAATCGGCCGCATCGACCGGGAAGATGCCGCAGAACACGACCGGCTGCACCGGCTTGAAGCCCGGCAGGGCCTGCGGCGTCTGGCGCTTCTCGTCGGTGATGGTGTCGCCCACCGCGGTATCGGCGACCTCCTTGATTGAAGCCGTGAAGAAGCCGACCTCACCTGGCCCTAGTTCCTTCACCTCGGTCATCTTGGGCTTGAACACGCCGACGCGATCGACGCCATAGGCGGCGTTGGCGCGCATCATGCGGATGGTCATGTTCTTCTTGAGCACGCCGTCGATGACGCGCACGAGCACGACGACGCCGAGATAGGCATCATACCAGGAATCGACCAGCAGGCATTTCAGTGGTGCTTCGAGATCGCCCTTGGGCGCCGGCAGCTTGTGGACGATGGCTTCGAGCACCCCCTCGATATTGATGCCGGTCTTGGCCGAGATCGGTACGGCTTCCGAGGCATCGAGCCCGATGACATCCTCGATCTGCTGCTTGATGCGCTCGGGCTCGGCGGCGGGCAGGTCGATCTTGTTGAGGACGGTGACGATCTCGTGGCCGGCATCGAGCGCCTGGTAGACGTTCGCCAGCGTCTGCGCCTCGACGCCCTGCGAGGCGTCGACGACCAGCAGCGAGCCCTCGCAGGCCGCCAGAGAGCGCGAGACCTCATAGGCGAAGTCGACATGGCCGGGCGTGTCCATCAGGTTCAGGATGTAATCCTTGCCGTCCTGGGCGCGATAATCGAGCCGGACGGTCTGCGCCTTGATGGTGATGCCGCGCTCTTTCTCGATATCCATCGAGTCGAGCATCTGCTCGCTCATGTCGCGCGCCGCCACCGTGCCGGTGGTCTGGATCAGCCGGTCGGCCAGCGTCGACTTGCCGTGGTCGATATGCGCCACGATCGAGAAATTGCGGATGTTGTCGAAGGTCTTCGTGCTCATGGGCGCGCAATAGCAGCGTTGCCGCATCGCGCCAAGCGTTTGCGGTTTTTGCGGCTACTCCGCCGCGGCGAGTTGCTGCTGCGCCAGGTTCGGCTCCAGCGCCCAGGTCAGGGCGCGATAGTCGAAGCCGCTCTCCAGCGTCGGCTTGACCACGGCGAAATAGGGCGAGATGTCGAAATCGCGCGGCATGTAGAGCGAATGATGCCGGATATGGAGGATTTCCTCGAAATCCTCTTCGTCCATCGCCTGGGCATATTCGACCGTCGGCAGCACGGGATAGCGCGCCGCCTCGAAGGCCTGCGCGATCAGGGTCGAACAGATCGCCCGCGTCGGGTCGCCCGAGCCCAGCGCGATCATGCGCCGGCGCCAACTCGCGGGAGCCCAGGGAATCGGGATCAGCCAGCGCATCAGATCGAGGATGTTCTTGAGGTCGTACTGGGTGCCGAGCCGGTCCAGCACATAGTCGACGACGATGGCGCAGCCTTCGCGGTCGAGCGCCTGGGGGCGGCAGATGCGGGTGCCGAAGGCGCCGTATTTCGACAGGGGCGAGAGCACGCAGCCGACATCCATCTCGACCTCGGCCAGCACCAGCGGCTCGCCCTCCGCGCTGAACTGCCCGGTCTCGCCGACATAGAGGGCAGCATGCGACCAGGTCGACTGCGTCAGATACTTGATCGCGGCCGAGACCTTCATGCTGCCTTCGACCAGCAGGACGTCGCCGGGCTGCAGTGCCGATTGGAGCCGTGCCAGCGCCTTGGCATCGACCGGGCCGGGCTCAGGCTTGCCGCGGGTGATGAACCCGACGACGGACCGCCCCAGAAATTCGAGACCGCGATTCATGACCGCCTCCCCTCCGCCGCTTCCCTTGCGGCCCGCGCCTTCAGCGGCGTCGTTGGGGCTCATCAAAGCGCAAATTCCTGATCATTCCGGAAAACCCAGCCGTTGCGGCGCCAGGACTTGGAAATGTGGTGAAAACCGGGTTCACGCCGCACCAGTGAGACCGGGCGGCAAAGGTCAAGGCCAATCGGTTGATTTTCTTATATAGTGGAATATATCTCCATTCATGGAAATCGTGGACGACATCGAACTCGACCGGCGGCTCGGCGCGCGCATCAAGGCGCTGCGCCAGAGCCGCAGCCTGACGCTCGACATGCTGGCCGAACGCTCAGGCGTCAGCCGCGCGATGATCTCGCGGGTCGAACGCGGTGAATCGAGCCCGACGGCAGCGCTTCTGGACCGGATCTGCGCCGGGCTCGGGATCTTTCTCTCGGCGCTGTTTCGCGACGAGGACCATGGCGGCCCCCTGGCGCGGCACGCCGATCAGCCGGTCTGGACCGATCCGGCCAGCGGCTATCTCCGGCGCAACGTCTCGCCGGCGGGAACCGGCTCGGGGATCGAGATCGTCGATGTCGAGATGCCGCCCGGCGCGCGTGTTCTGCTGGACGCGGCCCGCAGCGCGCATCGGCTCGACCAGCAGGTCTGGGTGCTCGCCGGCGAGATGATCGTCACGCTTGATGGCGTCGAGCACCCGCTGGCGGCGGGGGACTGCCTGCAGATGCTGCTCGACGGGCCCATCGCCTACCACAACCCCGGCAGTTTGCCCGCGCGCTATGCCGTCGTGCTGACCGCACCCGGCCGAGCGCCATTCGAAGGATGAATGATGCCGGTGGATGAACCCCTGATCGAAACGCTCGGCCCGGACGCCGCCCGGGAGGCCATCCCGGCGCTGGTCGCGATACTCAACGACTGCGTCGCCCATGGCGCCTCGGTCGGCTTCATGGCGTGGAACACGCAGGAGGATTATCGCGGCTTCTGGAGCGGGGTAGCAGGCGAGGTCGGTGCCGGCCGGACGATCCTGCTGGTCGCGCGCCTGGCCGGCGAGATCGTCGGCACGGCGCAGCTTCAACTGATCGGCAAGCCCAATCAGCCGCACCGGGCCGAGATTGCCAAGGTGCTGGTGCATTCGCGGGCGCGCCGACGCGGTATCGGCGAGGCGCTGATGCAGGCGGCAGAGGCCGAGGCCCGGAAGGCGAAGCGCGATCTTCTGGTGCTCGACAGCGACGAGGGTGGTGCGGCGCGGCGGCTCTACAACCGGCTCGGCTGGACGGAAGCCGGCACGATTCCCCGGTTCGCGCTTCTGCCGGACGGCAGCTTCTGCGGCTCGACCTTCTTCTACAAGTCGCTCGCCTGAGACGGGCCGTCAGGCCTCGGGCTCGGCCTGGCGGAAATAGGGCTCGACCTCGCCCTTGAGCTTCACCGTCATCGGATTGCCGAAGCGGTCCTTGGCGTTGCCGGCGGTGAGGCGCACCCAGCCCTCGCTGACGCAGTATTCCTCGACATTGGTCTTCTCGACGCCCTTGAAGCGGATGCCGATATCCCGCGCCAGCAGTTCCTCGTCATAGAAGGGGCTGTTGGGGTTGGAGGAGAGGCGGTCGGGCAGGGTGTCGGTCATGGCGGAAGCCTCGGGGATCGCGTGTCGGATGGCGGCCAGGCCGCGTTGCGGCACAGGTAGCGCGATCCGGCGGCGATGCCAAATCGCGGGGTTTCAGCGACCGCCGGCCTGCTCGATCAGGCGCGCGATCGCATGCTGGCCACGCTGGCGGGCATGAGCCAGGGGCGTCACGCCATCCCTGTCCGCGAGGCCGGGATTGGCGCCAGCGTCGAGAACCAGCTTCGCGACCTCCTGATGGCGCGGGCCGCCATCGCCGAGGATCACGATCTCCAGCAGGCAGGTCCAGCCGAGATCATTGACGTGATCGACGTCGATGCCGCTGGTCAGGAGCAGCTTCACGGCCTCGACATGGGCGCGCTCGCAGGCCGGAATGAGGGCGTTGCCGCCATAGCGGTTGCGGATCGTCAGATCGGGCTTGCGCGGCAGCATCGCCGCGATGATCTCGGCCCGCCCCGATGCGCCGGCCAGAAGCCAGGGCGTATCGCGATTGGCGGCCTGCGTGTTTGGGCTCGCGCCGGCATCGAGCAGGGTGCGCGCAACCGCGACATGATTGCCCGCGACCGCGAGCAGCAGGGCGCTACGCCCTTGGGCATCCTGCGCTTCGAGTGGGACGCCAGCCGCGATGAGACGGGCGACCTCCTCGGCACGCCCCGCAGCGGCGGCATCGATCAGGGCGGACTCCGTTGCGCCGGCGGCCGTCGTCATCAGCATCACACCCAGAATCGCGCTGCACAGACGGCGCGCGCTGCTCACCGCCCGCCATCGAGCAAACGCCCGACCACCTTCGCGGTGTAGTCCACCATCGGCACGATGCGGGCATAGTTCAGCCGGGTCGGGCCGATGATGCCGACGACGCCGACGATGCGCTGCTCGGCGTCGCGGAAGGGTGCGGCGACCATCGAGGAACCCGACATCGAGAACAGCTTGTTCTCCGAGCCGATGAAGATGCGCACGCCGTCGCCGGCTTCGGCGCGGCTGAGAAGGTCGATCACGTCGGTCTGCGTCTCGAGATCGCCGAAGAGCAGACGGATGCGTTCGAGATCCTCCTGCGCCTTCAAATCCTCCAGCAGATTGGCCTGGCCACGCACGATCAGATGGCGGTCCGAACTCGGCCCCGAGGAGGTGGCGATGCCGCTCTCGACCAGGCGCGCGGTCAGCGAGTCGAGCTCCTGCTCCATCTGCGCGCGATACTGGGCGATCTCGCCGCGCAACTCGCCCAGCGTCTTGCCCATGATGCGGGCGTTGAGGAAGTTCCCGGCCTCCGTCAGGGCGGAGGCCGGCAGGCCTGCCGGCAGAGCAAGCAGACGGTTCTCGACCGTGCCGTCATCGGCGACCAGCACGACCAGCGCGCGCGCCGGGTCGAGCCTGACGAATTCGATGTGCTTGAGCCTGGCATTGGCCTTGGTGGTGACGACGACGCCGGCGCCGCGCGACAGTCCCGAGAGCAGCGCCGAGGCCTCCGTCAGCGTGCCGTCCAGCGTGCGGCCGCTGGCGGCGGCGGTCATCTGCGCCTCGATGCGCATGCGCTCGTCCGAGGTCAGGTTTCCGACCTCCATCATCGCATCGACGAAGAAGCGCAGACCCCTCTCTGTTGGAAGGCGCCCCGCCGAGGTGTGCGGCGCGTAGATCAGACCGGCGAGTTCGAGATCGGTCATGACGTTGCGCACCGTCGCCGGCGACAGCGCCATCGGCAGCAGGCGGGCGATATTGCGCGAGCCGACCGGCTCGCCGGTGGCAAGATAGCCGTCGACGATCTGACGGAAGATCTCGCGCGAACGCTGATCGGTCTCGATCAAGCCGCTCGGGGATTCGGGACGCGGCGTGTGAGCGCTCATTGTCAGTGAAAAACCGGATGCGACATCGGGTTATTGTCGGCGCGGCCTCGCGGAGGATCAAGGGGCAAGAGGGAAGAGCTCCGGCTTTTCCGTCATGCTCGCCCCTGTGGCGAGCATCCACGTCTTTGGCATAGCGCTCGACGGGCGAAGACGTGGATGGCCGGGACAAGCCCGACAATGACGTCACACGCATGAGCCCTTCGCCTTGCCCCGTCCCCTCCGACCGCCTACAAGCCGCCATCTCAAAACAATCAGGATACCGCCATGCGACCCTCCAAACGCGCCGCAGACGAGATGCGCAAGGTCACGCTCGAACGCGGCGTCGTGCGCTATGCCGAGGGCTCCTGCATGGTGACCTTCGGCGAGACCCGCGTGCTTTGCGCCGCGACCGTCGAGGAAAAGGGTCCGCCCTGGCTGCGCGGCACCGGCAAGGGCTGGGTCACCGCAGAATACGCGATGTTGCCGCGCGCCACGCATGAGCGCAATCGCCGCGAGGTCACCTCCGGCAAGCCCTCGGGCCGCACGCAGGAAATCCAGCGGCTGGTCGGGCGCTCGCTTCGCGCCGTGGTCGATCTGACCGCGATCGGCGAGCGCCAGATCGTGGTCGATTGCGACGTGCTGCAGGCAGATGGCGGCACCCGCACGGCCTCGATCACCGGCGCCTGGGTCGCGCTGCACGACGCGCTGAAATGGATGGAGGGCCGCTCCATGCTGAAGGGGCCGAACCCGCTGAAGGACCATGTCGCGGCGATCTCCTGCGGCATCGTCGCCGGCAATCCGGTGCTCGACCTCGACTATATCGAGGATTCCGGCGCGCAGACCGATGCGAATTTCGTCATCACGGGCTCGGGCGGCCTCGTCGAGGTGCAGGGCACGGCCGAAGGCGCGCCATTCTCGGAAGAAGAGCTGATGGCCCTGCTCAAGCTCGCCAAGGGCGGCGTGAGCAAGCTGGTCGCGCTCCAAAAGGCGACGGTGGCGTAAGCTCCGGAGGTTGAGATGGAGTGGCTGACGACGGCGCTGGGCGTGATCGTGGGACTCCTCTTCGTGGGTGGTGTCCTTGTTTTCGCATTTAGGACTGAAATAAACCCAGGCCGGAAGCGCTCTCGTTTTGCTCCCCCTTCGGGCGACGAAGATCGAGGGCCAAGCGTTGGAACGCCATCGGACGTCGGTGGTCCGTAGGAATACGAGGATGAGACATTGACATCCCACCGCCTCCTCACCGGCAAGGTCGTGATCGCGACCCATAACAAGGGCAAGCTCGTCGAGATGCGCGAGTTGATGGTGCCCTATGGCATCGAACTCGTCTCCGCCGGCGAACTCGGCCTGCCCGAGCCCGAGGAGGACGGCTTCATGTTCTCCGAGAATGCCGCGATCAAGGCGGTCGCAGCCTGCAAAGCCTCGGGCCTGCCGGCGCTGTCGGACGATTCGGGGCTCTGCGTCGATGCGCTCGACGGCGCGCCGGGCCTGTTCTCGGCCAACTGGGCCGGGCCGGGCAAGGATTTCAAGCCGGCGATGGCGCGCGTGCTGGCCGAGATGGCCAAGCGTGGCGCCACGGCGCCTGAACAGCGGCGGGCGCATTTCGTCTCGGCGCTGGTGATCGCCTGGCCGGACGGGCATCAGGAGCTGTTCGAGGGCCGCGTCCACGGGCAGATCGTCGATGCGCCGCGCGGCAGCGGCGGTTTCGGCTACAACCCGATTTTCCAGCCCGACGGCCACGACCAGACCTTCGCGGAGATGAGCACGACCATCAAGAGCGGCGCGGTCGAGGCCCTGTCGCACCGCGCGCGCGCCTTCGCCCTGCTGGCCGCCGCCTGCCTGCGGAAGCCGAATTGAGCGCGCTCGCTGCCCTCAATAGGCCGCCGATGGTTCCCGACCATCCGACGTCGGCTGCCGGCTTTGCCGTCTATGTGCATTGGCCCTTCTGCCTGGCCAAATGCCCCTATTGCGACTTCAACAGCCATGTCCGGCTGCAGCCGCCCGACCAGGCGCGCTATATCGCCGCCTTCCGACGCGAGTTGGCTCATCGGGCGCAGCTTGCGCCGGGCCGCACAGTGTCCTCGATCTTTTTTGGGGGTGGCACGCCTTCGCTGATGGAGGGGCGGACCGTCGGCGCGATCCTCGACGCGATCGCCGAGGTCTGGGTGGTCGATCCCGATTGCGAGGTCTCGCTGGAGGCCAATCCGACCAGCGTCGAGGCCGGGCGCTTCGCGGATTTTCGCGCGGCCGGGGTCAACCGGGTCTCGCTCGGCGTGCAGGCGCTGAACGACGCCGATCTCAAGGCGCTCGGCCGGATGCATTCGGCACAGGAGGCTCTCGACGCGGTCGCGATCGCGCGCAAATATTTCGAGCGCTATTCCTTCGACCTGATCTATGCCCGCTCGCCGGCGCAGACGCCCGCCTTGTGGCGGGCGGAACTCGAACTCGCGATCAGCCATGCGGCGGAGCATCTCTCGCTCTACCAGCTCACCATCGAGCCTGACACGATGTTCGAGCGGCTGTTCAAGGCCGGCAAGCTCGCGATCCCCGACCACGAGGCGGGCGCCGTCCTCTACGAGATCACGCAGGAGATCACGGCCCGTCACGGCCTGCCGGTCTACGAGATATCCAACCACGCCCGGCCGGGCGCGGAATGCCGCCACAACCTCGTCTACTGGCGCTACGGCGAATATGCCGGCGTCGGCCCCGGCGCCCATGGCCGCTTGGTGACAGCTGAGGGCCGCATGGCGCATTCGACCGAGAAGCGGCCGGAAATCTGGCTCGAGCGTGTCGAAGCGGAGGGGCATGCGCTGGTCGAGGACGAACGCCTCAACCTCGAAGCTCAGGGCGACGAATATCTGCTGATGGGACTGCGGCTGGTCGAGGGGATCGATCCGGCGGTGTTCACCGCGCTGTCCGGCCGCACGCTGAGCCAGACCCGCGTGAAGAGCCTGATCGATGACGGACTCCTGACCTTCAAGCCCGGCGGCAAGCTCGCCTGCACGCCGGACGGCGCGCTGCTGCTGGACGCGGTCGTGGCGGATCTGGCGGCGTAAAGCGAGCCGTCATTCTCGGGCTAAGCGAAGCGCAGACCTGAGAATCTCCGGCCGGACGAGACACCGGAGCCTTCTGGTCAGGAGATGCTCGGGTCAAGCCCGACCATGACGCCGGATCACTGCGTCCGCGGCCCCAGATCGCGCGGCGCCGCATTGACCGTCACGATCTGGCCGTTGCGCAGTTCGAGCACGGCGAGGCCCCGGTCGATCTGGCCGTCGGAGCGGAAGCGGAAGACGCCATCGGCACCGGCAAAGCCCGAGGCATTGGTCAGGACGGCTTCCGAGAAGCGCTGCGAGCCTTGCGTGCGCGCCAGCGCCGCCGACAGCGAGACCGCGTCATAGGCCAACGTCGCCGTGCGCGTCGGCGCGCTGTTGAAGCGCGCCTGGTAGCGGCCGGCGAAGGCGTTGAAGCCGGCGGTGTCGGGCGAGGCGAACCAGCCGCCCTGGATCGCCGGCACGCGCGCGACATTGGCGTCGTTCCAGACGCCGGTGCCAAGCGGCTTGACCTTGGCGGGGTCGTAGCCGGCCTGCTGCAAAGCCAAGCCGAGCGCCGGCATGGTGTCGGCGGCGGCGGGTACGAACAGGGCATCGGCCTGCTGGAGGGCAGGCGCCAGCCGCTTGGCTGCCGCGCTCATGGAGTTCTGGTCGGGCGAGAAGCGCTCGATCGCGACGACGCGGGCGCCACGCGCCGCGACGGCCTGCTGGAAGGCGGCCTCGACGACCTTGCCATAAGCGGTGTCCGGCAGCATCGCGGCGAAGGATTTGCGGCCTTGCTGCGAGGCATAGGCGATGACGCGGTTGACGTCGTTCTCTGGCGGGAAGGACAAGAGATAGACGCCGCGCCCCGCAACGCTCGTGTCGCTGGAGAAGGCCATGACCGGGCGATTGCCGCCGCGCGCCACCTGTGCCGCCGCCTGGACGGAGGGTGCGAAGAGCGGGCCGATGATCAGTTCTGCTCCCTCGCGCAGCGCCTCCTGCGCCGCGGCCTGGGCGCCTTCGGGCGTGCCGCGATCATCCTTCACCAGCAGTGTCAGGTCGGCATTGGGGAATTCGGCCAGCGCCATCTCGGCGGCGTTTCGGAGCGAATTGCCGACGACAGCCCCCTGCCCTTCCGCCGTGAGAGGCAGGATCAGGCCGACCTTGACCTTGCCTGTGCCGATGGTCTGGCCGGCGCTCTCCGCCGGCTGTGTCTGCGCTGTGGGACTGTCGAATCCCGGCAATCCGGACGGGCCGCCACTGCAGGCCGCGAGCATCAGGCCAGAGAAGGCGACCAGCGAAACGGCGCTTCGCCGAAGGACCGGTGCAAGAAGCCGATGACGCAACACGGGCGATCTCCAGATCTTGGGCCGGACCGGCACGAGCCCGTCCGGCGGTGCAGTCCCCCGACCGTGGGACTCTCCTGCCAGTGCAGCATTGTATTTTCAAGTTGTTAACTCTGTGTTGCACCCGCCGAAGGAGGTCATGGCCCTGTCGGCCGATGGCGCGAGGCGCGGAGCTGTGGCAGGTTCGCGCCGATGTCGATTTCACCCACGCCTGCGCCGCGCGCACCGAGCTACACCGCCTTCGGGCTCAAGGCCGAGGCCGAGCCGCTGTCGCCCGGCCTGCATATCGTCGCGACGCCGATCGGCAATCTCAGAGACATCTCGTTTCGGGCGCTGGCGACGCTGGCTGCAGCCGATGCGGTGCTGGCCGAGGACACCCGCACCTCCAAGACGCTGCTGGCGCATTATGGCATCTCGACACCGCTCTACCCCTATCACGAGCACAATGCCGAGCAGATGCGGCCGAAGATTCTGGCCAAGCTGCGCGAGGGCGGCAAGCTCGCGCTGATCTCGGATGCCGGCACGCCGCTGGTCTCCGACCCCGGCTACAAGCTCGTCGCCGAACTCGTGGCCGAGGGGCTGCCAGTGACGGGCATTCCCGGCCCCTCCGCGGTGCTGGCCGCGCTCGTGCTGGCAGGATTGCCGACCGACCGTTTCTTCTTCGAGGGGTTCCTGCCGCCCAAGGCCGCGGCGCGGCGCGGGCGATTGACCGAACTCGCCGCCATTCCGGGCACGCTCGTCTTCTTCGAATCGCCGCGACGCCTCGCGGAAATGCTGTCGGACGCTGCCGCGGTGCTGGGCGAACGGCCGGGCGCGGTCGCGCGCGAACTGACCAAATATTACGAGAACGTCCAGCGCGGCCCGCTCTCAGTGCTGGCGGCGCATTACGATGGCGAGGAAGAGGCGCGCGGCGAGATCGTCGTCATCATCGGGCCTCCGGGCGCGGAGGCGCTGGCGCCTGTGGGCGATGTCGTCGAGGAGCGGTTGCGGGTTGCGCTGGCGCAGGTTTCGCTGAAGGAGGCGGTGGCCCAGGTCGCCGCCGAAACCGGCCAGCCGCGCCGCAAGGTCTATGCGCGCGCGCTCGAACTGACCCGCGAGACGCCTTGAGCCTCCAGCGCGAGCGCGGAGAACTGCGCAGCCGACGTGCCCGTCGCTCCGGCATCACCGGCCGGCGTTCGGAATGGCTGGCGATCCTCTGGCTCGCGGCCAAGGGCTACCGGCTGCTGGCGCGGCGCTTCGGCGGCAAGGGCGGCGAGATCGACCTGATCGTGAAGCGCGGACGCACCATCGCCTTCGTCGAGGTCAAGGCGCGCGGCGCGATCGAGGATGCGCTGGGCGCGATCACGCCGGAGAAGCGGCGGCTGGTCGAGATCCGCATCCGGCAATGGCTGGCGCAGAATCCCTGGGCGATGGACCATCACCTGCGCGCCGACGCCGTCTTCCTCGCACCACGCCGCTGGCCGCGCCATGTGCCCGGCGTGTTCGAGCTTGTCTTGTGACGCAAGGCACGCCACTTGCCGGTGCAGGCCGCGCCATCCGATAAGGACGCGGCATCAACGTCGTTCGTCTCATCGGAGCGGAAGCCATGACTCTCACCGTCGCCATCCAGATGGACCCGATCGAGCGCTTGCGGGTCGCGGGCGATACCGGCTTTGCGCTGATGCTGGAGGCGCAGGCGCGCGGGCACACGCTGTTCACCTACACGCCCGACAAGCTCTCGATGCGCGAGGGCAAGGTCACGGCGCCGGTCCGGCCGGTGACGGTGCGCGACGTCGAGGGCGACCATTTCACCGCCGGCGCCGAGGAGCGGACCGATCTTTCGACGCTGGACGTAATCCTGTTGCGGCAGGACCCGCCCTTCGACATGGCCTATGTCTCGACCACGCATATGCTGGAGCGCATCCACCCCAAGACGCTGGTGGTCAACGACCCCGCCCATGTCCGCAACGCGCCTGAGAAGATCTTCGTCACGCATTTTCCCGAGCTGATGCCGCCGACGCTGATCACCCGCGACAAGGCCGAGATCGAGGCCTTCCGCGACGAGTTCGGCGAGATCGTGATGAAGCCGCTCTACGGCCATGGCGGCGCGACCGTCTTCAAGACGAGCAAGGACGACCCGAATTTCGGCTCGCTCTACGACCTCTTCGCCAATCTGTTCCGCGAGCCCTGGGTCGTGCAGGCCTACATCAAGGAGATCTCGGAGGGAGACAAGCGCATCATCCTGATCGACGGCAAGGCGGCGGGCGCGGTCAACCGCGTGCCGGCGGTCGGCGACCTGCGCGCCAACATGGTGCGCGGCGGCGCGGCCAGGCCGACCGACCTCTCGAAGCAGGAACTCGCGATCTGCGAGGCGATCGGCCCGGCCCTGCGCGAGCGCGGGCTGCTGCTCGTCGGCATCGACGTGATCCATGGCAAGCTGACCGAGATCAACGTCACCGCGCCGACCGGCGTGCGCGCCATCAAGAAGCTCGGCGGGCCCGATCTCGCCGCCCAGCTCTGGGATGTGATCGAGGCGAAGCGCTCGGCAATGGGCGGCACGCGTTAGCGCCGCCTGCCGATGAAACGTCGCGAAGCGTATTATCGAGCGGAAGTGCCGTTCAGGCTGTTGGTCTCGTCCCAGCCATAGCGCATCGTCTCGAAGCGCATCGTCAGCCCATCGACCAGCAGGAGCTTGCCGACGAGCGGCTCACCGAAGCCGGTGATCGCGCGGATGACCTCCAGCGCCATCAGCGAACCCATCACGCCGGGCAAGGCACCGAGAATGCCGGCCTCGGCGCAGGTCGGCACCGCGCCTGGGGGCGGCACGTCGGGGAACAGGCAGCGCCAGGTCGGGCTCGGGCGACCGTCGGGCTGCGTCTCATGCGCCCGGACCGTCGTCAGCGAGCCGTCGAAGCGGCCGAGCGCCGCCATCACGACGGGCTTGCGCTCATGGAAGCAGGCGTCCGAGACGGCGTAGCGCGTGGCGAAATTGTCGGAGCCCTCGGCGACCACGTCATAGAAGGCGATCAGCGCGCGGGCGTTGTGCGGGTCGATGCGGGTGACATGCTCCTCGACCACGACATGCGGGTTGAGACGCTTGACGAAGGCGGCCGCCGCGACGGCCTTGCGGGCGCCGATATCGTCCGTGCCATAGATCGTCTGGCGCTGCAGGTTCGACAGCGAGACGATGTCGTCATCGACGATGCCGATATGGCCGACGCCGGCAGCAGCGAGATACTGGATCAGCGGCGCGCCCAGCCCGCCTGCCCCAACGACCAGCACCCGCGCGCGCTTGAGCTTCTGCTGGCCGGGGCCGCCGATCTCCGGCAGCACCAGATGGCGCGCATAGCGTTCGACCTCGTCGTCGTTCAAGCTCATCCGCGAAGGGTTAAGCCGATCCAGCGCCCGGAGCAATCATCGGACTGCCGTCGTTTGCCATCGGTCCATCCGCCGGCTTGGCCACGCCGCCAAGCCATGCCATCGTGTCGATCGAGAAGGGCTGGGTCAAAAGCCCGATATCCAACAGGGGATTGTTTCCATGCGTTTGAAATCGCTCGCGCTGGCCTTGGCCGGCGTCGCTCTCTCGACCGTCGCAGCGATGGCACAGACGGCGATCAAGCCTGCGGTCGTCTATGACAAGGGCGGCAAGTTCGACAAATCCTTCAACGAAGGCGTCTTCGTCGGGGCCGAGAAGTTCAAGGCCGAGACCGGCGTCGAGTTCCGCGACTTCGAGCCAACCAACGAGGCCCAGATCGAGCAGGCGCTGCGTCGCTTCGCCCGGGACGGCCATTCCCCGATCATCGCGGTCGGCTTCTCGCAGGCCACCGCGCTGCAGAAGGTCGCCGCCGAGTTCCCCGACCTGAAGTTCACCATCATCGATATGGTCGTGGACCTGCCCAATGTGCAGTCGGTCGTGTTCAAGGAGCATGAGGGCTCCTATCTGGTCGGGCTTCTGGCGGGCCTCGCGTCGAAGACCAACAAGGTCGGCTTCGTCGGCGGCATGGACATCCCGTTGATCCGCAAATTCGCCTGCGGCTATATCCAGGGCGTCAAGGCCGCCAAGAAGGACGCCGAGATCTTCCAGAACATGACCGGATCGACGCCGGCCGCCTGGAACGACCCGGTCAAGGGCGGCGAACTCGCCAAGTCGCAGATCGACCGCGGCGCCGACGTGATCTACCACGCCGCCGGCGGCACCGGTATCGGCGTGCTGCGCGCGGCGGCCGACGCCGGCAAGCTCGGCATCGGCGTCGATTCCAACCAGAACGGCCTGCAGCCGGGTAAGGTGCTGACCTCGATGCTCAAGCGCGTCGACGTGGCCGCCTACACCTCGTTCAAGGCCGCCCGCGACGGCGCCTGGAAGCCGGGAATTTCTGTGCTCGGCCTGAAGGAAGACGGCGTCGGCTGGGCGCTCGACGACGCCAACAAGGGCCTGATCACGCCGGAGATGAAGGCCGCCGCCGACAAGGCCCGCGCCGACATCATCTCAGGCGCGGTCAAGGTGCACGACTACATGTCGGATTCGAAGTGCACGATCTGAGGCGGACCCTGCTCCCCTCTCCCTTGTGGAGAGGGTTCACCGCGGCGGTTCCAGCACCATGAAGGTCACCATCCTCGGCTCCGGCGATGCCTTCGGCACAGGCGGGCGTTTCAACACCTGCCTGCATGTCGAGGCTGGAGCCGAGCGCATGCTGCTGGATTGCGGCGCCTCGAGCATGGTGGCGCTGAACCAGGCAGGGGTCGAGCGCAACGGCCTCTCGACCCTTCTCTTCACGCATTTCCATGGCGATCATTTCGGCGGGCTGCCAGCCTTTCTGCTCGATGCGCAATTCGTGTCGCGGCGGACACAACCGCTGACGATCGCCGGGCCTTCCGGCATCGAACACCGGGCCCTGCACGCCCTCGAAGCGGATTTCCCGGGCTCGTCGGCCAACCCGTGGCGTTTTCCCATCGCTTATGTCGAGGTGACGCCGGAGCAGCCGGCGAGGCTCTCCCGCATCGATGTCAGCGCCTTTCCGATGGTGCATGACGAGCGCGCCGGCCCGTGCCAGGGCTACCGGCTGTCGTTCGACGGCAAGGTTTTCGCCTTCTCCGGCGACACTGCCTGGACGGACACCCTGATCCCGCTCGCGGCCGGGGCCGATGTCCTGCTGGTCGAGTGCTACGCCTACGACATCAAGCTCGCCAACCATCTCGACTACAAGACGCTGGCGGCGCACAGGGCCGAACTCGAGACGGCACGGATCGTGCTGACCCATATGGGCATGTCCATGCTGGCGGGCCGTGATGACCTGCCCGAGGAGCGGGCCCATGACGGCATGATAATCGAGCTATGACGGCGCAATCTGCCCCGGCCATCGAACTATCGGGCATCTCGAAGCGGTTCGGGCCGGTTCAGGCCAATCGCGATGTCTCGCTGTCTGTCGCGACCGGCTCGATCCACGGCATCGTCGGCGAGAACGGGGCGGGCAAATCGACGCTGATGTCGATCCTCTACGGCTTCTACGAGGCTGATTCCGGCGAGGTTGCAATCGGCGGCAGACCACGCCGCATCCGCAGCCCTGCCGACGCGATCGCGGCGGGCATCGGCATGGTCCACCAGCATTTCATGCTGGTGGAGACGCTGAGCGTCGTCGAGAACGTTGTCCTTGGAGCGGAGGGTGGCGCCTGGCTCAGCGGCGGCGTCAGCCGGGCGCGGGCTGAGCTGGCGCGGCTGGCTCAGGATTACGGCCTCGCCATCGACCCCGACGCCATTGTCGGCGAGCTGTCCGTGGGCTTCCAGCAGCGCGTCGAAATCCTGAAGGCCCTCTATCGCGGCGCGCAGATCCTGATCCTCGACGAGCCGACCGCCGTGCTGACGCCGCCCGAAGCCGACCAGCTCTTTTCCCTGCTGCGGGCGCTCAGGGACCAGGACAAGACCGTGATCCTGATCACGCACAAGCTGCGCGAGATCATGGAGGTGACCGACAGGGTTTCGGTGATGCGGCGCGGCGAGATGGTCGCGCATCTGGCAACATCTGAGACCTCCCCGCCCGAACTGGCCGAGGCGATGGTCGGCCGGCGCGTGCTGCTCCAGGTCGAGAAGGCGCCGCGACCGCGCGGTGCGAAGGTGCTGGAGGCGATCGGGCTCGACCTCGTCGATGCGCGCGGTGTTGCGCTGCTGAGCGGCGTCAATCTGACGCTCCATGCCGGCGAGATCGTCGGAATCGCTGGCGTCGCCGGCAACGGCCAGAGCGAACTGCTCGAGGTGCTCGCCGGCCTCAGCCATCCCTCGCGCGGCGTCGTCAGACTCGGCGGGCAGATACTCTCGAGCGCCGACCGCAACCCGGCATGCCTGCGCAAGCTCGGAGTGATGCACATTCCCGAGGACCGGCATCGCACCGGGCTCGTCACCGCCTTCCCGGCGGCGGAGAATTCCATCCTGGGCTATCAGGACGATCCGGCACTCGGCCCCGGCCCCTTCCTCTCGCCGTCGACGATCGCGGCACGGGCCCGCGAAACCTTCGCGGCCTATGATGTGCGCCCGCCGGACCCTGAGCTGAAGACCGCGAAGTTCTCCGGCGGCAACCAGCAGAAGATCGTGCTCGCCCGCGAAATCGAGCGGGCACCGAAGGTCCTGCTCGTCGGCCAGCCGACGCGCGGCGTCGATATCGGCGCGATCGAGTTCATCCACCGCCGGCTGATCGCTCTGCGCGATGCGGGCGTAGCGATCCTGCTCGTCTCGGTCGAACTCGAGGAGGTGATGGCGCTGTCGGATCGCATCCTGGCGATGTGCGGCGGACGGATCACCGGCGAGCGGATGGCGGAAGCCGCCGACGAGCGCGATCTGGGGCTGCTGATGGCCGGGGTGACGGAGGAAGCGGCTTGAGCGCGGCCCCGATCGACCTACCGCGCTGGGCCGATACCGCGCTCGTGCCGCTTGTCAGCGTCGCGGCGGCGCTCGTCATCGCGGGTCTGGTCGTGCTGGGCATCGGCGAAAGCCCGCTGGAGGCAACGGCGCTGTTGCTGCGCGGCGCGCTCGGTTCGGCCGAAGGCATCAGCTTCACGCTCTACTACACCACGAACTTCATCTTCACGGGCCTGGCCGTCGCGGTCGCCTTCCATGCCGGGCTGTTCAATATCGGCGGCGAGGGACAGGCGACGATCGCGGGCATCTTCGCGGCGCTGGCCTGCCTCTGGCTCGCGCCGCTGCCGGGCGTGCTGCTGGTGCCGCTGGCGGTGCTGGCGGCGGCGGGCGGCGGGGCGCTCTACGGGCTGATTCCCGGCTGGCTGCAGGCGACGCGCGGCAGCCATGTCGTGATCACCACGATCATGTTCAACTTCCTGGCGGCGACTCTGACCGTCTATCTCCTCGTCGAGGTGATCGGTAAACCCGGCTCGATGCAGCCGGAGACGGCGGAGTTCGCCTCGCACGCCATCCTGACGCCGATGCACAGGCTGCTCGCGCCGCTCGGCGTCAAGCTGCCGGCGACACCGCTGAACAGCGCCTTCCTGCTGGCGCTCGCCGCACTCGTCGCGGTCTGGGCCCTGATCTTCCGCTCGCGGCTGGGCTACGCGATCCGCACCGTCGGCGCCAATCCGGGGGCTGCAGCCTATGCCGGCATCTCGCCGGCCCGCATCACCATGGTCGCGATGGCGATCTCGGGTGCGCTGGCAGGCGGGCTCGCGGTCAACGAGGTGATGGGCGTGCAGCACCGGCTGCTGCTCGATTTCACCGCCGGCTACGGCTTCGTCGGCATAGCGGTGGCGCTGATGGGGCGCGGCCATCCGGTCGGCGTGGCGCTCGCCGCGCTGCTGTTCGGCGTGCTCTACCAGGGCGGGGCCGAACTCTCCTTCGACAAGCCCGCCATCACCCGCGACATGGTCGTGGTGATCGGCGGCGTCATCATCCTGTTCGCCGGCGCGCTCGACGGGCTGTTCCGGCGGGTGGTGGCGAGCCTTTTGCGGATCGGGCGGGGCGACTAACGATGGACTGGGTCGCAACCTTCGCCGTCATCCTCGATTCCGCCATCCGGCTATCGGTGCCGCTGCTCTGCGCCGCGCTGGCGGGGCTCTGGTCGGAGCGGGCCGGCGTCGTCGATATCGGGCTCGAGGGCAAGATGCTGATCGCCGCCTTCGCCTCGGCCGTCATCGCGGCGCAGAGCGGCTCGGCCTGGGCCGGACTGATCGCCGGCATGCTCGCATCGATCGCGCTTTCTTTAGTGCATGGCTTTGCCGCGATCACCTGGCGCGGCAACCAGATCGTCTCCGGCGTCGCCATCAACATGCTGGCGGCGGGGCTGACCGTGATCCTCGGCAATGCCTGGTACGGGCAGGGCGGGCGCACGCCGACGCTCGAAGGGGCGGCACGCTTCGGCGAGGTTACGCTGCCCTTCGCCACGACGCTGCGCAGCCACATACCTGTGCTCGGGCTAATCTATGACGAGGTCGTCTCCGGCCAATCGGCGCCGGCCTATCTCGCCGTGCTGGCCCTGGTGGTGACGGCGGTGGTGCTCAAGCGGACGCGCTTCGGCCTGCGCCTGCGCGCGGTCGGTGAAAATCCGGCGGCGGTCGACACCGCCGGCATCTCGGTCGCCGGCTTGCGCTATGGTGCGGTCATCATTTGCGGGGCGCTTTGCGGGCTGGGCGGGACCTATCTCGCGGTGTCGCAATCGGCCGGCTTTCTGCCGCATATGACCGCCGGCAAGGGCTTCATCGCGCTCGCCGCCGTGATCTTCGCCAATTGGCGGCCCTGGCAGGCGCTCTGGGCCTGCCTTCTTTTCGGGGCGCTGGACGCGATCGCGATCCGTCTGCAGGGCGTCGCTCTGCCCGGAATCGGGCAGGTTCCGGTGCAGGCGATCCAGGCCCTGCCCTATCTGATGACGGTGATCCTGCTCGCCGGCTTCATCGGCAAGTCGACGCCACCCAAGGCATCCGGCCTGCCCTATGTGAAGGAGCGCTGAGCGCCATGGCGAGCCAGCCGGAGATGGATTTCGAGGCGCTGTTTGCCGTGGCAGCGCGGGTGCAGCCACTCGCCTATGCGCCCTATTCCCGCTTCAAGGTCGGCGCCGCGATCCTAGCCGATGACGGCGCCGTCTATCCCGGCTGCAATGTCGAGAACGCCGCCTATCCTTCAGGAAGCTGCGCCGAACAGGGCGCGATCTCGGCGATGATCGCAGGCGGCGGCCTTCGCATCGCGGCCATCGTGGTGATGGGCGAAGGCGAGATGCTGGTCACGCCCTGCGGCGCCTGCCGCCAGCGCATCCGAGAATTCGCCGACCCGAACACGCCCGTCGCAATCGCCGGGCCGGGCGGCATCCGGCAACGCTTTTCGCTGGCCGAGCTGTTGCCAGCGTCGTTCGGACCAGACAATTTGCGCCGGTGATTTGCTTTCCGGACCTCCTGCCCGGGCAGGTGATTGCGTGACCGGGGGAGACACCATGGCGGCCGATCCAGTGTTCGACCAGGCGGCATCGACCTTGATCGACCGCGGCGTGGATGGTGCGATCGAATGCGCGATCGTGCTCGGCACCGGCTTGGGTCGGATCGTCGAGGAGATGCAGGACAGGATCACGATCCCCTTCGCCGAGATCCCGGGATTTCCGGAGGGCGCGGTCTCCGGCCATGCCAAGCAACTGAGCTACGGTACGCTGCACGGCAAGAAGGTGCTGATCTTCGAGGGCCGGGCGCATTACTACGAAAGCGGCAACCCAGCCGTGATGCGCGTGCCGATCGGCATGCTGGCCGCCTTCGGCTCGCCGCCGCTGATCCTGACCAATGCCGCCGGCTCGCTGAAGCCCGATCTGAGGCCGGGCGGACTGGCCCTGATCACCGACCATATCAATCTGAACGGTCCCAATCCGCTCGTCGGCGACATCGGCGACGGGCGCTTCGTGCCGATGGTCGACGCCTATGACGTCAACCTGCGCGGACGGCTGACGCGTGCCGCGGCGAGCTCGGGCGTGCATCTCGGCGAGGGCGTCTATATGTGGTTCACCGGGCCGAGCTTCGAGACTCCGGCCGAGATCAGGATGGCCAAGTTGCTGGGCGCGGATCTGGTCGGCATGTCGACGGTGCCGGAGGTGATCTTGGCGCGGCGCTTCGGCATCCGTGTCGCCGCCGTCTCGGTCATCACCAATATGGGCGCCGGCCTGCTCGGCGGCACGCCCAGCCACAGCGAGACGCGCGACGTCGCCACGGGCGCCACAACGGGGTTGCGCCGACTTCTGCGCGCCTTCCTGTCGGAGCTCTAGGCATGTCGGACATTCTGCTGGCAAAGCGCGCGCTCGCGCTGCTCGATCTCACCGATCTCGCGGAGGATTCCAGCACGGCCAGCGTGCGGGCGCTGTGCCAGCGCGCGGTCGGTGGACCGGTACCGGTCGCCGCGATCTGCATCTGGTCGCGCTTCATCGGCGCGGCGCGAGAAGCGCTGCAAGACTCTGCGCTCGGAACCTCCCTGCGCATCGCCACGGTGGTCAACTTCCCCGCGGGCGGCGCGGATGTCGCCGCGGTCACGGATGAGACGCAGGCCGCGCTCGCTGCGGGTGCCGACGAAATCGACCTCGTCCTGCCCTGGCGAGCTTTCCTGCAGGGCGACCGCGAGAGCGCGCGTGAGATGGTCGAGCGGATCAAGCAAAGCTGCGGGGCCAAGACGCTCAAGGTCATCCTCGAAACCGGCGAGTATCCCGATCTCGACCATGTCCACGCAGCCTCGGAACTCGCCATCTCGGCCGGCGCCGATTTCATCAAGACCTCGACCGGCAAGACCACGCATTCGGCGAGCCTGCCGGCGGCGCGGACGATGCTGAACGTCATCGCGGCGGCGGGGCGTACCGTCGGCTTGAAACCATCGGGCGGCATCCGCACGCTGGCCGACGCAGCCGGCTATCTCGCGCTCGCCGACGAGATCATGGGGCCGGGCTGGGCCAAGCCTGAAACCTTCCGCTTCGGCGCGAGCGGGTTGCATCAGGTGCTGGCCGATGTGATCGCAGGCGGTACGGCGGAACAGGCAAGCGGACGTTATTGAGATGAAGCTGACGCAGGAAATCATCGCCGCCAAGCGCGACGGCGGCGAATTGCCCGATGCCGATATCCGCCAGATCGTCGCCGGCATCGCCGATGGCTCCGTCAGCGAGGGTCAGGCAGCGGCCTTCGCCATGGCGGTGTTCTTCCGCGACATGACCGTGAAGGAGCGCGTCGCGCTGACGCTGTCGATGCGTGATTCCGGCACGGTGCTGAACTGGGACGACCTGCCGGGACCGGCGCTCGACAAGCATTCGACCGGCGGCGTCGGCGACACTGTCAGCCTGCCGCTGGCGGCAGCGGTTGCTGCCTGTGGCGGCTATGTACCGATGATCTCGGGGCGCGGGCTCGGCCATACCGGCGGCACGCTCGACAAGCTCGATTCCGTGCCGGGCTATGTGACGCAGCCCGACAACGACCTGTTCCGCAAGGTGGTGCGGACTGAGGGCTGCGCCATCATCGGCCAGACCGCCGATCTCGCGCCCGCCGACAAGCGGCTCTACGCGATCCGCGACGTCACCGCGACGGTCGAGACGATCCCGCTTTTGACCTCCTCGATCCTGTCGAAGAAGCTCGCGGCCGGGCTGCACGGGCTGGCGATGGATGTGAAATACGGCTCCGGCGCCTTCCTGCCGGATTATGCCAAGGCCCGCGCTCTGGCCGATGCGCTGGTCGGCGTCGCCAATGGCGCCGGCCTGCCGACGACGGCGCTGATGACCGACATGGACGAGCCGCTGGCGAGCGCCGCCGGCAACGCGCTCGAAGTCGCCTACGCGCTCGACCACCTGACCGGGAAGCGGCGCGAGCCGCGCTTCCATGAGGTCACGGTCGCGCTGGCCGCCGAGATGCTGCTGCTCGGACGGCTCGCCGCCGATATCGACGAGGCGAGGGCGAAGATCGAAGCCGCCTTCGCCAGCGGGGCCGCGGCCGAACGTTTCGCGAAGATGATCGCCGCGCTGGGCGGACCGGCCGACCTGCTGGAGCGGCCGGAGACGCATCTCGCCGCCGCGCCGATCGCGCGGCCGGTCTTCGCCGCGTCGGCCGGCACGGTCCAGGCCATCGACACGCGCGGCGTCGGCCAGGCCGTGGTGGCGCTCGGCGGCGGGCGGACGCGGCCGCAGGATGCGATCGACCATGCCGTCGGCATCGTCGAACTCGCGGAACTCGGCGCCGCGGTCGGGCCCGACCGCCCGCTCGGCACCGTCCACGCCCGCGACGAGGCCGGGTTTGCCCGGGCGGAGGCCCGCTTGCGCGATGCCTATCGCCTGGGAGAGGGTATGCCACAGCGCGGTCGCCTGATCGCGGAACGGATCACGGAGAGTTCGCACGCATGAGCCTGCTTCTGGCAATGACCGGCTGGCATGTCGAGGATTGGCGCGCGCGCTTCCAGGCGCTGCTGCCGGACATGCCGATCGTGACGCTCGGAGAACCCTTCGATCGGCGCTCGGTGCATTACGTCGCGAGCTGGAAGCATCCGGAGGGCAGCCTCGCCGGTTTGCCCAATCTGGCGGCGGTGTTCTCGCTCGGCGCCGGCGTCGATCATCTCTTCGCCGATACGCGCCTGCCGGATGCGCCAATCGCGCGCGTGGTCGACCCCGACCTGACGACGCGGATGAGCGAATACATCGTGCTGCATTGCCTGATGATCCTGCGCCAGCAGCGCCGCTACGACGCGCAGCAGCCGCAGAAGAGCTGGGACGACGACCGCAACCAGCCGGCGGCGCGCTCGGTGCGCGTCGGCGTGATGGGGCTGGGCGAACTCGGCCAGGACGCCGTCCACAAGCTCAAGGTGATGGGCTTCGACGTCGCCGGCTGGAGCCGGTCGCCGAAGGCCATCGAGGGGCTGGCGACCTTCTCGGGCACCGAGGGGATGGCGCCCTTCCTCGCCCGCACCGACATCCTGGTCAGCCTGTTGCCGCTGACGCCCGAGACGCGCGGCACGATCAACGCCACGCTGCTCGCCGGCCTCGCGCAAGACGGGCGCCTCGGTGGGCCGTTCCTGGTCAATGCCGGGCGCGGCGGACTTCAGGTCGAGGCCGACATCCTCGCCGCGCTCGACGCCGGGACGCTGAAGGGCGCGACGCTCGACGTGTTCGAGACCGAGCCTTTGCCGGCTGAGTCACGGCTTTGGACGCATCCGGCAGTGACGGTGACGCCGCATAATGCGGCGATGTCGGAGCCCGAAGCCATCGCCACGCTGATCTCGGCCCAGATCCGGCGGCTGGAGGCCGGTGAGCCGCTGGAGCACGTCGTCGATCCCGCGCGGGGCTATTGAGCGGAGCGCTCGCTAGACCGTGCCGATTTTGTACGGAAACACCTCGTCATCCCGGCCGTAGCGAAGCGGAGCGCCGGGATCCATCATAGAGTACGACGGTGCCTTACGATGGATCCCGGAGCTGCGCGGCTTCGCCGCTTGTCCGGGATGACGAGGTGTTTCCACCCGAATGAAGCAGGCGCTAGACCTCCAAAAACGCCTTGAAGGCCTCGCCGTGATCGGGATGCCAGCGTGACAGCGGCGGGCGGTTCTCGATGATGTCGCCCATCGCCCAGGCCATGCGCTTCTCGTCCAGATCACGCGTCGTCTCCCCATCCGGGCAAAGGATGTAGAAATCGCAGGCGGCGAGGCGTTCCAGCATGAAATCGACGGTCTGTTCCGGTGTCCAGGCGCCGGCCGGCTTCTCGGTGCGGCCCCGCGCCGTCAGCCCGGTGAAGACGAAGCCGGGGATCAGCAGATGGGCGGAGAGCTGGTGGCCTTCGCGTCCACGCAATTCGTGCTGCAGCGCCTCGGTGAAGACCTTCACCCCGGCCTTGGAGATGTTGTAGGCGGGGTTTCCGGGCGGGGTGGTGATGCCCTGCTTCGAGCCGGTGTTGATGATCAAGCCGGGCTGACCGCCCTCCAGCATCGCCGGGGCGAAGACCTGGCAGCCATGGATCACGCCCCAGAGATTGACGGCCAGAACCCGCTGCCAGTCGTCCAATGGGCCGAAGATAGTGCCGCCGGGCTGGATGCCGGCATTGTTCATCAGGACATGGACGGCGCCGAAGCGCTTGATCACCTGATCGCGCAATGCCTCGACGGCGGTGCGATCGGCGACATCGACCGCCCGCTCCAACACCGTGCCGGCGGAGCCCTGCAGTTCGGCTGCCGCGGCAGCGAGCGCGGCCTCGTTGCGATCGACGAGGACGACGCTCATGCCGCGCGCGGCGAAAACGCGGGCGGCCGCCAGCCCGATGCCGGAAGCGCCTCCGGTGACGACCGCAACATGTCCGGGAGCCAGCGCAGGAAGGGATGCCATCGGTGTTGACCTCGTTGGTGTTCGGGAATGACGGCTTCAATGACACGCGATGCCGGCGCGATCGTGACGGCCATGCCTGCTTTCGGCGACCGTTCCCATCCAGATTGCGCCATGGCCCACGCTTGGACCGGATCGTCATCCGACTGTCACCTGCCCGTCTTCGTTCTGAAATCCGGCACCGCCAATCGAGCGGGGTGATGATCCCCTTCAGCCCGGAGCGTTCCATGCGCCTTTCCCTGATCGCAGCCATGCTGCTCTCCTCGACCATCCTTGCCGGCGCGCAGGACGCGCAAAAGGAGTTCCCGGCCAAGCTGCTCGGCCATGCGCTGCTGCCGGCCAACACCATGGTCGCGGCTCCCATCGACGCCCCGGCCGATCTCAAGATCTCCGGCAAGTTCATGACGCCGGGCAAGCGCACCGACGCGGTCGGCACCGTCATGGGCACCTCGAGCGGCCGCCCGACCGGTCTCTCGACGCCGTTCCAGGGCCAGCCGGTCCAGGGCTTTTCCGGCATCCGTTCGCTCGGCAATGGCGAGTTCCTGGTGCTGACCGACAACGGCTTCGGCGCCAAGGCGAACTCGCCCGATGCGATGCTGTTCTTCCACCGGATCAAGGCCGATTTCGCGGGGGGCCAGATCGAGCGCCTCGCCACCACCTTCCTGCACGACCCCGACAAGAAGGTGCCGTTCCGCATCGCCAATGAAGGCACCGAGAAGCGCTACCTGACCGGTTCGGATTTCGACCCGGAATCGATCCAGCCGATCGGCGGCAAGTTCTGGATCGGCGACGAGTTCGGGCCCTATCTCATTCGCGTCGATGCGACCGGCAAGGTCGAGGCGGTGTTCGAAACCACGGTCGACGGCAAGCCGGTGCGCTCGCCCGATCATTACGCCGTGACCACGCCGGGCGCGCCGGATGCGGCCCTGCCGGTGCCGTTCACCGCCCGCCGCTCGAAGGGCTATGAGGGCATGGCCCAGTCGCCGGATAGCCGCTTCCTCTACCCGCTGCTGGAAGGCCCGCTCTGGAACACCGAAGCCAAGGCCAATGAGCAGGTCGACGGCAAGGACGCGCTGCGCATCCTGGAATTCGATGTCGCCGCCGAGAAGTGGACCGGCCGCTCCTGGTTCTTCCCGCTCGAGGACAAGGTCAACGCCATCGGCGACTTCAACATGATCGACGGAACTACCGCGCTGATCATCGAACGCGATAACGGCGAAGGCACAGGTGACAAGGCCTGCGCTCCGGGAAGCCGCGGCCCGGACTGCTTCCACGACCTCGCCAAGTTCAAGCGCATCGTGAAGATAGAGATGACCGACGCCAATGTCGGCAAGTCGGTTCGCAAGATCGGCTTCATCGACCTGATGAAGATCGCCGACCCCGACAAGAAGGCCAAGCAGGGCGCCATCGACGGCGTGCTGCCCTTCCCGTTCTTCACCATCGAGAACGTTGATGTCGTCGATCGCGCCAACGGCGTCATCGTCGTCGGCAACGACAACAACCTGCCCTTCTCCTCCTCGCGCGACCCGAAGAAGGCCGACGACAACGAGCTGGTGCTGCTCTCGGTGAAGGAACTGCTCGACGCGAAGTGAGGCGCGAGACGTTGGACGCGGGAGCCTCGACGAAGAACCCTCTCCCATAGGGAGAGGGCAGGGTGAGGGGTCGGCCGTTTGACGCTGTGGCCGAGACCTCACCGCAGCTTTGCCAGTCCGCGTCTTACTGGTCGAGGGGCCGACACCTCACCCCTGCCCCTCTCCTTACAGGAGAGGGGTTCCCCGCGCCTCTCTTGCTCAGCTTCTGAGCGCTCCCGGCCCGGGCACCGCCCCGGCCGGGCATTTGCCCGAGATGATCATGCCCAGGACCTCGTCCTGGGTGACGTCGCCCATCCGGGCAGTGCCGACGACGCGGCCGTTCTTCATCACGCTGACGCGGTCGGCGAGGTCGAAGACGTCGTGCAAATCGTGGCTGATCAGGAAGATGCCGATGCCCTGGCGCTTGAGCTCGAGGATGAGTTCGGCCACCTGTCTCGTCTCGGCCGGGCCGAGCGCCGCCGTGGGCTCGTCCATAATCAGCACGCGGGCATTGAAATAGATCGCCCGTGCGATCGCGACCGACTGGCGCTGGCCGCCCGAGAGCGCCTTGACCGGCTCCTTGAAGCGGCGGAAATGCGGGTTGAGCCGGCCCATCACCTTGCGGGTCTCGGCCTCCATCGTCGAATCGTCGAGGGTTCGCCAGGGCGTCAGCAATTCGCGCCCGAGGAAGATGTTGGCGGCGGCGTCGACATTGTCGGCGAGCGCCAGCGTCTGGTAGATCGTCTCGATGCCGTGGCGCTTGGCGTCGCGCGGACTGCCGATCGAGACCGGTTCGCCATTGACCCGGATCTCGCCGGAATCGGCCCGGTAGGCCCCGGACAGGATCTTGATCAAGGTCGATTTGCCGGCGCCGTTATGGCCGAGCAGGCCGACGACCTCGCCGGGATGAAGATCGACGCTAACCGCATCGACCGCCTTGATGCCGCCGAAGGCGATCGAGATGTCGCGCATCTCGACGAGGGGGCTGGTGATATCCATGGCGCTCACCCCAGCCGCTTGCGATAGAGGCCGTCGAGCCAGACCGCGATCACCAGCACGAGGCCGACGACGATGTTCTGCAGCGGCGTGTCGACGCCGATCAGCACCATGCCCGATTGCAGCGACTGCATTACCAGCGCTCCCAGCATCGCGCCCGCGATCGTGCCGACCCCGCCGGCGAGCGAGGTGCCGCCGATCACCGCGGCGGCGATGACGTAAAGCTCGTCAAGCGCGCCGGCGGAGTTCGTCGCCGCGTTCAGCCGCGCCGTGGCGATGCAGGCGGAGATGCCGACGAGCGCGCCCATCAGCCCATAGACCAGCATCACCACCTTGCGGGTGTTGACGCCCGACAACTGAGCCGCTTCCGGGTTGCCGCCGATGGCGAAGACATAGCGGCCGAAGCGCAGCCGTGTCGCCAGGAAGGTGATGGCGACACCGACGGCCAGCGCCAGCAGCACCGGCACGGCCAGACCATGGCCGATCACGAGCCCGCCCTCGGGCCAGACCTGGCCGCGCGCCGCCGTCWGGCGGCGCGCGATGCCGGCCGGCAGCGCATAGGCGTTGGCGACCATGACGGTCGCGACGACCGCGCCGCAGTCCAGCGCCGCGATCGCCACATCGGCCCAGAGCGGACGCAGGGAGAAGCCGAAACGCCGGCGGCGGCGCCGCGCGACGACGCTGCCCACGGCGATGGCGGCGCAGATCGCCAAACCGATCGCCCAGGAGGCGCTGGTGCCGATCGCTCCCTCGATGCCGCCGCCGAGCGGGCGGAAGCGCGAATCCATCGGCGCGATGGTCTGGCCCTGCGTCACCCACCAGGCCGCGCCGCGCCAGACCAGGAGCCCGCCCAGCGTCACGATGAAGGAGGGAATGGCGAGCCAGGCGATCAGCGCGCCCTGCAGCAGGCCGATGACGCCGCCGAGCGCAACCGCTGCCACGAGGCTGACGATCCAGGTGGCGGGATGCTCGAAGCCCCAGAGCTCCGGCAGCAGCCTGACCTGGATCAGCCCGACGACCATGCTGACGAAGCCGAGCATGGAACCGACCGACAGGTCGATGTTGCGGGTGACGATGACCAGCACCATGCCGCAGGCCATTACCGAGATGGAAGCCGACTGGACCAGCAGGTTCCAGAGGTTGCGCGGCGTCAGGAAGGCGCCGCCGGACAACCCGTCGAAGCCGAGCCAGATCACTGCCAGCGCGGCGACCATACCGATCATGCGCGGATCGAACTCGATCTCGCGCAGATGATCGGCGAGGCTCTTGCTGCTCACATCCTCGCTATCCTGCGCCGACGTGGCCGGCGCGGGCGCCTCAGTCACAGGCCTTCACCTTGCCGGCCGCGACGCCCTGGCAGACGGCCGATTTCGGCGCCCAGCCGGCGTCGATCACGACCTTGAGATTGTCCTGCGTCACCGGCACGGGCTTGAGGAACAGGGCCGTCATGGCCTGCTTGGCCGGACCCTGATTCCAGATTGCCGAACCCGCGACCTCGGTCAGCTTGGCCCCGCCGGCGAGCTTGATCGCGATCTCGGCGGCGGTGCGCCCGAGCTCGCGCGCATCCTTCCAGATCGTCACCGTCTGCGTGCCGAGCGCGATCCGGTTCAACGCGGCGCGGTCGGCATCCTGCCCGGAGACCGGCACCGAGCCGGCCAGCCCCTGCGCGGCCATGGCGGCGATGGCGCCGCCGGCGGTACCATCATTGGCGGCGATGACGGCATCGACCTTGTTGGCGTTGCGCGTCAGGATCTGTTCCATGTTCTTCTGCGCATTGGCGGGCAGCCAGCCATCCGTCGAGGCCTCGCCGACATTCTTGATCTTGCCGCCATCGAGGGCAGTCTTCAGGACCTCGACCGAGCCCTGATAGAGGAAAGCGGCATTGGGATCGGCCGACGAGCCCTTGATGAAGACGTAGTTGCCCTCCGGCTTGGCCTTGACGATCTCGCGCGCCATCATGCGGCCGACCTCGACATTGTCGAAGGTCAGGTAGAAGGCCTGCGGGATCTCGATCAGCCGGTCATAGCCGACGACCGCGATGCCCTCGTCGACCGCCTTCTGGACGGCGGGCCGGATCGCCTGCGCATCCTGCGCCAGCACGATCAGCGCCTTGGCGCCGCGCGAGATCAGGCTCTCGACATCGGTGAGCTGCTTGGCCGGCGAAGACTGCGCATCGGCGGAGAGATAGGTGCCGCCGACCTTCTCGATGGCCGCCTTGATCGCGGCCTCGTCGGTCTTCCAGCGCTCTTCCTGGAAGTTCGACCAGCTCACGCCGATGACCGGGCCCTTGGCCTGGGCCAGCGCCGGCAACGAAGCGGCCGATGCCGCCAAAGCGACGCCGGCAGCAAGCAATATCTGTCTGAACATGGCGATCTCCCGCGTTTCCTCTGACCTTGCGCTCTCTTTTTTGGATCGCGTCGTCAGCGTCCGGAGCGCCTGGGCGGAAGGTGAACCTATCGCGGGACGAGCGTCAAGCGACCCTTTTATCGGGGGAGTCGCAGAGGTCGTTGAGCAGGCAACGCTCGCATTCGGGCCTCAGCGCCTTGCAGGTGTAGCGGCCATGCAGGATCAGCCAGTGATGCGCGTGCCGGCCGAACTCCGGCGGAACCGCCTTCTCCAGCCCGAGCTCGACCTCGAGCACGTTCTTGCCCGGAGCGATGCGCAGGCGGTTGGCGACGCGGAAGACATGGGTGTCGACCGCATGGGTGATCTCGCCGAAGGCGATGTTGAGCACGACATTGGCGGTCTTGCGGCCGACGCCGGGCAGGCTTTCGAGTTCGGCGCGCGTCGTCGGCACCTGCCCGCCGAACTGCTCGATCAGCTTCACGCAGAGCGCAATGACGTTCTTCGCCTTGGTGCGGAACAGGCCGATCGTGCGGACGTGGTCGCGCACCACGTCCTCGCCGAGCGCCAGCATCTTCTGCGGGGTGTCGGCGATCTCGAAGAGCTTGCGCGTCGCCTTGTTGACCCCGACATCGGTCGCCTGGGCCGAGAGCACCACGGCCACCAGCAGGGTGAAGGCGTTGACGTAGTCGAGCTCGCCCTTGGGCTCGGGGTTCGCCGTCTGAAAGCGCGTGAAGATCTCGCGGACGCCAGCGGCGCTGCGTGAGCGCGGCTTCGTGATCCGCGCCTTCGGCGCAGCGCGGCGCTGGCGGCTGTTCTCTTGCGTCATCGGGGCGTTATAGTGGGCGCATGGACCTCGGCAAGCGCCATTCCGGAGTGCGCGACGACGACGCCTCGGCGGCCGTCGAGCGCCCCGTCTTCGACGCCACGATCACGCCGCATCGCTCGCTCGGCCAGAACGGCTTCCGCGTCGTGATGACGCTGGTCTGCCTCGCCAGCATCGTCTCCTCGATTCCCTTCGTCGTGCTCGGAGCCTGGCCGGTCGCCGGCTTCTTCGGCCTCGATGTGATCGCGCTGTTCATCGCATTCCATGTCAATTTCCGCCATGCGCGCGCCTTCGAGCGGATCATCGTGACGCCACTCGAGGTGCTGCTGCGCAAGGTCTCGCATCACGGCCGCGAGGCGGTCTGGCGCTCCAACCCGGCCTGGACCAAGCTGGAGCGCCAGGACGACGAGGATTACGGGCTGATGCGGCTTAGCCTCGTCTCGCGCGGGCAGAGTGTCGCGGTCGCCGCCGCGCTCTCGCCGGGCGAGCGCGCGGGCTTTGCCGATGCGCTCGGCGCCGCACTGGCAAGTGCGCGACGCGGCGCCGATTTCGGAACGGCTTAAGCCGTCTTCAGGGCTTGGCGTCGAGGAAGGTCCGGACGAGCTTGACCGTCGCGGTGGGGTTCTCCTCCATGATCCAGTGGCCGGAGTCGGGCACGACCGCACCCTGCACATTGCTGGCGGCGAACTTCATCACCTCGGCCATGGTCAGCCCGAAGGATTTCTCGCCACCCAAAGCCAGCACCGGCATGGTGAGCTTGCCCGCCGCGACGAAGACCTTGTTGTCGGTCGCGTCCTGGTCGAAGGCGGCGAATTGGGCGAAGCCGGCATGCATCGCGCCCGGCTTGGCGTAGAGCGCGGCATAATGCTTCCGCGAGGCTTCGGTGAAGCGGCTGGGCGTCGCGGAGAACTCGTTCCAGAAGCGGTCGAGATAGATGCGCTCGCGGCCGGCGACGAGGCGTTCCATGTCGGGGCCACCGAAGCGGAAATGCCAGAGCAGCGGGTTCTTGAGGATCTCCTCCCAGGGGCCGACACCCGGCAGCGGCGCATCGATCAACACGAATTTCGTGACGCGGTCACGATTTTGGGCGGCAAAGGCGTAGCCGACCATGTTGCCGATATCGTGCGTCACCAGGTCGACCTTGCCGATCTTCAGCGCATCGAGAACGCCGGCGACATCGGCGCCTTGCGTCTTCTTGTCGTAGCCGCCCGGCGCCCTCGATGAGAGCCCCATGCCGCGCAGGTCGGGCACGACGACGGTGTGGTCGCGAGCGAGATCGGCAGCCATCGGACCCCACATGTCGCCGGTCTCGCCATAGCCATGCAGCAGGACGACCGCCGGTCCCTTGCCGCCGACGCGCACATGGATCGTCGTGCCGTTGGCCTTGATCGCCTGCGTCTTGAAGCTCGGCGGGAATGCGACGACCTGCGCGGCTGCGGGCGCTACCAGGACTGCAAAGCCAATCACGGAGGCCAGAAATCGAAACATGTCATATCCCCCAAATGCGTCCGGCGGATCGCCGGCTCGACCGAGAGAATGAGCTTGCCATGGCGTCGGTCATAGCCGTCTAATGGCGAAATTGGCTTCCGGAATTGCCGAACAATGCTCAAGCTCGACGGTGTCGCAGCCTTCATTGCCGTGGCCGAGGCGGGTTCGATCACCGCTGCGGGACGGCGCATGGGCCTGGCGAAATCGGTCGTCAGCGAACGCCTCGCCGAACTCGAACGCAGCCTCGGCGCGCGACTGCTGCAACGGACGACGCGCAAGCTCTCGCTGACGGAGAACGGGCTGACGTTTCTGGCGCGCGGCCGCAACCTGCTGCGCGACGCCGAGGAGGCGATCGGCGAGTTGGCCGAACGGCGCGGCGCGCTGGCGGGGCCCTTGCGATTATCCGCGCCGGTGAGCTTCGGCATCCTGCATCTGGGGCCCGCACTCTATCCCTTCCTCGCCGCCCATCCCGAGATCGCGCTGAATCTCGAACTCGACGACCGCTTCGTCGATGCCAGCGCCGACGGGTTCGACGCGGTGATCCGGCATGGCAAGGTCCACGACACCCGTCTCGTGGTGCGCCATCTCGCCAGCAGCAGCCGTGTGCTCGCCGCCTCGCCGGCCTATCTCGAACGCCATGGCCAGCCGGCTTCTGCCTCCGAACTGAGCCGGCATCGCGCCATCCTCTACGCCAACCGCGACACCGACTGGCGTTTCGAGGGGCCAAATGGCGTGGTTATCGCGCGCCCGACCGCCGCGGTGCGGGTCAACAACGGCCTGATGATGCGGGACGCCGCGCTGGCTGGCGCCGGCATCACCCTGCTGCCGACCTTCATGATCCATCCGGAGCTGGCGCGCGGCGCGTTGAGCGTCGTCGATATCGGTCTTGAGGCCGAGGGCGCCGACGTCCATCTCGCCTATCCGAGCCAGCGCAGCCCTTCGGCGAAGATCGCGGCCCTGACCGAGCATCTGCGCCGGAGTTTCGGCACGCCGCCCTATTGGGAGCAAGGCGCCTAGACGGCAGGTTTGCCAGCTTTCGGGTGGGATCGACCTCGCCCAAAGCCTAGTTTCACATCATGACCAATGATGAGAAGGTGACAGCGATGACCGCTCATATCCAGAAGCTCGGCGTGATGACGCCGACCCGTTTTTCCAACGCCGTGCTGGCGCGCGCCACCGAGGCGATGCCGGCCGAGGCCGATTTCCCCTCCGTCGCGCCGGGCTCCGACTACGACACGGTGCGGCGCATCCTTGCCTACATCACCGAGAACTGGCGCGCGCAGCCGACGATCGAGGCGATCGCGGAGGCCGCCGGCGCGACGCCGACAGATGTCCACCACCTGTTCCGGCGCTGGTGCGGCCTGACCCCCAAGGCCTTCCTGCAGGCGATCACGCTCGACCATGCCAAGGGCCTGCTCGGCGCGTCGGCCAGCGTGCTCGATACGGCGCTGGAGGTCGGGCTGTCGGGACCCGGCCGGCTGCATGACCTCTTCGTGACGCATGAGGCGATGTCGCCGGGCGAATGGAAGGCCGGCGGCGGCGGCCTATCTCTGGCCTATGGCTTCCACGCCTCCCCCTTCGGCGAGGCGCTGGTCGTGACGACTGAGCGCGGGCTTGCCGGGCTCGGCTGGGTGTCCGACAGGCTCGATGGCGGCAAGGTCGTCGGCGGGCGGGCGGAGGCGCTGGCCGACATGATGCGGCGCTGGCCGCATGCCGATTACCGCTTCGACCCGAAGGCCACGGCACCCTATGCGGCGCGTATCTTCGATCCAAAGGCGTGGGCGGCCGAGAGGCCGCTGCGCGTCGTGCTGATCGGTACGGATTTCGAGGTGCGCGTCTGGGAGACGCTGCTGCGGATTCCGGTCGGGCGCGCCACGACCTATGGCGATGTCGCCTGCCAGATCGGCAAGCCGACGGCAGCGCGCGCTGTCGGCATGGCGGTCGGCAAGAACCCGATCTCCTTCGTGGTGCCCTGCCACCGCGTCATCGGCAAATCCGGCGCGCTGACCGGCTACCATTGGGGCCTGACCCGCAAGCGCGCCATCCTCGGCTGGGAGGCCGGCCAGACGGCGGCCGCCTGAGACGTCGGCCCCTCGAACTGCCGAAATCGCGTTCCAGGCCGGGTTAGCCGCCGATGATCTCAGCGAAGCACGCGGGCAGAGCGAAGCCATGGCGCAGCGGATCGTCCGCCTCGATGACGAATGTCCCCTCGCCGGCGAAATAGCCGGCGCCGCCGACGGCGACAGTGACGGCGCCGGGCACAGGACCTTCAACCTCTTCCAATACACGGCCTGTAAACGTCCCGCCGGTGATGCTGCGGAAACGCCGCGTCTGTCCGGCTGCGACGAGCCCCTTGGCATGGTCCAGCGCCATGCGCGCGGTGACGCCGGAGCCGGTCGGCGAACGGTCGATCTGCGCTTCCGCGAAGATGCAGAGATTGAAACTGTCCTCGCGAGGGCCGGCCTCGTCGGTGACGATCGTGCCATAGAGGAAGCCGAGATCAGGCTCGGTCGGATGCGTGATGGCGAGCGTCGAACGGACCCTGTCGGTGAGGGCTGCGGCCGCATCGGTCAGCGTCGCGACGGGCGTATCGAACAGATCGAGCGCGAAGCGCGAGGCCGGCAGGATGCAGTAGAAGGCGCCGCCATAGGCGATGTCGGTGGTGATCGCGCCGAAGCCCGGCACCTCGACGACGAGATCCCGTGCGAAGACGAAGGCCGGCACGCTCTCGAAGACGACGCTTTCGACCTTGCGGCCGCGCACTGCACATTCCAGCCGCAGCAGGCCGCAAGGCGCCTCGATGGCAAAGCGGGTGACGGGCTCGACCGCGGGCACCAGCCCGTGCTCGATGGCATAGCGGCCGAGCGCGATGGTCGCGTGGCCGCACATGGTCGAATAGCCCTCGTTGTGGGTGAACAGCACGCCGAAAGCCGCATCGGGATGCGAGGCGGCGACCGGGATCACGCCATACATGCCGGCATGGCCGCGCGGCTCCAGCATCATCGCCCGGCGCAGATGATCGTGGTTCTCGCGGGCATCGCGGCGCTTTTCGAGGATCGTCGCGCCCTTAAGCTCGGGATAGCCCGATGTGACGATGCGAACCGGCTCGCCGCAGGTGTGATAGTCGAGATAGCCCAAGTGCATCGTCGCGGTTCCGGTGTCAGGTGGCGGTTCGGCGCGGCGGATCGCAGCCGGGCCGCGTGCAGCCATCGGCCGCGACGGCGCAGGCGAAGACCAGCGCAGCCTGGAGATCGTCCTGGGTTGCGGCGGCGAAGCCTGCCCCGAGCCTGCCGCGTGCCGCCAGCACCGCAAGAAAGCCGCCGATGAAGGTATCGCCCGCGCCCACCGTGTCCGCAACGATCACCGGCAGCGCCGACGCCGTCAGCGCTGTATCCCGGCCGTAACAAACAGCGCCGTCCGGCCCTTGCGTGACCAGCACGAGACGCGCGCCGAGACCGTGCCAGCGCCGGGCGATCCGCTCGGCCGGCTCGCCGGGATGGAGCCAGGCGAGGTCGTCCAGGCTCGCCTTGACGACATCGGCCTGGGCGATGCGCGCCTCGATCAGGGGAAGCGCCCGCTCCCGCTCCGGCAGAATGGAGGCGCGGATGTTGACGTCGTAGCTGACGGTCGCGCCGGCCTCGCGGGCGCTGGCGGCGAGACGTCCTGCGGCCTCGCCGGAAGGACCGATCGTCGCGCCGAAGGAGGCGGCGTGGAGATGCACCGCGCCTTGCGGCATCTGGCGCGGCGTCCCCTCCGGCTCGGCATGGGCCGTGCCATCGAGATGCAAGCCGAATTCGGGCACGCCGCCGGGTCCAAGCGGGGAGACGATGGCGATGGCCGTCGGCAAGGGGCTGTCGTGGATGAGCGCGGTGCCGATGCCTTCCGCCAGCAGCGCGGCGCGGAAGCGGCGGCCGAGCGCGTCGGTGGAGAGCGGTCCGGCATAAGCTGGCTTCGCGCCGAAACGGGCGAGCGCCAGCGCCGCGTTGAAGCCGGAGCCGCCGAGCACCGCCTCGTAGTGCCGGCCTTCCGCATCGCGCGGGATGAAGTCGCCGATCGCCTCGCCGACGACGAGGATGTCGGCTGCACTCACAGCAGGCCGCGCTTCGCCAGGCTGCGCATCAGATGCGAGGCGCCGAAGGTCCAGGGCTCGCATTCGTCGCTGCGGCGCATGCGGTTGACCAGGGCGCCGAGCTCGGGCGCGGCGATGGTGACGATGTCGCCGTATTTATGGGTGAAGCCGCCGCCCGGCGTGTCGCGATCTTTGATGGGTGCGAACATGGTGCCGAGATAGAGCGCCGCACCGTCGGGATACTGATGATTGGCGTTCAGCATCTGGCTTGCGAGATCGGCCGGATCGCGGCTGATCTTGGCGATCGACGACGAGCCCTCCAGCGTGAAATCGTCCTCGCCCTCGACCGTCAGGGTGACCGTGGTGTTTCTGATATGGTCGAGCGTGAAGGCGGCATCGAACAAGCGGATGAACGGGCCGATGGCGGCCGCGGCGTTGTTGTCCTTGGCCTTGCCCAGCAGAAGCGCCGAGCGGCCCTCGACATCGCGCAAATTGACGTCGTTGCCGAGCGTGGCGCCCACGATGCGGCCATCGGAGGCCACGATCAGCACGACCTCCGGCTCGGGGTTGTTCCAGGTCGAGATCGGATGCAGGCCAGCGTCGAAGCCGGTGCCCACCGAGGACATCGGCGGGGCCTTGGTGAAGATCTCGGCGTCCGGCCCGATGCCGACCTCGAGATACTGGCTCCAGGCGCCCTGCTTGATCAGCACGTCCTTGAGCTGCATCGCCTCGGGCGAGCCGGGCTTCAGCTTCGAGAGATCGTCGCCGATCAGCTTTTCGATCTCCTCGCGAATGGCGACCGCCGCTTCGGGATTGCCGCGCGCCTTCTCCTCGATGACGCGCTCCAGCATCGAGATGGCGAAGGTGACGCCGGCCGCCTTCACCGCCTGGAGATCGAGCGGCGACAGCAGCCAGGGCTCGCCCGTATCGCGGCCATCGATGGGCGTGTTCGCCAGAATGTCCGCAAGCGTCCCGATCGGCTCGCCTTCTGCCGCGCGCAACTCGGCGGCGGGATCCTTCGCCTCGCAGAGGTCGCGGCTGGTCGGGAAGGCTCGGCTGACATCGACCAGTGCATCGCCGCGCAGGGTGACGATGGCCGGCCCCGCGACATCGGGACGCCAGACGCGGCCGAGCAGAGTTGCATCGCCGGCATCCTTCGGCAGGGTCTGGTCTGGCGTCAGCGAAAAGCGCGGCATGGCTGGGGATCCGTCGAACGACTGGGTGGGCGGGGAGAACAGCCGCTTCCGGCCCAATACGCAAGACCCTTCCCGCCCGAGGCCGGGCGACAGAGCGGCGGCTTGCCACTGTCATCATTTTGTCATTGAAACGTCGCCCGGCCTTCATGCTAGCTTGCGCACCAACAAGAACAGCCGCCCAGAGCGAACCGAGGGCGGAAGGGAGATGGAAGATGACAGTGAAATCACGTATTCTGATGTCCGTCGCGGCGTTCGCGCTCGCCGGCGCCGCACCTGCCGTGGCCCAGACCGAAATCCAGTGGTGGCATGCGCTGACCGGCGCCAACAACGACGTCGTCGTCAAGCTGGCAGAGGATTTCAACGCCTCGCAGAAGGACTACAAGGTCGTCCCCGCCTATAAAGGCTCCTATCCCGACGCGCTGAACGCCGGGATCGCAGCCTTCCGCGCTGGCACCGCGCCGCATATCCTGCAGGTCTTCGAGGTTGGCACCGGCACGATGATGTCGGCCAAGGGCGCCGTGAAGCCCGTCTTCGAATTGATGAAGGATGCCGGCGAGACCTTCGACCCGAAGGCCTATCTGCCCGCCATCACCGGCTACTACTCGACGGCCAAGGGCGACATGCTCTCGATGCCGTTCAACTCCTCCTCGATGGTGATGTGGTACAACAAGGACGCCTTCAAGAAGGCCGGCCTGAACCCGGAAGCGCCGCCCAAGACCTGGCCCGAGGTGTTCGAGGCCGCCAAGAAGCTGAAGGCTTCCGGCTTCGAAAAATGCGGCTTCTCGAACGCCTGGGCGACCTGGGCGAACATCGAGCAGTTCGGCGCCTGGCACAATGTCTCGCTCTCGACCAAGGCCAACGGACTGGACGGCTTCGACGCGGTCCTGAACTTCAACAGCCCGGCGTTCCTGAAGCACTGGACCAACCTGGTCGATCTGCAGAAGCAGGGTGTCTATGACTATTCCGGCCGCACCAATGGCGGCGAGGGGCGCTTCACCTCCGGCGAATGCCCGATCTTCCTGACCTCGTCGGGCTTCTTCGGCAACGTCAAGGCGAACGCCAAGTTCGACTGGGCCAACGCCCCGATGCCGTATTATCCCGACGTGCAGGGCGCACCACAGAACTCGATCATCGGCGGTGCCTCGCTGTGGGTGATGGGCGGCAAGAAGCCCGACGAGTACAAGGGTGTCGCCAAGTTCTTCACCTTCCTGTCGAATGTCGATCGTCAGGTGAAGCTGCACACGGAATCGGGCTATCTGCCGATCACCAAGGCGGCCTATGAGAAGGTGAAGGCCTCCGGCTTCTACAAGGACAAGCCCTATCTCGAGACGCCGATCCTGGAGCTGAACAACAAGGAGCCGACCGAGAATTCGCGCGGCCTGCGTTATGGCAGCCTGGTCCAGATCCGCGACATCTGGTCGGAAGAGCTGGAAGCGGCGCTGAACGGGCAGAAGACACCCAAGGCGGCTCTGGATGCGGCTGTCGAACGCGGCAACCAGATGCTGCGGCAGTTCGAACGGACCGCCTCGCGCTGAGCTTCTTCGTCATTCCGGGGCGGCCCGAATGGGCCGAACCCGGAACCCACGACGGGGCAGGCCACTCGGGTTGCCCCGTTGACATCTCTCACCCGGTCGTGGGTTCCGGGTTCTTCGCTCCGCGAAGCCCCGGAATGACACGAGTAGTGCTCCATGCAGAAGAATGCCTATTTCACCGGCCTGACCGTCCCGCTGTTGCTGCTCCTGCCGCAGCTGGCGATCACCGTCGTGTTCTTCTACTGGCCGGCGAGCCAGGCCGTCTGGCAGTCCTTCCTGCTGCAGGACGCCTTCGGCACCTCGACCGAATTCGTCTGGTTCGAGAATTATCAGGCGCTGTTTTCCGATCCTGGCTATCTGAAGGCCTTCATCAACACCGCGATCTTCTCCAGCTTCGTCTGCGTGCTCTCGCTCTCCATCGCCTTGCTCTTCGCGGTGATGGCGGATCGGCAGATCCGGGGCGCTGAGGTCTACAAGACCCTGCTTATCTGGCCCTATGCGGTGGCGCCTGCGGTTGCCGGCGTGCTCTGGCTGTTCATGTTCGATCCCTCGCTCGGCATGCTGGCGCGCGGGCTGTCCACCATGGGCATCGCCTGGAATCCACGCCTCAACGGCAATGATGCGATGCTGCTCGTCATCCTCGCCGCGACCTGGAAGCAGATCAGCTACAATTTCCTGTTCTTCCTCGCGGGCCTGCAGTCGATTCCCAAGAGCGTGATCGAGGCCGCCGTGATCGACGGCGCCCGGCCGATGCGACGCTTTTGGACGATTATCTTCCCGCTGCTCTCGCCGACAACCTTCTTCCTGCTGGTCGTCAACATCGTCTACGTCTTCTTCGACACCTTCGGCATCATCGACACAATCACCGGCGGCGGTCCCTCGGGCGCGACCGAGACGCTGGTCTACAAGGTCTTTTCGGACGGCAAGGGCGGCTCGAACCTCGGCGGCTCGGCGGCGCAATCGGTCATCCTGCTGATCATGGTCATCGGCATGACGGCGGTGCAGTTCCGTTTCATCGAGCGCAAGGTGAACTACTGATGGTCGAGGACCGCCGCCTCGGCGATTTCATCGCCTATGTCATCCTGTCGATCGGCGTGCTGATCGTCGCCTTCCCGGTCTGGCTGACCTTCGTCGCCTCGACCTGGGATGCCGCGACCATCATCAACGGCAAGCTGCCGCTCTATCCGGGACCGTACTTCTTCGAGAACTACAACCGAATCCTGTTCATCGGCACCTCGAGTACGACCCGCGAGCCGGTGCTGGGCATGATGCTAAACTCCTTCGTCATGGCGATGGCGATCGCGCTCGGGAAAATCTTCATCTCGGTGCTCTCGGCCTATGCGGTGGTCTATTACCGCTTCCCGTTCCGGATGGCGGCGTTCTGGATCATCTTCGTCACGCTGATGCTGCCGGTCGAGGTACGCATCTTCCCGACCTTCAAGGTCGTCTCGGATCTGCGCATGCTGGACACCTATCAGGGTCTGGCGGTGCCGCTGATCGCCTCGGCGACGGGCACGCTGCTGTTCCGGCAGTTCTTCATGACGATTCCCGACGAGCTGCTGGAGGCGTCCAGGATCGACGGCGCCGGCCCGTTCCGGTTCTTCAAGGACACGGTCGTGCCGCTCTCGATCACCACCATCGCGGCCCTGTTCGTGATCCAGTTCATCTATGGCTGGAACCAGTATCTCTGGCCGCTCCTGGTGACGACCAAGGACTCGATGCAGACCATCGTTATCGCGATCAAGAAGATGATCGTCACCTCCGACGCCCTCACCGAATGGCAGCTCGCCATGGCCACAGCCATGCTCGCAATGCTGCCGCCCGTGCTCGTCGTCATCCTGATGCAAAGGCTCTTCGTGAAGGGCCTGGTCGAAACCGAGAAATAAATCGCCGATGGCCCAGGTCACCCTCACCAACGTCAAGAAGATCTATCCCGGCGGCGTCGAAGCCGTGAAGGGCGTGTCGTTCGACATTCCCGATGGCGGCTTCTGCGTCCTCGTCGGCCCGTCCGGCTGCGGCAAGTCCACGCTTTTGCGCATGGTCGCGGGGTTGGAGACAATCTCGGCCGGCGAGGTCTCGATCGGCACGCGAATCGTCAACGAGATCGGCCCCGCCGACCGCGACATCGCCATGGTGTTCCAGAACTACGCGCTCTACCCGCATATGAGCGTCTACGAGAACATGTCCTATGGCCTGCGCAATCGCGGCACGCCGAAGGACGAGATCGACGCCCGCGTCAAGGAAGCGGCGCGGATTCTCGCCATCGAGAACCTGCTGGAGCGCCGGCCGCGCCAGCTCTCGGGCGGACAGCGCCAACGCGTCGCGATGGGCCGCGCCATCGTGCGCAAGCCGCAGGTCTTCCTGTTCGACGAGCCGCTCTCCAATCTCGACGCCAAGCTGCGCGTGCAGATGCGCGTCGAGATCAAGAAGCTGCAGCGCGCGCTTGGCGTCACCGCGATCTACGTCACGCATGACCAGGTCGAGGCGATGACGCTGTCGGACAAGCTCGTGGTGATGAATGGCGGCCAGGTCGAGCAGATCGGCCTGCCCTCCGAGGTCTACAAGAAGCCGGCGAGCAAGTTCGTCGCGACCTTCATCGGCTCGCCGCCGATGAACATCCTGCCCGGCACGATCGACGGCCCCGGCATCGTGGCGCTGGGCGACGCCATCCTCGAGGCACGCGACCTGCGTGAGGATCTAGCCGTGCAGACGCCGGTCGAGATCGGCCTGCGGCCCGAGGATGTCGAGATCGCCTCCGAGGGCCAGGCCGGCTCGCTGCCCTTCGATGTCGAGTTCATCGAGGAACTGGGCGCGACGCAGCTCTTCCACGGCCAGCTCGCGGGCCTGCCCTTCGTGATGCAGGCGGCGACCGATGTCGTGGCGGCGCAGGCGGGGCGGATCTGGATCACGGTCGATCCCGACCGCGTGCACGTCTTCGATACCAAGACGGGCGCGAGGCTCGGGCGCGTCTGAGGTCGCGCACTCCGTGCCAAGGCCCCGCCCGCTCCTGACAGCTTCTTGCGAATCGGCGCGCGCAGCCGATGGACCGCCTTGCGCCGTCCGCTTATGGTCCGCGCCATGAGCGAGACAGCCCCGACCTCCACCGCCCCGGACCTGAAGCCCGGCGACCATCTCTTCCTGGTCGACGGCTCGAACTTCATCTTCCGGGCCTATTTCCAGTCGATCAATCAGGACCGGAAATACAATGCCCGCTCGGACGGTTTGCCCTCGGGCGCGGTCCGGCTGTTTGCGACAAAGCTGTTCCAGTTCGTGCGCGAGGGCGTGCTCGGTGTGCGGCCGACGCATCTGGCGATCGTCTTCGACAAGTCGGAGAACTCGTTCCGCAAGGCGATCTACCCGGCCTATAAGGGCAACCGCTCCGAGCCCCCAGCCGATCTCATCCCGCAATTCCCGCTGATGCGCGAGGCGGTGCGCGCCTTCGGCCTGCTGCCGGTCGAGCAGGATGTCTACGAGGCCGACGACCTGATCGCGACCTATGCGAAACAGGCTCGGCAAGCCGGCGCCGACGTGCTGATCGTCTCGGCCGACAAGGATCTGATGCAGCTCGTGCGGCCGGGCGTCGCCATGTACGACCCCGCATCGGGCGACGCCAAGAAGGGCGCGGGCTTCCGGGCCGAGCGCCGGATCGGCGAGCCCGAGGTCGTCGAATATTTCGGCGTCATGCCCGACAAGGTCACCGATGTTCAGGCGCTCGCCGGCGACGCCACCGATAATGTGCCGGGCGCGCCGGGTATCGGCATCAAGACGGCTGCCCAGCTCATCGGCGAATATGGTGATCTCGATACGCTGCTGGCCCGTGCCGGCGAGATCAAGCAGCCCAAGCGCCGGGAGACCCTGACCAATCCCGAGATCGTCGAGAAGATCCGCATCTCGCACAAGCTCGTCACTTTGGTCGACGATGTCGTGGTCGAGACGCCGCTGTCGCATCTGACGCTCGGCCAGCCCGATCCGGTCAGGCTCGTCGCCTTCCTCAAGGCGATGGAGTTCACCACCATCACCAAGCGCGTCGGTGAGGCCTATGACGCCGATGTCGGGGCGATCGACGCCGATGCGGCGCTGGCGCCGGGCGGCGCGCGGGCAGCCGAGCTCAAGGCGCTTTATGTCGGTGCTGATGCCACGACAGACGGGCCCGCAGTGCCCGCTACGCTCGATCCTCTGGCGCCCGAGCAGCCCGGCGGATCGCCTGCCTCGGCCGGCGAGGGCTGGATGCAGCCGGCGGCGCTTGCCGCGGCACGCAAGAACGAGGCGCTCGCGAGCAAGATCGATCTCTCGGCCTATGAATGCGTGCGCGATCTCGACGGGCTGAAGCGCTGGATCGGCTGGGCCTATGAGGCTGGCCAGGTCGCGATCGATACCGAGACCAGCGCCATCGATCCGATGCAGGCCGATCTCGTCGGCGTCTCCATGGCGGTCGCTCCCGGTCGCGCCTGCTACATCCCGCTGCAGCATCGCGGCGGCACCGATCTGTTCGGCGAGGGCACGCTGGAGGGCCAGATTCCGCTGGCCGAGGCGCTGGCGGCGCTGAAGCCCCTGCTCTGCGATCCCGGCGTCCTCAAGATCGGCCAGAACCTGAAATACGACCTCGTCCTGCTGAAGCGCTACGGGCTGGAGGTCTCACCTGTCGACGACACGATGCTGATCTCCTATGCGCTCGATGCCGGCAACAACAGCCATGGCATGGACCGGCTCTCCGAGCTGCATCTCGGCCACCAGACGATCACCTTCGGGCAGGTCGCCGGCACCGGCAAGGCGCAGGTGACCTTCGACAAGGTCGCGCTCGACAAGGCGACGGACTATGCCGCCGAGGATGCCGACGTGACCTTGCGCCTGTGGCGGGCGCTGAAGCCGCGCCTCGCCGCCGAGGGGCGGACCACGGTCTACGAGACGCTGGAGCGCCCGCTGATCGGCGTGCTCGCCCGCATGGAGGCGCGCGGCATCTCGATCGACCGCCAGATTCTGTCGCGGCTTTCGGGCGAGTTCGCGCAGTCGCTGGCGCGGCTGGAGGACGAGATCTACGAGATCGCCGGCGAGAAGTTCACCATCGGCTCGCCTAAGCAGCTTGGCGACGTCCTGTTCGGAAAGATGGGGCTTTCAGGCGCCAAGAAGACCGCGACCGGCCAATGGGCAACCGGGGCCGGCGTGCTTGAGGACCTGGCCGAGCAGGGCCATCCGCTGCCCTCGAAAATCCTCGAATGGCGCCAGCTTTCCAAGCTGAAATCGACCTATACCGACTCGCTGCCGGCCTATGTGAATCCGCAGACCAACCGGGTCCACACCTCCTATGCGCTCGCGGCGACGACCACCGGCCGGCTCTCCTCGTCCGAGCCGAACCTGCAGAACATCCCGATCCGCACCGAGGCCGGCCGCAAGATCCGCACGGCCTTCATTGCCGAGAAGGGCTACAAGTTGATCTCGGCCGATTACAGCCAGATCGAACTGCGCCTGCTCGCCCATATCGCCGAGATTCCGCAGCTCCGTCAGGCCTTCGCCGATGGCATCGACATCCACGCGATGACCGCCTCGGAGATGTTCGGGGTTCCCGTGCAGGGCATGCCGAGCGAGGTCCGCCGCCGCGCCAAGGCGATCAATTTCGGCATCATCTACGGCATTTCGGCCTTCGGATTGGCGAACCAGCTCGGCATCGGCCGCGAGGAGGCGAGCGCCTATATCCGCAAATATTTCGAGCGCTTCCCCGGCATCCGCGACTATATGGACCAGACCAAGACCTTCGTGCGCGCCAACGGCCATGTCGAGACGATCTTCGGGCGCATCTGCCATTTTCCGGCGGTCGCCTCCAAGAACCCCTCCGAACGTGCCTTCGTCGAGCGCCAGGCGATCAATGCGCCGATCCAGGGTTCGGCCGCGGACATCATCCGCCGCGCCATGATCCGCATGGAGGATGCACTTACGGCAGCCAGACTCGATGTCCGCATGCTGCTGCAGGTCCATGACGAACTGGTCTTCGAGGTGCCGGACGCGCAGGTCGAGGCGGCGCTGCCTGTGATCACCCGGGTGATGGTCGAGGCGCCCCACCCGGCGGTCCAGCTCAGGGTCCCGCTCCAGGTCGATGCCCGCGCCGCCGGCAACTGGGACGAGGCGCACTGAAGCGGAACCTTCGCTGATAGCCCAACGTTTATCGATGTGACGCGCCGGGGGGCGCGGTTCGCGCGCGTTGGAACCGAAGTCATGCTCAATTCATCGGCCTGGAAGCCCTTTCCGCGCTATTTGGCGGAACCGGAGGTCGAGGATCTCCAAAATGATGTGACGCCTTCCGAGCATGACCTGATCGTCCGCTATGCGATCATCGGCATCTTCGTCATCCTCGCCACCGCCTCGCTTTACATGACCAAGGTCATCGCGCTGCCGATCACCGCCGGGATCATCTTCGGCCTGGTGCTCGGGCCGGCGGTGGACTGGCTGGTCCGCCGCAGCATTCCGCAGCATCTGGCGGCCGCGATCGTGGTGCTGCTCTTTCTCGGGCTCATCATGGCTGCGATCACGGTGCTCGCCGTCCCCGTGGCCGGCTGGAGCGACCAGGCGCCGGCGATGATGGCGGCGCTGAAGACCAAGCTCGCCAGCGTCTTCGTGGTGATGGACGAGGCCAAGCAGGCCATCGGCTCGCTGATGGGCAAGACCGGCGCCGAACTCAGCGTCTCCCAGGGCAACCCGCTCGTCGATATCGCGATGTCGTCCTCGGCGGCGGCCGGCGGGCTCCTGATCTTCGTCGGCACGGTCTATTTCTGGCTGGCGACGCGCCGTCACCTCAAGGCGCGTGCGCTTCGCCTCTGCCTAGGCCGGGGCGCGCGCAAATCGGCCGGCGCTTTCTTTCAGGAGATCGAAACCCGTGTCGCGCGCTATTTCGGGCTGGTGACGCTGATCAACCTGGGCATGGGCGTCCTGACGCTGATGATCGCCTGGCTCGCAGGACTGCCCTTCCCGATCTTCTGGGGCGCACTCGCCTTCATCATGAATTACCTCGCCTTCATCGGGCCGATCATCGTCACGGTCCTGCTGTTTGCCGGCGCGTTGATCGATGCCCCGTTCCTGCTGACGGCGATCTGGCCGGCGGCCGCCTATTTCGCGATGCATCTGATCGAGGGCAATGCAGTCACGCCGGTCTTCGTCGGAAGCAGGCTGACGGTGTCGCCCTTCCTGGTGTTCATCGGTTTCATCTTCTGGCTCTGGCTGTGGGGGCCGGTCGGCGCCGTCCTCTCGACTCCGATCCTGCTCGTCGCCATGGTGGCGCAGGAGGAATTTGCCCGCTACCGCGCGGCGCAGGCCGAGGAGCAGAGTGATCCGCAGCCCGAGCGACAGCCGGCCTGAGCGCGACGGGACGGAACCGCCGCGGCCCGCATGCGTTGCCCAAGAGGCTCGTCCGGACACGACTCTCCGGCGATAGCGACCGTTTTTGAGACCCGTTTAACCGAGACCGATCGATGCAGGGGACAAGCGACATGGCCACCACCACCACTTCCGCGAAACGTCAGGCCGCGGCCTCCGTCAAGCGCGCCAAGGATGACGTCGTTGCCGGTGGCGAGACCATCGCGGCCGAGGCACGCCAGACTGCTGCCCGCGTCAAGCGCGAGGCCGGCGCGATCGAAGACAGCCTGACACGGGGAGCAGAAGATCTGGTTGCCACCGTCAGCGAGAAGCTGCGCTCGGTTGGCGTCGATACCGACCGGATGGTCGATGTCGCCAAGGAGCAGGCCACCGATCTGCAGCGCCTGATCGAGGACGAAATCCGCGAGCGGCCCTTGCGTGCGCTAGGCCTGGCGGCGGCTGTCGGCCTGTTCGTCGGCTTCCTCTCGGCGCGCTGAGACGATGCTGGGGGGAATCGGAGCCTATATCGCGTCGGAGATCTCCGGCGCCGTCAGGCGCAACGTCATCGTCTATGCGCTGATGGGGCTCGCCGTCCTTCTGGTGCTCTGCGCCGGCGGCTACGCCCTGAGCGCGCTGCACACCGTGCTGGCGCTGCGCTACGGCACGGCGGAAGCCAGCCTGTTCATCGCGGGTGGTCTGCTCGTGGCTGCGCTGGTGGCCTTCGGCGGAGCGCTTTACGTCAAGAATCGCCGCCGTCCCGCCCGGCCGATGGCCGCAACCGCACTCGTCGCCGCCCCGCTGGTCGCGAAGCTCATCGGGTCCGGCGTCAAATCCCGCACCGGCTGGCGCGTCGCGCTGGTCGGCAGCGTCGTGGTGCTCGGAGCCCTGCTCGGACGGCAGTTCTTTACCGGCGGTGATGACGATAGCGAGGCATGAAGCTCCAGCCGGAATTGGCAAGCCGGCCGTCCGGGCATGGCTGCTGCGTGTCTTTTTACATAGGGATTGTGGGTGCCGTCCTGTAACACGGTTTCTATGCTTGCACAGGTGAGGCCCCGCGATCGCTTTTCGATTCCCATGATACCGGCGGTTCGAGCGCGCCTGCGCTCAGCCACGACCACGGTCATCGCGATCGGTGTCGTCGCGGTTTCGGTTCTGCTGGCAGCCTGGATCAATCAGCAGGCCCAGAACACGGCCGAGCGCGTATCCCGCGCGATCGCCGTCCGCGAAAACGCCGAGCGCTTCCTCGGCCATTTGCGCGATACCGAAACCGGCCAGCGCGGCTACATGCTGACGGGAACCGCGAGCTATCTGGTTCCGTTCACGAACGGTCGCAGCGCCGTCGTACCGGCCCTGGAGATGCTCGAGCGCCTCGTGGAGACCGACCCGCTGCAGAAGCAGCGCGTCGCCGCGCTTCGCGAGCCCATGGAACGCAAGCTCGCGGAACTCGACGCGACGGTGGGCCTCACGCGCGACGGCCGCCAAAGCGAGGCGCTTGCCATGATCCGGCAGGGCCAGGGTATCAGCGCCATGGATGCGCTGCGCGATAGCGTCCAGCAGATCCAGCTGGCCGAGAACATTCGGCTGGTCTCCCTCAACCGCAACGAGGAGCGCCGCCGCCTGCTGGCGAGCATCGGCATCGTCGTGGCGTTGGCCGGCCTCGCCTTTGCCGCCTGGCAGCAATTGCGCACCCGGCAGCGCCGCAGCCTGTCGCTGGCGGTGAGCAACGCCCAGCTCGAGCAGATCGTCAGCGAGCGCACGCGGGAACTCGAAAACGAGCGCCTGCGGATCGAGGCCCTGCTGCGCGACGTCAATCATCGCGTCGGCAACAACCTCGCCATGGTTTCCGCCTTGCTCAACGTCCAGAGCCGACAGAGCCGCGAGCCGGCCGTTCGGATGGCCCTCCAGCAAGCGCAGTCGCGGATCCAGGCCATCGCCGCCGGGCAGCGGCGGCTCCGCCTGGACATCGAGACCGACGAGATCGACGCGCGGGCCTATATGGAGGATCTGCTGGCCGAAATCGGCAAGGCGGCCGAGGGGCGCCCGATTGAGGTGACGCTCGCCATGGACGCGATCCGGCTGCCTGGCCGCGACGCCGTGTCCTTCGTGGTCATCGTCAACGAACTGGTGACGAACGCGATCAAGCACGCCTTTTCGGACGGCATGCCGGGCAAGATCGTGATCCGCTTCGAGGAAACGGATCTGGAGGGTGCGCCCGCACTGGCTCTCTCGGTCGAGGATGACGGCGTCGGCATGCCCGCCGAGATCGAGACCAAGGGTCTTGGCCAGACCGTCATCGCAAGCCTGCTCAGAAGCATGCAGGCGACCATGACCTCCGCCCCGCTCGACCCCGCATCCAGCCGTCCCGGCACCTGCGTGACGCTGACTTTTCCGAAGCGGGACTGAGCCGAAACGAAACAGGCCCGGTCGTTGGACCGGGCCTCCCTCTGTATCGTGCGTTCATTGCCGGTCAGGCCGTCACAGCCCCTCGAACAGGGCGCTCGAGATGTAGCGCTCGGCGAAGGAGGGGATCACCACCACGATCGTCTTGCCGGCATTCTCCGGCCGCGCGCCGACTTCCAGCGCCGCCGCGATAGCGGCGCCCGAGGAGATGCCGGCCGGAATGCCTTCGAACTTGGCCAGCGCCCGCGCTGTCTCGAAGGCGGTCTGGTTGCCGACCGTCACGACCTCGTCGATCACCGAACGGTCGAGGATGCCGGGCACGAAGCCCGCGCCGATGCCCTGGATCTTATGCGGGCCGGGCGCACCGCCCGACAGCACCGGAGAATCCTCGGGCTCGACGGCGACGATCTTCACATTCGGATTCTTGGCCTTCAGCACCTGGCCGACACCGGTGATGGTGCCGCCCGTGCCGACGCCGGAGATGAAGATGTCGACCTTGCCCTGGGTGTCGTTCCAGATCTCCAGCGCGGTCGTCTTGCGGTGAATCTCCGGATTGTGCGGATTCTCGAACTGCTGCGGGATGATCGAGCCCGGAATCTCTGCCCTCAACTCCTCGGCCTTGGCGATCGAGCCGCGCATGCCGCCGGGGCCGGGCGTCAGCACGAGTTCGGCGCCGAGCAGCGCCAGCATCTTGCGGCGCTCAAGCGACATCGTCTCGGGCATCACCAGGATCAGCCGATAGCCGCGCGCGGCCGCCACAAAGGCGAGCGCGATGCCGGTGTTGCCGGAGGTCGGCTCGATCAGCGTACCACCCGGCTTGAGCGCGCCCGACGCCTCCAAGGCGTCGATCATGTTGACGCCGATGCGGTCCTTGACGCTGGAGATCGGATTGAAGAATTCGAGCTTGGCCAAGATCGTCGCCTTGACGCCGCGTTCGGCCGGCAGGCGGTTCAGCTTGACCAGCGGGGTATCGCCGATGGTGTCGGTGATCGAATCATAGACCCGGCCTCGGCCCGGCTCCTTCGCCGGGGCGGTCTCGAGCTTGCGCGCTGCCTCAGTCATGGGATTCTCCTTGAAGCGTCGGTCTGGTGCCGTCGATTGGGGATTCAAGCTATCTCAATTCACACAGCCTGTCGATGAATGCTATAATCCACGTTTTATATCGTGAAATCTCCGTCGCCGGCCGCCGCGCCAAAGACGGCCTCATCCTGCGCGCGGCGACAGAGCTCCTCGACGGTGACGCCGTCCAGCACTGTTAGAAAGGCCTGCGAGGCGCGCATCACCTCCGGCCCGATCACGTCGTCGACCAGGCGCGAATGCGGCGTCGGCCCGAGCCCGTCATCGCCGGCTTCCTGCATCGCGGCGCGTGCGATGTCGCCGGCGGTGATCCTGCGCCGCTCGCGGGCGAGTTCGTAGCCGCCGCGCGGGCCACGCACGCCCTTGAGGATGCCGACCCTGACCAGCGCCTGCAGCAGCGTTTCGAGATGGCGCGGCGGCAGATCGTGCCGTGCCGCGAGATGCTTGGCCGCGACCGGCGAGGGCCGCGCATGCAGGGCGATGTCGACCACCGCTGCAATCGCGAGCTGGCTGCGGCGGGATAGCAGGATCACGCGACGGCTCCCTTCGGCGCCATGTCGCCATGGCCCTTCGCCGCATCCGAAACGCCGGTCGAACCGAAGCCGCCCGCGCCGCGCCCGGTCTGGTCGAGCACTGCGACCTCGACCGGCGTCACCCGCGTCACCGGCGCGATCACGAGTTGCGCGATCCGGTCGCCATGGTGGATGGTGAAGGGCGCTTGCCCATGATTGATCAGGATGGTCTTCACCTCGCCGCGATAATCGCTGTCGATCGTGCCCGGCGCGTTCAGCACCGTGACGCCATGCTTGGCGGCAAGCCCGGAACGCGGCCGCACCTGCGCCTCGAAACCGTCCGGCAACTGCAGGGCGAGCCCGGTCGGCACAAGCGCCCGCGCACCGGGCGCGAGCTCCAGCGCCTCGCCTTCGCTGAGCGCGGCGCGCAGATCCATGCCGGCCGCGCCGGCGCTCTCATAGGCCGGCAGCGGCAGATCGCCGCCATGTGGCAGGCGCAGGAAAGCGACGCTGACCATGCCGCTCACGTCCCCGCCCGCATGGCGGCAAGCCGCGCGATATGGGCGACGAGGCGGGTCGCGACCTCCTGCTTGGCCAGCGTCGGCCAGCTCTCGAGGCCGTCCCGCGTCACCAGATGCACGGTATTGGCGTCCCCGCCCATCACCCCGGTGCCGCCGACGTCATTGGCGACGATCAAATCGCAGCCCTTCTTCGCCAGCTTCGCCTGCGCATAGGCGATGACATTCTCCGTTTCCGCCGCAAAGCCGACGACCAGGCTGGGCCGGCCGCTTTGCCGATGCGCGACGGTGGCCAGAATGTCGGGATTCTCGATGAGGGCGAGCGGCGGCAGGCCGTTGCTGTCCTTCTTCATCTTCTCGGGCGCCTCATCGGCCACGCGCCAATCGGCGACGGCGGCCGAGAAGATCGCGATGTCAGCCGGCAGCGCCGCCTCGACAGCCGCCAGCATCTCGCGGGCGGATTCGACACGGATCGTCTCGACGCCGTCGGGATCGGCAATCGTGACGGGGCCGGAGACCAGCGTCACCCGCGCGCCGGCTGCGGCTGCGGCTGCGGCAATGGCATGGCCCTGCTTGCCGGAGGAACGGTTGGCGATGTAGCGCACGGGGTCGATCGCCTCATGCGTCGGTCCCGAGGTCACCAGCACATGCTGGCCGGCGAGCGGTCCCTGTGGGTTGGCGCCGCCGGGCAACCGGCCGAGGAATCCGATCGCGCGCTGGCCCGGCGCCTCGCCGGCCAGGGCCAACTCGATTGCGGCCAGGATCTCAGCCGGTTCGGCCATGCGGCCCGGTCCGCTCTCGCCGCGCTCGGCCATCGCGCCGGAATTGGGTCCGACGACGAGCACCCCGTCCTTCTCGAGTTGCGCCATGTTCCGCCGCGTCGCCGGATGCTGCCACATGCGCGGATTCATCGCCGGCGCGATCAGCACGCGCTTATCGGTGGCGAGCAGGGCCGTCGAGGCGAGGTCATTGGCCAGCCCCGTCGCCATCTTGGCGATCAGATCGGCGGTGGCGGGCGCCACGACCAAAAGATCGGTCGAGCGCGACAGCGCGATATGGCCGATATCGGCCTCGTCGGTCAGCGAGAACAGATCGCTGAAGCAGCGCTCGCCCGCCAGCGACGAGACGGCGAGCGGCGTGACGAACTCCGCCCCGGCCTTGGTCAGGATACAGCGCGATGTGATGCCGCGATCCTTCAGCCGGCGGATCAGTTCGAGGCACTTATAGGCGGCAATGCCGCCGCCGATGATCAGGAGGATGGAGCGGGAGGCAGACAAGGCGGGGCTCCTGGGCCTTGGGATGCTGGTGTCGTAGCATTGGGTGTGGGGCGCGGGGAACCCTCTCCCGGAGGGAGAGGGTCGGGGGAGGGGTCGGCCGTTGGACGCTGCGGCCGTGCCCCAACCGCCGCTGCGGTGACGATTTTGCTCAACTGGGCCAGGGGCCGACACCCCACCCCTACCCCTCTCCTTACAGGAGAGGGGTTCCCGCGCCCCTTCCCTCACCGGAACGGCGGCTCGTCGAAGCTCCTGAGCTTGCGCGAATGGATCGTCGATCCCGCCTCCTTCAGCTTCTCCAGCGCCGCGAGCCCGATCTTGAGATGCTCGCTGACGGCACGCTCGTAGAAGGCATTGGCCGCACCCGGCAGCTTGATCTCGCCATGCAGCGGCTTGTCAGAGACGCAGAGCAGCGTGCCATAGGGCACCCGCAGCCTGTAGCCCTGCGCGGCGATGGTGCCCGACTCCATGTCGACCGCGATGGCGCGCGACAGGTTGATCCGGCGGCGCTCCTTGGTCCAGCGCAGCTCCCAGTTGCGGTCGTCCTGCGTCACCACCGTGCCGGTGCGCAGGCGGTTCTTCAGCTTGTCGCCCCTCTCGCCGGTGACCTCGGCGGCAGCCTCCTGCAGCGCGACCTGCACCTCGGCCAGCGCTGGAATCGGGATATCGGGCGGCACCAATTCGTCGAGAATGCCGTCCTGGCGGAGATAGGCATGGGCGAGCACATAATCGCCGATGATCTGTGTTTGGCGCAGGCCGCCGCAATGGCCGACCATCAGCCAGCAATTGGGCCGCAATACCGCGAGATGGTCGGTGATGTTCTTGGCGTTGGAGGGACCGACGCCGATATTGACCAGCGTGACGCCCTCGCCGTTCTCGCGGATCAGGTGATAGGCCGGCATCTGGAAGCGGTGCCAGGGCGACGACATCACCCGCTCGGCGGCGCTGACATCGCCGTCGCGCTCGATCCGGACCCCGCCCGGCGTGACCAGCGCCAGCGCCGTGCCGGCCTCGATCTCGGCGAGCGCCAGCCGCACGAACTGGTCGACATAGCGGTGGTAATTGGTCAGCAGCACCCAGGGCTGCACGGCGCGCCAGTCGGTGCCGGTGTAATGCACCAGCCGGCGCAGCGAATAATCCACGCGCACCGCATCGAACAGCGAGAGCGGACGCGGCTCGCCCTCGACGATGTCGAAGGTGCCGTCGGCGATCTCGTCGCCGACCAGCGAGAGCAGCGGCGTCGGAAAATGCCGCGCCAGTTCCGCAGCCGTGACCTTGCCGCGCCCGAGCTCGTCGCCGCCGTCCAGCGCATAGGGATAGGGGATTTCCTGCGAGCTGATCCCGGTCTCAATCGTCGCGCCATACTCCTCGACCAGTGGCTGGAGTTGATCGAGCAGATAGCTTCGGAATTCGGCCGGCTGCGTCACCGTGGTCGAATAGACGCCCGGAGCCGCGAATTTGGCATAGCCGCGCCGTGTCGCGGCAGGCAGTTTCGAGGGCTCGTAGGTGACGCGCAGCAGCGGGTAGCGATAGCGCGCCCGTTCCTCGGCGGTCGGCGCCTGCCCCGTCTCGAAGAAGCGCTGCAGATCATCGCGCAGCGCCGCCCTTGCTTCCGCATAGAGCGCCTCGAGCCTGTCGACGGCGGCGGCTGGGGTGGCGGCTGTCTCGAACGTCATGGGCGAACTCGTCCTCATCGTTCGGTCGAGCTTTAGCCGGGCCGCACGCTGGATGACAACTGCCAGCCTCTGACAGCGGGAGCGGGTTGACTCCAGATCGACCTTCTTTTACTAAACCAATAAGTTAACTAATGTGCCTGCCCGACAGGGCACGAAGGCGCTTCGGGTGAAGGACACCGCCGTCATGAAAACCATTCTGCTCGGCCTTGTTGCCCTCGTCGTCGTCGCGGTCGCCATCGTGCTGATCCTCGCCGCGATGAAGCCCGACACCTTCCAGGTCCAGCGTTCCATCGCGGTCAACGCGCCGCCGGAGCGCATCCAGCCGCTGATCGCCGACTTCAAGGCCTGGGGCACCTGGTCGCCCTGGGAGAAGAAGGACCTCGCCATGAAGCGCAGCTTCAGCGGTGCAGAAAGCGGGGTCGGCGCGCGCTACGCCTGGGAGGGCGACAAGAATGTCGGGCGCGGCAGCATGGAAATCGTCGAGGCGGCGCCTTCCAAAATTGCGCTCAAGCTCGATTTCATCGCGCCCTTCGAGGCTCATAACGATGCCGTCTTCGTCCTGCAGCCTCAGGGACAGATGACGACTGTCGTCTGGACCATGACCGGGCCGACGCCGTTCTTCGGCAAGATCATCCATGTCTTCATGAACATGGACCGCATGGTCGGCGGCGATTTCGAGGCCGGGCTTGCGGCGATGAAAGCCGCTGCAGAACGCCCGGTCTGAGGCTCTTTCGGAAGAACCACAACCAAGGAGGAGAAGCCTATGTTTGCAAAGCCGCAGAAGGAACACGACTGGCTGCACCAGCTCGTCGGCGAATGGACTTCGGAGATGGACTGCGCGATGGGCCCCGACCAGCCCCGGCAGAAATCGAAGGGCAAGGAGAGCGTCCGCTCGCTCGGCGGAATGTGGACGCTCGGCGAAGGCGAGGGCGAGATGCCCGACGGCACGACCGGCAAGACGCTGATCACGCTCGGCTTCGATCCGGCAAAAGGCCGCTTCGTCGGCAGCTTCATCGGTTCGATGATGACGCATCTCTGGCTCTATGACGGCACGCTCGACGACAGCGGCAAGGTCCTGACTCTCGACAGCGCGGGGCCGAGCATGGCAGGCGACGGCACGCTCGCGCCCTATCGCGACGTCGTCACCATCGTCAGCCCCGACCACCGCATCCTGTCTTCCTATACCCCCGACGGAAATGGCGGCTGGACCGAGTTCATGACCGCGCATTACCGCCGCAAGGCCTGACCATTGTCGGAAAGCAGAGGGATATGACGATGAAGCTCTCCACCTATCTGATGTTCGACGGCAATTGCCGCGAGGCCTTCACGCTCTACCAGACCGTGCTCGGCGGCAATCTGGCGGCGATGATGGACCACAGGGGCACGCCGGCCGAGGAGCATGTGCCGGAGGCATGGAAGGACAAGATCCTGCATGCCTGCCTGGAGATCGAGGGCCAGCTGCTGATGGCCTCGGACGCGCCGCCCGAGCGTAGCGACGGCCCGATGCGCAGCGTCTCCGTCTCGGTCAATGTGCCCGAGGTCGCCGAGGCTGAGCGCATCTTCGCCGGCCTGGCGGAAGGCGCGACGATCATGATGCCGATGGCCGAGACCTTCTGGTCGCCGCGCTTCGGCATGCTGCGCGACCGCTTCGGCACGAGCTGGATGGTCGGCGCCGACATGCCCGCGGACCAGGCCAATTGCGGCTGAGCCGCCTACCATTTTTCGTCATGGTCGGGCTTGTCCCGACCATCCACGTCTTCGACCATCGAGCACTGTGGCCAAGACGTGGATGCTCGCCACAAGGGCGAGCATGACGGTGGAGGTGTCTCAGCCCAGCACCGCCCAGGCAATCAGCCCCGCGATCACCCAGAGCGCGTAAGTGCCCCAGCGGTTGCGCTGGGCTTCGGCCCGGCCAATCGCGGCGACGCTGCGCTCGTCGAGCGAAAAGCCGTGGCGCGAGGCGTCCTCGAGCTGGCCGAGCACGCGTTCGGCCCGGCTGAGCGTCTCCGGCAAGCGGACAAGGCTGCCGAACAGGGATTGCGCGCCCCGCCCCGCCTCCTCGACTCGCCCCAGTGGGCCGAGATTGCGGGCGATCCAGTCGCGCACCACCGGCTCCGCCGTCGTCCACATGTCGAGATGCGGGTCGAGCGTGCGCGCGACGCCCTCGACCACCACCATGGTCTTCTGCAGCATGACGAGTTCGGTGCGGGTCGCCATGTCGAACATGCCGGTGATCTCGAACAACAGCGTCAGCACCTTGGCCATCGAGATCTGGTCGGCGCTCTTGTCGTGGATCGGCTCGCCGACGGCACGGATCGCCTGGGCGAAATCGGCGACGTCGTGATGACCCGGCACATAGCCGGCCTCGAAATGCACCTGGGCGACGCGGCGGTAATCGCGCGTGATGAAGCCGAGCAGGATTTCGGCGAGGAAGCGCCGCTCCTTCAGGCCGAGCCGGCCCATGATGCCGCCATCGACCGCAACCAGCCGCCCTTGTGCATCAACGAACAGGTTTCCCGGATGCATGTCGGCATGGAAGAAGCCGTCGCGGATCGCATGTTTCAGGAAGGACTGGATGACGTTGCGCCCGAGTTCCGGCAAATCATGGCCGGCGGCGCGCAGCCCGTCGATGTCGGACAGCCGGACGCCGTCGATCCATTCATCGACCAGCATTTCGCGCGCGGTCAGCTGCCAGTCGGGCTGCGGCACCCGGAAATCGGCGTCGTCCTTGGTGTTCTCGGCGAATTCGGAGAGCGCAGCGGCTTCCAACCGCAGATCCATCTCCATGGTGACGGAGCGCGCCAGCGTCTCGACCACGCCGCTCATGCGCAGCCGGCGGGCCTCGGCCGAGCGGCTTTCGGCCAGTTCGGCGCCAAAGCGCATCGCACCGAGATCGCGATGAAAGCGGTCGCGGATGCCGGGCCGCAGGATCTTGACCGCGACCTCGCGGCCGTCCGCGAGCCGGGCGCGATGCACCTGCGCGATCGAGGCTGCCGCGACCGGCTCGCTGAATTCGGGGAAGATGGCCGCGAGCGGTTGCCCATGCGCCGCCTCGACGATGGCGCGGGCTTGCGCTGTCGGGAAGGGCGGCATCCGGTCCTGCAGGGCCGAGAGATCCGACGCGATCTTCATGCCGACGACATCGGGCCGCGTCGCCAGGAACTGGCCGAACTTGACATAGGACGGTCCCAGCCGCGTCAGCGCAGCCGCAAGCCGCGTCGCCGAGGTGCCGGCGCCGCGCCGTTCGATCAGCCGCCCGAGCCGGATCAGCCCGCGCGCCAGTGGCGGCAATACGGACGGATCGACCAGCGCCAACGCGCCTTCCCGGGCCAGCACGAAGCCGACGCGGGCGGTACGCGCGAGATGGAACAGCGAGGAGATCATGCGGCGATCGTCATGGTCGGGCTTGACCCGACCATCTCATGACCGGAGGGCGCTGGTTTCCGAGATGCTCGGGTCGAGCCCGAGCACGACGCGACGCCCACGATCACAGCTTCCAGCCCGAATGCAGCGCCACGACCCCGCCGGTCATCGGCGTGTATTTGGCGCGGCGGAAGCCGGCGGCCTCGATCATGCCCGCGAAAGCCTGCGGGCGCGGGAACTTCCGGATCGATTCGACGAGGTACTGGTAGGGCTCGGCCTCGCCCGTCACCATCCGGCCCATCGGCGGGATGACGTTGAAGGAATAGGCCTCATAGACCTTGTCCAGCAGCGGCACATCGACATGGCTGAATTCGAGACACAGGAAGCGCCCGCCGCGCTTGAGCACGCGATAGGCTTCCGCCAGCGCCTTGTCGATGCGCGGCACGTTCCTGATGCCAAACGCGATCGTATAGGCGTCGAACTGGTTGTCGGGCAGGCCGAGTTCCTCGGCATTGCCCTGGACGAAACGAATCCGGTCGTCATCGGGAAAGCGCTTGGCGGCGCGGTCGCGGCCGACGCTGAGCATCTCGGCATTGATGTCGAGCACCGTGACGTCGGTCTGCGGCCCGCCGGCTTCCAGCACCGAAAACCCCACGTCGCCGGTGCCACCCGCGACGTCGAGATGGTGAAAGGGACGGTCCTTGGCCGGATTGACCGCGGTCAGGAGCGCGCTCTTCCAGGCCCGATGGAGGCCCGCCGACATCAAATCGTTCATCAGGTCGTATCGACCCGCGACTTTGTGGAAGACATCGTCGACCTTGGCCTGCTTCTCGCTGAGCGGCACGGTCTCGAAGCCGAAATGGGTGGTGTCGGGGGCTGCTGTCACGATCAGGCTGGCCTTGTGCAAAATCTGTCTTGTTTTCGCCTGTGGCGATGCATAGCCAAACCAGCGGGGCTTGTCGCGGGCCCTTTCGACGCAAGGCTTTACGAAGGTCGTTTCTGATGCCCGAGCTTCCCGAGGTCGAAACCGTCCGGCGCGGGCTGGAGCCCGCCATGCTGAGGCAGGTCTTCGCCCGTATCGAGCAGAACCGGCCCGATCTGCGCTTTGCCCTGCCCGATCGCTTCGTCGAGCGCCTGACCGGGCGGCGCATCGAGGCCCTGTCGCGCCGCGCGAAATACCTCATCGCCGATCTCGACGACGGGCAGGCGCTGATCATGCATCTGGGCATGAGCGGGCGTTTCGTTGTCGAGGCGCCCGGCACGCCGCCTGTCGAGCCCGGAGCCTATTACAACGAGATCGGCCGCCACCTGATCCACGACCATGTCGTCTTCCACATGGGGTCTGGCGCCCGCATCACCTACAACGACGTCCGCCGCTTCGGCTTCATGGACCTCGTCCCGCGCGCCGATCTCGCCACATCCCGGCACTTCGCCGGCATGGGCATCGAGCCGCTCGGCAACGAACTCTCGGGCGAGACGCTGGCCAGGCTGTTTGCGGGCAAGTTCGCCCCGCTGAAGGCCGCCCTCCTCGATCAGCGGCTCGTGGCAGGCCTGGGCAATATCTATGTCTGCGAGGCGCTGTTCCGGGCGGGGCTCCACCCGGAAGCCGAAGCGGGCTCGATCGCGACACCGACCGGCCGGCCGCGTCGCGTCGCGCATGAACTGGCGCGGATCATCCGGGAGGTGCTGGAGGAGGCGATCCTGTCTGGCGGCTCGACGCTGCGCGACTTCGCCCATGCCGACGGCTCGCTCGGTTATTTCCAGCACCGTTTCAGGGTCTATGACCGCGAGGGCGAGCCTTGCACGGCGCCGGGTTGCGGCATGATGGTGAAGCGGCTGGTCCAGTCCGGCCGCTCGACCTTCTATTGCGAGAGCTGCCAGCCGCGCGCGGTCGGACGCGGCTGAGCTGAGCCCCTTAACGCTTTGGCTGCTCCGGGAATTGGGGCTTTGAGTCGTCGTCGATCTCGCTCAGGGCCGGCCGGCTGATGCAGGCAAGCCCTCGATCTTTCTGATGGAACGGCCGGCCGATCCGGCCGACCTGCCGGGGCCGTTGCCGTCAGGCCTGCCGCTCGACGAGAGCCGCGAGCTGTGCCGCCACCGTGCCCCAGCCGTCATGGAAGCCGAGTTCCTCATGCTTGGCCCGGTCGGCGCCGTCCTTGTGCATGACATACGCCCCGTACTCGGTTCCGAGCGGATGATCCTTCAGCGTGATCACGGCGGTGATGAAGCCGCGCGGCGCAGGGCGCCAGCCGCCGACCAGCATGTTGGTGAAAACGATGCGTTCAGCCGGATCAACCGCCAGAAAGCAGGCGTCGAGATGGGGAGAAAAGGCGCTGCCGCCCTCGCTCATCAGCGTCTCGAAGGCGCCGCCCGCTCGCAAATCCATCGCCGCGACCCGGCATGTGGCGGGTGCGGGAATCCACCATTGCTCGAAGCGCCTGGGATCGGTCCATGCGGCCCAGACGGCGGCGCGGGGCGCTTTGATAATGCGCGACATCGTTAGATCGAGATCGGGCGATGGGGTCATGATGACGGGCGAGAGGGGCATGGTGATGTGTCCTGCATGGTGATGACGAATTGCTCCAGCCGGTCGGCCCGGCCTTCCCAGATGGCCCGCTGCTGCGAGAGCCAGGTCTCGATGGTGGCGAAACGCTGCGGCTCGATGCTGCAATGGCGCACGCGCCCGGTCTTCTGCGTGCGGATCAGGCCGCTGCCCTCAAGCAGGCGGATATGTTTCATGAAGGAGGGCAGGGCCATGTCGAAGGGCCGGGCCAACTCGCCGATGCTGGCCGGCGCGCGGGCGAGCTGTCCGAGCACCGCGCGGCGTGTCGGGTCGGCGAGCGCCTGGAAGAGGTCGCTGAGCTCTTCGGAAAACTGATCCATAAAGCTAAGTATCAGATGCCAACACTTATCTCAAGAGCTAACTATTGGCCTATGTCACGCGGCTCCCATGCCGCCTTGCGCGGGCGCGCATGGACCGCCGCCCGCCGCCCCGCTAAAGCTCTGCCGGAAGAGATCATCCGGGAGGCCGCCATGGCTTATGAGACCATTCTCGTCGAGACGAAGGGCAAGGTCGGCGTCATCACGCTGAACCGGCCGCAGGCGCTGAATGCGCTCAACGGCCAGCTCATCGCCGAGATCAACACCGCGCTGGACGAATTCGAGAGGGATCCGGCCATCGGTTGCATCGTCCTGACCGGGTCGGAGAAGGCTTTCGCCGCTGGCGCCGACATCAAGGAAATGCAGTCCCGGACCTACCCCGAGACCTATCTCGACGACAAATTCGCCGAGTGGGACCGCGTCAGTCAGCGCCGCAAGCCGATTATCGCAGGCGTCGCGGGCTTCGCGCTCGGTGGCGGCTGCGAACTCGCCATGATGTGCGATTTCATCATCGCCGCCGATAACGCCAAGTTCGGCCAGCCCGAGATCAATCTCGGCGTCATCCCCGGCGCCGGCGGCACGCAGCGTCTGACCCGGGCGATCGGCAAGGCCAAGGCGATGGATCTCTGCCTCACCGGCCGGATGATGGACGTCAACGAAGCCGAACGCGCCGGGCTGGTGGCCCGCATCGTCCCGCTTGCCGATCTGATGGCCGAGGTGATGAAGGCGGCCGACGCCATCGCGGCGAAGTCGCTGCCTTCGGTGCTGATGGCGAAGGAGACGGTCAACCGCGCCTTCGAGGTCACGCTGGCCGAAGGCGTGCGCTTCGAGCGCCGCCTGTTCTCCTCGCTGTTTGCGACGCAGGACCAGAAGGAGGGCATGGCCGCCTTCGCTGAGAAGCGGAAGCCCGACTTCAAGAACAGCTGACAAGCCCGTCCGACATGAGAGATCTGCAATGACCATGACGATCAAGAGCCCCGAGGGGCTCACGCTGCCTGTTTATGCCGATGTCGAGACGGCAGCCGGGCGCATCAAAGGCGTGGCCCACCACACGCCGGCCCTGACCTCGCGCACCGCCAATGAGCGCACCGGCGCCAACCTGGTCTTCAAGCCCGAGAACCTGCAGCGCATGGGCGCCTTCAAGTTCCGCGGCGGCTACAATGCCATCGCGGCGCTCTCAGCCCAGCAGAAGAAGGCCGGCGTCGTCACCTTCTCCTCCGGCAACCATGCCCAGGCCATCGCCTATGCCGGCCGGCTGCTCGGCGTGCCCACGACCATCATCATGCCGCTGGATGCGCCTGCGGCGAAGGTGGCGGCGACGCGCGGCTATGGCGCCGAGATCATCACCTATGATCGCTACAGTCAGGACCGGCTTGCGATCGGCACCGAGCTTGCGCAGACGCGCGGCCTCTCGCTGATCCCGCCTTACGACCATCCCGACGTCATCGCCGGCCAGGGCACGGTCGCCAAAGAGTTGATCGAGGATGCGGGCCCGCTCGACATCCTGCTGGTCTGCCTCGGCGGCGGCGGGCTTCTGGCGGGCTGCGCGCTGGCGGCCAAGGCGCTGAACCCGAGCTGCCGCGTCTTCGGCGTCGAGCCGGAAGCGGGAAATGACGGCCAGCAATCGCTGCGCTCGGGCAAGATCGTCAAGATCGCCGTGCCCAAGACCATCGCGGACGGCGCCCAGACGCCCTTCCTCGGCGACTACACCTTCCCGATCATCCAGGCTCTGGTCGAAGACATCGTCACGGTCAGCGACGACGCCCTGGTCGCGGCGATGCGCTTCTTCGCCGAGCGGATGAAGCTCGTTGTCGAGCCGACGGGCTGCCTCGCGGCCGCAGCGGCCTTCACCGGCGCGGTCCCCGTCGAAGGCAAGCGCGTCGGCGTCATCATCAGTGGCGGCAATGTCGATCTGGCGAGCTATGCCCGCTTCCTGGCCCCTTCGGGCTGAAACAGCCGAGTATGATGCAATTCTGCGTCGACGCGGCAATTCTGCGTTGACGGGAACTGAGCTTGCGACTATACGCCACCAACTCGCGACGGCCCGCGAAAGCATCGGTCGGCGCTCACGCATTTCCATCACGGTAGCGGTCGGACCCCGCCAGGCAATTCGCCAGGCGCCCGAACGCGATGAAGCAGACGAGGACGTATCCGATGGCCAATACGACGTCGGCCAAAAAGGCGACGCGCAAGATCGAGCGCCGCACCGAGGTCAACAAGGCGCGCCGTTCGCGGATGCGCACCTTCCTCCGCAAGGTCGAGGAGGCGATCGCCTCCGGCGACAAGGGCGCCGCCGCCGACGCCTTGAAGGCCGCCCAGCCCGAGATCATGCGCGCGGCCCAGAAGGGCATCGTTCACAAGAACACCGCCTCGCGGAAGGTCTCGCGCCTGGCGCATCGGATCGGCGCTCTCGCCTCCTGATCGCCGCCTGCGACACATCAAATGATGGTTTGAAAAAGCCCGGCCTCGCGCCGGGCTTTTTGCTGTCTGCAAGCCGGCTCGTTGCGCTTCTGCAACACTCCCCCGATCATCAAATGGGAGCGTCGGAGAGCACGATTCCGTAACGTTTCCGAAGCTTTAGGGACTTGACTCCCGGGAGCCTTTCAAGGTCGCAAATAGGCCATTTGGACGGCCGGGACCGCGCAGTGAAAGCGCTTATTTTTCATGAGTTTAGCGGGCAAAGGATTTCTCCTCCGGGAATCATGGCGACTCAGGGGCACCGCGCCGGCCCGCCCGAAAAAAAAGATTCGGGTCCCTTGCTGCATCGGCCTGGTAAAGAAAATCTTAAGTCCCACAGGCAATTGAGAGCCGGCTGCCGGTAGGTCACGAAGCCCCCTGCAAGGGGTGACTCCGGGGAGCCGGACGAAGGGGATATTGCAGCCCTTCGAGAGCGCCCTGTAAGGTCTTTTTCAACGCCGGTCGGACAGCGATGGCCACCCGGCGTTTCCACAAGATTATCGGTTTTTGGCTCGCGACCTGGAGGTTGGAGGATGCGGCTCTTTGTCTTGATAAGCTGAGATGAAGTGCGGCTTCGTCCTACGACGAGCCATTCAAGCCTAATCGATCATATCGGATCGGGGAACCGGCGGGCGGTCACGCTCGCGGGAACCCTTCTCCTTTGACCGGACAGAACAGCACCGGTCCGGCGGCCACTTCGTGGCCGTCGTGGCCAGGCGCGTGAATTTTCGAAGAAATGGGGCAAATGATGTTCGAGCGGCAGCAAATGGGCGAAGCGGTAGAGGTTGCGTCGGCGTCGATGGTGGCAGCGCTGGTGGAATCGCGGCCGGCCGATTTGGATCCTGTGCCGGTGGCGATGCAGGCCTCTCCGGCGGAAGCCTGGGACCGCGTGCGGCGGCGTCTGCGGGCTGAGCTTGGCGAGGACGTGTTCTCGAGCTGGTTCGCCCGCGTCGAGCTCGGCGCCATCGTCGATGGCGTCGCCTATCTCACCGTGCCGACCCGCTTCCTGAAGAGCTGGCTCGAGGCCCATTATGCCGAGCGGCTGCGGGTCAACTGCATGGCCGAGCTGCCCGGCCTCAACGGCATCATGCTGTCGGTGCGCCAGGTTTCCCGCGACATGTCCCAGCAGCCCCCGGCCGAGATCGTCGCCCTGCGTAGCCGCCCGGCGACCGCCGCCCCCGCCGAGCCCAGGCCCGTCCAGGCTGGCCTCCGGGCCGAGCCCTGCGAGCGTGATCTGGTCGATGCCTGCGGCACGCTGCTCGACCGCCGGATGAACTTCCAGGCCTTCATCGTCGGCAAGTCGAACCAGCTCGCCTTTGCCGCGGCCGAGCGCATCGCGGCGGCACCGGCCGGCACCGCGCCCTACAACCCGCTCTACATTCATGCCGGCGTCGGGCTGGGCAAAACGCATCTGCTCCAGGCGATCGCCCAGGAGGCGCGCAGCCAGGGCAAGCGCGTCGCCTATTTCACCGCGGATCGCTTCATGTACGGCTTCGTCGCCGCGCTGAAGTCGCAGACGGCTCTCGCCTTCAAGGAGAAGCTGCGCGGCATCGACCTGCTCGTCGTCGATGACGTCCAGTTCATCCAGGGCAAGTCGATCCAGCAGGAGTTCGGCCACACGATCAACGCGCTGATCGATGCCGGCAAGCAGATTGTCGTCGCCGGCGACCGGCTCGCCAATGATCTCGAAGCCCTGGACGAGCGCATCCGCTCGCGTCTCGGCGGCGGGCTCGTGGTCGAGGTCGGCGATCTCGACGAGGCGCTGCGGGCCAAGATCCTGGCGAACCGGCTGGAGACGCTGCACGCCGCCCATCCGAACTTCCACGTCAATCCCGATGTGGTGTCCTATGTCGCCCGCGTCGTCGCCACCAATGGCCGCGATCTGGACGGCGCCGCCAACCGCCTGCTCGCCCATGCGACGCTGTCGGGCCAGCCGGTCTCGCTGGAGACGGCGGAGGCTGCGATCCGCGATCTGGTGCGCACCCGCGAGCCGCGCCGGGTCAAGATCGAGGACATCCAGAAGCTGGTCGCGACCCGCTACAATGTCAGCCGCGCCGACATCCTCTCGGAGCGCCGCACCGCCGCCGTGGTCAAGCCGCGCCAGATCGCGATGTATCTCTCCAAGGCGCTGACGCCACGCTCCCTGCCCGAGATCGGCAGGCGCTTCGGCGGGCGTGACCACACCACGGTCCTCCACGCCGTCCGCAAGATCGAGAAGGCGATCACCGAGGATCGCTCGCTGCATGACGAGGTCGATCTGCTGAAGCGCATGCTGCAGGAGTGAGCGCCCGTCGTAGCGGTCCTGGCGCCGCCCCCGGTAGGTGGGCGACGCTTCTCGGCCGTGCGACATTTGGCCGTGCGATCTTTGACTGTGGGCTGAAGCGGCCGCTGCCCTTGCGCCTGCCGCCGGGCTCCGGCAATGTCGCGGGCCATTCCGCCGCCCGCGCACTCGCTGCGGGCGCCAGCACGCCAGAAGACTAAAACGCGATGAAGGTCACTGTCGAACGTTCCACCCTGCTGAAGTCGCTGGGCCATGTGCATCGCGTGGTCGAGCGCCGCAACACCATTCCGATCCTGTCGAACCTCCTGCTCAGCGGCACCGAAGCCGGCCTGAAGCTGAAGGCGACCGACCTCGACATCGAGGTGGTCGAGACGGTCGCGGCGGATGTCGCCGAGCCCGGCGCGACCACGGTGCCGGCCCATACGCTCTACGACATCGTGCGCAAGCTGCCCGACGGCGCCCAGGTTTCGCTCGAGACCACCGGCGAGACCGGGCTCGTGCTGCGCTCGGGCCGCTCGCGCTTCCAGCTCCAGACCCTGCCGGAGAGTGATTTCCCCGACATCACCGCCGGCGAGATGGCGCATCGCTTCTCGCTGCCATCGGGCGAGTTCAAGCGCCTGATCGATAAGACCCAGTTCGCGATCTCGACCGAGGAGACGCGCTACTACCTCAACGGCATCTATCTCCACACCATCGACGTCGACGGGCGCCCGGTCCTGCGCGCTGTTGCGACCGACGGACACCGCCTGGCCCGCGTCGATACGGCTGCACCGCGGGGTGCCGTCGGCATGCCCGGCGTCATCGTGCCGCGCAAGGCCGTCTCCGAAATCCAGAAGCTGCTCGAGGATGGCGAGAGCGAGGTCACGATCGAACTCTCCGCCACCAAGATCCGCGTCGCCACCGCCGATGTGGTGCTGACCTCGAAGCTGATCGACGGCACCTTCCCCGATTATCAGCGCGTCATCCCCTCCGGCAACGACAAGCGCCTGACGGTCGACAGGGGAGATTTTGCGGCCTCCGTCGACCGCGTCTCGACGATTTCCTCCGAGCGCGGCAGGGCCGTGAAGCTCTCCATGGCCGATGGCCGGATGACGCTCTCGGTGACCAATCCCGATTCCGGCTCGGCGACCGAGGAGATCGAGGTCGATTACGATGCGAGCCCGCTCGATATCGGCTTCAACGCCCGCTATCTGATGGATATCGCCGCCCAACTCGATGGCGACACGGCCTTGCTCAAGCTCGCCGATCCCGGCTCGCCGACCGTGATCCAGGATCGCGAGGGGGCGTCGGCGCTCTATGTGCTGATGCCGATGCGCGTCTAGGCAGCTTTGCTGCCATGGCCGCCGTCGCGCGCCTGATCCTCCAGGATTTCCGTTCCTACAAGGCCCTCGATCTGACGATCGGGGGCCACGTCATTGCGCTGATCGGTGAGAACGGGGCCGGCAAGACCAATATCCTCGAAGCGCTCTCGCTGTTCTCGCCCGGTCGCGGCCTGCGCCGGGCCGATCTCGCCGACATGGCCCGTCAGGATGGCGACGGCGCCTTCGCCGCATCGATCACGCTCGGCGAAGACGGTTCGCGGCTCGGCGTCGGGCTGGGTCCTGCCGATGCCGAGGGCAAGCGGGCAAGGCTGACCCGGATCGACGGCGCCCCTGCCGGCTCGGCGCTCGCCTTCAGCGAGCACCTGCGCGTCGTCTGGCTGACGCCGGATCTCGACGGCCTGTTTCGCGGCGCGGCCGGCGACCGCCGCCGTTTCCTCGACCGGCTGGTCCTGGCGGTCGACCCCGCCCATGCGGCGCGCTCGAACGCGCTGGAGCGGGCGCTACGCTCGCGCAACCGCATTCTCGAGGAGAATCCCGGCCAGATTCAGTGGCTCGACGCGATCGAACGCGAAATCGCCGAACTTGGCGTCGCGGTGGCGGCCGCACGAGCCGAGACGGTCGCGCGTTTGTCGGCGATCATCGCCGAGACGCGGGACGAGGCCTCACCCTTCCCCCATGCCGGCATCGCGCTGTCCGGCGAGATCGACCTTCTCGTCTCACGCGGCGCGGCGCTCGACGCCGAGGACGGCTACCGGGCGCTGCTGCGCCAGGGCCGCGCCCGCGACCGCGCGGCAGGCCGGACCCTGACCGGCCCGCAGGCCTCGGACCTCGAGGTCCGCCACGGCCCCAAGGGCATTCCGGCAGGCCAAGGCTCGACCGGCGAGCAGAAAGCCTTGCTGATCGGTCTCGTCCTCGCCCATGCCAGGCTGGTCGCGGCCATGAGCGGCCTGAGCCCACTCGTCCTGCTCGACGAGATCGCCGCCCATCTCGATCCGCGCCGGCGTGCGGCGCTCTATGAGGGGCTGACGGCGCTGGGCTGTCAGGTCTGGATGACGGGTGCGGATCCGGCACTGTTTTCCGAGCTCCCGCAGGGCTCGCAGAGGCTGGCGGTCAGGACGGGACAGGTCGAAAGCCTCGATTGAAATGTCCTTGGCCGCTGCCGTGGCGTCATGGTTGATCACCGGTTAACCATTCCGTGCCAGTTTCTTCAGCCATGCAGCCGTCCCCGAACATGTTCTCGACGTCGGAGAAAGAGGTCGCGAGCCGTCTGCTCGCGCTGCTGACGCCGCATTTCGATTCCTCGATCGAAAAGCTCTACAGTTCGACCTTCGGTCGCGACAAACTCAACCAGGATCGTCAGCTTCATGGCGACGAGCAGGCAAAGTACCGCCTGCTCTTCAGCCTGCAGTTCGATGAGCGCTACGTCGCCGCCAAGCGGCGCATCGTCGCGCGCGCGAACCGCAACGACATCGCGCTCGCCGACTACCCGCTGTTCTTTCTGGAGGATTTTTCCAACTTTTCGGCGGTGATCGTCTCGCGCTGGAAGCGGCGCTGGGGGCCGATCGACGAGGCGCTGCGCGTCTTCTGCAAGCTGATGCTGACGGATATCTCCTACTCCATCGCCCGTTTCGACGAGGCGATCGACCTGCAGACGGCCGAACGGATCGGACTGGTCGAACAGGCTTTCCGAAACGGCATCGCCGAGCGCATCTCCGCGATCGAGGTGAGCATGGGCGATATTTCCGGCTTCTCGAGCGAGCTGTCGGCAAAGGCCAGCGAAACACTGTCTGCCGTCGCCGAAACCCAGCGCAGGCCCGAGCAGGTCGCGGCCTCCGTGGCCGAGATCGTCTCCGCCACCCGTGCCTTTGGTGCGTCCTGCGCCGAGATCACGGTCGAGACGGCGCAGTCCAGCCGGGCGGCGGACGAGGCCGGCGCCGGCTGCGAGGCCATCGCCAGCAACGTCGCCATGCTGCGTCAGGCCAATGGGCGGATCGGCAATGTCGTCGAGCTGATCCGTAACCTCGCGGCGCAGACCAATCTGCTCGCGCTCAATGCCACCATCGAGGCTGCACGGGCCGGCGAGGCCGGGCGCGGCTTCGCCGTGGTGGCCGCCGAGGTCAAATCGCTGGCAACGGCGACGAACAGCGCCATCGAAACGATCCGCCACGGCATCGACGAGGTGGTGAGCGCGAGCCTCGCCATCGACGGCGCGGTCGTGCAGCTCGGCAGCACCATGCAAGCGATGCAGGCCAGCGCCCGGCTCGTGGCCCAATCGGCCGAGGGCCAGCATGAGAGGATCGAGGCGGTGGCGGCCCAGGCCGAGACCTCCTCCCTCGGTGTCGATGAAATCGCGCGCCATGCCGCATTGGTCGAAGGGCTCGCTGGAGAAGCCGCCGACCTCGCCCGGCAGACCGATGAACGCATCAAGGCGACCTCCCGCCTGGCCCAGGATCTGGAGCGCTCGATCGCCACGTTCCTGGGCGAGGTCGCGCAGGCGCGCACCGAGAGGCATCGCAGCGTCCTGCGGGACGCAGGCTGAGCCTCATGCTCGTCGCCGCGGGAGGGCTCGATCTCGCCTTCGCGCTGTTTCATCTCGCATTCTGGCGCCTGTTCGACTGGCCGGGCCGCTTGGCTCCGGCAGGGCGCCTCAATGCCGCGATCACCCAGACGCTCAATGCGATGCTCGCCTTCGTCTTTTGCGCCTATGGAGCGGCGCTGATCTGGCAGTCTCTCAACACTGGCGCCGGTTCCTGGCTGCTGCCACTCGCGGGGGCGCTGTTCTGGCTGCTGCGGCTGGCGTTGCAATTCGTCTGGTTCGATCTGCGCCCGTTCGCCTCGCGTGCGATCACGGCGATCTTTGCCCTGGCTGCGGTGCTTCATGCGGTGGCCGCGCTGGGCTGAGGCTTTCCATCGGCGCCCACCTCGGGCAAACCCTCATCCATGCCGCAGCCCTTCGAATCAGACGCCCGCGCGATCCTCAAATCCGTCTTCGGCTATGATGATTTCCGCCCCGGCCAGTGGGAGGTGATCGAGGCCGCGCTGCGCGGGCAGGACGTCTTCGCGGTGATGCCGACCGGCTCGGGCAAGTCGATGTGCTACCAGCTGCCGGCACTCGTCGCGGGTGGGCTGACGCTGGTGGTCTCGCCGCTGATCGCCCTGATGCGCGATCAGGTCGGGCAGTTGACGCGGGCCGGCGTCGCCGCCGCCTCGCTCAACTCGATGAACAGCGAGGCCGAGGCCACCGAGGCCTGGGACAGGCTGAATTCGGGCGATCTGCGCCTGCTCTTCGTCTCGCCGGAGCGGCTGGCGGGCGACGGGCTGGTTTCACGCCTGCGCCGTCTCGGCGTGACGCGGCTTGCCATCGACGAGGCCCATTGCGTCTCGCAATGGGGCCATGATTTCCGCCCCGAATACCGCCTGCTGGCCAAGACGCGGGAAGCCCTGGGCGGCGTGCCGGTGACGGCGCTGACCGCGACCGCCGACCGCCAGACGCGCGACGACATCGCCCAGCAGCTGTTCCCGAAGCCGCCACACTTGGTGGTGCATTCCTTCGATCGGCCGAACCTGAAGCTCGCCTTCGCGCCGAAGGACCAGCCGCGGCGCCAGATCGACGAGTTCCTGCGCAGCCATCGCGGCGGCTCGGGTATCGTCTACTGCTCCTCGCGCAACCGCACCGAGAAGCTCGCCGACGGCCTGCGCGAGAAGGGCTGGAACGCGCTGGCCTATCATGCCGGGCTCGATCAAAGCGTCCGCAACCGCAATCAGGACATCTTCCTGCAGGAGGACGGCGTCGTCGTCTGCGCCACCATCGCCTTCGGCATGGGCATCAACAAGCCCGATGTCCGCTTCGTCGTCCATGCCGACATGCCCGGCTCGATCGAGAGCTACTACCAGGAGATCGGCCGCGCCGGCCGCGACGGGCTGAATGCGGATACGCTGACGCTCTACGGCATCGACGACATGTCGCTGCGCCGCCGCCAGATCGACGAGAAGGCGATCGACGACGAACGCCGCCGCATCGAGCACAAGCGCCTCAACGCGATGATCGATCTCTGCGAATCCGCGCTCTGCCGTCGCAGCGCGCTGCTGGCCTATTTCGGCGAGGAGACGCAAAGCTGTGTCCACGGCAACGCGCCGATCCGCTGCGATCTCTGCGGCACGGATGCGCCGGAACTGGCCGATGCGACGCTCGACGCCCGCAAGCTGCTCTCGGCCGTGGCGCGCTCGGGCCAGCGCTTCGGCGCCGCCCATCTCGCCGACATCCTGACCGGCACGGCAACCGACGCGATCCGCCGCCAGAACCATGATGGGCTGAAGACCTTCGGCGTCGGCCAGGACAAACCCAAGAGCGCCTGGACCGCGCTGACCCGCAAGCTCTTCGCCGCCGGCGCGCTCGCCGAGGCCAGCACCGAGCATGGCGGCTTCTGCCTGACGGAGAAGGGCGAGGACATCCTGTTCGGCCGCGAGGCCATCGCGCTGCGCGCCGACCCCTATGCCGACCGCCGCACGCGCCGCGCCGGACGCGAGGCCGCGCGCGCCGACGGTCTCGACGAGGGCACCGCCGGCCTGTTCGAGCATCTGCGCCAGTTGCGTCTGTCGCTCGCCCGGGAGGAGGGTGTCGCCGCCTATATCATCTTCACCGACCGCACCCTGATCGCGATGGCCCGCGCCCGGCCGGCAGGGCTGGAAGAGATGCGCGCGATCGAGGGTGTCGGCGAGCGCAAGCTCACCCAATATGGCGAGACCTTCTTGGAGGCGATCGCGGGTTTTTCCGGCTGATTTGCCCACTCCACGCGCACGCACGCGTAGGCGCGTGAAAAAGCCGTCTTCACCCCCTATATTCGTGATACGAATCAAGACGATCGCGGGCGCCTGCGCGCCTGCCGAAGGACCTTCCCATGAACGATGCTGCCCGCGACCTTGAAGACGCTGCCTATGGCGCCGATTCCATCAAGGTTCTCAAAGGCCTGGATGCGGTGCGCAAGCGCCCCGGCATGTATATCGGCGATACCGACGACGGCTCCGGCCTGCACCACATGGTCTATGAGGTGGTCGACAACGCCATCGACGAGGCGCTTGCCGGCCATGCCGATCTCGTCACCGTGACGCTGAATGCCGAGGGTTCGGTCACCGTGACCGACAATGGCCGCGGTATCCCCACCAATATCCACACCGAAGAGGGCATCTCGGCAGCCGAGGTCATCATGACCCAGCTCCATGCCGGCGGTAAGTTCGACCAGAATTCCTACAAGGTCTCCGGCGGCCTGCACGGCGTCGGCGTCTCGGTGGTGAACGCGCTATCGGTCTCGCTGAAGCTGCGCATCTGGCGCGGCGGCAACGAGCATTTCATGGAGTTCCGCCATGGCGATGCGGTCGCTCCGCTCGCCGTCGTCGGCCCGGCCGGGGACAAGCGCGGCACGGAGGTGACCTTCACCCCGTCCCAAGAGACGTTCACGATGATCGAGTTCGACTACAAGACGCTCGAACATCGCCTGCGCGAACTCGCCTTCCTCAATTCCGGTGTGCGCATCGTGCTGACCGACGCTCGCCGTGCCGAGGTGGTGCGCGAGGAGCTGATGTATGAGGGCGGCGTCGAGGCCTTCGTGCGCTATCTCGACCGCGCCAAGACGCCGGTTATCAGCCAGCCGATCATGCTCTCCAACGAGAAGGACGGCATCACCGTCGACGTCGCGCTGTGGTGGAACGACAGCTACCACGAGAACGTGCTCTGCTTCACCAACAACATCCCGCAGCGCGATGGCGGCACCCATCTCGCCGGCTTCCGCGCGGCGCTGACGCGCCAGGTCACCGGCTATGCCGAAAGCTCGGGCATCTCGAAGAAGGAGAAGGTCTCGCTGACCGGCGACGATTGCCGCGAGGGCCTGACCGCGATCGTCTCGGTGAAGGTTCCCGACCCGAAATTCTCCTCGCAGACCAAGGACAAGCTGGTCTCTTCCGAGGTCCGTCCGGTCGTGGAGAACGTCGTCAACCAAGCGCTCTCGACCTGGCTCGAGGAACATCCGAACGAGGCCAAGACGATCGTCGGCAAGGTCGCGGAGGCAGCCGCCGCCCGCGAGGCCGCCCGCAAGGCCCGCGACCTCACCCGCCGCAAGGGCGCGCTCGACATCGCCTCGCTGCCGGGCAAGCTCGCCGATTGCCAGGAGAGGGATCCAGCCAAATCCGAGCTCTTCATCGTCGAGGGTGACTCGGCCGGCGGCTCCGCCAAGCAGGGCCGCGCCCGCGAATATCAGGCCGTCCTGCCACTGCGCGGCAAGATCCTCAACGTCGAGCGGGCGCGCTTTGACAAGATGCTGTCCTCCGAACAGGTCGGTACGCTGATCACGGCGCTCGGCGCCGGCATCGGCCGCGAGGAGTTCAATATCGAGAAGCTGCGCTACCACAAGATCATCATCATGACCGACGCGGACGTGGACGGCTCCCATATCCGCACCCTGCTGCTGACCTTCTTCTACCGGCAGATGCCGGAGGTGATCGAGCGCGGCCATCTCTTCATCGCGCAGCCGCCGCTCTACAAGGCGGCGCGCGGCAAGAGCCATGTCTACCTGAAGGACGAGCGCGCGCTCGAGGACTACCTCGTCGAGACCGCGCTGGACGGCGCCGTCTTCAAGACCAATGGCGGCGTCGAGCGCGGCGGCTCGGACCTGCGCGCCCTGATCGAGGAGGCGCGCGGCATCCGCTTCACGCTCGGGCAGCTCCATTCGCGCTATGACCGCCGCGTCGTCGAGCAGATGGCGATCGCGGGTGCGCTCCGGCCTGTTTCCGAGGAAAATGAACAGCAGGCCAACGAGGCCGCGGCCAAGGTCGCCGCGCGCCTCGATGCGATCTCGGACGAGCTCGAGCGCGGCTGGGAAGGCAAGGCGAGCGAGGGCGGCTTCCTGTTCTCGCGCATGGTGCGCGGCGTGAAGCAGGTCGCGGCCGTCGATTCAGGCCTGCTCGCCAGCGCCGAGGCCCGCAAGCTCGATGCGGCGGCGGTCTCGCTGCAGGAGGCCTATTCGAAACCCGGCGTGCTCAGCCGCAAGGGCGACGACCAGGCCGTCAACGGCCCGACCGATTTGTTCGACGCCGTGACCGCCATCGGCAAGAAGGGCGTCTCGCTGCAGCGCTACAAAGGTCTCGGCGAAATGAACCCGGACCAGCTCTGGGAAACCACGCTCGACCGCGACGTCCGCTCGCTGCTGCGCGTCAAGAACGACCAGAACGACGAGGCCGACGATCTCTTCGTCAAGCTGATGGGCGACGTGGTCGAGCCGCGCCGCGAATTCATCCAGAGCAATGCGCTGAACGCGACCGTCGATACCTGAGCGGCCGTCCACAAGCCCGTATTCGAGAATGCTTCGGCGGCGCCGCGTGAGCGCCGCCGCCGATATCGCTCCCCTCAACCCGCCTTCCTGAACTTCGCCGCTTCTTCGGAGCCGGTCGTGGCGTTGCCGGCGCTGTAGGAATGGGCGCCCGCGCCAGCCAGCCTGCCGCCATCGACGATCAGATATTCGTCGCGGATCGGGCGCTTCTCGAACCAGCATTCGAGGATCTCGCGCACGCCGGCGGCATAGCGTGTCTGGGCCGAGAGCGAGGTGCCGGAGATATGCGGCGTCATGCCGTGATGCGGCATCGTCCGCCAGGGATGGTCCTTTGGCGCCGGCTGCGGGAACCAGACGTCGCCGGCATAACCCGCGAGCTGGCCGGATTCGAGCGCGCGGGCGATGGCGTCCCGGTCACAGAGCTTGCCGCGCGCCGTGTTCACGAGATAGGCGCCACGCTTGAACAGCTTGAGCATCGGCTCGTCGATCATGTGCTCCGTCTCCGGATGGAGCGGGCAGTTGAGCGTGACCACGTCGCAGACCTTGATCATGTCCTCGACTGTCGGGTGCCAGTGCAGGTTCAGCTCCCTCTCGACCTCCGCCGGCAGGCGATGCCGGTCGTAATAGTGCAGGTGCATGTCGAAGGGTTTCAGGCGGCGCAGCACGGCAAGACCGATGCGGCCGGCGGCGACGGTGCCGACATGCATGCCCTCGACATCATAGGAACGCGTCACGCAGTCGGCGATGTTCCAGCCGCCCTTGACCACCCATTGATGGGAGGGAATGTAGTTGCGCACGAGCCCCAGGATCATCATGACGACGTGCTCGGCGACGCTGATCGAGTTGCAATAGGTCACCTCGGCGACCGTGACGCCGCGATCGATCGCGGCTTGCAGATCGACATGGTCGGAGCCGATGCCGGCGGTCAGCGCAAGCTTCAGCTTCGGCGCCTTGGCGATGCGTTCGGCGGTGAGATAGGCCGGCCAGAACGGTTGGGATATGACGATCTCGGCATCGTGGAGTTCGCGCTCCAGCACGGAATCGGGGCCGTCCTTGTCGGACGTTACGACGAGCGTATGGCCGAGTCCTTCGAGGTATCTGCGCAGGCCGAGTTCGCCCGAGACGCTGCCGAGCAGCGTGCCGGGCTGGAAATCGATCGCCTTGGGGGTCGGCAGCGTCTGGCCGCCGGGATAGCGATCGATCTTCGGCAGATCGTCCCGCGCATAGGTTTGCGGGAATCCATCGATCGGATCATCGTAAAGAACACAAACGACCTTTGCCATATCGAACTCCCTTGAGCATGAGGCAAGGGAAAACGCTCGACCACCAGATGATGGCCGTTGCTATCGAACCAAGATCGAAATCACCGGGGTCAGAAAATCGGCGACGCGATCGAATATTGCTGCTCGGCGTTTCCCCGTTCGACTGCTTGCAAGCTATTCTTCATGTATGGCCTGCATCGAACATCTACGATGCTCGTGCTTTCGACGGGTCAAATCCAATGAAAGTTTTGGAAGGGTTGATAGCTTATGCCGATGATGAAGGCCCGATCGCAGCGCTCAACTCGCGCTCGAAATCGATGTCAGCGACACTGTTGATCAGCGCCTCGGCCATGGGTGAGGACGGTTCACGATCCGACAGGACGAGCCCAACCGCCTGATTATGGGCCGGTTCGACGAGATCGAGCGCAACGAGATCAGCAGCGCCGCCGAAAATATAGAGGAAGGTGTGCGGGACGATGCTCGCCCACTCGCCCTGACGCAGATGCGAACACACGGCCAGGAAGGAATTGCTGACAACGGTCGGGTTGATCGCGATACCGATCGAAGAGGCCAGTTGATTGATGATCCGCCGGTTTTGCATGTCCTCGCTGAGCAGGCAGAGCCGCTCGGCCGCGGCCTCCTTCCATGTCAGTGAGATCCGCCCCGCGCAGGGGTGTGTCCGGTGGACGACGAAGACGAAATGCTCGCGGTAGAGCGGCAGCCGCCGAACATGCTCGATGGGCTCATTGTCGAGATAGGTCATCCCGCCATCGATCTCGAAGGCCTCCAGCCCCCGTTCGATCGCGCGCGATGTCATCGACAGAATCTCGATCTTCGCAGCCGGATGCGCTGCGGCGAAACGGGCCGTCAGGAACGCGATGGACGGCATCGCGGCAGGAATGACGCCCAACCGCAACGTGCCGGTGAGTCCGCGCCGCAGCCCGGTCAGATCCTCGCGCAGACTGGCGTAGTCGGCCAGGATCAGCCGGCCCCAGGAGAGCAGTTTTTCGCCTTCCGGCGTCAGGCCGACGAATTTGTGGCTCCTGACGACCAGTCTAGCACCCAGATCCTCCTCAAGGCGGCGGATCGCGGTCGACAGCGTCGGCTGAGCGATGTTGCAGGCCTCGGCGGCGCGGGCGAAATGGCGCTCGCGGGCGAGGGCGACGAAATAGGACAGCTGGCGAATGAGCATCGAGCCTACCTTCCCATCGATCGCTAGTACCAGATCACGACGGCAAACGACGCGGCCGTTGTTGACGAGGCGGCGAAGGAATCCGGATATGAGCTCGCGCAAGCGGCTGGGCGTCGCGCGCCGCTGAACACGGACCACCCGGTCGCCTCGACCACCGCTCCGGTGTGACCGATGCCGGGCCGCTCGCCGTGCCTGGGCCCTCAGGTCGCCTCGTTTGGATCACGCAGCGCGGCGGTGGCTGCCGTGCGGCTGATAGGTCGCCGCGGTCCCCGCGCCCTCCTGCCCGGTCTTGAAGGCTGCGACGAGGTCGTTGAGCTGTCCGATGCGGGAGGAGAGCGAGGCGGCCGACGCCGCGCTCTGCTCGGAGAGGGCCGCGTTCTGCTGGGTCATCTCGTCGAGATGGGCCACCGCCTGGCTCATCTCGTCGATGCCGTTGGCCTGCTCGCCGGCGGCCGAGGAGATGTCGGCGATGGTGGCGGCGACCTTGCGGGAATGGCCGAGGATCTGGCTCAGCTGGTCGCCGGCCT